>CAYWZW010000034.1:0-55212 GCA_964462945.1 uncultured Pirellulales bacterium
TGTATATCAGGTAAGCTGGCCGGTCAGAGAGCAAGTCCCGGGCCGAACAGGATTGATTTTGTACCCTTTTTCCTTAAGAGATTCGAGCAAGTTGACATATAGTTTGCCCGAAAGCGTTGTCTCAAAGGCAAAATCAACCCCCTTGTTTGCGAATTGATGAATTTGTTCAAGTACAAGTTTGCCCGCCGTTATCGCTGCTGTGCTGGGGAAAAAAGGCGAAAGTCCCTGTGCGATTAGATCGGCGTTGACAAAATTGGGGCACTTGGCGTATTCGGGCAGAAACTTCACTGCAAATGTTGTCTTGCCTGACCCGTTGGGCCCGGCGATGATATATACGTTTCTGTTATTCATACCGCCACAATTGTAACGCCTTTGCCACATCCAATCCATTCAAGAATCTGTAATACAATCTTTCAAAACGTTGTTTTTTATGCTCGATTTTCGTTTTGGCCGTTCGTAACATATTGATAAACAGCACCTTATGAAGTATTTCTGTTAGACGAACTTTTCGGTTGCGGCCGAGGGCGAAGCCCGAGGCCGCGCCAAGCTAATCCATGGCAAGTTCCTCTATTTCTGAAATTTCACTTTACAGATAACTATATGTGTAGTATAATATATATATACCTAAATGATACTGTAGATGGTTCATGGTTAATAGTTCACAGTTTGTAGTTTATAGGCAATCGGCAATCGCAAATGGAAAATCGTCAATCGGAAAGGGGAATTTCATGTCAACTGAAGCTCAAATCACTGCAAACCGGGAAAATGCTCAAAAATCAACCGGGCCGCGGACGGCTGAAGGCAAGGCCGCCGTGTCGCAAAATGCGCTCAAACATGGCCTTTTTGCCGTTCAGGACGTAACAATCGCCGAAAATCAGGCTGATTTTGACCTTCTCCGCGACGAAATGTTAGCCGAGCTGGCCCCCGTCGGCGTCATGGAGTCTATGTTAGCTGCGCGGATTGTCAGCCTGTCGTGGCGCCTCAAACGGGCCGAGACCATGCAGAACCAGGTTATCGAATACATGGTCGATTCTCACGCCGAAAGCCTGCGGAGGACATGGGGTTCCTCGCCGAAGGACCCGCGCAATTCGGGCGACTACCTGCCTCTCGGGCGAATTGCGGCGAAGGATTGGTCCAATTCAAGGGTGATTGAGCATCTGTTGATCTACGAACGCCGGATCGAGCAGAGCCTGTATAAGACGATGGCCGAGCTTCGAGAGCTGCGCCTCATGCGAAAGCTGGAGGCCGCCAACACCGAGGAAGAGCAATCGCCTGCGGATACCCGCCCGCCTCAAGATCATAACACCGATTCTGCAAAACAAAGCCAATTTGCTCCAGCCGAAACGGGCGCAAAGGCTTGTTTCACAGAGGCTTATGATAATAAACCCCGGTCTGGAGTCCAGGAAAACGAACCCAAACAAAGCCAATTTCAAGACCTCCCCTGCCCCAAGGTTCGGCGCACCTATGCTACTCTGGGTAGTGCCGACTGCCCCGAAGCGGCTGCGAAGGCTGCAAGCAATGCTACGTAGCACGAGCTCATTGGCCGGATGAAGCAAGAATCTTTGAAATGGGCGACTCTCGACTTAGATGCTCCGTATGGAGTCTCGCTCCAGAACGATGCCGGAGAATCGCCAGATTTTCTCGAATTGCTGGTAGGGTATCAGCCTGGCGCCGGTAACCGGGTCGGCGACCGTAACGGCATCGTCCGAAACCTCCAGAACCGCAATGCAGTGGTCCAGAAGGAACGCATCCCTTACTACAGCTAACGTAACGCCGGCGTTCCGGAGCTGATCGATGGAGTCGAAGCGACGATACTGGCACCTCAGCCCTTCGGCTCTGTAGCGATTCTCAAGAGCCGAGGAAAGGCACGCCGGGAGGGTCCCCACGACGGGGCTCGAATAGGAAAGCACGGCGATTTCGCCCTCGTCGCCGGACAGGCCCAATCTGCCAAGGGCCGTCACCGCCGCGGCGGGGCCGCACGTATAATCCGTCGTCTGACGGCAGATGCCGTTGGAATCGAATCTTGTTGTGAGATTTGACAGCCTGTCCTTAATCAGAGCCGGAACCAGAAAAGGCAAAACCGAGAACCAGGTAACGAATCCGGCCATCACGACACACACGATGAGCTTCTCGCATTTGCGAGGCAGGCGCGACAACGGGACAACCAGGCCCATTGAAACGGCCAACGATAAGGCGACGAATCTGATCCGCCCGCCGACGACCCACAGAAAGGGGCGGACAAAATAGAGATCATTATTGAACCTGACCAGGGCCAGCATCAGAATGAGCACTGCGGGGAAAAGATAGCCTAATACCCAGTAAGGTCTTGGAAGGCGCGAGAAAAGCCTCCCTAAGAAAACGCCCAACAAGGCAACGAGAACAACACCGGTAGTTTCTACCCAAGGATTCACTTTCAGCCCTTCAAACCCCATACACTTATTAAGACATTGTACCAAAATAGGGCCTCCAAGTCAAGCCTGACCTATCGATGGCCAGTTTTTTTCAGTTTTCCGGAAGTAGCAAGTTGATCCGGGGCAAACATATGCCGATAATACAACGTGATGTCCAACGTGATGTCTTAGAGTACATGAGCGAATATCCAACGGCAAGAGAAAGGAGAATGGTCATGACGCACGCGCGACCGATAATAACGGCGATTTCGATGCTGGTCACCCTGAGCTTGACAGGCTGCTTCTCGTCTAATCCGAAAGACATAAAAGCATTCACCATGCCCCACCAGGTTGATGTCACATCAGAACATTACATCCTGCAACCGCCGGATGAGATTGAGGTCCATTGCTCCAAGGCACCGGAAATCGACCTCCAGCGACAGCAGATTCGCCCGGACGGCAAAGTCAGCTTTGAAGCCATCGGCGAGGTCGCTGCGGCGGGCAAGACGCCCGCACAGGTCGCCGAGGCCCTGCGGGACAAGATCGTGGAGCTTTATAAACTATCGGGCGACAATCCCATTGATGTTCGTGTCATCGCATTCCGAAGCAAGAGATACTACGTCCTCGGGCAGGTGGCCAATCCGGGAGCCCAGGTCTATTCGGGACGCGATACGGTCCTCGGTGCCCTGGCGCTTGCCGGGAGCCCGACGGTACTGGCCTGGCAAGAACGCATCCAGGTCGTAAGGCCATCGCCCGACAAGAACATCAGGCCGAAGATCTTCGAAGTCAATTTCGACCGCTTGAGCGCCCACGGCGATACCACTCGCAACGTCCTGCTGCAAGAAGGGGACATCATATACGTGCCACCGACTGTCCTGGCGGCTGCGGCAATGAAGATAGAAGAGTTCATACGGCCGATCGCGCGAGCTTTTTCGGGCTACTGGATAACACAGTCGCCGACCGGGGGTTTCGGCGCGGCCAGTTTCTGACACGTTCAGCGGCTGAGCATGTCTAAACCGACACATGATAGAGTCACAATGAGGAAAACAGGAGGACTGATGAGGCCGCGAGATGAACTGAGAAAGGCCCATATTGCCAGTACGATCTGGTTCGTTCTGGCCGTCGCTTATATTTTGGTTTTGACGTTGCGGCAGGCCGGCGTAAACTGGTGGGTGGTATTCTCCCTTTCAGGGCACGGCGTGCTGATCGTCATGGTGCTGGTGAGCCTGTACCTGTTTGCCATCTTCCGGGGTATCAGCAGCAGCCAAAGAGTCCAGATAGAACATCCGCTGACCAGCACAACGTACTACGCGGGTTTCTACGTCGTGACTCCCTTTCTGGGCGGCCTGGCCGGCTGCCTGGGAATGATAGGCGCTTATTCAATCAGCCACTTCTTCCTGGGAATCGCACTGGGGACCCTCGGGGTAACATTCCTGGTTTGGGTGATCCTCGATCCGGCATTCGGGCTGCTGGAAATGCTCCTGCCTGCCAGTCGAAGGCACCGCATCCAGCGGCTCGCGCAGGCAAGAGCCGAGCGAGAAAGCAGACAAAGGGACAGGGAGCACTTGTTGGCCCAGGTGCTGGCAAAGGAAGATTCGGACAGGCGCTGCTGGCGTGAGCTGCTGAAGCCCCAGGCTGAGAAGCTCGCCGGGCTGCTGACGGCCGACGGAACGGACTTCAGGCAGGCGGAACGGGAAGCTGTCGGCGTCGGGGTCAACGCCTGGCAAACCGGGGGACTGAGCTGCATGCGGGAAGTTCGTGATATGACCATGGCCCTGTGCAAAGAAAAGAGCCGGGACAGAACTGTTGTTGACCACATCAGCTTCTGGTGGGACGGGATCGGAAAGTGGCGGGCCACACCGCTTGTTTGACAGCGATAATTACCCGTCAGCAGGAGCGATCCCCGTTAGCGTGATGACTGACACGGCCTGATTCTGCGACCTGACCCTCTCGGACACATGCGGTTTTTTCGCCACCTGCTGTCTTCTTGCAGCGTACCGCCTATGTACCACCAGTGTCATGCGGATGGGCAGAACGCACAATTCTTCCACCCTGCATACGACTCACCCAACATCAGGACGCCAGATGAGAATGGCTCAGAGAACGACTTCAAGGTTCGTCTGCCGGCGCCGCAGACGCTGTGGCCAGAAGCGGTCCTGGGATTGGGAGAGACTTCTCCGGGATAACCATCGGAAAAGGCGAAGTTTCATCCCCTTCGCCTTTTCCGACATGTGCCCCGCTAATACAGATGTTCAGGCTCGCTCATAATGTCTCCCGCCTGCGCAACCAGCCAACAACACACACCCCGATGCTGCCCAACACAATAGCACCCGGGGCAGGAATCACCGGCAGCGGTTTGTCTTCACCCCATTTCCAGCATCCGGCATTCCTGGGGCCACTCTGACCAGACTTTGGATGAAAACAGACAGAGTTTCCGCCGTCAAACATGCAACTGGGAACATACGTGAACCAATCTGCGGAGCCGCTTCCGTGCCCGGGCATCAGATTCGGCTTGCCCCATTTCCATTTGCCCAGTTCGCCAGCATCAAGGTCGTGAATCAGGTGGCCGCGGCCTTGAGGATATCCCCTAAGATGTCCCGCATCTGCCAAGAAGATGTCAATCTCCCTGTGGAACAACAGTTGGTCGGAGTAGGCAGGATCAGTGTATCCGGAATTGCCCGCGCCAGTCAGTTCTAAAGTCGGCTTGGCGATTGCAGGCGCATAAAATCCTCCAAGAAACAACACCAGCGCAGATAGACACGCTGTTGTTCTTGCCGGTCTTTGCAAAACGGCTGAAAGTACTGTGAAAATGGGCAGGGCAAATGAGTTACCTCTAACAGGCCCGAACAAGCTTACTTGCGACGCCCAATATTTCTCCAACAATGTGAACTCAAACAAGATTCTCATACCATCCTTAGCTTTCATAATTATCCATCCTCATATCAAAGACCTCTCAGAAAACAGGTAGGTATATCACGCAGAAGTTCTCTCATCCGTACCCGCTCATCGAGGCATCATTGGGGCCACTAAGCACTACAGGGTCTTCGGCCTCCTACGTTAGGTTGACAGGTCATAAGGAACACGGCGGCCCCCGTGCACCCCTGATAGCAGCAAACTCCGTCGTGAAACAGGAACACGGCTCTGTCCGCGAGGCCGGGCATTTCCCTGCACACACCTGGCACAGCACGGGCCTGCCACGTGCAGACTCAGCCGCCTCAAATTTATGCCCCCATCGGAGAAAGCCCACTTCGCGCCCCCAGCCGCCGCAACCCATTCGCTTTCCCTCCCGCACACCGACACGCTTTGCGCATGACGGGAATGATCGAAGCGCTGAGGAGAATACCAATGACCGCGTCCGCCCCGGCAATACGCAAGGACAAGGCAGCACCTCTATGGAGAATATGCCTTCGACATCCCCCCTCAGATAACAACGATGCCCAGCCTCATCAAGAAGAGGGCGCCATACAGACGACCGCTCATACGGGCGCCTCTCGCCTGCCGCACGGGAACCCAACTGCCGAAAACTGGAAAACCCAGCATGGCCTAACCGCAGCAGGCATGATACGGCCCCCAGCCCCGTCCCACGGTTCTTCACTGCTAAAACACACAGAAACCCAGCCAAAACCATGAGCAGTATGCGCGGTCCGGGCGCCAACGATTTTGCCAGCATAACGCGCCGTGTTGAGCCGCCAAATCTAACAGGTGCCCTGTGAAATTCCGCATTAACACCGGCCAGCCCCCCGCCACGCAGTCCGGTAATATAGGCCCCCTCGCCACCCCCGACAGCCTTTTCCAGCACCTCTCGACAAGCACGCCAGACAAGACCCTCTTGCCGCAAGTCGCTCACCCCTGGCGCAGCAGCCGACACTGCTGCCACGAGGAACGCTGCCAACCCTACCATTCCCTTGGTATCCCTGCCCCGCACTATTCCTCCTCTGTATCCTTACAGAGTGCGCTGACATCAACCACACAGTCTGACGGCCACCCTCACACGCAAATTCCAAGATGGCCTCCCCCTTAAAGGGCAAAGTGCCGATCTTCCTATGTCCGACACGCGTTCAGTATACAACACTACGCAGAAGAAGAAAAGAACAAACCTACAGATATTACTGTCGGAGGCTGTTATTTTCGGACTCACAGTGCCCACATACTTTATCGGACGTCCGGCTCGCCTGACTTTAGTCGAACTCAACGTATTCTGCCGGCAAGCAGTAAAATTTCACCAGACTACGCGACTACGATAGATGCCGGTCAACGTTGCATTGCCGAAGAGTTGCTGATCTGTGTGTCCTTTGGAAGTGCGGCAGGCACGCATTCATCTTGTCATGTGCCTGCTTCTTTGTGGCGCAGCGCGGGCTACGTGGGATGTTACATGCTGGATCGGAAGTCTTGCGAGGTGCGTCTGAGGCGAAATGCGCTGCCTTGTTCTTCAGTGCTGAGGAGGCGGCAGGTCTGTGGGGAAACTACGGGCTGGAAAATGCGTGGGGGAGACTATCCCGGCGTATCTCGGTCACTCTCCAATGGGGCTGGAGTACGTCCCCTCGTATTTGGTGGAAAGGTCTCTGGCATCGGTCACAAATCTAAGGAGCATTGCAATCTTGCTTTCGACGTGAACTTTTCGATATATATTCCTGGTGTGTGTCTTTACGGTGCCGGGCTGTATGCGCAGAACTTTAGCGATGCCGCCATTCGTCAGACCTTGGCAGATCAATTCTGCAATCTGGCGTTCGCGCGGCGTCAGATTATACCGGTTCTGAACGTATATCCACTGTTTCTTGTTGAGCAGTATCACGTCGGGCTGCTTGCAAGGCGAATCACTGCTTCCAGGATTCTCCGCTTGTGAATCTGGCAGTTGGAGCATGGCTAACTACCCTCCTTTAACTGTTTGAGCAGACGCTGCGCATCAGTCAGGTCCGCCGTTGACAAACCCCCGATTCGACTTCCCAGGTCCAAAGCCTGGTTCAGTTGTTCGATGGCCTTGTCCTTCTGTCCGAGTTTGGCCAAAGCCCTTGCTAAATGAAAATGCGCGCCGACACTTGCAGGTGCCGTGCTGAGGTAGAGGTTGATGCACGTAGTAAAGTCCGCGACGGCTTTGTCGTATTCGCCCAGGCGGTAGTATGCGACACCGCGCGTATCGATAAGATCGAAGTAGTTCGGTGCTATTTTCAGCCCCCTCTGTGCAAGTTCGAGCGCCTGTTGATGTTTACCCTGCTCCTCACACAACAGCCAGGCAAGATTGTTGATAGCGACTACGTTATCCGGCTCGCGCCCAAGAAGCCGCTGGTACAGGTCGGCGGATTCCGCAGAACGGCCCGGCACCTCCAATAGCAGGATAGCGAGCACACCCATGGCTTCGACATAATCAGGGTCATCTCTGAGCACCATCCGAAGCAAATCTTCCGCTGTCTTTTTCGCCTGGCTGTCGGCAATTGCTTTCAAGTCCCTCGCAGCACTGACAACGGTACGCTTGTCCTGTGGGTGCGCTTGGTACCAATCCATGACTTTCTGGCTCAACTCGCTCCAGAGCTGGTCGTCTCTGAGCAGTTGCACGCGTGCCAACAGCGGAGCCGGATCGTTTGGCTCAGACTCAATGAGGGAATCTAATTCCTTTTGTGCCCTTGCCTTGTTGCCGTTCTTGTATAAGGCGCAGGCCAGGGCAATCGTGCATCGGCGCCGGGTTGAATCATCGCACGTCGTCAACTGCTTTCTCAGCAGATCGGCGGCTTTTTTCGGCTCACCGGCTTTGATGTATGTGCCGGCCAGCAATATTCCTGTTTCCACGTCATTCGGATCGGATTCATGCAGAACTCTCAAAGTCGGAACAGCCAGCACGGGCGACCGGATGGCCTCCACGCGAGCTTTCAACAATAAAAGCATCTTATCGCTGGGTTCATGGGCAAGACCTCGCAGTGCGACATCCATGGCTTTTTCAGGCTGTCCCCGTTTGATCGCGATCTCTCCCAAGAATACCCACGCTTCACTGAGCTCCGGCCGGTCCTGTGTTATTTCCTTGAGAATTCGCTCCGCATCCTCAATGGCGGGAGCGGTTCCTTCGGCAAGCAAGCAGCGCGCACTGAGCAGCCGCAGATCAATGTCGTCGGCGTTTGATTCCAGGGCTTTCTGAAGAAGCGCTTTCCCCTCGCGGACTCTGTTCGGCTCTCCGGACGCCAGCAGCAGCGAAACGGCACGCTTCTGGATACGGATATCATCAGAAGCCAGAGAAAGTGCTTGTTGAATGTTGGCCGTCGCCGTTTCCAGTTGACCCACAGAACGGTGAAAATCGCTGCCGGCCACCCACACTTCGGCGTTGTTCGGTTCGAGAGAAACAGCACGCTCGAGGTCTTTCGCGGCGCCATCGGCCTGACCCAGGGTGGCACGCGTTCGAGCGCGAAGGATGAAGGCGGATGCGGTATTAAGACTGTTTACTATTTCGTCGGAAAGCCGCAGCGCTTCCTGCGGTTTGCCTCGACGAATATCGAGCTGGATCAGGGCCGCCGTTACCGGCAGCGAGTTAGGATCCTGACTCTTCAGCTTGGCCAGCAACTGTCCGGCTTCGTCGAATTCATTTTGCTGTATCTTGAGGAATGCAAGAGAAAGACAAGCCGCCTGATTATTTGGATCGTTGCTAAGAAGATCCCGCAGAACACCCGACGCCGAATCCAGCTCCCCGCGTCTGAGGTAGTTTTGCAGCATCAACTTCTGTAGTTCCGGATGGTATAGCTCCTGCTTGGAGGCTCGCTTGAGGACCTGCTCGGCTTCCTCGTACTGTCTTGCACCGTAAAGCGCGGCCACGGCCGGAATTATAACGCGGAGGTCATCGGGTGAGACCCGCAGGGCCTCGCGGTATGTCGAGAGCGCTAGCTGCACCTCGCCGGCTCGTTCGTAGGACCTCGCCAGGAGCAGACGGCTGGCCTGGTCATTCGGATTGGCCACCATATTTTCCTGCAGAAGCGAGACAATCTGGGGATAACGATTCTTAAAATCGTCTGCGGAGAACCATACCCTTGCCTGTTCATATCGCCACTGCCAGCCGGCGTCACCCTCAAGGGACTTGATCTCGTTGACGAGCCTCTGAGCCTGCTCGGAGTCGTTGATGGCCTGCTCGCACAACAAGAGCCGGCGCTTTATGGGAATATCGTTGGGCAACTTTTCCGCAAGGGTCGCAAGCATTGCATAGACACTGTCTCGACGCCCCCACCGAGTGTAAAACTGGGCAAGCAGCAAACCCAATTCGCGCCGGGCAAGGGGTTCATCGACGCGAGCTAACGCACTCGCGATAGACTCCTCACATTTCTCTCGATTGCCTTGCTGGTCCAGCAGAATCGCAAGGTACCTCACCAGTTCCGCCGCCTGAGGGAATTTCTCTACGGCGTCATTCAATCTCAGGATTGCTTCGTCTATCTTGTTTTGAGCCGCGAGCAGTTCAGCTTCAGCCATAACAATCCTTACCGGTGAAAGCCCTGTATCCTTCAGTCGAGCGACCCAGGTCTGGGCTTCGTCGAAATTGCCCTGTTGCAGCGCAAACTCAAACTGCAACAGTTTGACATCGTCAGAGGCTCCCGCCGTTTTCTCCAGAGCGGACAACCGTTTTTGCATATCCCGCCACATCTGGGGATGAACCTTTCCCGGTCCGGCTGACTTTGTCAACAATAGCTGCATCTCGGCCTGTAGCTGCAGTACAGCAGACTCGGGATTTTCCGGTGCCAGCTCGCTCGCTCGTGCGGCATACTCGGCCGTCTCGGCCCACCTTCCGGATTGCGCCAGCAGCCTGGCCAAGGCCAGATGTCCTTCAGAAGAATCCGGCCTTTCGGAAATGAGCGTACGCAACTGCCGCAGAGCGGATTGCGCATCACCCAAACGAGACAGGGCCTGCGCCATCGCCAGTCGGACCTGGGGCGACTTATTGCCCGATTCCATCGACTGCTGCCAGCGTTTGCCAGCCTCAAGCAGATTCCCTTGCTCAGCAGCAACCAGGCCCCGCAGGAACGCAACCGCCGCAGGCGCAATATTCTTCCTGCTCAGTTGAGAGATGCAGTCATTGGCGTCGTCCAGGCGACCACACCGGATGAACAGCTCCGTCGCAATGGGCATGAAATCCCACGGCTGAGACGACAGCTCCTTCAATCCCTCTTGCGCTGCTTTCAACATCTTTTCCTGCAACTTTGACTTCAATGCGAGCTGAGCCCATGTTTGCCATAGACCCTGGTCTGTCGGTGCGGCCTTCTGCGACACAACCAGATGTCCCTCCGCTCTGTCCAGAGCGCCGCAATCGATAAGCTCTCTTGCCAGACGCAGCCGCGCGGCGGGGTCCGACAGGTCCTTTTCTTCAGCCTGCTCCAAGTCAGTCAAAGCCAAAGACAGGTTTTCGCTTCTTCGATGGAAGCCGGCCCGAACGACGTAGGCCAGCGCCGACGACGGATTTTTCTCCACCGCTTCATTGAACCATTGGAGCGCCGTATCAGGAAAATCCGCCGGGCGCTGCTCTATGAGCTGACCTAATGTTTCATAGGCCAATACCTGCTCAGGATGTTCCTGCACAACAGCCTTCAGTTCAGCCGCCGCTTCCGTGAACTTTCGCTGGCCGGTCAACGCCAGAGCCAACATCCTGCGAAGCCCCGGCTCCGCGTTCACTTCAAGCTGTCTTCTGGCGATCAGCTCAGCTTCACCGGGGCTGCCGATTGCCAAATAGATTTCGGTCAGCTTTATAGCAGCCTCTGAGTTGTTTCTGTCCACTCGTAAGATCGCGCGATAGGCTCCAACGGCTTGCTGAATATTGTTGCCTGTGGTAGGCCGGACATTCTGCTGAGCATCGGCGTATCGCAGCAGCACGGGCACATCGTCTCGTTGCACGGCAAGATACCGGCCCAGATGTTCGGCCGCCTCTTCCCACCTCTGCGCGTTATAGGCTTCATTGCCCCGAACGAGTCCCTGTTCAATCCTGCTGGTCTTGTGCCATTGGCGAAGTGCAAAGGCGCCCGCGCCTAAGACGACAAGGCCGATAGCCAGAACGGCGGCCAGTTTCCAGTTAAAGTATCTTGCAGGCATTTACCTTTCCTTTCTTAACGTTCGGAATTCAGAATTGGCTGATGAAATTATCAAAAAGCTTCTTGGCCGTTTGCCAACATATCCACAAATCCATCCTGAGCGACAGGTTCCTGACATACTCAATGTCGTAATGAATCCATTCCTGGAAGTCTCTCATTGGCTGTCGGGTCCTGAAAAGCTGCCAGAGTCCCGTAATCCCCGGCCGAACCGACAGCCTGGCGTCACGCCAAAACGGACACAGCGTATTCTCCGATTCAGGAGAAGGTCTTGGACCGACGACAGCCATTTGCCCGAGCAGAACATTGAAAAACTGAGGTATTTCGTCGATATACGTCTCTCGCAGAAACCGTCCGACTGTGCTGATTCGCGGGTCATCGGCCATCTTGAATTGCGGGCCATCCACCTGGCTGACCACGCGCAGCTTCTCCTGGATCTCGTGAGCTCCGGCAATCATGGTCCTGAATTTCAGGCAGTTGAATTCCTTTCCATGCAGACCCTGGCGCTTGTCCTTATAAAAAACCGGACCCGGGGACGTTAGTCTTATGGCCAGAGCCACGAAGGGCATCAGAGGAGCAAACAAGGTAAGCACGACCCCGGCAACAACGCAATCGGTGACTCGCTTCAGACATCTGGCGTAAGAAAATCTTCCCCATCTGCGGAACGGACTGCACGCCTCCTGCAACAGACTCAAATCACATCTCGGCCGGGAAACCTGCTTTGAATGACCGCTCCGGTCCCGAACCGAACGCCCCCAATCGTGTTGCGGTCCTTCTACAACGCGGTTCTGGACAAGCTGATTCTTCGGCACGTATGCCTCTGGACCGATGATTGATGAATGTATGATAACTCCCGGCTCGATCCTGACGTTGTCGCCAATGACGGCCGGCCCAATGATGATAACGTCCGAACCGGCGCTGATATTGTCTCCCAGGAGCACCTGCCCGACAATCCTCGGGTTCCCCGATACGTTATTTGACTTTCCCACCTGGAGCATGGAGCTGCGACCCGTGGAAAGCCTTGCCCGGCAGAAGCCCAGTAATCCTTCTTCCGTTTCCAAATCCAGCACCGCCCCGCCCACACTGATCGCGCGCAGCCTTAGCCCTTCCGAGCGGCATATTCGGGCAAGCGCCGAAAAAGACTCCGGCAAGGCACGACCGGTCAGAATACGAGCGAGAACACTGCTCTTAATGAAAAGATGATGCGGCCAATCGGCAGAGGCGACGGCAAACTCAGCCGAATCTGAATATGCCCGGCGGAAACCCGCCACTTTACCCTGCGCTGTCAGGCGCACTTTCTCACGCTCGCCAAGCAGCTCGGGATCCACAGTGACCGCCACGACGTCCGCCTGCACGCCGGCCAGGACCCCTTCGAACAGATCGCTGTTCATCCGGGTGGCAAAGCGTCCGTTGGAGACAACAAACCAGCAGCGCGGCGACCTGTTTGGCCGGGTTTCGCTGACAAGCTCGGAGGGGACGGGCACGTTCTCTCCGTAGTATGTTATGTCCGGCCGCGCATCGAAGAGAGAAACCCGGTCTGCTTTGCGCAGGCCCTGGTTTATGCGAGGCTCAGTTCTCCATCCTTCGGGGATGGCGTAAATAGTCTCGCCGAAATCCGGCCTCCCGGAGAGTCCTCGAACGCGAATCCTTTCTCCAGCCGGGCGCAAGCATCTGCTCAACCCGTCGAGAACAAGACCGGCGACAGGCTCGTTGGTCAGAGCAAACCGAAGCAGCTCGCCACCGCAGCCGTCAGAAGAGCTTCTGTGTATGATTATCAGATTCATAGATGGGTGAGGACACGACGTTCGTGATCGTGTGGCAACCAGATGCCGGCCTAAGCCCAATCCGTGCCGGATCACAAGGAGACTTCGGACCTGATGTTTCACGAATCACGCGTCATCGGGTAGAGTCTCCTGCGAAGTCTCAGAAACATCCGTATGATCTGAACTCTCGTCCATAGCGAACATCAGCTTCCTCCTGGACACCTTGGCGCTGTCTCTCGATTGTGCGTAATAGGTATGACCGTGACGGTAATAGCCGTGCCCCGCCTGGACACTGCTCAGAACGGTCCCCAGCACCTTAACGTTTATCTGTGCCAGCCGCTCCTTTGCTTCCTTGAGGTCCGACATCGTCGTTTGGCCCGCAAAGCTGACCAAAATCGCCGCATCCCCCATCTTCGCCCATATAAGAGCATCAGGAAAGCCCAACGCAGGGGGGGTATCGATAATCACATGATCGTATTTTTTGCTTATCATGCTTATGCGTTTGGCCGTCGATGGAAGGGCCAGCATCTCGTACGCATCCGCGGCATGGCTAAAGTCAGCCGCAAGCACATCCAGCCCGGTTGCGGCTACGGAGTAAACGGCCTGTTCAAATTTGACGCCGCACAGCACATCCTGCAGCCCCCTCGAACCCTTGGGAAGGTTCAACAGGCGCGCCACATCAGGTTTTCGCAGATCCCCGTCTATGAGCAAGACTTTTTTGCCGGACTCGGCCAAGCTCGTCGCCAGATTAACGGCAAATGTCGTCTTGCCCTCCTTCATCCCCGGGCTGGTAACCACCAGTTTCCTGGGTATCCCCTTGCCGCCGAGGAGCCCCAGGTTGGCACGAATCGTCTGGTAGTCTCCGACTATCTGTTCCGGGAGAAGAGCCGGTTTGATAGTGTTCAGACTGGTCGTGGTTCCGATGATTCGAATGCCTATGTGCTTAGCGACATCATCCGGCGTCCGCAGGCGTTGGTCAGCCTTATCCCGAAGATACGCCAATCCCATACCACAGACAAGCGAGCCGAGGACCAGGGCTATCGAGAATTTTATCCGCTTGTCGTTAATCGACGCGACGTCGGCGTTATAATACACAGAGACCCTCGCGGGACGCTTTCGTTGCAGTTCGAGGTCCTGGATGCGCTTGAGCACCAAATCATACCGCTCTTTGGCTAAGTCCAAGTCGGCCTGTAATTCCTGGATGGCCAGTTGCTTGCGGCCCACCCCGATGGTTTGAGTATCTTCCTTGGACAATGTCTCCCGGAGCCGTTTCTCATATTCTCGGGTCTGGTCCAACTGACTGCGTACAGAGACGAGCTGCTTATTACCGGCCTCCGCCGTTTCCTTGGCGACCAAATCATCGAAGTCCTTGCTGGCCTCCTGCTTCCGCCCGTCCAGACGCTGCTTCAGCGCATCCAATAGCTGAACCTTGTTCTCAATCTCCGGATTCGCAGGAGACAGTGTCTGTTTGGCAACGATGATCTCTTGCTCCAGTTCCGTGATGCGATCCGTAAGTGCGGTGACCGACGTATCCTGATTGATATAATCGCGTCGCATCTTCAGCAGCTCCGCCGGCGCGATCGCCTGCTCTCTGGTACGCTCGAGCAACTGAACCTGTGCCTCGATCCTGATTCTCTCTGCTTCCACGCCGGTGAGAGTGTTCAGCAGACTTGCAACACGCTCCAGCATCGCATCCTGCCGGTTTTCCAAAGCAATAGTCCCATACTCCTGCCCCAGCTGATAGATCGTCTGACGGACATTCTGGACTCTTTCCAAAAGACTGTCACGCTCGTTTTCCAAGAGAGCCAACTGCCGGTTCTCATCCTCGTCTGAAATGACAACTTCGATCTCCATATAAGCCTTGATGAACGCGTCCACAATCTGTTTCGCTTCTTGCGCATTCGGGCTTTTCATGGTTACTTTTATCAGCTCCTTGGAACGGTCGGCCGCCACCACAATGGATTGTTCATCGACGATGGCCTCTTTCAACAGCATGGCCGGCTCCAGCTTTGCTCGCGGACCTGCCAGCTTCTGCTTCCACTGCGAGACAAGATCGGCCGGCTCGTCCCTGAAGAAAGACAAGTCTCTGTCAACCAACGCGTCCGCCACTCTCTGCACGACCGAGCTGCTGGTGATCTTCTCCGCTTCAGTATTCATGAACCTTTCATAATCCGATATTTCTCCGCTGTCTGTTTCCGCGCTTAAGATGTCCACCAGGATGGGAGCGATCCTCAGCGCACCCGTCACCTCGTACAAAGGCTTGACCAGCATCCAGACGGCGGGCAGTCCGATGGCACACATGACCAGGAAGATCAGCAGTACAATGTACCAGCGGCGTAATACGCCGGCGACCAGGTCCGATGTGGTCTCACTGCCCGGTTCAGGTGGAGCTTGCCAGTTGACAACTTCTGGTCCAACCACCTGATCGCGATATTTCTCTAATTCGTTCATTTCTATTACTCCTTCGATTAGGGTTTGTGATTCTTACCCGGTTTGGAGGCCCATCTTGAGGTCTTTCGCCAAGCGGGCCGCCACGAAATGCTTCTCACCCCTTCTGGTGCACAATGATGACTGCTTCTTCTGCACCCGGAGGGACAGTTAGTTTTGTCAGGAGCCAAAGCTCGCCAACGACCACCGCAAGGGCCAGCGGCATCATCGCATAGCCGCCGAAATCGTGAAACATGTCGTCCCAGAACTGGCCGCTGAGCCTTGTCAGAGCGATAGCCGTCACCGTCAGCCGCACCGTGTTGCACAACAGCGCTATCGGCAGGCTTGACACCAGAACGATCAGCTTCTCCCACCAGGCCCGATGGACCAGCAGGACAACCAACCCGCTGATCACAAAGAAGGCCGTGATCATCCTCAGACCGTTGCACGCGTATGCCACCTCGACACTCGTGTCGCCGATATGGATGATATTACCTTCCTGGATAACCTCGTATCCGACCATTTCGAGGCAGAAGACGGCCGATGACGTGGCCCAGCGCTGCAGATGCAGCCCGACGTAATATTGGATGAGATTAGGCCAGGGCAACATCAAGCACAGGAACAATAATATCGGAGACACTTTCCAGAAGAGCCGCCAGCCAAAAAGCAGCAAAACTATGGCAGCAATGCTCAGAACAATAGATGCTCTCTCTGCCGAACTGTACATAAAGAACAGCCCGAACAGCCTGACTGCCTGGGCCCCTGCAAAGGCAAACAGGCCCCACATAGACGGCCTGACGGGACACCGGGCAATGGCGCGCCACCTCGACCACAAGATGTAAACGGCCAGAAAAGGAACCAGCAGACCGGAGGAATACTCATCGCTTTTCCGCCACAGACCCCAAAGATCTGTAAGACCGGATCGGTAAGACCAAATGAAGGCTATCACGGCAAGGGCGGATGCAACGTAGGCAAGAACACTCTTTCTGTCAGACCGAATCCAGGGTGGTAGTTTCTCCTTCATTTTGTCAAGCCGGGGCTGTAATTCGCGCTGAAATCTCAGCCTGCCGGCTCTTGAAAGCGCCGTAACTCGATTGACGGAACGCTCCAACACACCCGCCGGCTGGAATGGTATGGTTCTGTCTTCCAGAAGGGCTGTGCTTTGAACAGCCGCGTGATGGTCCACTACACATCGCCGAACCCCGCAATTTGACCCCACGTGTGCGGCGTTCCACAGCACGCTATTTATGACAACGCTATCTTTGCCCACAGCAACATTACTTCCGAGTACAGCCGGCCCAAGAACAACCGCACCGCTTGAAACGCTGGCGCCGTCCATGATAACAACGGGACCATGAATTCGTGCGCCGGGGTCAACCTTAGCGCTCGCTGAAATCCACACATTGTGGGACGCGGCAATCTTGTCGCTTTTCCAGTCGGCATTTAGCTCCGGAGGACGTCCAAGGTAATTACCCATTGCATACAAGTATCCCTGCCGATCTCTGAAATTCCCGGCGTGATTCGGCAACGTCGCGGCATGAACAGTTTTTCCGGCCCGGAGCATTTCAGGAATCAAACCTTCCTTGATATCGAAATAGCCCGCATCAGGTACATGTTCCAGAGCAGATGGATTACAGATGTATATTCCGGATGCCTGCCCTGTATTCGAAGCGCTTCCGCAGCCGGGATTCAACATGACAGTCAGGTCAGACCGGCCCTCGCGGTGTGCGCTTATCAGCACGTCGATTTCCGGAGGGCACACTACGCTGGCGGGAAATACCAGAAGTAACGCGTCTGCTCGTTTGTTTGTGGCGCTGCGAAGACATCCAGCCGTCCCGACCGGCAATGATTCATCCAGGAATTCCAGCTCCAAACGATCATCAGCACAAATCGATTCGGCCAGCAACGGACCTTCGCCGCTCGAACAAACAACGACCTGCTTTATCCCCTGACAGGCCAAATGGGACAGCAAGCGTTCCAACACCGGTCTTCCTACTACCGGCCACAAGGCCGTAGGCAGACGCGACGCCAGCGCACACCGCCCAAAATCGCGACTTGCCGCAAGTATGATAGCTTTGGCACTCAGCATGTGGACACTTTGCCTGCCATTCAACTCAAACAAACTGCCTTAGCGGCGTTCTCTTAAGAACAAGGGTGATCAGCATTGAAGCAACCAGCACCAGGAACAGCAAGACCAGTGGGTGGTGTACAACTATTCCAGCGTGATTGATAAAGACCAGTACCAGAGGGTGAACAAGATAGACACCATACGATAGCGAACCTAATGTTCTCGAGATCGGACCTAAATTGCCCTGCCAATGCAAAGCAGAACAAAGAACTGCTATGGATATGCAGTATCGAACTGCAAATTCACTGCCATCGTCGAACCAAGCACCGTGCTGGAGCCACGTAACGACCGTATAGGCCGTATAGGCTGCCACAGTTGAAAAAACAACGAACAGGTAAAGATTCCGTCTATCCCTTGGGTTGGGCAGAACAGTGGCCCGGCCAATAGCCAGGCCCAGAGGTATCGCCGGGAATCCCAAACTCCATTGTACCAGCGGCACCGGTAGCTGAATGCCAGACTGCATGACTGAACAGCCAAATACACACAACATTCCCACCAAAGCTGCGGCGATAATGTTGAATATCTCGGGCCTCTTTGCCATTCGTTGATGGACCAAAACAAGCAGTAATGCCGCAACAAAGCCGAACGGCAAAAACCAAAGATGGATTCGAGTCCCGGTCAACAACATCGTCGCAGAGAAGACATCTGAAAATGGCACATCCATGTATATCATCTTTGCCAATCCCACCCCTCCATAGACGAGCGACCAGAACAGCCACGGTTTCAGAAGGCGTTCTGCCTTTCGTTTTGCCAGATCGGTGAATCCGTATGGTTCCGGCCTATTGACAACAAAAACACAAAAACTCAGCAGCAAGACAATAAAACCGACGACCCCGAAGCTTCGCGGGAACCAATCATGCGTGTGAAACGAGGCAACGCCAAACGCGGACAAAATGCGCAGTCTTTCTATATTGGCGAACCGATGCTGCCCGGAAGCAATCGGTGATCTGCCGTCAGAAGTCGAGCGGGACGGTGTTTTCATCGTTTTGTTGAGAAGCAGAGAGTTCAATTCATGGCTCCCATCAGAATATTGAAAGTAGAGAATTGTAGCAGACGTCTAAAGCTTGCTTGCCATTGCGGCCAGAACGATGAGCAGTTGCTCAGCGATTCTCGACTATCCAATTCCGAGTTTCTTTCTGACCTCCATAATCTGCTCGGCCGGGAAAGTCTCTTCAAGCCGGGTTAACCCCTCTTCTCGGGTCATACATCCGATGCGGACCAGCTCAGCTATCTCATAGGCATAGGGGTTGATTCCGAACTGCTCGACGTGCACCTGGTTGGCGAAGGCATTGAGCAGACAATTGGTGGAGTTGGCATCTGTGTCGTCGGGCTTTGTCCATCCATATTTGCGTGCGGTGTCAAAAATCACCTGCTCATCATAGTCTGCAAACGCCAGGGGATTGATGCTGTACGGAAACGCCTCCGTCTTGTCAAAGTGCCTTTGTTCAAGGAAAAATGGCTTGACGATATCACCGACTTTCTCAAATAGAGGCCGCAAGAGAGCGTCCTGCATCGTTCTGACCATCTGGGGATTGGTCTTGACCACAGCCGTGGCCAGGGGCGCCTGACCCGGCGACATCCCGAATACGAGAAAGGGAATCTCCTGCTCGATGGCAAGCCGAAACCCGGCGAATCGCACCAGGGAGATACAGCTTGTGCATATACTGGATGCCCTGGCCAGCGCTTTGGCTGAATACAGGTCATCGCCAATCGAGGCGACGACAATTCTTCTTATACTCTCGAAGTTGGGAGTCACCGTCAGGTGGTCCACGTTAACGTGGCTCAGGACAGCGCGGATATTCCGCCGGGCCCTCTCCGACTGAAACCAGTTGTCAAAGGAATAGGCCAGGAGCCTCAGATCGTACCGCTCCCGCAAGAGATGCAGGGTATATGTGCTGTCCTTGCCGCCGCTATAGGCCACCAGGCAATCATAGCTACCGCTGCCTTTGTGCTCCTGTATAAGCTGCCGGAATTTGGCTTCGTACTTGTCTTTGAGGCGGCGCTGGTCGTCCGCGCTCTTTGCCGAGCAGCAGAAGTTGCAGACCCCCTCGTCGTTGAACCGGATTCCGGGAAAACGTTCATTTAACACACATTTCTTACATACCTGCATAACACCACCTACTCTTGTCCGGTGCGGCTGACTTTCGTACACGCCTCTGCAAATGCGTCGGCAACCATGCGGACCTGCTGAAACGAGATGACTAACGGCGGCTCGACCACCAGGACGGACGAATTGCCGAAAGCCGGAACCACCAGGACCCCCTGCTGGATCATTTCTCTTGCCAATTCGAATGCCACCTTGGCACCTTGCGTATGTATTCCAATCAGAAGACCCAAGCCGTCTGCAGATCGCAGAATGCCGGGATATTCTGCGACGTACTCTCTGAACGAACGAAGCAGCAGCTTGCCTTTTTCCGCACAGTCCTCCAGCAAACTGCCCTGTTGGATATACTGGATCGTTGAAAGACCGGCGCGACAGGCGAGGACGTTGCCGGCGTATGAGGAGGCGGACATCGAGAAACTCAAACCGAATCTCTTCCACAGCTCCTTCCTGGCGACAACGGCGCCGCAAGGAATCAATCCGCCGCCCAGGGACTTGCCCAATACAAGGATATCGGGAACGACGCCGTAATGTTCGCAGGCAAACATCCGGCCCGTTTTCCCGAATCCGGTTTTTATCTCGTCCAATATCAGCATAAGGTCGTGCTCGTCACACAGACTGCGCACCTTTTGAAGGTACCCATCCGGCGGCATGATTACACCCGCCTCGTTTTGAATCGGCTCAATCAAGACGGCCGATGTCTCGGCTGATATTGCCTGCTCGAGGGCCTCGATGTCGCCGAACGGAACGCTTGCAAAACCCGGTAGAAGCGGCTGAAAAGCTCGCTTGCAGGAAGGGATGCCCGAAGCCGTAAGCGCGCCAAATGTATGTCCATGAAAGGCGTTCTGGGCTGTGATGATTGTTTTGCCGGCCCTGTGAAGTCTCACTAACTTGATGGCGCAATCAATCGCTTCGGACCCGCTGTTGAGGATAAAGGAGCAAGTCAGCTCACCAGGGGCGATTCTCGCCATACACTCCGCCATTTTAACCTGAATTTCAGTAATGAACGGTTTCGTGAACAACTGTTCCTCTCTCAACTGGTCAATGATGGATTGGATGATGTCCGGATTATTGTGGCCCACGTTGAATAGGCCGTAACCTCCAACGCAATCGATGTAGGTCTTGCCCTGCGAGTCGGTAATCGTCGCTCCCTGAGCCTTGGCGGCAACTGTGTTCAATCCCAGCCTGGTCAAGAATGACGGATAGGAAGGATTGATGAAGCGCCCGTACGATTCGAACAATTCCATATCTGCGGATAATTCATTTCTGCTTGTCATTTGACTATTGAACGCCATCCCTGTTAGTCTGGCACATTTGATTCCTCTTTTGCTTTGAGCTGTTTCTTGTCGATTTTTCCGTTCGGCGTTTTCGGCAGGTCGTCCATGAACTCGATGTACTTTGGCACCATGAAGGTTTCCATGTTTTCGCAGCAGTATTTCAACACCTGTTTTTCGGTCAGCTCAACATTCGATGCCGGTACGATATAGGCCTTAATGGCCTGGCCCAAAATCTCGTCGGGCAGCCCGATAACCGCCACTTCCGCCACGCCCTCCATGCCACAGATGTTATTTTCCACTTCCTTGGCACTGATCCGCTCGCCCTTACTTTTGATCATGTCATCTTTTCTGCCCAGGAAATAGAGGAATCCCTGCTCATCCCGGCGGAAATGGTCGCCGGAATAGAGCATTCGCTCGGCGGGATAACGTCTGTTCCTGTAGGTTATGGCCGTCAGCTCCGGGTCCTTCCAGTAGCCCTGCATAACGTTCGAGCCTCGTATAATCAGCTCGCCCGTCTGTCCCGGGGCCATCTCGTTCCCATTTTCATCGACGACAAAGACCTCGCAATTCGGCATGGCCTTGCCGACCGACGAAGGTCTTCGGTCCAGCTCTTCCGGCGGCAGGTAACAGACGCGCTTGCACTCGGTCAGTCCGAACATCGAGATTATTGTCACCCCGGGAAACAGGGTTCTGAGCTTGCGGATGTGTTCGACCGGCAGTGCGGCTCCGGTGTTGGTCATGTATCGAAGCATGCTGAAATCATACTTTTTCAAGTCCTGTAATTTCAGCAGCATGGCCACAATCGTAGGCACTATAGGAAATCCGGTTACTTTCTCCCGGGCGATGCGTTCGAGAACGCTGTGAAGGTAGAGAAAAGATTTTTCCAGAACCACGGTGCCGCCGAACATAAAGGCCATGATGACCTGGTACAGGCCGTAGTCGAACGAAAGCGGCAGGACATCCAGAATAATGTCATCTTCGACGTTTCCGATGTATTGAATAATACTCCGTGCCGCCGAGATCATATTATGGTGTGTGGACATGACACCCTTCGGCTCACCCGTGGAGCCGGACGTGTAGATGAGCGTCGCCAAATCAATGTCGATACAGCGAGGCAATCCACCGGCTTTTTCTCTGTCGGCGACCTCGCCGGTAAAGTCTGAGAATATCTCATCCCAGCTCAGCGACGATTTCGAGAATTCTTCCGGGATTCGCTTCGCCGGCCCCACCCAGATCAGCTTACAATCTCGCGGCCCGCCGCTCAGTGCGTCGCTGACAACTGCGGCCTTGCTCGTGTGCGCTATCAGAACGTTCGCGCCGGAGTTCTCCAGGATATATCGCAGCTTTGCTCCCTTGACGGAGCCCGCCAATATAATGAAAACGCCGCCGGCCTTCAGAACGCCGTACAAGGAAACTACAGTTTCCGCGGAACTGTCCAGCAGCACAACCACTCTGTCCTGGCGTCGAACGCCCGCACCCAGCAAAGCCGCCGCCAGGTGGCCGGTGCGTTGATCGAGAACCTTGTATGTCCACCGCTGTCCATCGCATACGAGCGCTGCCTTATCCGGATAACGCCGAGCCGAACGGGTAAGCCAATCGTGAACCAAAGTCGGGTCGAATTCCATCATCTGCTCATAGACCTCGGTAATTCAATAATTGCTTCGTTTGCGCCATGTATCAGGTTGCCGGTCCTCAGTTTGCGGATTTTAGAGCCGGCGACCGTCGATCAACAATAAGATCAGGCGAAACGGAATGAATCTGCCTGCCGGGGAAGTCCTCCACGAATTGGCGATGCACGAGCTGAGAGGACAGAACACCCACGAGGCCCATGCTATCGACCTCGCTCGGGCTGCTGAGCGTTTCGAGCTTTCGCAACAGCTTTGTCACTTTGCCCACATCAAACAAACCCGTCCTCCTCAGTGACGTCTCCGACAATGCCTCTCGCGTATAGTCGGCCGTCTTTTCATTCAGCAGGCTTTGCTTGATCGGCGCGCGGTAAGGATGTTTTGGCCGGCTGGTTATCTCACGAGGCAGAATTCCCTCAAACGACTTTTTCAGGATATGCTTCTCATTCAAGCCCATAATCTTCCACTTAGCCGGCACGCGCCCCATGAAATCGATCACGCGAAAGTCCAAATAGGGGAGCCTTATCTCCACCGAATGAGCCATAGCCACCCGGTCACCCTGCGAAGAAAGAAGATAGTTGCTCAAAAAGATCGCCATCTCCAGGTACTGGGCTTTTGAAAGATTATCCGCTTGCTCAAACGCTTTCGGAAGGCCCTGTCTGAGCTGCTCGTATCCACAGTAGGGTCCTATCGCGCTGCTGAGCTCGTCTGAAAAAAGCGTTTTGAGCCTGCCCGTATTCTCCCATCTTATAAGATGTGAAAAAAGCGGGTCGTCGGTCCTCTCAATGCCTTTGGCAAAGAACGACTGCAACGTATGTTTGAGCCTGGGATTGTTGAATATATAAGGATAAAGCTGACCAATCAGCTCGGCTCGCTTCTTCGAGCCGGGGTACTTCGCCCAGAATCGCCTGACCTTCGCCTCCCGAAAGATGTTGTAGCCGCCAAACACCTCGTCCGCCCCCTCACCCGTAAGCACGACCTTGAAACCGCTTTGGCGCACGACATCCGACAGCAAAAACAACGGAACCGGAGCGGTTCTTAGCAGAGGCTTTTCACAGTGCCACAGACAGTCGGGAAGTGACATTCCGATCTTCTCGTTCGTCGCCTGAATCTCGGTATGGTTCGTCCCGAGGAACGACACCATCCGATTTTGATGCTCACCCTCATCGAAGCCGTCCTGTTCAAAACGGATTCCAAAAGTCCTGACGTCGCTGTTAAAATTCCTCACGACCAGAGTAGTAACTCCCGAGGAATCGAGCCCGCCGCTCAGGTAGCAGCCGACCGGCACATCGGCCCGCAGGCGAATCCGAATCGCATCAAGCAGCAGCTCCTGGATTTGCCGGCATAACTCCGCCGCAGGCAGGTCCAGTTGCTCCGCACGCGGATGCAAAGGAATGTCCCAGTACTGCTTTAACGTGACCCGGCCATTGGATGTCTTCAGGTAGTGGCCGGGCGGCAATTCATATATGTCTTCGAAGGCCGTTCTCGGAGTCAAGGTCGTCCAAAATGTAAAGATCTGGTCCATGGCGACCGGATCAATCTTTCGCGGGACGTTCCCGTTGACAAAAATCGACTTGATCTCAGAGCCGAAGATCAGGGTGTTATTGAGAATGGTGTAATACAGCGGCCGAATGCCGATGCGGTCCCGCGCCAGAAACAGCTCTTTCTTTTTCGCGTCCCAGATCGCCACGGCCCATTGGCCGTTCATCCGAGCCAGGCAGTCCGGTCCTTCTTCCTCATAAAGATGGAGGATCACCTCGGTATCAGAGGTCGTATAGAAACGATGACCTTTTGCCAGCAGCGCCTGGGTCAGCTCCGGGTAGTTAAAGACTTCCCCGTTGTAAATGATCCAAAGCGTCTGGTCTTCGTTATGGATCGGCTGCACGCCGGACGCCAGGTCGATGATGCTCAGGCGGGCATGACCCAGCCCGACCTGGTCGTCGAGGTAAACCCCCGTTTCATCCGGCCCGCGGTGGCACAGAGCGCCGATCATCCTCTTGACGGCCTCCAATGAAACGCCGCCCGGACCGTCTATGTGGCAGATACCTGCTATTCCGCACATGGTTTCAGCTCACGATATGCAAACGATACGAGTTCTATCGTATAGGTTCATGAAATCAGACCCGGTCTCCGGACCTTCTGCGTATGATCCGCAGAAGTGTCTCACAGATGAACCCAATGTGGTTATCACTCAATCCCTGATGAACCGGCAAGACCAGGAGATGATCCTTCAGAAAGCACGCGTCCGGGTATTCCGCCCAAGGCAAAGATCGGTGATAGCCGGACCACCATGCCGTCGCATCAATCGAGAGAGCATTCAATTCTCTGCACACTCGTCCGCGTTCAGGTACAATTATGGGAAAGTGAAGCGGGCAAACCCCTTCGGGAAGCTCTCTGTAGAGCAACTCCGCGCCTTCTGCCGAAGACAGCAAATCGAGGTATCGCAAGAAGTTCCGTCGCCTTCTGGACCGGATCTCGACGGCGTCGAAAGTCCTTAGCATCCGTTCGGTGATTCTGGAAATATCGTCATTGTTAAGTCTCTCGTCGTAATAGAAGTTTGAAGGCATATCAGGAAAAGAAGCATCCGGTCCGCAACTGTCGTTGTTCGTCAGTTGCCTTGTCCCGAGCAGAGACCAAAGTGTCGAGTACAAGAGACCCGACTCCGAAGACCTATGTAACATATATCGCTTTGCCAGCGACAGCATTCTTCTCGACAACCTCAAGAGCGGCGGCCTTTGCCTTCTCCAGCTATCCGCAGACAAGGCCGGATTGTTGATCACCATGGCGCCTCCGTCAGGCACGGGCAATGTCTTGGGAAAACTGAAGATCGATACGTCACCCAATGAGCCAAGTCTGGTTTCGCCATCGGAACTGAACAGAGATAACGCACAATCTTCAATCAGGTGAATCTTCCTGTCCTTGCAGAGCTCCTTGATTTCAACCAGGCCGTGGGGCATTCCCAAATAGTGTGTCACGTAGATCGCTCTGGTCTTCTTCGAAATCCGCCCCTGCAGATCGTTCAGGTCAATTCTCGCGGCGCGATCAATCCGGTAAAGCGTGAGCGACGCTCCACTACAGAGCAATGGATCGATTTCGCTGCCGCAATTATACGCCGGCACAAGAAGCTCATCACCCCTGCCAACCCCAAGAAGCTCACACGCGTAACGGATGGCCACCCTGCCCAGGTGCACATAGTATGTCCTGGCGTTCTGGAACCATGAAGCGACCCCATGCGAAGCCGTGATCCCAAGGATCTGTCCCAGGTATGCCCAGGGCGGGCCGCAGAACAGATGTCTTTTTTCACCAGGCACTTCACCGCAGCCTGTCTCAAGCTCGAACATAAACGAATGAGATGATAGAATACCAAATCAATCCGCACACATCACCCAGGAGGGCATCATCCTGCAGTCCATACGCCTGCGACGTTCCCGCTACTGGGCAAACGCGTTGGATCGAATCCATATTCGCCAAAGGCAACCGCGGCGCAGCGGCAGCCTCTGGGCGATTCTGATAAACCAAATCTTGTAGTAGCACAGGTGAAGAAGCTTTGAAAGAAGCCTGAATACGTGCACCCGAGCCAGAGAGAAAGGTTGCTTTCGTGAAATGTAGATGTCCCTCATGGGAAACAGCTTGCCCCCCAGCCTCAGTTTATAGTCGTACTTGGCTCGCATATCATCGATATATCTGACATTCTCACTCATGGCCATCTTCATCTGTTCGGCGAATATGGTCGTACCCACGTTGGCATCGGCGAGGTCTTCCAGATCGGTGCGCGAATTCAAGAAAGCAAAATACTTCTCGCCGAATCTGTATGTGTACTCATAGGCAAGGCAACACTCGCCCCAGTGGATCCGCATCAGGCGCAGTCTATCGTGCTTGAGCTGTGCAGGGGCCATCTCTCTATGAAAATCAAATGAATCAGGCCAATCACCAAAGTGCCCCAGCTTTCCCCTCTTCTGCCAGTGCTGTTGGTGCATGTGAACGAATCCAAGGAACATGTCATCCACGTTCTCCATTGTCGCGAGATCTGAAGCCAGCTCTCCGGGCCGGCTTTGCAGGACCTCCTTCAAGACTCTGCACTTGCGTTTGATATTTTTTCGCTCGTTCTTGCTTAAACTCGCCAACTGAGCTTCCCATGTGCCGGCCACGAAGAAGTATGTCTGAACCTGTTTCTCCTTGCACGAGATACCGCACTCGCCGCCGAATGCTCCCTGGAGGGCCTCTCTGAGTGCGTCGTAATGGCTGTACAGACCTGCGAGCGGTCCTATGTGCATGATGTCCCATTTCTCCTTAAGGAGTGGCTCGGACAATCCCTCTATGACCTCCGGGATATGGTCGCGGACGATGGGCAAGCTGAATTGTGCCATGGTATGGTCGGAACCCACCAATTTTGCCGCCCGCACAGATACAGGACCCAACCCTATCCTCTCAAGAAACAACGGGACTATCCCCACCAGGTCCGTACCCTTTTGGAAAACCCAGACCCTCAAGTCGCGATTCTTTCCGTAATACTTCCACCATATTCGGCACCAATCATAGGTCAGAAATATCTCACTTCCAACCGACGCTGCCAGGTCATCCCATCGCTGCTGGAGCGTCGCCAGCTCCTCAAAGCTGCAATACAGTTTCACCTCTATGTTGCTGTTCATAATAAGCCCGCCACGGTTGAACGGCGTTTCATCCGGCCTGCGTCATTGAAAAACTTACCGTCTAACCAGTCCGTGGAGCCTCTTGGACACGTTCCAGATGACCGAAGCACGCCGGTCGGCGTACGCTTCAAAAGTGCCCATATAGAATTTCTCTTCGCCTCCAACTCCTGTTTTGAAACGAGCGATATCGGGAGCTTTTGCGAAATCTATACCTCCCGTGTCGTAATTCTTCATGCCCTTGTCACTGGAACAAGTGATGGCTCTCCACCACGCCAAATATGAGGCCCTGTATTCATACCCGTTTTCACTGCTGGCCGATAGTAGAAAAACGCCCGTATCACCCAGATTACTGGTTACATGTACGGTAACCGGTTCATCCTTGCAGTAGCCGACAGTGAGACACATCTTCTCGGATTCCGGCAAGGCGCCCTGTGCTCTGGCAAACACATCGGGGTCAACTCCCTTGAGACCCTTTTTTCGAGCCAAATCCCCGTAGAAACGCTGCAATATTCCGAACGGGGCCTGGTCTGTGTGTTCCTTTATGTCAACACCAGCCGCCTCTGCTTTGTGGAGCATTCGCCGCCAACTTTGGTGCAAACCTTTTCGCAGAGCAGCCTCGGGGCAACCCAATGACAGTAATGTTGTGTGATAGGCCGGCACCTCTTGTAGTTTTTGAAAACCGCTTTCCTTCAACGCGGCACTGATCCCCTTATTTGTGGCATTATCGACTATGTTTGGAGCAAGTCGCAAGACGTCTATGCCGAGTCCGAAACATGCATCACGCAACACCTTCAGCAGGTCAACCGGACAATCGGAAGCTCCCACCCTTTTGCGAAGCAGGGGCCCCCACTGCACGTAGCCTACTCTGAGCCCAAGGGCTCTGATGTGCTGAATGCGGATGTGGCACATCGTGAGAGTCTCACCATCATCGCCCTTAACGACCAGTTGGCGAACTTGACAACCGTCGATCTGGCCCCGAACTTGTTGGTACGCGCATGTTTGATAAATGCTGTAATCTGCAAAATCCAGGGCGTACTGCGTCCACTGAGCTCCACTAACACTGTCAATAGTCACTTCACAGGACATGCTACTTTCCTCCCATGACAAAGGAAAATCCACCCCGATTGCACCTCACCCTGGAAGACGGAGCCAAAAGCAGATAGCAAAGATAAGCTTAGCTCACGGCCCGTGGTCTGTACGTCAGAAAGTGCAGGCCGCGACAGCACGAAGAGGCTGGCTGCACGGCATGCACCGTACCATTGACCAAAACAGCTTTTATCGTTACCCGTGCGCAGACTCGGTCTTTGCCTCCAGATACCTGGCCATTTTCTTGAGACTATCGAAGTTCTCCGGGATGAGTTCGTTGTCCTCGACACTTATGCCGAATGTCTCCTCAAGGAAGAACACCAGCTCCAGGATCCCGGTGGAATCGATGATGCCTTCTTCCATGAACGACGTATCTTCCTTGAGCACATCCCCATCGCCGAGAAGAAAATTCTCAACGATGAACCCTCGCACTTTAGAAACGTTATCCATTTTGCCCTCAAACGTGAACCTGTTTTACAAACAAAAATTTGCCGCCAAAGCCCTCTAAACGGAAATGTCGATGCAGATAAGGATATTGCCGGCTCATTCCTCGCGGGCCACCGTTTCACGGTGTTTCGTGTCGGTCAGATCCCATGCTTCGCGAACAAAACCGGAGAGATTTCTGGCCGGGTTGCCTCCTACAAACGAGCCGGCAGGAACGTCTTTCGTAACAACCGAACCGGCACTGATGATGGCATTGTCCCCGATTTCCACTCCGAACAAAACGATGGAACCTGAGCTTATCCAGACGTTGTTGCCGATAATGGTCTTGTCCCGCTGCTTTTGGGCCTGCGCCGGCACCGGATGCCTCGGCCCGAGAATCATCACGTAGGGTCCCGTAGATGATTTATCGCCAATTTGAAGCGGGCCCATGACAATGTTATTGAGGCCAAACCAACATCCCTTTCCCACCGTGATGTCGCCGAGATCCGCATTCCACACGTTGAACGCCTCGGCGATTGTCCTGTCTCCAATGCGAACCCGGTGGGGTCGCGAACGGTCAAACCGGAATCTGTACCCGAATTCGACAAACCGTCCCCTTTCGATGTATCTGAACCTGTTGTAGCGGCGGACGATTGCCCAGAATATTCTCTTTGACCATGCTTTTACGAAACAGGGAACAATGGCCTCGATACTCTTGTATGGAGCAGTCTTCTTGATATCACTTAGCATTTGGATCCGCCTCTTCCACGCTTACGTCAAATACAAAAGCTCCTCTGTTCGGGGCGCCGTGCTCAGCGGTGCCATCGTTCGGATGGCTGAATCCGGGGATGGTCTGCCCGGTACCCGCAATATCGGCGACGCCTGCGCCCGCATAACTGAAACGGCTTCCGGGGCCATCCAGAATCGATACCTCTCCAGTCGTGGCTCCGGTTCCATGAAGCTGGCCCCGAATCAAATGGCACGACTCAACACTGACTCCGTCCGGCAGCCCCTTGGACCCCCACTTGCCCCGGGATAGACTCTCCAGGATGCAGTTGACAAACTTGACGTTGCGCGCCGTATAGGGCGGATTCACGTCGTCTCTGAACGTGGATAACTGCCCCGGATTGCTAATGTGCATAAAAAGTACGTGATCGTGGACGTGGTGGTACTGTGTGAAAGGAGGCCCACGCCGATCCTGGGAATTCTGGACCGCGACATTGACAAACGCGCAATTCACATAAGACGTTCCCGCGATGCCGCCGAAGAAAAAGTTCTGGGCACCGGCCACGTTCGCAGCTTTTACCCCATAAACGATGACGTTTTCAGTCGGATCCCAGTATTGAAACACATCGGTATGATGCTCAAGGGCCGTCCCACCGACGCCGTCAGCCGTGCAGTTGACGACCATTCTGCTCATTTGGAAAGCGTCGCCGCTAATCTTCCTGCAGTGTGAGCCGCGCACAAGATTGCAGCCCGTGAAGCCGTAAAGCATCTCTTCAGCAATAGAATTCGTAACGTACAACCCGTTGAAGCCAACGTTGCGCACCGCCCAATTCTGACCCGGATATGTAGCCGTCGATCCTTCCGATTGAAACCACCTGCAATTGTCGTACCATTGCCAGTGAGCGTCTTCCTTGTAGATCTGACCGATCTTACTGAAATCGAAACTGAGATTGTAATAGCGCAGCCGGCGTATATTGGGCCTAATCAGCTCCCGTACCTGGGGGGCGATGACCACATCGCTGCGAAGCAGGCTCTCATCAGGACGGATCGTGATCCAAGAGTTGTTGTTGGCAGACGAACGAACCCCGCGCATATCATAGGAGCCCGGATCCATCAAAACAATCGTGCCCCCATCGTAGCGAGCAACATTCTCGGTCACCGCGGTCAGAGCTCTCTGGATACTGCGGAACGGCCTCGCCCGCGATCCTGCGCCGGTTATGTCGTCGCCGCTAAGACTCACGTAGAGTACCCCTCTTCCCGCAAGTGTGCTACGTGCGTTGGCATAGAGTTCAAGCAGAAGCTCTCTGGTCATACCGCTGTTTGGGCAGACGGTGGCTTTTACTGTAACTGCGCCGTCCGCGAAGTCCGAAGCATTCAGGGTCGTCCAATATTCGCAAACACCTGTACGTGGATTTAAACTCATGCTGGTTTCACTAACAGTCCGGAGTCCGGACAGTGTCTCATATTCAAACTGGACCTTCTGGATGCCATCCATGTGAAACGCCACAACACCAATCTCGAACGTGCCGGAGAAAATCTGGTATGGCACAACGTCGAATCGAGCGATCGCCCGTGCCGTCGCGCCGGGGACGTTGGCATCAAATAGAGAGTCCCTGACGCCTGCTTCCGCAGGGCCGTGTTTGGTCAAGGTCTGGGCCGTGCCCACTGACGCAGACGGACCGGCCGACAGCAGGTACGCCACAAAGACATAGAATAGGGCATTCGCCAGCCTCGTGAGTAACGGGGGCCCGCCTGCCATCCTCCCGATCCGGTGCAGGTGGAACCACACCGTGGGATGCGAAAAGATAAACCTTAATGAAACTGACCTCTGCCTTTGAAACATGGGACCCACTCCTAAATGCACAACCAACCTTGCCAAACCCCTTGCAGGTACACCAACTATTCCTATTTAACCTTCTTTGCCAACCTGCTCTATGAAATCCGATATTCTCTGTGTCACCGTCTGCGCGCATTGTTTGCGTTCTGCAGGTACAAAGTGTCTTAGGGCTTTGATTTTCTCGGACACGTCGTTTTCACTATACGCCACCAATAAATGACCGAGGCGTTCAAATTCCTGTGCGATAGCAACCTGATGATCGTTAACAACCTCGCCGTATTTTCTCAATCTTGGCATAACAAGTAACGGCTTTCCGTTATCCAGCGCCATCATAATGGTGCCCATCCCCGCATGGCCAATTATAGAGGATGCTTCGCACATGCGCTTATCGAATACGTCTTTCCGCAGATAGGGGACAGATTCAAAATTGCGAGGTCGATACGAACTGTCGGCAATCTGTGCGAATATCTCATCGCCAACTCCGCCGCGTCCAATCGCCTGGTCCACGGCTCTGACCAAACGATCAAAAGGAAACTGTGTGCCCACCGTCAGAAATATCATATCACCGAACCCCTATACTCCACTCCGTCGTACTTTTCGGCCAGCCCAGGCCACTGAACCAGACAGAGATCCGCTACGTGCCTGACCATCCGCCCCGAAAGCGACATTTTTTCGACGTTGGTGATACTGTCCAGCCAAATGACCTTGGCGCCACGCAACTTACCGAGAAAGCACATTATGCATCCCGCCGCGGCACCTGTGCTGAGCACGATATCGAACTTCTCGCGAAAAACAACTCGAATGCAGCTCATCAGCACTTTCACGACGCGCAGGGGATAACGGCGATTACATTCTCCAACAACGTACACGTGTCCAAAGCCCCATAATTTGGCCTTCATCAACTCTCTCGTGGTTACAACAAAGACATCATAACGACTCCACGCATCTTTAGTCCTGAGCAACTGGGTTAGATGTCCCCCTGCAGAAGCAGCCAGGCATACACGTATGTTCTTGGAGGTATTCATGAGTTACATCGCTTTGATGAACAGCGAGCGTTCGCAGGTACAAACTCTCTCAGGCATTGCATTTCGACGTTGTTCAAACACGGCTAAGCGGTTCTACACATCAGAACATCTGTCATGCAGATACTGAAATCCACGCACGGCCGGCCCAGCAGTATCAGACGAGGGATTCGTTGCCAAAAACCGCGGCCAATACCATTCTGGCTTTGCCATCCCACGAGGCATGTTCGACCCGTTTTCTCCTGGCAGCCACCTGGTCCGGACCGTTCTGGGCCATAGCCTCCACAATCTTCCGAGAAAATTCCTCCGGCGTATCGGCAACGTGGACCACATCACGATACTGCTGCACCTCACTGAAAGCAGACGTGCTCACGACGGGCTTGCCAAGCGCGAGATATTCTTTGAGCTTGATGGGGTTGGCCGCCTGCGTCCAGCGGCTCTGCGCCCAGGGAAGAATGGCCACGTCAAAGCATTTGCCGTAATCCGGTATTTGCTCGTAGGGCTTCTGTCCAAGCAGCCATACGTTTTTTTTCTCGGCCAGGCGAAGAAGTTCATGGGATGCCTTGCCGACAAAAACAAATGAAATGGCGGGTGACAAATCCGCCACGGCCTCGATGAACCCGACGTCAAGCTTGTGGCCATCCAGGGCGCCAAAATAACCCGCTATAGGCCCCTGTATCGGGGCTATATCTGCGGGTCTCTGGGGATTGCCCTCCGCCGATGTGAACATTTCGAAATCAACGCCATGGTCCAGATAGATGGCATTCCTGCACTGGCCGGCTTCTTCATCATAGAGTGACGTGTTTACAAAGATCGTCAGGTCAGCTTCTGCTTTAAGCTTTCGGTCGTAGGCGGCTATGGTTTCCACGTCAACATTGGGATAATCTTCAAATCGGTCTGTCCTCTGGTAAACCAGTTTACTCCGTTTGATGTTCAAGGCCGTGTCACAGGCAACGGGGCAGACCACCCATACCACGGGGTTGCTCATCCGGAGCTTTCGCGTAACACGCTGTATCTGAAGCTGCAGGACGGCCTGATTGAACGGCCTGACCCACGGGATATGATGCACGGGCAAGGTAAACGGACTATACACCCAAAACCCAACGCCCGAAGGCTCAAGCCCCTTGAAGATACTCTTGGCCTTGCGAACGACTTTTTCCCTGAATTTCTTCCCGTCTCCTATCGTGGGTTTGCCCATCACGATGGAGTTGACGTAAAGCGTGGTCCCCATTCGGGCGAATCGCCGCATCAACTGCATGTCGGTGTGCCCGCGATTATGGTACCACCAGTCCTCACCACCAAAACAGACAAAATCCATAGCATCCGCCGTTTTCATACATAGGCAACGACCGTCACTTGATGCGAAGGGCGCGCCAGCCAAGCAGAGCCCGGTACGTCCCAGCGAAATACATCTTCACATTCGCCCGTTCTTCGCCGTTTATTCGCCCTGACAGGATCCATCTGACAAACCAGTACGAAACTCTCAGAAACGCATCAAGAGCAAGCCCCATACAGGCCAGGCGATAAGCAAGCTGGCCTCTGTGTTTCTTGAAGAAGAGCAAAATGCTGGCCCGGCATTGCAGCATCATGGCATGTCGCCTGGCTTTGCTGCTGGCGCCATGAATGTGAATAATCGAGCCGCTTGGGGAGAAGAGGCACTTCCACCCTGCTTTCTTGAACCGATAACACCAGTCTGTTTCCTCGCCATACATGAAGAACTGCTCATCCATGACGCCAACCTGCTCAATGGCCTCTCGACGGACCAACATGAAACAACCTGTAACAACATCGACTTCTCGCGCATCGTCTCTGGCCCACCAGGTCATGTTCTCTCTGCCAAAGAGCTTGCTTGCTGGAAACAGCTTGTACATGTAAGTAGCTGAAAGCAACAAGTTCAAAAGCGATGGAAACATAAAACAGCTCGTCTGCAACGTTTTGTCCGGATACAAAATTCGACAGCCTATTACAGCCCCTTCCGGATTGGCGTCGGCAAACGCCACAGTCTTGGCAATGGCATTGTCCAGGACCACCGTATCACTGTTAAGCAACAGCACGTACCGGCCTTTCGCTATAGCCAGCCCTTGATTATTGCCAGCCGCAAAACCACGATTCGTCGAGTTTTCTACCAGGATGACCTCTTTAAACTCATCCTTAACCATCTGCAGTGATCCGTCCTCGGATGCATTGTCTATGACAATCACCTCGAAAGTCAGACCGCGGGTCTGTTCGTATATGGATCTCAGACAATCACGCAGGATCTCGCGTGTATTCCAGTTCACGATGACCACAGAGACATCCATCCCCAATCTCCTTGGATTTCGAATGTTGCTGGTCTTGACTGTCTTCTCCGAGACCGCCCGGAATTCCTGAAGGCAGCCTCACGCCCTGAACCCACCCTGCAGAAACCCAACAGATTGCGATAAATGACGCACTGCACAACGAGTTGATTACTCAGGCGATTAGCTCCCGGATTAACCGTTTCAGCCGCACCGTCGGACTAAAACGCTCTATGTCGATGACTCTGTTCGGCGGCAGGCTCGATAACAATCGCGCGACCCATGAGAAAGTAGAAGCACCTGCATAAATGAGGTAGTCACAATCAGCCAAAAGGTACATATCAACCAGCGCTTCAATACCGTTTGCCAGCCTGTCCGAACAACTGGGATTCTGGTGCATGGAAGACACTTCATCGGGGAACCACTTTTGCGTCGAGATTACGTTCTTGAACTGTTTCCGGTAGTCTTCGTTAACCTGTCTGTTGTCGGTCGCAAGAAAGATGCAGGCGTCCGGCACACGTTCAAGAACTCGCCGCAAGTATCGCTCGTACTGGGCCAGATTTGTTCTGAGGTCCGTGTGACGAATATGCACGCCGATAACAGGATGCTGCCAGTATCGGGCCTTGAAATCGGCCATACGCTGTTGAATATCGTCATGAAGACGCATGCGCTCCAGAAGCACTTTGCGAATGACTTGCTTGTCACTAAGCCCGACGAACTGGGATTCGCCATGCCGCAGATGCCCTCGCAAGGCGCGCATCCGCTGGGTGTAATACCAAAAAACAAGGATATCCTCATCATAGTCAATCCCGCGCACGTCCACGGAATACTTGCGGTGAATCAAAATGCTGCTGTGCTTGTCCGGATCGTATTGCTCGATCATGCTGGCCACCGACCAGTCCAATTTGTCGGCCCAAATTGATGGTCGAACGGTGCCCTCCGGCGGAAGAATCGATTCGGAAAAAACATTCGGACATGAGAAGAATCTGGCAAACACGTTGGAGCCATCATCGGAGTATGTCCCGTCGCGCCAATCGACAACGGTCCTTCGCCCGGTCAGCTCCCCATAGACCATTCCCGTGACGGCGCACAACATGCGATTGCCCATCCCACCTTTGGCCTTGATAACGAGATACTTGTGGTTGCTCTTGGTATGATCAACCATTATGGGCCAATCTCCGTCCGCTGATTGCCTCGTGGCATCGCAGATGATCACGATAGCAGCGACTTCTGAACAAACAGGTAATTGTCCTTTTCATAAAACGCAGGCACAAAGCCGATCTGCTCAAGCTCGCGGATGGCCGATAATACCCAGGCCAGCCTCACGGGCGAATCGAACTCGGCGCACAGTATCGAGATGTGGATACGTTCCCGGACGATATTTCAAATAACGTCGCGCGATTAAAGGCAAGACGGCATAAACAATCATCTTGTCAAGTTTACGGCAAATGCGCCACAAGATGGCATAGGTCCGATGGAATATTCGCAAGCATGTATGTTTCACGGTCGCATTCCCTACAGATGCTCCCGGATTAGACCTGATTCGTCAAGCAGCATACTCCGGCTCTCTGCCGCCATCGTTCTTTCTCGCCGCCGTACAGCTTTCTTTCCCACGAGTCGCGGCATGATAGCGCTAAATCCCATGATCATGTAGAACACCACCGTTGGCTGGCCAAACAACGACACCGAAAAGAAACTGCCCAATAAGCCGAAGAACGCTGCCAAGACACACCAGACCAACCATCTGTCCTCTTGCGAAACGCTCTTCTTGAGGGCCTCAACAAGCTTTTTGAAGACAGCGATAAGAACCGCGATAAACGGAATTAAACCAACCAGTCCATACCGCGCCAGCACTAACACGTACTGGTTCACAATATCCGTACGCTCCTGAAGATCGATCCTGGAACCCCAGCCGGGATCAGCGAATCCGAACCCAGTCAGCCAATGCCCACTCATTCCGCCTTCAAGGAACGCCACTTCGAATAATCGGCTGCGGTACCAGGCTGTACTGGCGTTAAATGTAAACCGTCCGATGACATCGTAGAAATGCCGATTACTGGCCACTTCCACCATGAGACACATGGCGACCATGGCTCCCACCGCCAACCTCCATAACTTTCTGTATCGATAGAATAAAATGAAGCTCATGGCCAGTATCAAGGCAAACGCCGGACCGCTTGACATGGATGCGAATACGCCCACCCCCATCACGGCCGACCCTGCATAGTAGATCCACCGCTCTTGTCTTGGCTGACGCAGAAGACCCATGCACACCGGGCCAAACATCGCGAAGAAAAGGCCGTACATGATTGGGTGTGGGAACACGACATTCGCACGAAAGAAACCGCTCCTGTGCATAGGGGTGAAACTCATATCGGACGCCCAGGCGTAATATCTCCAGAGGAACGCAAATGGATTCTCGCCCGTCAAACACTGCCACAAGCCCACTGCCGCAAGAGGAACTGCTATGACCAGAATCGCCTTAAGCAGACTCAAGTACTGCTGTTTGTTTTGGATAACCAAACGCACGGCGAAATAGGGCAGCAGCATTTCAAAAGCTGCACCCGCACGGTTTTCAAGAAACTGAGCCAGAGAGTCTGATGTAGTGGCGCCAGCCAGAATCTGGGCCGCGAAGTACACAATGATGAGTTTGTCGATCTTTTCAAACCGAAACTGTTTGGTCAGACCGCCGTGCAAAAACAATTTGACGAAAAAAGCAAGCATGACCATTCTGGCCACTGTCAGGTCAATCGTTCCTATGCGAACCGAAAGAAATGACGGATACCAGGCAAGCACGGCGATATACACGACTAACCCGTGAAGCGGTGATAACAAGAGCACCATTACAACCGCTGCCACCCCAATCAAGAGAGTCGCCATTTCTACCATAATGCTTCGTCTGTCCTTGCCTTTTACAGGCCAAATGCGTTCGAGATTCTCCCATGCGCGGAGCCTCGCATGGGCCGTTCGTCGTTGCCTCTTTCAATGGGTTCTGTGCATATCGAGCATCAGTTCGAGAATGTTGCCGCTAATTCACGGACAGCAAATTTAGATTTCTCCTGGCCTCGTGGCGAGGCTGCGGCCAAATCCAGTCTGCGTACTATCAGATGGGTCTCAAAAGGCTGTGCTACCTTTTGGAGAGCTTGTTTGTCTTAACTTGTTTACATTCGGGCAAGCCGTCGAGCATTATGAGAAGGTATTTTCCGGCTGACTCTTTCGACCATGCAATGTCTATACACAACTTCAGTCCCCGACTCTCCCGATCTGGTGTCATTTACGCCGCGTTTGTCGGCGGAAGAGCACCTTAAATCGCTCGTAGTATAATCTTAGGCGTGAGCGAAAGCGGACTTTGAGCCTCAACTTATTCAACAATTGCACAGGTCGTTGTGTCGGCGGTATCCAGGGATCCAACCGGGCTATCAGCTCGCTATCAGTCCATGGGACGGCGTGCGTAGCTGGAACATCATTTTTCCGATACACTCCTATATGATCACATGGTTGCAACGTTAGCTGCTTCGATACACGTCTGTCTGCTTCGATAATGCTGCTCAACTGCTCCCGTGCATCCCGCCAGTTGCATGAGACCAGTGGGAATAGAACACTTCCATAACTGACAGATCTCTCGCATGTCGCGCCGAATTGCATCTCTATCAAGTTTAACAAATCCGCTGAACGAATGGATTCGAAACCATCTACACTCCAAATGGGCAGATTCTTGAGCTTAATACTCGGGAACATTTCAGCGAGGAGATTCAAGCGACGTTCCGTGAACTGCCAGCGATTTTCGCCTACGTACTCATGTATAAGTAAAATGCCATCCCGCTTAAGCGTGTCGTTGATCTGGCTGAGAACATGTTCAAGATTGATCAAATGATGTAGTATTCCGTGACACAATACAAAATCGTACTCTTGCTTCGGGAACTGACAGAAGTTGAGATCCCCCTGTTTAGCGTGAAAATTTGCCTCCGCATTTCTTGCGATCTTGTTATATGCATGGCTCAAATCAATTGACTCGAACCGATTAGCAAAACCTATTTCAATCAAGTGCTTCTCAACACGACCACTTCCCGATCCAAGGCTCAGACATCTGTCCATCCGACCATATTCCTCGAGTAAGAAGTTAGTCCAGCCGGCATAATTAGTTCCGTCATTCCTGCCGCCAAGAAGGCTTGCTTTATACGCGGCGATTTCAGGGTGGCTAAGTGGATAACGATCGAGCATCTCGATCGGTACAGCGCCCAGACACTCCTGTCTTATTGCTCTGAGGTAACATGGCAAGCGGCTCTGTTCTGGGGTAATAACATAGTTTTCAGCCATACCGGCTCCTCTGGTTATAAGTGCTTGATCGCACAGGATATCTTGGTTCTAAATGATCTTACACTTCCCGTGTATGCCGCGCCTCAAAAAAACAACAAAGAGCCGAGCGCTGACGTCAAGGGCCTGCCGTTTCTTGTTTTGCTGACACATTCCGCGAAACCGATCCATCCATAGGGGGCGGACTCGTCCGTCGCAAAGACATCTTGTCGCCATCGGACGATTCACGAGTCGCCGCCGAGCCTTTTGATGACACGTGCAGGGTTCCCCACGGCTACTGAGCACGGCGGAATGTTGCGCGTCACCACGCTGTTAGCCCCCACGATAGAGTCGCGACCGATCGTGACGCCTTTCACAATGACGACATTCTGGCCGAGCCAGCAATTATCCTCGACACGCACCGGCCGCGTCACAAGTCTGGGATTTTTTGTGGCGGGCACACCGCCGGGTTCAACTACATGGTCTGAATCCGTAATCAAAACATTACTGGCGATAAGCACGTTTCGTCCAATCTGAACGGATTGTGCGGCATTACACTGGAAGCGGTACAGAATTGTGCTACCATCGCCAATAATAATTTTCGGGCATTCTCCTTGACCGGGACATAAATCGCTCAAAACAAATTCGCTTGCGATCGTCACTCGCGATCCGATGGCAACAGCGCGAGGATTATTGACTTGCAGATAATGCCCCAGAACGCTTAGCCTGCCCAACGAATGAAGACGCCATCCCCACACAAGCCGGGTACGAGCAACAGGCCAGGCCCGCCGAACAAGTTGACACCAGAGTCTGTTCATTGGATATCTCCCGGGGAACGATTCCCAACCGGAAGAGCTCTCGACCGACACGGGAAACCCAGAGATCGAGCTTGACGGGAAGCAGAAATATGGACTTCAGGAACCGCCATTGGCAATCGCACGCCTTGCCGCCTAATCTGCAGCACTGCGCCGCAGCCAAAACGCGTAGTCCCGGAATCGCAGGTCAACGATTCTTCCCACCCAGACAACCTGCAGACAGATCGCAACAATATTAGAAAGCAGAAGAACGCCTGCAGCGCCTGTAACACCGAACAAAGTAATTCCGGGGTACATCAGGCAGACAACGCAAGCCGCAAGGAGCACGGCATAGCGTCTGTGTAAATGCGGTTTGCCTACGGCCAGGCATATAGTCACCAGAATCGTAGCCTGGGTTTTGACAAACATGGTAACACAAAGTATGGCGAAAGGAACTGCAACAACAGCATATTTTGGCGTGTAAACAAGTGAGATTATTGGTTTGGCCCCGACGGTCATAACGGCAACCAAAGGAATGCTGACCATAAGGGTAGTCTTGATTACTCTCAGCACGCGACGGCGTAAAATCTCCCTGCTGTCTTGTCCTTCGGCAAACACAGGGAGCAAAACACGGCCGAAAACCTGGCTAAACGCCCAGGCAGGCTGCTCGGCCAGCCTAAGGGCCATGACGTACATACCAAGCAATCCTAACTGTGCCGCCGGCAGAAGCTTGCCTAACATGAAAACATCGGTCTGCCAGATGACCATTGTGAGAAAGGGCAGGCCGAACATGCCGCGGGCAAATTTTAGTAACTCAGCCAGATATTCTCTATTGATTTTGAGCGTCGGCCTGAACGGCACCACGATATACGAGATAAAACACATGGCGGCAGCCTCCGCCACGTAACCGATAATCAACGCCCATATATTCTTCGTCGCAAAGGCCAGAACGACGGTCGTGATAGTACCCAATATGCTGCTGCCCTGGACAATGAGCATAAGCAAGCCAAACCTGTATTCTTTCTCAAGTACATAGGTACGCGGGCTGACAAGCCCTCTAAACAACACGGCAACAAAAGCAACCTTCAATAGTCCGGATATCTCGGGATTCCCATAGAACGATCCTATCCAGGGAGCCGTCAGAAGCCCCACTATGAACAGACCTGAACCCCGAATGAACTGAAACCACCAGGCGATGTTCATGTATTCGGGATCATCGCCGTCTTTGTTTTGGATAATTGATTGCTGTACACCGACCTCGCTCAGGGACTCAAACGCTATGGTCGCAGCCATGACAATGCCCATCACCCCAAATAGCTCCTCGGCCAACAACCGGACGAGAATCATGTTGCGCACAAACCGCATACTCCGTCCGGCAACCGTTCCGATACTCAACGCCACGACGGCGCGGGTACCCTTGGCTTTGATGTCCGACCCCCTCATTCGGCTAATTTTATCTGAGATCGCCTTGCGTATCGCAGCGGATGATAACATATCGAAATCTGGAGCTACACCTCACCGTATTTCTGACAACGCCGTTTCCTTATCGCGATTCTTCGAAAGCACTTTACTGTACAAAACGGAACGTTTCACAAGCGGGGCCCCTGACGTCCGGATGCACTTCGTCCCCGTCAGGCGCATCTGCCAATCGACACAACATCCGGACGTACCGGCACTTATGCAATTACTGCCAAATCCAGCTCTCGCCGGCACATTCCCAACCTATCCTTGCCCACCACTCGAAGACTCAGCGTACTTGGCCGCCCTGACTTGCCCATTCTCGTCGGGGAAGAAATCGAGTATCACCTCGGCCATATCCCTTGCCGCTGTTCGAATCGAATTCTCCAATACCGAGCTTATCTGAACCTGTGTCGCATAATGGGCGGGATCACCGTCGATGTTTGGTGTCCGCCATCCCACTCCTGAAAAGACCCTCTCGTCAGACGTGAGCTGGCCATTGACAATATAGAAATTCAAGACCACCGTCTCTTCGCTCTCGGGGGCAGGCCGATGAAAACGATGCATCAGACATGGGAATTCTCTGCCGGTGCTGGAAGTAACCTCGCCCGGCTGAGTCCCATCATGTACCCACCCGCCGGCAACATAGCAGACTTGAGGCCGGTGGCCCAGCATTGTTCGTGGATGGGCAGTATAGGCAATGTAAACGTTGACCCACTGGTTACTTACCGCGTTGGCGTACAAACGGTTTAGAAAGGCGTCATTTCCCGCGGCCCGCTGAATGTTCGCAGGGATGGGCACGTCTTCGCCCGCCCAGTTGCCGACCCGTTTTGGAAAAGCACTCAACGGCACGGGGAGCATAACAGGAGTACCAACAACGAGCTGCAACCGAGAGGCCAGGACACGGTAGGCGACACCGGCGAATACCGGCAGCAAGACGGCCAAGACCCAGACGAACCATCCTGGAGTCTTCCCCGCCGCTCTACGCATCGAATAGAAACCTTCCGTCCGTTTAGTCAAATACTTGTCTCTAATCGGATACATCGAAGGATATAGCTCCAAAGTAGTAGCTAAAGCCTACCATCCATCCCTATGCCGCGACAGACACCCCCTCTGTGCAGCAAACACGAAAGTATCTCCTCCATGAGGATACTTCTTCATTTTATATTGCTCATCGGCGTTTTGTCAACAACGCATTGCCTAAATTGCCTAATTCAACACACGCTTTGGCAAGACAGAAAGCAGGTCCAATCTGAGTATGGCACATTCTCTCCCTGCTTTGCCGACGCTGAATGCTAACGCCCTTCGCAATAAGAACTTACGGAATAACAGCTAAAAAGAAATCAGGCGATTATTCCAAGCCGTGCATTTGCCGTTCCCGCCCTGCCAAACTGGCCGCCCTGGCGAAAGCACAAAGATTCACAAGCACCGTCCGATAATAGTTGACGCGAGGAAGCGGCCGAAAAACCAGCCCTGGCAGTAGCGTCGTACGCTGCCGAAACATCGACGTCCGGTACTGTGGCACCACCGCGACAATCCCGCACCTATGTTCTTCAGAGCCTGCCCGAAGCGCGGAATTGATAAGATAGACACTTGCGCTTATAATCACAGATCGCAAAGAAACAAGACTGCGGGCCCTTGGTGGTTGTGGACGACAGATGCCGACAACGACGAAAATATATACAGTCAGCCAGATCAACTCACTAATCAAGATCGCTCTCGAAGAGAATCTGCCCTCGCGACTAATAGTCAAAGGCGAAATAAGCGACTGGAAACATCATGCAAGCGGGCACTGCTACTTCTGGCTGAAAGATGAGGGCTCAGTTCTGCCGTGCGTTATGTGGGCCAGCAAGTTCAGGACTATCAAGTTCTCGCCCGATGACGGAATGGCGGTCCTGGCCACAGGGCATATCGACGTTTACACGGTTGGCGGCAAGTACCAGCTTTACGTTGACAAGCTCGATCCGGCTGGCGTCGGAGCCCTTCAGCTTGCCTTCGAGCAAATGGTCCGGAAGCTGCAAAGCGAAGGGCTCTTTGACGATGTGCACAAGAAAGCGCTGCCGCCCTACCCCATGCGAATCGGGATATTGACCAGCGAATCGGGAGCCGCTGTGCACGATATCACCGACAGCATCCACAGCCGCTGGCCCTGTGCCAAGTTGTTCTCGTATCCGGTGCCGGTACAGGGTGAAGGCTCGGCGCAGAGAATTGCCGCCGCCCTGCGGGACATAAACAAACGCAATAAGAGGCTCAGGCTGGACGTTCTGATCGTCGGCAGAGGAGGCGGCTCGCTGGAGGATTTGTGGGCCTTTAACGAGGAAGTTCTCGCCAGGGCGATCTTCGATTCGCAAATCCCTGTGATAAGCGCGGTGGGCCACGAGGTGGACACCACGATAGCAGACCTTGTCGCGGACGCCCGGGCATCGACGCCGACAAAGGCAGGCGTCGTGGCGGTTCCGGATATGCAGGAAGTATTACGTCAACTAACCGGGATTGAAAAAAGATTGACGAACCAGACAACGGCAAGACTGCAATTGGCACAGCAGGATTTGCTGATCGTCCTGGCCAACGTGGTGTTCAGGAACCCTCTCGTGCTCGTTCAAGGCGCCGGACAGCGACTGGATGAGCTGGCCGTGGACTTGGCAGAAGCAATGAGGCAGTCGGTGATCGAGGCCCAGCAGAAGGTATCCGCCGGTTACGAGCAGATTGTCGCAATTGAGCCGCATCGGCTCCTCGGGCGCAAGATGGTCGAATTGAACGACTGGCAAAGCCGGACCGATAAAGGCATGAGGGCAGTCATTAATAACCGCCGAATACAGCTTACAGCGCAGGAGAATCGGCTGGCCGCGTTGAATCCCAAATCGGTTCTGCGGCGGGGCTACAGCATCACAACGAACAGAAGGACGGGCTTGCTGGCCAGAGCTTCAGAGGACGTTCAGATAGGAGATGATTTGCTCACCGAGCTGGCGAACGAGAATTTCATTGAAAGCCGGGTCACAAAGAAGTAAAAAGAGAGCACGGGTCGTGCATAGACCGCGTAGGATTGGGAAAGAAGATGGCAGGCCAGAAGCCCAAAAACGACATCGCCAAATTGAGCTTTGAAGAAGCAATCAAGAACCTTACGGAAATCGTAGGCAAGATCGAGCAAGGGGAGATTGCCTTGCAGGACAGCCTGCAGCAATACGAAAAAGGCATGGCCTTGATCAAGCACTGCAGAACAATACTGAAGCAGGCTGAGGAGCGGATCGAGAAAATATCCGAGCCGGAAGCGCAATCGCAGGGTTCTTCTGAGAGCGAAGAGATAAATTGAGTGCGGCAACACACACCATGAATTTGCGAGCGTGGCGGAATTGGCAGACGCGCCAGGTTTAGGTCCTGGTGTCCATTACGGACGTGAAGGTTCGACTCCTTTCGCTCGCATTGTCAGCGGATGCGATAAGATTGAGGCCAAATTCGATCTTAGGAGAAAGCTGAATTGAAAAAGGAAGCTGCATCCAGTCTTCTTTGGGCGGTTGTGGCGCTTTGCGGCGCGAATGCGGCCGAGCCGGTCCTGAGTCTTGTTGTCGATGGCCGGCCAAACGCAGTGATTGTTGTCCCGTCCGAGGCCTCGCGTGCGGCAACCGAGGGGGCGAAAATCCTCGCCGAGCACCTGTTTGAGATCTCCGGGGCGCGTCTGAAGATTCTCAAAGAACACGATCTTGGCCAGGTGAATGTCACGGATGGCCGCATCGAGCCGGCTCCGGGCAAAGCAGATGCCGAGGCATTTATCCTCGTTGGCGAAGGCGAGCTGGCGAAGAAACTCGGGCAGAGCAGCAAAGGTCTGGGGCCGGGAGGCATCCTGATTCGTACGGTTGGCAACGCCTTGGTGCTGCTCGGTCCCGATGACCAAACGCCGTCCGACCCATTCGGCAGCAGGTATGCGGTGACAACTTTCCTGGAAGATGCCTTGGGCTGCCGGTATCTTTGGCCCGGACAGAGCGGAGAAGTGGTCCCAAAGCGCCGGACAATCACGGTTGGAACGCTGAATGTGCGTTTTGCGCCGGCATTGCAGCAGCGTCAAATCCGCTGGAGCGGGTACAGCAGCCGTATCCAGGAAGGTCTGGACCGTCTGCGGTTCTCCAGAGAAGACCTCTCGCAGGCCAGAGAAAAAGCTGCCGCCACGCAACCGGCCGGCCCGGACTGGATGGACTGGCACCGCATGGATGGCACGCTCGGCCTGCGGACCGGCGACGGCACGATACTATCAGCCCAGGCATGGACGCGGTTTCTGAAAGAACATCCGGAGTGGTTCGCCATGCAGTCTGACGGCTCGCGATACTTCGATCCGAGCTGGGAGCGGTCGAGGCTGTGCAAATCGAATCCTGCTCTGATCGAGGCGATCATGCAAGAGAAGCTTAAAGAGCTGCAACGCAATCCCGGGCAAACCAGCACGTGCCTGATGACAAACGACGGCGGCGGCAAGGCGGGATTCTGCCTATGCGATGCCTGCAAAGCGATGGACCCGCCGCAGGGCCGGCCGACAAATATCTGGACTTACGATCACGCTTCAGGCCGAACGAGCCGATTCGACTACGTGTCGCTGACGGACCGCATGCTTGCCTTCTACAACGCCATCGCACAGAAGGTGTCGGCTGTCTATCCGGACGTGCTGTTTACCGGCCAAGCCTACAGCGTTTATGCGGCGCCGCCGCTCAGAGAGAAACTGCACCCGAAGATTGTAATACGGTTCGTACACAGCACGGAGCATTATACAAGCGACGAATTGCGAGCCCAGGGCATGGCCGACTGGGACGCCTGGGCGAATGCGGCAAAGATGATCTACTACCGGCCGAACTCGCTGCTGTGGGGACGGCACGAAGGCACCACCGGCGTCTTCGTCCATAAACTCGCGGACGACTTCCACCACATAGCGCATAACAGGTGCGTCGGCACCGATTTTGATTCGTGCATGCACCACTGGGCCACGCAAGGTTTGAACTACTACGTCCTGGCCAAGCTGCACTGGAACCCCGACTTGGATGTCGATGAGCTCATCGACGATTATTGCCGGTCGGGATTTGGTGGGGCCGCCGGGCCGATCAAACGCTACTTCACGAGAATTGAGCAGTTGACCAGCGAGGTCGCCGCCATCAGCCAAACGCAGCGCAGCGGCACTAGACCTGACGTCACCGGACCTTATACACAGCAGATAATCGGCGAGCTGCGTGAGCTTCTCAACGAGGCCGACAAGGCGGCGCCAGATAACATGGAGGTTCGTGATCGCATCTCATTCTTGCACGTTGGGCTTGACTTCACCGAACTGCAGGCAAAGATATACCGGCTCCTGAAACTCGACAGCGAAGACAGGCTCAGCGCGGGCGAACAGGCACAAGCCAGACGCCTGCTCGATGAAAAGTGGCTGATGATGCGACGGATTTTCCAGCAGGAGCATTTTGCCGTAAACGTCTCGGCGATGTGCTGGGGCGAGTGGGGCCGATTCAAGAGATTGGGCTGGGACGGTCCCTCGCAGCAAGCAGCAAACGGTTTCGGCTTCGACGCGCAGCAGCTCCCGGCGGAACAAAAAGTTGCGTTGACAGCCTTGGAACGCAAGGATTAAGAGCGGCCTGACGGATTCGCAGTCGGGCAAGTGCAGGCTCGGCGAGGATGGCTGGCTCGCGCGGCGGGCAGAGGTGAATTTCAGGCGGGGGAACAACGTGCTGAAAGAATACTTTAAGCTCGAGCAGCGACATACAAGTCTCAGAACCGAGATTCTGGCAGGCGTCACCACGTTCCTAACCATGGCGTACATTATCTTTGTCAACCCAGCCATCCTCAGCACCGCGGGCATGGATAAGCAGGCGCTCATTATCGTCACCTGCGTGGTCAGCGGCGTGATGACCATTGTCACCGGCCTGTTTGGCAACGCGCCGATCGCAATGGCGCCGGGGATGGGACTCAACGCATTTCTTTCCTATAGTCTCGTGCTGGGCGGCAAAATCACGTGGCAGGCGGCTCTCGGCGTGGTGTTCCTTTCGGGCTTGTTATGCTGGCTGCTGACGTTGCTGGGGCTGAGGAAGCGGCTGGTCGAAGCAATCCCGGTGAGTCTGGTCTCGGCGATTTCCGTGGGCATCGGGCTGTACATTACGTTCATCGGGCTGCAGGATTTGGGGATGATCGTGAAAAACGAGGAGACGCTGGTCTCGGCGGGGCCGCTGACGTGGACGGTGGCGATGGGTCTGTGCGGCTTGCTGCTCATGGCGTTCCTGGCGATGAAGAAAGTCAAAGGCGCGCTGCTGATCGGGATGCTATTCTCGACCATGCTGGCGGTTGCCGCCGGCTTTGTTGAGAGACCGGCCCGGGTAGTGTCCCTCGATTTTGACATTACGCCCGTCGCCTTTCAACTCGACATCTTAGGGGCACTGAAGTGGAGTCTGTTCGGAAACATTTTTGCGCTGATGTTCATTGACATGTTCGACAGCATCGGAACGCTGGTGGCCTGTTGTCACGAGGCGAAGATGGTGGACGAAAAGGGGACGATCAAGGGGCTGGATCGGCTGCTGCAGATTGACGCGGCGGCGAGCATGTTGGGTGCTGCGCTGGGGACCTCGTCGATTGCCTCGTATATTGAATCGGCCGCCGGCATCGAGGAGGGAGGGCGCACCGGGCTGACGTCCGTAGTCACGGGCCTGTGCTTTCTGGCGGCGCTGTTATTTGTGCCGATCGTGGGAATTGTGCCCAAGTACGCGACGGCGCCCGCCCTGATCATGGTGGGGCTGTTCATGGTCAAAGAGGTCAAGAGGATAGATTTTGCCTATATGGAAGAGGCTTTTCCCGCATTCATCATCATGGTGATGATCTCGCTAAGCTACAGTATCAGCACCGGGCTGGCCTTCGGGTTTATCTCGTTTACACTGATCAAAATAATCTCCGGCAAGGCAAGAGAAGTAAAGCCGGCGATGTGGATTATCGCCATTCTGTCTTCGCTGTTTCTGACGCTGGGTCGGACACCCGATGTGATTGAATATCTGCGGTCTCTCGTATAGACTTGTAGATGTGGAAAGGTACCATGTTCAAGAGTATTATCATTTTAGTCACGATGCCGGTATTGCTGTTTTGCTCCTGCAAAAACGGCGAGCGAGCTGCTTTGCCGGCAGAAGGAGGTAAGAAAATGGAGATCAAGATTACCAGCTCAGCCTTTAAAGAGGGCGGCATGATTCCAGCCAAATACACCTGCGACGGTGCCGACATCTCACCGCCGCTGCAATGGGATGCGGCCCCCGATGGCACCAAAAGTATCGCTCTGATATGCGATGACCCGGACGCTCCGATGGGTACGTGGGTGCATTGGGTCTTGTTTAATCTGCCGGGCGCGACCACCGAGCTGGCGGAGAAGGTTCCGCCCGACAAGACTCTGGCCAGCGGAGCCAGGCAAGGCACGAACGACTTTCGCAAGATCGGCTACGGCGGACCATGTCCCCCCGGCGGCACGCACAGATACTTTTTCAAGATTTATGCGCTCGATACAGAGCTGGATATGCAAGCCGGTGCAGACAAACCCCGGCTGCTCAAAGCCATGCAGGGACACATCCTCGCCCAAGGCCAGTTGATGGGCAAGTACAAGAGACAGTAAGCCGCCGGCCGGCGCAGTGAAAGAGTAAAACAGAACCTTTTTCCAACAACGGGAGGAATGACTATGGAACTTGTGAAAGTTTTCAGATGCGCTGTGCTGGTCATCGCCGGCGTGGTCACAGCCGCAGCAGCAGAAGCTTCTGGAGCGAAGGCCGAATCCTCGTCGATGCCCCTTGCCCTGAAGGTGGCCGGAACGCAAATCGTCAACAGCAAGAACGAGCCTGTGAGACTTCGCGGCGTCAACACCGCCTGCCTCGAATGGACCAGCAACGGCGAAGGCCATATCGTCGAGAGCGTGCGAGTGGCCATCGACGACTGGCATGTTAACCACATTCGCCTGCCGATGTCGCAGGACCGCTGGTTCGGAAAAGCGCCCGAACAGAGTGACGAAGGCAAGGCCTACCGCGCGCTCGTCGATGAGGTTGTGAAGCTGTGCGCCTCCAAGGGCGTCTATATCATGCTGGACCTGCACTGGTCGGACGTCGGCGAGTGGGGACAGAATATCGGCCAGCATTCGATGCCCGACGAGAACAGCCTGACGTTCTGGAAAGATATCGCGCCGGTCTATGCGAACCATCCCGCCGTCATGTATGACCTGTACAACGAGCCCCACGATGTCACCTGGGACATCTGGCTCAACGGCGGCGAGGTTACGGACCGGCCCAACCGCCGGGGACAGACGCCCAAGACCTTCAAGGCCGTCGGGATGCAGCCGTTGCTCGATGCCATCCGCGCCACCGGTGCCAAGAACGTCATCGCGGCGGGCGGCCTGGACTGGGCCTACGACTTCTCCGGCATCCTCGAAGGCAGGCAACTCAAGGACCCGGACGGCAGCGGCGTGATCTACGCCAACCACTGCTACAACAACAAGAACCAGGCCGTGGAAACCTGGATCGCCAATATGGAGAAGGCGGCGGAAGAGCTGCCGATAATCGTCAGCGAGTTCGGCGGCTCCTATTTTAAGCCGGGCGACCCGGCGGCACAGAGCCGCAGGGGCGGCTTCGGCGGCATGCGCCGAGAAAGCGGCGACTGGTTGATGCGTGTGCTGCAAGCCATCGAAGACCATAAATGGTCCTTTACCGCGTGGGATTTTCATCCCGCCGCCGGCCCGACGTTGATTTCCGGCTGGGACTATGCGCCCACGCCCGGCTTCGGCGTGTACGTCAAGCAGATGCTCGCCGGCACGCTCCCGCGCTACACCCCGCCGCCCCCCGCCGAGACGCCTTCGCAGCCGGACAGGTAAACGATTCAACGCGAATGGCTCTGTATTAGACACGGATTAATCCGCCCTCCGCAGGGAGTCCATAGGACAACGTATGGCGAATGAACGCGGGTGAAACAAATGGAGCTGAAAAACCCGTATAAATCCGTGTCTGAAAGCAATTCTGTTTGTCCGCAGACGGAAAACGAGTATAATCAAGCCCAGACATAAAGAGATAAGACGAGACACCCAAGGCAGAAAAAGGCAACCGTCGAGAGAAGCCGTAGTTCGTGGCCCGTGAAGAGGAACTCGTGTCTTGGGTATCCTTACGGTTTGAAAACTTGGTGGCGTGCTTGAGTAGCATGTATTAGACGTGATGCTTTCAGGCGGGGGTCTATCGAGATGGTTTTTTCAGACGAATATGAGATTCACGTGCCCCGTTCTAACCTTGCGGACGGCGGCAAAGATATGCGAAGCCGTCTCCAAACATGGGAGTGGCGAACAACTCTTCCTAATTGGGCACGTGAATTAGTGATCGATTTTACGAGTAATCGATTCATTGAACCATGGAGTCTTTCACAATACACAGCATATGCACTGAGAATTGGCCATGAACTGGGCATCCCAGTTAAGGCAAAGTTATCACCACAAAATCCTGCAAATGTTTACATAGACAATATGGGGATCAACTACGTACTTGAGCATCGTGAATCAACGCCAGATTGGGACGACTCACGCCAGAATACGGGGCTCCATGTTATCAGAACACACAAAGACGTAACTCGCTTTGTTCAAAGCGTCGCACAACTTGGCCCTGGCCCAGGTGATGAGACCATCGATGCTTTGAAGTACGGCATGGCTGAACTCGGGCGCAATGTTGTTCAGCACTCGCATTCCGCTGTTGGAGGAGTAGCCATTGCCCAGTTTTTTCCAGACAGGAACGCTCTTCAAATATCCATTAGTGACTGTGGCCAAGGGATTCTTTCGTCCCTCAGTACAACATATCCGGAACTACGCAGCGATCTGGAAGGACTGAAATTTGCAGTCTTACCCCATGTATCAGGGGCATTTCGCCACGGAATGTATTCAGCTTCCGAGAACGCAGGTCTTGGCCTGTTTTTCACAAAAGAAATATGTTGGCGAGCAGGTGGCTCCTTCTGGCTGGCCTCTAAGAAGGCGCTGTTTGGCGTAACCGGAGACGAAGCGGCTGGAAAGCAGCGTGTGTACCGCCCAATCAACAGTTGGGATGGTACATCTGTGACAATGGATTTACCTGCTTCGGGCGTCGCTGACTTCGGAGGACTACTCGAACTCTGTCGTTCGCTCGCAGCGGATGCTCAGAAATGCTCCGGTCCGGCGGCACTTGACTTCTTATCAGAGGTCCCTGAATTAGAAGAGTTGAAAATCATCTCGGTTGGTGATTTCAATGAGGACGTCGAAGCAGCAGGCGCTGTAAGGGATAAAGAAATACTACCCGCAGTTAAGAATGGCAATATCGTTGTGCTTGACTTCAACGGCTCTCGATTTGCGACACAGTCTTTTGTACACGCACTGCTAAATGACGTGTTTCGGATCCCAGGCAGTGTCTGCCGTCTTTCTTTTGTCAATTGCACGCGACCCACCGAGGAGGCTATTAGAGCTGTGGCGGCTTATTCTGCATCCTACCGTCAATGCGTATAGGTACAACGAGGAGCGCATACTGGTTCAGAGTTTGCCCATAACGGATAGGGTGTTCCGGGAAGAAAAAGGAGACCGAAACTGCAAACAAACAGGAGTCCAAGAACTGAACGAGGTAACACGAATCCGTAAATGCCGCTGTTTTGCCCCAAAAGGGTGGAATATAGATTGAATGTTCTGCAATTTTGAAACAATTGAAGGAATCAAATGAATCCTGTTGACACACATCTCGATGCGAATCCCACCGAGTGCCTGAAGGGATTTGAACATACGCACGAAAATGCGAAATGTCTTTTGGCTTCTGCAAGATTGCTAGCAAGAGACAATAAGATTGGCCCAGCAACCTCTTTAGCTATCCTCGCGGGAGAAGAAGCGATCAAATCATTCTTCTTGTTCTGTAAAGCTTTGGAATCTACCGGACAAACACCCATCTCCGCGTATTTGAAAAGCCATCAGAGGAAGCACGATGCTATCAGGCTTTTGCGGGTACTCTCGAAACCGATAGAGTATCTTTATGATTCTCTTCAAGATTGGCTTCAGAAACGATCCGAAGATCCCTCTCAAGTTCCAGAGCGTCCATGGCCTGATATTCTCCCCAAGTTCCGCGTGTGGGTTGAACATAATATCACGGATCCCGATTCTGAAATATCCCTCGAAAATGACTGGTGGAAGCAGGCAAATCGGAGAAAAAACGAAGGATTTTATGTTGATTTCAAAGGAGGGACTTGGAGACTTCCTTCTAAATTAGCTCCGCACGAATGCTCAAGGGCAGTAGAATATTCTGAAGCCCTTGTAAAGGGATTGGATCTAATTCGCATGGTACCCTTTGAAGATCATTTTCAAATGGCCAAAGACATGAAAAGACAAATTCTCAGTAACAGTGGGAAATGAGCGGGACGGTTAGAGGCACTTACCACACTGCTTAAATCGATAAATCGTAGGCCGTGCGAAGACGAAAAAGGAAGGCTAAAAGATATGAAATCTACGCTGTCAAAGTTCCTCTTAATCTGTATTGCTCTATTCATTGCCGCTCTGACGTGCGGCGTCTCCGGCCCGGCAGGCCGGGCGGGAGTGCTGATTATTCAGGATGAACGGCCGCAGATGGAGGTATTGGCGAAATTCCTCACGGAAAAAGGCAAGCTGCCGGTGACCATCGCCGACCAGCAGTCTATGGCCAAGGATTTGTCGCCGTACAAAGCGGTCGTCGTCTTTATCCACGGAGAACTGTACGACCAGACCGAACGGGCCATCATCGACTACACGAAGGCCGGCGGGCGGCTCATCTGTCTGCACCATTCGATCAGCAGCAAGAAGGTGCAGAACAAGCTCTATTTCGACTTCCTGGGCGTGCAGCTCAATAAAGGCTCGATGGAGGACGGGGGCTACGCCTGGAAAGCCGCAAGCTGGACGCTTGTGAACCTCAACTCCCGGCACTATATCACAAATCACAACATCGAGTGGAAGGACCACGTGACATATACATCATCCGACCAGCCCGGCGTCGAGAAATCCTATCCCTGCACTCGGCTCAAAGACGATTCCGAGGTCTTCGTCAACCACAGGTTTACCGACGGCCGGGACAAGACGGTCCTGTGCGGCCTGATCTATACCGACAAGGCGACCGGCAAAACGTACATGCAGGATCGAGGCGGCTGGATCAAGAGCCAGGGCAAGGGGACCATCGTCTATCTTATGCCGGGGCATTGTGTGTCGGATTATGAGAACGAGAGCATCGCCCAGATGATTTTGAACGCCGTGACCTGGGAATAGATGTCACAGGCCAGAGGTTCCTCTTCCGTATTCTGTCTCCTGTGTCCTGTCTCCTGCCGTCTTATCAGAAATTTTCGACGACGGCGGCCGTGTGGATGGCCAGCAGCATCAGGTAGTCCAGGTCGCTCAGGCCGTAGTAGTCCTGGTCGATGGAGTTATCGACGTACAAGACGCCGAAGCAGCCGGAAGGGTCCATGATCGGCGCGATCATGGCCGAGCGAATCTTTTGCTGACCCGATGCAGACGGGACCCGCGGTATGAGCATGAACTCCTTCTTTTCAACCGCCTCGGTGATCTTTTCATTGGCGCCTATCTGGCTCAGCTCCACCGGCTGGCCATCCCGGCTCTTGCCTGCGTGACAGGTCATCGGGCCTTCGGGCAGATTTCTCAGAGCGCACCAGCTTTGATATGCACCGAAATCCTTGAGCGTGATACCCAGCAGAGTATTGACCACCTCGTCCGGGCCGTTCGATTTGCAGATCGCCTCCGTGGCTTGCAGGAAATCTTTTATCCGTTTGGCCGGCAGCCTGACGTCCGGGGCACGCTCCGCATCCGGCTTTCTGACTATGATTTCACGGGCCGACGCAGCCGACGCGCGGGCCGATTTGCGAGGGCTCGATATGAGCGTGTCTTCCAAATTGATGGCCGTCTCGACCTCTGCACCAGCTTCGAGATCGATTTCGATCTCGAATTCACCTATGCGTATGCAATCGCCGGTCTTGATCTGGGCCTTGTGGACGGCTTTATCGTTCAGATACGTCTTGTTGGCCGAATCCAGGTCCTCGACCACCCACCGGCCGTCCTGCGTGGCAAAGATGGCGGCGTGCTGTCTCGACACGGCCCTGTCAGGCAGCAGAACCTGGCTGTGCGCATGCCGGCCGATGTAAACGGGGCCCCGCTCGAATCGCAATTCGTTAACGGTTTGACCGGCTTTTTTTACAATCAGACGCATCTATTCTGCTCGCCATATAAGGGCTCGGGGCTCTTGCGCCCAAGTATCGGCTATTTCGCGCCGTCTGTCAAGCGGGCAATCGCTCAAGAAATAGCTGTTTTCGGTTTTTCGGCACATCGGGGGTGTCTTGTCCAGGAAAATACGTAGTCACCACAATAGACATCGCGCCGGCCAACTGAATAAAATGAACCGTAGTATTCATTACCCCAGCCCCTGCTTCTTTTTATTCCCGAAAGGCCACAGGCAGGGGCTTTTTTAGTGCCCTAATGCGTCAGCTCCGCAACCTCGGCGGCACTCAGCGCCTGGTTGTAGATGCGAACGTCGTCAACCAGGCCGGAGAAGAAAGCCGCCGCTTCAAGCGTTTTGCTCGCACCGATATTCAGGCCGCCGGTGGCCGATTTCAGCGGGGCCAGCGCGCCGGCGTCTTTGGCAACCTCCACGCCGTCGGCGTACAAGTACCTGCGAGAGCCGTCCCAGACGAAGCCGATATGATGCCACTGGGCGTCGGTGATGATAAAGTCCGATTTCAACGCCGGCGTCGCCGTCCGCCCGGCAGGAGGAGGAACTAAGCCCGTCATGAGCTTTCCCTGCAGCGGGTCTGCGCCCAGCCATATCTCGCCGCTGCCGACCACATCGGTCTGAGATATGACGACCTGACCCGGCGCGCCGCCCTTGACCCAGGCAAAGA
>CAYWZW010000035.1:0-54585 GCA_964462945.1 uncultured Pirellulales bacterium
CCAAAGGAAGACAGAAAAATACTGGTCAGATCAATTACTCAGACAGGCTCCTAGGAGTGACAACCCTATGGCACTGGGAGCGAAAATTTTTCAAAAAAAGGGCGAAAAAAGACGCCGCGAGGTGCGCCTGGGTACGCGAACGGGATGGGTCACGTTAAGATAGACAAGCGTTCCACTGGATTCCCGTTTTCACAGGAATGACAAGCATCGAGTATCCAGCAGTCAGGATTCCTTCGTCTCTTCGTGCCTTCGTGGTGCATCCAGAATCAGCGTTCATCAGCGTTCATCGGCGGTTAAGCGGCAGGCTGGGTGCGGACGCCTAATTCCTTCATCCAGCAATAGAGGACCGGCACGATCAGCATGGTGAGAAGCTCAATCGTCATGCCGCCCAGGGAAGGCAGCGCCATCGGTACCATAATATCTGAGCCGCGGCCGGTCGAAGTGAGCACCGGAATGAGGGCCAGGAGAGTCGTTGTGCCGGTCATCAACGCCGCGCGGATTCTGCGTTGGCCCGAGCGAACCGTTGCATCGCGGATTTGAACAAGGGTTGCCGGCTTAGTGTCGCGGAATTCCTGCTCCAGGAACGTTCCCATCACGACGCCGTCATCATCACTGATGCCGAACAAGGCCAGGAATCCCACCCAGACCGCCACGCTCAAATTGATGGTATGAACCTGGAAGAGCTCCCTCATATTCATACCAAAAAGCGAAAAATCCATATACCACGGCTGGGTGTAAAGCCAGATGAGCAAGAAAGCCCCCGACCATGACACCATCACGCCGACAAAGACCATCAGCGTCAGGCTCACTTTGCGGAACTGAAAATACAAGACCAGGAATATGGTAAACAGCGAAATCGGCACCATGATCATCAGCGTCTTAGAGGCGTGCAACTGATTCTCGTACGTCCCTGCGAACGTGATCTCGACGCCCGCCGGCCGCACGAATGCGCCGTCGGCTTCCCTCTGGCGGATTAACCTGTCCGCCGTCTCGACCACATCAACCTCTGCGTAGCCGGGCTTCTTGTCGAACAGCACGTATCCCACCAGGGAGGTATCCTCGCTCTTTATCACCTCCGGGCCGCGTACGTACCGAATCTCCGCCAGTTGAATAATAGGTATCTGCTCGCCCTCGGCCCCCGCCACAAGCACCCTGCCCAGCGCCTCGATATTGTCGCGGACCTCCCGCTGATACCGGACCCGAACCGGGAACCTGTATCGCCCTTCGACGGTCGTGGTTATGTCAACCCCTCCTATCGCCACTTCGACAACGCGCTGGAACTGCTCAATCGGCACGCCGTATCGCGCAAGGGATGATCTATCCGGCACAATCTCCAGATAGGGTTTGCCGATAATCCTGTCGGCAATCACCGTGGCCGGCTCAATGCCCGGCGATTCTCGCAGTATCTTTTCAATGTCGAAGCCGACCTTCTCGATGGTAGGCAGGTCCGGCCCCTTGATTTTCACGCCCATCGGCGCTCGCATCCCCGTTTGCAGCATGACGAGACGCGCGGCTATCGGCTGCAATTTTGGCGCGCTGGTCGCGCCGGGTATCTGAGCCGCCGCGACGATTTCGTCCCAGATGTCCTGCGGCGATTTGATGTGCTGCCTCCACTGCCGATAGGGTCTGCCGGAAGGGTCAGCAATGAGCTCCCCGTTCGGGTCGCGCACGAACTGGCCCGTAGCGCCGTCGTACCGAAAGCTCGCTCGTCTGCCGGCTTTATCGGTGACATATTCACTCTTGTAGTTTATCACCGTCTCAATCATCCCAACAGGCGCCGGGTCCAGAGCCGAATCGACTCTGCCAATTTTTCCCACCACCCTCTCCACTTCGGGGATATTGCTTATCGCCACGTCCTGCTTCTCAATTATGTCCAGCGCCTCCCCGATCGAGGCGTGCGCCATCGTCGTCGGCATATACAAGAACGAACCCTCATCGAGCGGTGGCATGAACTCCTTACCCAGCCCCGGAAACGCGTGTATCGCCGCGGACCATACTCGATTAGCTCGCAGCGCATGTGGCACAAAGTCAAATACCCTGCCAAAGCCAAGCCAAATCACCGCCCCCAAAACCAATAGCACCGCAGGTATCGACAAGAACGCAATTTTATGGATCAGACACCATCGCAAAATGGAGGCATAAAAATATTGAAACAACAGAACAAACGCGACAAGAATCCCGATAAGCCCGCCTACAAAAATGAAGTTGCGGACGAGTCCTTTTTGGGCCCCCAGCGGCTCCCAATCAGCCGTTAGTAGTATTCCGACAAGCACCAGAACAATAAGGTTGCCGCCATACATGGCCAGCCTTTGAAACCGTTGCGGGATAGAGTCCTTAAAGAAGTAATAGGCGGCAAAAATCACGACGGCAAGGCCCACCAGGCGGCTGAACAGAATCCCGACAGCCAGTCCGGCCGCACCGATGCCCATATAGAGGACCACTCGCAAGTATCTTCCCCGAACCTTGCTGGGAAAGAAAAGGATATGAGCCACAGGCGGGATAATTGTCAACGTTATTACGATGGAAGCAAAAAGGGCAAACGTCTTGGTAAACGCAAGCGGCTTGAAAAGTTTTCCTTCCGGGCCTGTCATAAAAAATATCGGCAGAAAGCTGATAATGGTGGAGGCCATCGCCGACAAGATCGCGCTGCCGACTTCAGCAGCAGCACGATGAATGACCTCCGCCCTCGGCATATCTTGCGGGTCCTCCTTCAGATGCCTGAGAATACTGTCGCAGACCACAATCCCCATATCGGTCACGGCGCCAATGGCAATCGCAATACCCGACAGTGACACAATATTGGCGTCCACCCGGAACGTCTTCATCGCGATAAAGCAGCCCAGCACCGCCAACGGCATCACCGCGCTTATCATCACGCTGCTGCGAAGGTGCCACACCATAATCACAATGACAATCACCGTGACCAGGATTTCCTGGTACAGCGCGTCGTTCAGCGTCCCCAACGTCTCGTAAATCAGACCCGTCCTGTCGTAAAACGGCACAATCGTAACCTTCGACACCGTCCCGTCGGCTAACGTCTTGCCGGGCAGCCCCGGCGTTATTTCTGCAATTCTCTTTTTGACGTTTTTGATTACTTCCAGGGGATTCGACCTGTACCTTGCCACGACCACTCCGCCCACCGCCTCCCCACCCGCCTTGTCCAGAGCTCCTAATCTCACCTGCGGCCCCATTGTCACCTTCGCCACGTGCTTTATCTGCACCGGCACGTTACTGCTTACCTTGATGACGCTGTTCTCGATGTCCCCAACGTTCTTTATGAACCCGATGCCCCGAATCAGGTACTCAACGCGGTTAAGCTCTATCGTCTGCGCCCCCACGTCGATGTTCGATTTCATCACCGCCTCAAAAACGTCCTCCAGGCGGACCCCGAACGCCCGCATCGCATCCGGGTCAACGTCAATCTGATACTGGCGGACAAAACCGCCGATTGAAGCGACCTCGCTGACACCAATCGCCGACCGCAGCTTCTGCCGAACCTGCCAGTCCTCTATCGTCCGCAGCTCTTCAAGGTCCCATCCGCCCGTGGGGCTTCCGTTGGCGTCCCTTCCCTCCAATGTGTACCAGAAAATCTGCCCAAGCCCTGTCGCGTCCGGCCCTAACATCGGCTGAACTCCCGTTGGCAACGTCCCTGCAGGCAAGCTGCTGAGCTTCTCTAACACCCTGCTTCGCGTCCAGTAAAAATTCTTGCCCTCAAACAGCTTCTCGGAGGCCGAGAACTCCTTGAAGATGATGTATATGGACGAAAAGCCGAACATCGAATTGCTGCGAATCGTCTTGACGTCGGGGATGCCCAGAAGTGCGGTGGTGAGCGGGTAGGTGATTTGATTTTCGACGTCCTGCGGACTTCTGCCCGGCCAGTCCGTGAAAACAATCTGCTGGTTCTCCCCTATGTCAGGAATGGCATCGACGGCAACGGGGTTGCGGGGAAAACGCTCAAATTCCCAGTCGAACGGAGCAACATAGATACCCCACAGAATAATAAACGCCGTGATGAGCCCCACGACCAGCTTGTTGTAGATGCAAAAGCCCAGTATTCTGCCTACGAGGGCCTTTTGCTCCGGTGTCTGCTCATATTGGATTCGGTCTTCAGCGATTGTAGTATCTCCTTCTCACCTCGCCTCACGGCTAAGGCATAACAGCACTCAGAAACTCATACTGTGCTTACTGCTTGAACTGCGGGAGCTTGGCTACGTATTTTTCAGGCTCCGCCTCAAATTTCGCCTTGCATTCAGGACAGCAGAAATAGACCTTCTTGCCCTTGTACTCGACGAAGATGTTCTTATCGATGGCGCCGCCCATGACCGGACAAATGGTCTGCTCTGCCACGGCAACAACTTCCTTCGCCGGCTCGGTGCTCGTGGCGGCGTGCTCATGCCCTTCATGCCCCTGTGTCGTTGCGGTAGGCGTCGCGGGAGGAGGGGCCGGCTCGGACTTCTTACAGCCGTTGAGCATGAACAAGCCCACAAACGACAAAATGGCGACCACTAAACATGTCTTTCTGGCGTTCATCGTCATTCTCCTTACTCAAAAAATTGTTCATTACTTCGCAAACTGAGGCAGTTTGCTCACGTATTTTTCAGGACTTGCGAGAAACATCTTTTCGCATCCGGCACAGCAGAAATAGACTTTCTGGCCCTTATATTCGGTATAAATGTCCCGGTCGATTTTTCCGCCCATCACCGGGCAGATCGTTTGTTCCACCGGCCGGGCAGTTTGCGCCGCCGGCTCAGCCATTGTCACGGCCTCACGCTTCGGCTCGGCGGTGTTGCACCCCGGCAGCACAGTCAATCCAATCAGTAGCACCCCTGCGAACAACCATACTGCTACCCAATGTTTCTTTTCCGCGTTCATTTTTTGGCTCCTTAGAAAAAACGTGCTGACGTAGATCTCATTCCGTTTTGACGCCGATTACTTCGGCGACCTCACCACACTTGAGCATCGACGCGCCAAAATAAGGATTGCGCGTATCCTCGTCCCTCTGCAGCCAATCCGCCCCCTTGTTATTGAAGGCCATCGGGCAATGAAGCCTGTAAAGCACCCGGTTTTCAGCAATTCCAAACTGCCTGACCACAGCGATCAGCTCATTGGAGAGCTGCTCGAACGCCTGGCGTGCGGCTTCAATTTGCACGGCCTCTGTGATCGCGCCGAGCGCCTTGTTCATCCCGGCGACGCCGCTCATCCACACCTCGTGCGGTTTTCCGCTGAGCAGACTCATATCAACTTGCGAAAGTGTCTGGATCGCCGATTGAGCTGCTTTGACGGCGCCGTCCTTATCGTCGGCCGCCAGTGCCTCATGCAGCGATAAATACTTTTCGACAAAGCCCCAGATTTGTTCGCGGAACGCACCCGGCACGCCGGCCATCTCGGCGACCCGCTCTTGGGCGTCAGGCGGCTGTTCTGCTGTTGTCTGAGGCGGCTCAGCGCTCATCATGCTGGGCTTGGCCTGTATCTGAAGAGAGGCGTCTATCTTGAAATTCCCCTTGGTTACAACCAGTTCGCCTTCAGTCAGCCCTTGTTTAACCAGATAATAGCCGCCGGCCCTCGGCCCTAAAATTATTCCTCGTCCCTCAAACGTGGGCTTCTCTTTACCCGGCACCTGTACGTAAACCACCGCACGGGTTCCCGTGATCAGAGGCGCCGATGCGGGGACGACCAAAGGGGCCTCTTTGGGGGTATCGACGACATAGCCGAGCGATTCGGTGGTGACTAAATTCATGCCGCAGACATCGCAGGTTCCGGCTTCCGTCTTGACCACCGCCGGATGCATCGGGCAAATCCACTTGCCCGCCATCTCCGGCACCATCACTCTGCCGCCCAGAGCGACTTGGGAGCGAACGACGGCCCTGACAAACATCTGAGGCTTGAGTTTGCCATCCGTGTTGTCCACATTGACTCTGAGCTTGACGGTTCTTGTCTGGTCATTCAGGACGGGGTCGATGAAGTTTATGGTGCCTTCGAAGACCTCGCCGGGATAAGCCTCTGTGGCGAATTCAACTTTTTGCCCGTATCGAATCCAGGGCAAATCCGATTCATAGGCGTCCAATTTCACCCACAATCGGCTAAGGTCCGCGACGGTGTAGATAGGCGTGCCGGTATCCACGTACACGCCTTCAGTAGCATTCTTATGGATGACGACGCCCCCGATTGGCGAGTAAATCGTGATGTGAGTGACCGTCCTGCCGGAGCTTTCAATCTTGTTTATCTGCTCGTTGGTCAGGCCGAGCAGGCGGAGCTTCTCTCGGGCCGCATCCAACGTGGCCAGCGTGGTTCTTGTAACCAGCTCGGACGTCGCCGTCTTGACGTTGTCGGCGGCCTTCAACGCCTGAAGCAGCTCGGCCTCAGCGCTGATCAGCTCGGGGCTGTAGAGTTCCACCATGTGGTCACCTTTGCCGACCGTGATTCCGGTAAAATCGACAAAAAGCCGGTCGATTCGGCCGGGCACCCAGGCGGTAATGTTTTTCACCCGTGTCTCGTCATAGTCGATTTTTCCGACCATTCGGATTTCGGCCGTGACAAATTTCCGCTCGACCGCCGCGGTAGCAATCTCCATCAGCTTGATGGCCGCTTCAGAAAAGGAAATCTGCCTTTCGCCGAGGTCACTGCCGGAAGAAGCTATGGGGATCAAATCCATAAAGCAGATGGGGCACTTGCCCGGCTTGGGCTGGCGAATCTGCGGATGCATCGAGCACGTCCACCATTGTTGCTCACTGTCGCTCGATTCAGAGGTTTGAGTGTGTGCCGTGACTGGCTCGGCCGGTCTCCTGATGCCCTTCACCACGTAACCAACAACAAAGACCGCCAGAACAATCAGTATGACCTTGGCGATCTTCCAACCAGACCACGTTTTGAGCGTCGAGTCTTTCATGCTAACACCATAGAATCTTCTAATTTCATACCGCTTTAGTAGGAACGTGTTCTAAACAAATTTCTGCCTTCACGACCTACACTGCGCCGTCCAAATCCCGCCGCCTAAAACAGCGCCAATACCAGAATACCGTGGCATAGAGCAAATCCGACCGTGAGCCAGGCGAATATCTTGTGAACTTTCAGAAACCGCCTTCCCAGTTTTCTGCGGAACAGGCCTGTACCAAACGTCACCAAAGCCGACCCCAGGGCACATACCCCCAGCAGCTTAATGAATGAAAACAGCGAGAGACCGAATTCGCGCTCGTGACTGTCGGACTCATTTGCCCCAGCCACACTCTGCAGGCAAAGCACCGCCAGCAGGAGAGCCAACGTCGTTACCGACGTAGTTGAGAATCCGATAATCCGTGTCTCCATACAACCACCTCATTCTGTTCTTCTACAGCTCACTGCCGACGAGCATTTCCAGCTCGGCCAATTTCTGTTGATTGTCCGCTGCAGCGCGTTCATACTGCAACTGAAACTCAAGCAGTTTTTGCTGTGCGTCGATCAGGCTGAGAAAATCGATTGTGCCGGCTTTATACGCCGTCTCGGAGGCGACCAGCAGCTCCTGGGCCTTCGACACCAGAACATCTCGATAGAGCCTTAGCGTTCTGTTACTATTCTCGAAGTCGTACAAAGCCTGAGCGACACGGGCAACCAGAGTGTTTTCCGTCTCCTTTTTTTCCTGCAACATCCTGCTGCGATCCGCTCGGGCCTCCAGCTCTCCGGCCCTGTAGCTCTTGCGCCAAATAGGCAGGTTCAGGCCGAACATCAGCATCACCTCATCCCTTTGGCTGTCTTTGAGCTCTGCATCCATCATGCCTGCGTTTGTCAGCCATTCGGCCCCCACGCCCACGTCAGGATAAAATCTCTTTTTAGCCAGCTCAATTCTGCTCCTGGCGCCTTCCAGGTCAAAGTCGAACGCCTGAAGCTCAGGATTGTTGGACCTGAGCGCCTCGGTAAGCTTCTGGCGGTCGAGTGCTACTACCCGCAGGTCCCCTTTTTTCGGCCAGGGCAATAACCCGGTATCTCTGCGGTTGAGGATTGCAGCCAGCCGAGCCGAAATCGGAGTTCTCAATTCCTCGATGGTCTTAAGCTCATTTTCCATCTTTGCCAGCTCAATCTGGGCGAGTATGATATCTGGGTGTGTTGCCGCGGAAGTTGTGTATTTCGCCCGCGCGACTTCCTCAAAATGCTTGGCCAGCTCGAGATTCTCCCTTGCTATTTCGACCGCCCTGGCCAGATATACGTATTCAAAAAACGACTCCTTGACGTCAAAAAATAACTGGAGCTTGGCCACCTCATATCGTTGTTTCGCCGCTTTTGCGGCTGAGGCAGCGGCGTCGGTCCGCGCCTCAATGGTCCCGAACCACGGGAAAACCTGCATCAACTGGAACTTCTGCGATTGGGGACCTTGCTTGGCTTCCACCTCCTCAATAACATAGCCGTATGTGAATTCCGGGTCGGGCAGAGCCCCAACCTGTGGAACCTGCTCAACCGCCATCTTCCACTGCTCGAAGGCGGCCTTGAGACCGGCGTTATTGAGGGCTGCGGCTCGGAGGTAATCAGATAGTGTTGGATTCTCACCAAGAGCGGGGGGTTCTTCCCCCGGGGCATCGTATGGGTCTCGAGCAGCCGGCCCGGCCAAGGTCGGTGGGGAGGCACCCTCAAGCGGAGCTTCGCGATGGCGACTTGCGCGTTTACCATCTCCAGAGGCTTCGCCTTTGAGGCTGCCACTCGCCGGAGGACTCGAGCAGCCCGACGCAGCCAACATCAGCGACGCTGCGAAAAGCACCAAAACCACCTCTTCCCTCATCGACAGTCTCCCCATAAACGGGCTTCTCCAAAAACTGGGAAGTTGTCTTCCCCTGCTGAAAACACTATGCGCTGCCATTCGGCCGTTGTCAAGGACCAAGCTTCAAAGTTGATTGCCTACGATGGCTATTGCGACCACAGGCAACAGGCGGATTATTCAACCCCGACCTCTTGTTTTGTACGCTTTGTCAAACAGAGTTGGTTCACAACCTCATCTATTTCATTTGCCACATTCATCAGAAAATCTTTATCAGACGTATTCAGGGCGTCCGGCTCTTTGGCTATTGAACGAATCTTCTGCGTGCGACGTGAAAGTTCAGTCAGTGAGATCTCCGGAACACTCCGATCCATCACATCCAGTAAAAGCTGGACACCTTCCGCAATCTCCGCTATCTCGGCAATATTTGAATCAATCTCGATAGAGCTTAAATTCCCGCGCGTAATCGCATACAGCTTCAGGTATAAATCGCGTATGGGCCTCACCACTTTCCTATACAGAACCGCATATAACGTTCCATAGATGAGCAGGCCAAAAACGATAACATGCAAACTGTGCTCGAATACAAGCCCTAAAACAGTCTTACCAGGCATCGCGACATATTGATATACTGCGTATATTGCCATTCCCAACGCAATTACCGCAGCCGAGTATCCCGCCACTACCGAAGCCAATGAAACTTCCCGTTTATCGTTCATGACGATCTCTCCTTTTGAATCTGTCCGATCCGATCATTTCATCCTTTGCGTGTCTGATTAATAAGTCTCAGAATTTCATCCAGTTTTTCCCGCTTTTCTTTTTCGGAGCTGCCTTTTACAGCTTCAGCCACGCAGTGCCTGAAGTGCTTTTCCAAAATCTTTTCTTCCACCCTGGTAAGGGCGCCTTTAATAGCATATATCTGGTTCAGAATATCAATACAGTATTTGTGATCTTCGATCATGCTTTGGACGCCGCGAACTTGCCCCTCAATTCGCCTTAACGCAACCAGATTATCCTCGTGACTCGGGTTATTCTTCATCTGTCGTCACTCATCCCCAGAAGCAAGCAACGCCGTGCTCCACTTGTCCATTTTGGAGAATCCTGCGGGTTCTCCGCCGAATAAGATATCGCTCATTTATGGTCTCTTTTGGACCCATTGGCGTATTATACCCCCAAGGGGTATATAGTGTTCGGAAAAAATAAATAAACTTTCTTCACTTCAAATTCAAGCTGCTGTTTCCGACGATATTGTACCACCCGCGATGATATTATCGTCCCCGTTATACAATACAAGCCTCTGACCCGGACAGGGCGCGAATTGAGGCTCGTCAAATTCGACCGTCAGCCTGGCCTGGTCCGCATCCGAGACCCTGCATGCATGAGGCTCCCCATACGAACGAATCTTGCCATATACCCGACGGCCAACAACAAGCTCTTCCGGAATCAGGGAGTTGATCTGGCTCGCTCTGATGGTCCGCAGACTGACTTCTTCTCTGGTGCCCAGGGCGATTGTGTTCGTCCAGGCGCAAATCTTGCCCACGTAGAGCGGCTTGCCGCCGGCAAAGCCAATACCCCTCCTCTGGCCCAGCGTGTAGTTGGCTACACCTTTGTGCGTGCCTATTCTGTTGCCCTGCATGTCCGTGATATCGCCCTGCCGGTCGGCCCCGGCAGAAGCCAGGGCGGCCCTGTAGTCTCCTTCACCGGCGAAACACAGCTCCATGCTCTCGGCCTTCTCGGCAACGCTCAGATTCGCCCGGGAGGCGATCGAACGAACCTTTTCTTTCGTCAGCTCACCCAGAGGAAGAACAAACCTGCAAAGCTTCCCGCAGGCAATGCCGTACAGAAAATAGCTTTGGTCCTTCGCCTTGTCTCTTGCCCTGCCAAGGCACACTCGTCCGGCAGTTTCAGAAATCCTTGCATAATGCCCGGTAGATAGATAACGAATGCCGAACGTCTCCTCCACGAAATCCCACACCAGCGAGAACTTCAGAAGGGTATTGCAGTCCACACAAGGGTTGGGGGTTTCGCCCTTCGCATAGGATTGGCGGAACCGCTCGATGATAAGCGCTTCGAACGGCTCCGTGACGTCCACAAAATAATGAGGTATGCTCAATTCGTGGCAAACCAAGGCAGCATCGGCCCCACAGCATCCGCGGCTGCCGGTATCGCACGACACAGGTATCTTCATCGTGATGCCCAGCACGTCCCAGCCTTGTTCTGTGAGCAGATAGGCGGCAACACTGCTGTCCACTCCGCCGCTCATGAGTACGGCGATCCGCCTCGACGGCTCCTTCCTGGGCTCCCAGGGGGCGAAACTCGGCTCAAACAGCTTGATGTTCCATCGGCCGCCAGCCATGTATCAACCGTTCTCATGCGAACAACGCCGTGCTGATATACCGCTCGGCTGTGTCGGGCAGGATCACAACAATCAGCCTGTCGGCGTTTTGTTTTCGCTGGGCCACCTTAATCGCCGCGGCCGCGGCGGCGCCGGAGGAGATGCCGGCAAAGATGCCCTCTTCCCGGGCCAGGCGTTTTGCCATATCGAACGCCTCTGCGTTTGTGACCTGGACCACCTCGTCCACGACTTCCATGTTGAGCACCTCCGGCACAAAGCCCGCTCCAATCCCCTGAATCATGTGCGGGCCGGCTTTGCCTCCGGAGAGCACGGGGGAATCGGCCGGCTCGACGGCAATAGCCTTAACGGAAGGTTTTCGGGACTTGAGCACTTCGCCGACGCCGGTAATCGTTCCGCCGGTCCCCACGCCGGCGACGAAGATATCTATCGTCCCGTCCGTGTCCTTCCATATCTCTTCGGCGGTTGTCTCTCTGTGAATCTGGGGATTGGCCGCGTTCTTGAACTGCTGCAGCATCAGGGCGCCATCTGTTTTCTCTACTATCTCGCCGGCTTTCTTCAACGCGCCGGTCATACCTTCTTCGGCGGGCGTCAGCACGAGCTCGGCGCCGAACAGCTTCAGTATTTTTCGTCGCTCAACGGTCATGGATTCAGGCATGGTGAGTATGAGCTTATAACCCCTTGCCGCCGCGACCCACGCAAGGGAGATGCCGGTATTGCCGCTGGTCGGCTCAACAAGCGTCATTCCGGGCTTGATTTTACCCTGCCGCTCGGCAGCCTCTATCATGCTGACACCGATACGGTCCTTCACGCTGCTGGCCGGATTGAAAAACTCCAATTTAGCCGCTATCCCTGCCTTACAGCCCTTATTCACCCTGTTGAACCACACCAATGGAGTATTACCAATCAGCTCGGTCATGTCTTTTGCTATTCTCATTTACCTAGTCCTCTAAAATTGTCACATTGGTCGGCCTGACTTTGACGTCGGCATTCTTCGCTGTCTCGGTGGTCCGTGCCACCTGCTTGTTGTGAGTATCATATCATGGTTTTCCCTGATCTTTAACATAAGGCCTGTAAAAACTCATATATTTGAACGCATCATCCGGAGAGATGGCGACGGCCAGTCCCTCATGTTCCTTTGCGTATTGAAGTGCTGCATATAATATTGCGCCTGTTGTAGGGCCTGCAAGAATACCTTCCTGCCTCGCCAGCCGGATTCCCGTTTGGTACGCGTCGTCATCAGTCACTGCGACGATGTCATCTATTACCGACCTGTCAAGAATTTTTGGCACCAGATCTTCCCTCAGATCGGATATCCTTTTCATGCCCGGCAGATTATGATCGGTCTCGGCCGGCTCAACGGCTACTATTCTTACCGAAGCTTTCCTTTCTTTCAAGTATTTGCCGACGCCGGTCAGCGTGCCGCATGTCCCAAAGCCGGCGAAGAAGTAATCCACCTGTTCGCCGGTTTGCTGCCAGATCTCCGGACCGGTGGTTTCGTAGTGCGCCCGAACATTCAACTCGTTTTCATACTGGTTCGGACTCACATAGTTTTCCCCGCCCTTACTCTTGAGCATTGCGTTGACCAGGCCTCTTGCCCCTTCATTCGGGAATAACGGGCATAAAGTATCGTCCGCTTCCCATAAAGTCCGCACCCCCAATAACCTCAATATGGTTTTCTTCTCTTCCGGTATGCGTTGCGGAACGGCTATCTCTATTGGAATGCCTTCTGCGTTCGCAAGGGCCGCCAAAGCAATGCCGGTATTTCCGGATGAAGGTTCGGCTAAAGACTGGCCTTCCTTGATCTTGATCCCTCTTAGCATAGATAACGCAATTCTGTCCTTGATGGAGCCGAAGGGATTATACCTCTCCAGCTTGAGATATATCCTGAAATCCTTGTTCGGATTAACTCTTTCGTTTATCTTCACCATGGGGGTAGGGTTTTCCGGACTTGCAATCAAATCAACTATGCTTTCGTAAACCCTTTTTGGCGTTGCCATTTTTCCTGCCTCAAAATCCTGGCATCAGTCGCACAATCCCTGTTCATTCCCGTTGCATCATGCCTGTAATTCGGGGCCTCAAAGCGACATAACGCATAATCACTTTTTTCGGCGTACTTTCACACAAAAATGTCCGCCAAGGTCCTCAATCGCCATAACTTCCTGGCCCTGAGCGGAAAAGCTCGCGGGGACGTTTCTTACCGGCTCCCCTTCATCAAGCAGCACTTCCAGAACAGCACCTGCCTGGAGCTTTTCGAGTGCAAGCTTTGCCTTGACGAAGTTCAAGGGACAGGCCACGCCGCGTAAATCGATAACATGTTTGTCCTTCCCGGCCTGCCCGGCGGCAGCTTTCCGTTCAACCGGCTCGGCCCTGAACTTCAGGTTGGCATCGAGGGAGAGAAAAAGCTCTTCCACCCGTCTGGTCAAATCCTGAACCTGCGGCAGCAATTCAGCGATGCCCTTTTTCTCGCCCATACGCCAGTCGATAGCGTCATCGAGAAGCTGCTGGGTCTGAGGTTTGACCCAGCCCGGCTCGATGAGGTGTTTGCCAAATGCAGCGAATATCTCTCTGTCCTTTTTTGGCTCCAGCCCGGCCGTGACAAGAAGTGCCCTTGCGGCCGCTACAATCGCCTTATAGACATTTTCATTATTTGCGGGGGTCACCTTGACGGCCTCTTTGGCTTCGTCGATGTCCAGCTTAATCACGTCCATGACGCCCGCGCCGCACTCGCCCGGGCCTCGGCCGGCCAGCGAAAACGGCTCGCCCGAACCATAGTCGTAATAATAATCCTCCGGCAGCGACTCCTCACCGATGCCACCATATTTTGCAACGAGACTTTTTAGCCGCTCTTTTTCAACGGTGCCGTTACTCAGGGCCTCCGACAACAAATCAGGTATTCGTTTTGCCGGGACCGTGCCGATATTCTCCGCGAGATGCGCCCGGCCTTCGACAGTCTCTGCGCCCACCAGGACATCATAGCACGGCATCAACCTGCCGTTCACCCTCTTGGCTTTGCCCTGGAATCCGACGCCGGCGATGTGATGATGGCCGCAGGAGTTGGGACAGCCGCTGATTCGTATGGTTGTCTGCGAGCCGTTGGCTCGAATATCGGCTTGGCGCAGCTCATTTGAAATCGCATCCGCCAGACCTCTCGACAGACACAATCCCAGCTTGCAGGTGGAAGCCCCGGCACAGGCGACGACTTTGAGGCCGGGGACGCCGAAAACATCGACGCTGAGGTTTCTCAGCTCGCGATTGACCTTCTCAACGTCCTGCCGGGCAACGCCGGTGATGAGCAGGTCCTGCAACTGCGTCGTTCTGACGAGTCCCTGGCCGTACTTCGCGGCGATTTGGCCGATGGCGTTCAGGTCATCCGCCGGTATGTCACCGTTTCTGAGGCACAGTCGCACCGTGTATCGTCCGGCCGTGTTCTCCGGCAGCACGTTGGGTTGGTCCGGTTCGCCGTTATGCGATGCTCCAGGCACACGATAGTCTGAGTCAATATCGCGAATCTCCGGCACTTTACCAGACAGCCCCTCGGCTTTAAGAATCTCTCTTTCCTTTCTGTACAATTCGACGAACTTTTCGGCTCCCACTCGCGCCAGAACATAGCGCAGCCTCGCCTTGTGTTTGTTCGCGCGGTCGCCGTGTTTGTCGAAGAGTCTCTTGACGGCTTCGGCCACTTCAAAGATCTCCTTGCCTCCGATGAAATCTTCGATCTTCACGGCCACAGCAGCATTAGGGCCCAGCCCCCCTCCGGCATAGACCGAGAAACCTTTGACTCCGTTCTTGTAATGCGCGAAGAAACCGAGGTCCGCCACGGAGGCGAACGCACAATCGGCCGAGCAGCCGGAAAAGACGATCTTGTACTTCCTCGGCAGGTTGAACGAGCTTCTATCCTGCAGGAGATACTCCGCCGCAGCGACGGCATAGGGCGCAACGTCGAATTTCTCTTTCGGGCAAACGCCGGCTCGCGGGCAGGCGGTGACATTACGAACGGTATTGCCCCCGCCGCCGCGAGGCGAGAGACCCACCTCGAGCAGCCCATCCAAAACGTCGGGCGTATCTTCGATATTCACCCGGTGAATCTGGATGTCCTGTCTCGTCGTGACATGAATAATTCCGTCACCATAAGCCTTGCTTAGCTCCGCCACCCGCTCTAATTGAAAGGGCAGGACCAGTCCGGCGCCGATACGTATTCGAACCATATATTTTCCTGCTGTTCTTTGCTCGTAGATTCCCATGGGGACACGGTACGCCCGGAACGCCACCGAAGACGTCTGGCCTTGAAGAAATTTCTCGACCTGACCCCGATAGCCGGATGTATCTTCCACCACGCTGTCCGGTATCTGTAAAATTGGCCTTCTCTTGTTGTCCATTGCAATTCCTTTCACGGCTCGCTTGTTGACGCAGCCGTGGTAGTGTCACCACCGGGTCCAAAGCCCGATTTCAAGCCGGCTCAATCAGTTTTAAGCGATTGTTCGTCTCGGTCATCTGGGTCCGCCAGGTATTCCATGACGATTCGTTTCTCCTCTGCTGCCATTTTCTTGCCGTACTTGTCCACGTACAAGCGCCATGTTTCCTGGTCATGGCGCGCCGGGGAGATTACCGCATGACAGCTCGAACATTTCGCTCTATACAATCTCTCGCCTCTGCTCATCTCCGTCAACGTATAGTGGCATCCGTGCACAAACACGGACACGATTATGGCACGGCACAGCCAAGCCGCCGAATTATCTTTCATAATCTCCGTTATTTCAATCAACGCTTACAATTACCTGAAAGCCGCCGCCAAGCTGCCGATCCCCGCCGGAGGATTCATCTCTTGCTTTGGCAAATCATACCCTTGGCTTCGCCTGGGATGACCGTCTTGAGACAATCGCTTCATAGTTGTGTTGATTCGCCCGCTAAAATGGAATCCCGGCTATCAGCCTGACCCGTAAATCATCACTTGCCTCGTTCAGGCCTCGAAGGGCACCGACAGTGACCCAAAACGTTTCACGCGCCCACGAAGCCGCCGGGCCAAGATAGAACTCATCCTCCGTCAGATTTCCCGCCGACTCGATGCCGGCTTTCCAGCCCGGATTGAACTCGTAACTCAGGCCGAAGGCGTACTGATGCTCGGTTTCGCCGTCGTTGTTGATGCCGGCCTCGACCACTTGATTGTACGCGACGTTGAATTTGTCGAAGTCCCTGGCCAGGACCAGCTTGCCTTCAAGAATGTCCGGAGCGCCGGAGCCGTCCGGTCTGATATACTCCAAATACAGCAAGACGTCCAAAGGGTACATCCCTCTTTCGCCGAGACGGTAACGCGTTCTCAGTTTGGTGCCGGTATATTCGAATTTGTCATCGGCGGTCGCGTTTGTTTGCTGCCATCTTTGGTAAATGCCCACGTCCCATCGGTCCGTCAGACCGTATTCATATTCGACCTGATGCTCCCAAGTATTCCTATCGTCATAATTGTGCAAATCCGGGACCTTTGTTGTAACGTAATATTCCAATTCCGATTGACCTTTGGGCATAGTCATGTATTCATACGTCCAGACGTACGCCCGACGGTCTGCACGAGCCGGACCTGCACAGACCACAATCAAAACAACAATCAAGCACAGGCTATTTTTCTTCTCTATTGATAGAACCATAAGTCATTTTTCCCTTCAAGAATCGCAAAGCTCTATGATTCTCCGGATTTGAAACATTCTGACTTTTGAACTGTCGAGCCTCGACTCGGCACACCGTATGGGTAAAAGATAGTCAACACGCGGCAGCGCGATATTCCGCCGGGGTTGATTCCGGGCTGACCCTCGGGGACGGGGACACCCAGCTTTGAAAAGTATTCTTCCCAGACAGGATCAGTCCGGCCTGTGCCGGGGTTTTTGAACGTCATTGGCTGCGCCTCAAAGACGAGCGCATTCTCGTTGGCCCGGAGAAATATCTCGTAAACCAGCTCGGAGCAGTAGTAAGCATCATTGTCGAGAGCAAATACCTTATCGTAGGGCTTCCCCTTCAAGGCCAGTGCCTCTTTGATCGCCGAAGGTATCAGGTGACGATAAGGCTTTTTGAGACGACCTACGACCACTTTGGGACGGCCCGTTTCGTCGAGGCTGCGGGTGAGAAAAGTCCCCAGTGACGTAGCCTCCACGCCGCTCGAGACGGCTTCAATTACCACAGGTTTGCCATGATCATCTTCTGCCGCGATACCTATGTGAGAAAATTTCGCTCCCTGATATCCGGTTGTGACCTTCTCTATGGCCTCGCAAAGCGGCCCGCAGTCCAGGTCCTGGAAAAGCAAGTCCCCCGGCCGAAGCGCTAAATTGCTACTCCCTCGCAGAGCGGACCGGCCGCAGCCGAGAATAATGACGCTAATAAAGAACAGCAACAGAGTCCGTCTTAGAAAAAGCATAAAGCCCTTCACACGTGTCACGCGTTCAGCACTTCCACAGGTACGGTGGTTATCGTGCCGTCATTTATGAGAAAACCTTTAACGGCCGGAGCATCGGCGCTGCGAAGCGAAACGATGACATAGATCACGTCCGGCGTCAGAGCCAGCCGGATATCTTCCGCCGAAGGTCTGGCGGGCGTCTCCGGATGGCTGTGATATATCGCCAGCATCGTAAGACCCGCCGCACGAATATCTTTGACAACCGCAAACTGCTCCTTCGCCTCCATCATACAATGGCAGCGGCTCCGGTCGGCATTTGTCATCTTGTAGAGCTTTTCGACTCTGCCGTTGCGGCCGGCCAAAATGCCGCATGCCTCGACGGGCGCTTCGGCCTTGGCCTGCTCTACCATACGCTCGAATATGTCATTGGGAATTTCTAATCTCAGCATTTGCAGCTTTTCAGATCACAGACAATTTGTTCCTGGTCTTTCAGCTCGGTGATTTGCGGGTCTTGGCCGCAAAGCGGACAGTCCGGATTGCGACCCAGCCGCACCTTGCGAAACTCCATGGTCAACGCATTATACGTCAGCAACGTACCGGTCAACAGCTCGCCTATGCCCAGCAGATATTTGATCGCCTCGGTCGCCTGCAAAGAGCCAACGACCCCGGGGAGGACTCCGAGCACCCCGGCCTGCGAACAGGACGGCACCGCATTGGCCGGGGGCGGAACGCTGAAGATACAGCGATAGCAGGTCGTTTGACCGGGTAATACCGTGATCAATTGTCCGTCGAATTGCAGAATACCCGCGTGGGAAAACGGTATCTTCTCAAAATAGCAGGCGTCGTTGATAAGGAACTTGGCGGGAAAATTGTCCGTCCCGTCGATTACGAAATCATATTCTCTGATGATCTGCCTGATGTTGTCGGCTGTGGCCCTTCGATTGTACGTTCTGACTTTCGTGTCGGGGTTTATCGCTCGTATCTTCCTCTGGGCCGAGACGACTTTATCCTCGCCTACGTCGGGCGTGTGATGGATGATCTGTCTTTGCAGATTGCTCAAATCGACCTTGTCCCCGTCAATGACTCCAATGGTTCCGACTCCGGCGGCCGCCAAATATACGGCGGCGGGCGCGCCAAGGCCGCCGGCGCCGACGAGCAATACGCTCGACGCCAACAGCTTCTCCTGACCGGCTCCGCCGACCTGCTCCAAGATGATGTGCCGGCTGTATCGTTCCATCTGCTGTTCAGTCAGTGACATTTCCACCTCCCATGAAGTACAGAAACTCCACCTTGTCGTCTTCCTTGAGCGCGGTTTCTTCGTACTGGCTTCTTCTGAGAATCTGCCCGTTCAGCTCAACCGAGACCATCTGCGGCATCTTTACATTCTCTTGGACAAGAAGCTGGTTGACTGTCAAGCCGTCGCTGATATTCGCCTTTTTGCCGTTCACAACAAGATTCATATTCGTTCCTCAAAAGCTTTGTTCTATCGCCTGTCCAAAATCGGCTCTTATATCTTCGAAATCCTCTATTCCCACCGAGACTCTCACCAAGTCTTCAGTGACTCCCATGGCTCGCTGCTGGTCGCCGGAGAACTCGTGAAATATCGTGGAGGCGGGGTGAACCACCAACGTTTTCGCGTCGCCCAGGTTGGCCAGATTCTTCGCCAGCCTCAAAGCATCTATAAACCTAAAAGTCTTCTGCTTATCGCCAAGGCCAAAAGTCAGTAATCCCCCGCCGCATCCGCCGAACAATGCGGCGACTCTTGTGTGGAACGGGTTGTTCGCCAGGCCCGGATAGTTCACCCAGGAGACCTTCGGATGGGTTTGCAGAAACTCGGCCAATCGCTTGGCGTTTTCACAGTGCTTGAGCATTCTGACCGGCAGAGTCTCCAGGCCTTGCAGTATCAGAAAAGAATTCATCGGGGCGGGACACCCGCCCAAATCACGATAAATCAGGTTTCGCAGGTGCAGCAGGAACGCCAATTGACCCACTTTGTCGGATAATTTCCTGATATCGTCAAACGCTCCTTTTCTCCAATTGTAGCTGCCGGTATCGATGATCGCTCCGCCAATGGCCGTGCCGTGACCGTTGATGAACTTGGAGGTCGAATGGACAACAATGTCAGCACCGAACTTACCAGGTCGAAAAAGGACCGGTGTGGTGACAGTGTTATCCACGACCAGCGGGATGTTAGCCTTGTGAGCGATCTCGCCGATGGCCCGCATGTCAGGGACATCCATCCGCGGATTCCCAATGGTCTCGACAAAAATCACCTTTGTCCTGGGGTTGATCGCGTTTTCAAAATTCTTCGTATCGGCAACATCAACAAAAGTTGTTTTTACGCCGAACCTTCCAAGCGTGCGTTCGAACAGAGACACGGTCCCGCCGAATATCCCCGCGGCGGCAACGATCTGGTCGCCGGCTCGGACCAGACCCATCACAGCCGAGGCGACAGCCGCCATGCCGCTGGAGGTAGCGATGCAGCCGATCCCGTCTTCCAGCTCCGCGAGCCTTATCTCCAGGGCCGTCGTCGTCGGATTTGCAATCCGCGTGTAAACATATCCCGGCGACTTGCCTTCAAAGGCATCCGCAAGCTCCTGGGCGGTCTTGTAGGCATAGGAAACCGTTTGATAGATCGGGACCGCCGTGGCGCCGTTCATCTGGTCACCTGCAAAACCACCGTGTATTGCCAGTGTATCCGCCTTCATTTTTCCTGACCGTTATATTTGGTAATCCAGCAAAGGTTTTGTGTGAATACCACATTCGCCGCCGCATTTACTCGTGCCGATCCACCGGCCCGCGCGCTCATCCGCGCCCTGGGCGATTCTCGTACAGGGTGCGCATCCCAGAGACCTGTACCCCTTGGCGTAAAGGGGATTCACCGGCACCCGGTTCAATGCGAGATACTGCCAGACTTCGCGTTCATACCAAATCAGGATGGGATTGAGCTTGATCAGGCCCTTGTCCAATTCTTCCACCTCTTTGTAGTTTGTGCGTGTCCGGCCTTCCGTGCAGCGAAGTCCGGTGATCCAGCACTCTACTTCCATCTCCTGGACGGCCCGTCGCGTCGGCTGGACTTTGAGAAGCTCGCAGCATTTGTCCGGGTCGGTCTCGTACAGGTTATCGGGAATCTCCTGGTCGTTGCTGAAGACCCGCAGCTCGGGATACCTTGCCACTTCCTGGGCCATGAACTGCTTGGTCTCGGCCGGTTTGAACCTCGTGGTCACGATGAAACCGCGAATCTTCGGGCTCACGCGCTTCGCCAGGTGCCAGACCGTACTGGAATCCTTGCCAAGACTGTTGGCCACGACAAGACTGTCTCCAAATTCCTTGTAAGCCCGGCCAATCAGCTCCAATGAGCGTTCGACCTTTTCTGCAAAATTCAGGCCTTCCACCAGTTCTGCAACATTTTCTGCAACTAAATTTTCCAGTGCCACTTTTGTCTCCTTTTATTTGCTAAATCACATAGTCCGCGACAAAAATTTGCGGGTTTTGTAGTTTTATGAATACGCTTTCACGATTCTGCAAGCCAAGCTCGAGATAACGATTCCTGTTGAGTTCCGCCTCGACAAATTCGCCATTGTCATGTCTTCTAAGCTCAATCCGCACCATAGCCCCGGCGGTGCTGATATGGGTAATCTGTGCCGGTATGGCAAATTCGTGGTCTCGCTGCCGGGAGACTTCTATATCGTGAGGCCGGACGTATGCCACAACGGGCGTTCGCTCCGTATGGCCGTTTCTGGAGCCAGCCACTTCTAAATCCTCTATACACACCTTTCCATTATGGACCCTTCCGCGAAACAGGTTCACATTGCCGAGGAAGTTGCAGACAAAAGAATTGGCGGGCTGATGATAAACCTGCTCGGGTGTACCTTCCTGCTCTATTCTTCCGGCGTTCATCACAGTGATTCTGTCGGCAACCTCCAACGCTTCTTCCTGGTCATGGGTGACGAATACGCTGGTAATGGACATTTCATCATGCAGCCGTCTAAGCCATCGCCTCAATTCTTTTCGAACTTTCGCGTCGAGAGCACCAAATGGCTCGTCGAGCAAAAGAATCTTCGGTTCGACCGCCAGCGCACGGATCAAAGCGATGCGCTGTCTTTGCCCGCCGGAAAGCTGCGATGGATAGAGATTCGCCGCTTGTTCCAGTTGCACAAGTTTTAGCAAATCAAACACCCTGCGCCGGATTTCATCTTTTCCAGGACGCATTCTACGAGGACGAACCCTCAGGCCGAAAGCCACATTCTCAAATATAGTCATGTGTCTGAAAAGGGAATAGTGCTGGAACACAAAACCCACTTGTCTTTCGGCGACGCTCCGATCGCTTATATTATCTCCATGGAAGAACACCGGGCCGCTGCCGGGGTCGGGGACTTCCAGTCCGGCGATTATCCTCAACAACGTCGTCTTGCCCGAGCCGGACGGCCCCAGCAGTGCGACCAGCTCTCCACTGGGAACATGCAAGCTCACGTTTTTCAGAGCGCTGAAATTGCCGAATGTCTTGCTCACGTTACTGATTTCAATGCTCATACCGGCCTGCCTTCTCTCTCAGCCCTTGGGCATTTAGACGGCTCATCAGCGAATTTCCACTCAATGACGCTTTTTGCCGCCAGCGTGACCAGCGCCAATAGGGTCAACAGCGACGCCATCGCGAAGGCGGCCACAAAGTTGTACTCGTTATAAAGTATCTCCACGTACAGCGGTATCGTATTGGTTTGTCCCCGAATGTGCCCCGACACGACCGAAACAGCACCGAATTCACCCATTGCTCTTGCATTACAGAGAATCAGCCCGTACAACAAGCCCCACTTTATATTGGGAAGAGTTATTCGAGTAAACATGCGCCATCCGCTGGCGCCAAGCACCAGAGCGGCCTGTTCCTCTTCTGTTCCCTGAGACTGCATCAATGGTATTAGCTCACGTGCGATAAAGGGAAACGTTACAAATACAGTTGCCAGAACGATTCCGGGCACTGCAAAAATGATCTTTATATTGTGCTCCGCCAGCCACGCGCCGGCCCAGCCGTGCAAACCGAAGAGCAATACGAAAATCAGTCCTGATATTATGGGGGAAACCGCAAACGGCAAATCAATCAGAGTGGTCAGGACACTCTTGCCCTTGAAGTCGAATTTAGCTATGGCCCACGCCGCGGCGACGCCGAATATCAAATTGAGAGGCACCGCTATGCCCGCCGTTGTCAGAGTAAGACGGATAGCCGCCCTCGCATCCGGGTCGCTGAAAGACCGCAAGTATGCCCAAAGTCCTTTCTTGAACGCTTCGACGAAGACCGCAACCAGAGGGACAAAGAGAAATAGCCCCAGAAAGGCCAAAGCCACGCCCGTGAGAACCCACCGAACGCTTCGGGACTCGCCGACCGCACCGGCGGTGTTTGGATGACTCATAATTGCGGCATCTTGCATCGACATTCGGAAACCTTCTCTAAAACTGATACCTTGCGGCCCGCTTTTGGAACGTGTTTATTGTGAACAGTAGCACAAACGATGTTACCAGCATTACAACTGCGATAGCGGTGGCGCCGGCATAATCATATTGTTCAAGCTTGGTAATAATCAGCAGCGGCGTAATCTCCGTCCGCATCGGCATATTGCCGGAGATGAACACCACGGAGCCATACTCGCCAAGTGCTCTTGCAAAAGCCAGGGCAAATCCCGTCAGCAGCGATGGGGCAACTTCCGGCAGAATGACTTTCCTGAAAATTTGAGGGGGGCCGGCTCCCAAGCTTGCTGCTGCTTCTTCCGCTTCCTTGCTCAAGTCCTGCAGAACGGGCTGGACGGTGCGTACCACAAACGGCAAGCCTATGAACGTCAGAGCAACTATTACCCCGAGAGGCGTAAAGGCGACTTTTATGCCCAATTTGCCAAGCCAACTGCCCATCCAGCCATTGGGAGCATATATGGCGGTAAGGGCAATTCCCGCAACCGCCGTCGGCAAAGCGAACGGTAAATCTATTAGCGCATCGACGAAACGCTTGCCCGGAAAACTATATCTCACAAGGACCCATGCGACCAACAGGCCAAATACCACATTTATCATTGCCGCGATAAAAGAAGTGCCAAAGCTCAAACGGTAAGAGGCCAGAACACGGGGAGCAGTAACGGCGGCCACAAATTCTTCCCAGGTCAAGGTTGCCGCTGAGACAAATACGGCCACAAGAGGTATCAGAACAATTAAGCTCAGATACAATAACGTATATCCCAAGGCTAATCCGAAGCCGGGAAGAATGCTATGTTGTTTCAATGTATATGACAAAACACTCACCTTTAAGCTGTTTACTTATGGCCGCGCCCCCGCATCTTGCTGTCGCAAGAAAGCAGCGGGGGCTGCGGCCGAATTCATCTCTAAACCGTTATTTTCCCGCCAGATAGATTTGGTCGTAAACGCCTCCATCGGCAAAATGGGTCTTTTGTGCCTTTTGCCAGCCGCCAAAAACCTCATCGATAGTGAAGAAATTCACCTTCGGAAAGCGGTCGGCATATTTCTCCGCCACCGACTTCAATTGGGGACGATAATAATTTTTAGCGGCGATTTCCTGACCTTCTTCTGTGTAAAGAAATTCCAGATAGGCCTGCGCCACCGCTCGTGTGCCGCGTCTGTCCACGACCTTGTCAACAACCGCAACAGGCGGCTCGGCAAAAATGCTGACCGATGGCACAACTATCTCGAATTTGTCCTTGCCTAATTCATTGACTGCCAGAAATGCCTCGTTCTCCCAATTCAAAAGAACGTCGCCTATCTCTCGCTGCACAAAGGTTGTTAATGCGCCGCGGGCACCTGAGTCAAGAACCGGAACATTTTTATACAATTTCGTCACGAATTCCTTGGCTTTCTGCTCAGCAGCGTCGGCGGGTAGAGTTTCATTTTTCTTAAGAGCGTACCCCCAAGCTGTCAGATAAGCCCAACGCGCGACTCCCGAGGTTTTGGGATTCGCCGTTATGACCGAAATTCCGGGCTTTATAAGGTCATCCCAGTCCTTGATGTTTTTGGGGTTGCCTTTACGCACCAAGAAAATAACTGTTGAAGCATAGGGGGTGCTGTTATCAGGTAACTTGGATTGCCAGTTCTTGCTGAGCAGATTGGCCTTTTCGGAAATAGCGTCTATATCATAAGCAAGCGCCAGCGTAACAACGTCGGCTTCAAGCCCGTCGATGACCGCTCTGGCCTGCTTGCTTGAGCCGCCGTGGGACTGGTTAATTGTTACAACCTCGCCGGTTTTCTGCTGCCAGTGCTTTGCAAATGCCACGTTGAGTTCCTGATAAAGCTCCCGTGTCGGGTCGTATGAAACGTTCAAGAGCGTAACGTCCTTCGCCGCATGGGCCATCTGAAATGAACCTGAGACGGCGAGAACGGCAATTAGAGTGATGAATATCTTTCTTGGAGACATTTCGCTTTCCGTTCTACCAGTTACCTCACTTAACTGCTTACAATCTGACCTGACTGCGAACCACGACCTCGCGCTTATTCTCCCGGTCGCCTGCTGACTCGCCGCCATCGAACCTGGTTTGTTCAGAGCCAATCGCCCACTTGACATTCTTGAGATACCACGAATCTTCATATTTGATATTCCGGCGGCTTTTCCCTGCCAAACTTCAGCCGGTTCCATATTCGTTCATGGCCGTAAAACGCACCGATCTTCACTAATGTGTCCACAAGGCCGATCTGCGCTGCCAGCTCGATCCTCTTGGTCAGGACCCAGGCAACTGCGAATGTGACGATAGTGCCGCCCGTACGCCACGTTATCGCCTTCACTATACTTCTAAGATGCGATTCCACTTTGTCGGCCCTGCCCTTTCACAGCATTCCTATCGTTGCACTCGGATTGGCGTGCCAAAAACATCGTCCTAACGAATAGCACCGGGATTTCCACCTAAATGCTGTAGTTTGGAACGGACCGCTCTCGTTTTGCCTGCTCGAGCTCCACAAGGTCGGCAAAGGTCTTGCGGCCGCAAACGCTGGAAACGGCGTCGCTCACTTCCTGCCAAAGCTGCCCGAACGCCTCACTTCCCAAGAGAGCACCATCCGAAACACCTTTCGCGTCCGGAACAAACGAAATCGGACCCTGGACATACTCGACGACTTCCCCGATCGTCAGATTCCTGGCGTCTCGAGTCAGCAGATAGCCCCCCTCGCTGCCTCGCTTGGACTCCACAAAACCGCCATGTTTCAGCTCGTTCAGGATGATCTCAGTAAAGCGAAGCGACATACGCTGAGCGTCAGCTATGCTGCGCGTCTTTACCGGCTGGCCGTTATCTCGCCAGGCAAGCTCGAAAAGAGCTTTCAGGGCATACTGACATTTCTTGGATATTCTCATCTTCTGCTACTGTAATATATCACTGATTCAATCGGAATACTACTATATCCTAAAATAACTTTCTTGTCAACAGTTTGTTCAAAAAAAATTGAAAAATCTTCATTTCTCAGTAAAATGCCCTATTCTGGTGAATTCTTGGTGATTTTTTTGGCACCAACAGTTGCTGACATAGTATGATATTCTACCACCAGTATAGGAATAATAGGATAGTTGCTGTAGCAATATGAAGACGGCAGAAGCTGGACAAGATTCGGCTGGTGTTGTACAGACGAAGATGGTTCAAGTCGTCGGGCCTGTGCACCCGCTGGAGTTGGAGTGTGGCAAAACGCTTGGACCGATCAATGTGGCCTACGAAACGTACGGAAAGCTCAACGAGGCGGGCGACAATGCTGTTCTGATCTGCCATGCACTTAGCGGCGACGCTCACGTAGCCGGGCTGTACGGCCCGGACGACAAGAAGCCCGGCTGGTGGGACATCATGGTCGGCCCGGGCAAGGGGATCGATACAAACAAATACTTCGTCATTTGTTCGAATTTCTTAGGCGGGTGCAGTGGAACAACCGGGCCGTCCTCGATTAACCCGGCGACAGGCAAACCGTACGGCCTGGACTTTCCGATCATAACCATCGCCGACATGGTAGAGGTCCAAAAGCTGCTGCTCGACAGACTTGGCATAAGACAGCTCCTGGCCGTCATCGGCGGCTCAATAGGCGGAATGCAGGTCCTGCAATGGGCGATTGCGTACCCTGATTTTGTCAGGGCCGCGATACCCATCGCCACGACGACACATCTGGCAGCGCAATCGATTGCTTTTGACGCGGTGGGCAGAAATGCGATTCTGGCGGATTCAAATTTCACGGGCGGCCAGTATATCAACGGAAAAGGCCCGGCCAGAGGTTTGGCCATTGCACGGATGATTGGGCATATCACGTACTTGTCCGAGCAAGGTATGCGGGAGAAGTTTGGGCGGCAGTTGCGGAATTCCGACCGCTACAGCTACGACTTCAACTCTGAGTTTGCCGTTGAGACGTACCTGGATCACCAGGGGCAAAGTTTTGTGGAGCGATTCGACGCCAACAGTTACCTCTACATAACCAAAGCGTCCGATTATTTCGACCTGGGAAAGGAGCACGGCTCTCTGAAGCAGGCTTTTGCAAATACCACGTGCAGGTTCCTGGTCATCAGTTTTGCAAGCGACTGGCTCTTTACGCCCGCCCAGTCCAGGGCCATTGTTGATGCGCTGGTTGCCAACAACAAAGACGTGAGCTTCTGCGACATCACCTCACCGTACGGTCACGATGCCTTCCTGCTGGAGCCCGAAATACTCGGCGCTCTGCTCTGCGGCTTTCTGGATGCGAGCCACCGGCCGGGAGTTAGAAAGCACAGCAGGAAGGCAAAAACAGAGGGCAGCGCCTGGATGTATGGTTCCGGGCGCACGAATCGGATTCGCGTCGATTACGAGGCGATTGAGTCGCTCATAGAGCCAAACAGCACGGTGCTGGACATCGGCTGCGGCGACGGCGAGCTTCTGGCCAACCTCACCGCCGATAAGAACATAAAAGGTGAAGGGATCGAGCTGGACCAGGACCTCGTCATAGCTTGTGTCGATCGGGGACTATCTATCGTGCAGCACGATGTTGAACAGGGTTTGGAGAACTACACCGATAAGAGCTATGACTATGTGATACTTTCCCAGACCGTGCAGACGGTAAAGAATCCGGAAAAGGTCTTTGCCGAATTGCTGCGAGTCGGCAGAAAAGTCATTGTCAGCTTCCCCAATTTCGCCCATTGGTCGTGCAGGGCGCAGTTGCTGTTTCAGGGCCGGGCGCCGATCACACAGCAACTCCCCTTTGACTGGTGCAACTCGCCCAACATTCATTGCTTGTCACTCAAGGATTTCGACCGCTTCTGCAAAAAGCTGGGGGTCAAGGTGGAAAAGAGAATCCCTCTGATCAAATCGCGTCACAGTCCGGTACGATTTGCGCCCAATCTGTTTGCCGAGCAGGTGATCTATGTCACAAGCAAGGGATAAACCATAGACCAAGGGGGCAACTGCCAGGAATGGAAATGCTGAAGATAAACGGCGCTGAGCGACAATTTCCCGCCGGCATACCGCAAACCCTGACGGAATTGCTGGGGCAGTTGAATATTAACCAGGCGACAGTCGTCGCGGAAATAGACGGCAAGATCATCGCCAGACAAAACTTCGCACAGACACGGTTGTCCGCCGGCCAGAGCATCGAATTGGTCCGGTTCGTCGGAGGGGGCTGATCGCATGGATGAGCTGATCATCGCAGGAAGAAAATTCAATTCCCGCCTGCTCATAGGAACGGGCAAGTTCGCCTCGTCTGAGGTTATGGCCGCCGCCATTGAAGAGTCGGGCGCCGAAATCGTCACCGTTGCACTGCGCCGAGTCGATATTGAGAACGAAAATGACGACATGCTTGCCGCGATTGACCGCAGCAGATATGTGCTGCTTCCGAATACATCCGGGGCGCGGGACGCCGAGGAGGCGGTTCGCCTTGCCAGGCTGGCGCGAGCTGCGACGGGCATCAACTGGCTGAAGCTGGAGGTCACGCCGGACCCGTATTACCTGCTGCCGGACCCGGTGGAAACGTTAAAGGCCGCTGAAATTCTGGTGAAGGATGATTTCGTCGTTCTGCCGTACATCAATGCGGATCCAATCTTAGCCAGGCGACTTGAAGACGCAGGGACTGCGACGGTCATGCCGCTCGCAAGTCCCATCGGCTCGAATCGGGGACTTCAGACCCGCGCAGCCTTGGAGATTATTATCGAGCAGGCGAATATCCCGGTGGTCGTGGACGCGGGCCTGGGGCTGCCCTCGCACGCGGCCGATGCAATGGAAATCGGCGCCGACGCGGTCCTGATCAACACGGCCATCGCTACGGCGGCCGACCCCATTGACATGGCAAAGGCGTTCAAGTTAGCGGTCGAGGCCGGGCGAATGGCCTTCAAATCCGGACCCCGTGCCGCAAGCGGGAAAGCGGACGCTTCCAGCCCTTTGACGGGCTTTCTGAGAGACCAATGAGAATGTTGATCGCAGCAAGAAACTCCGGCATAGAGACGATACTGGCCGAAAGAGGTCTCGACGATCACAGTGCGCTTTGGCAAGAGCGATTTGAGGCCATCAAGGCCAATGACGTTGAAAGGGCCTTGTCTGAGCCGGTGGGTTCGTACAGTCTGCAAAAGCTTCTGGCGCTTATCTCGCCGGCGGCTGAAGATTACCTTGAAGAGATGACACAGTCGGCCCACACGCTGACTGTTCAAAGATTCGGACGGACCATCAAGCTGTATGCCCCTCTGTACCTGTCGAACTACTGCACGAATAGCTGCCGGTACTGCGGTTTCAACAGGGAAAACAAATTCGAACGAACGAGACTGAGTATTGATGAGGCGGTTGAAGAGGCAGACATTATTGCCTCCGAAGGGTTCAGGGACATATTGCTGGTCAGCAGTGAGGACCGGGGGTCCATCAGCGTCGATTACCTTGCCGAGCTTGCAAGAAAGCTCAGGGGCACGTTTAGCTCAATCTCAGTAGAATTCTATCAGATGAGCCGTGCCGAATACGCCAGACTCTTCGAGGCGGGCATTGAAGGGGTGACGCTTTATCAGGAGACGTACGACCGCCGAGCATACGGCCATTATCACCGGGCAGGCCCAAAATCCGACTACGATCGCAGGCTGAGCGCTCCCGACAGCATCGCCGCCGCCGGCATGCGTGAAGTCGGATTGGGAGTGCTTCTGGGGCTGACGGACTGGCGAGCGGAAACCCTGGCTCTTGCAGAACACGCTCATTACCTAATCAAACGCTACTGGCAGTCCCATGTCTCGTTTTCTTTTCCGAGACTGCGGCCGGCCTTTCAGGTTGAAGATTCACAGTTCCACTCTTTCGGCGACAAGAATCTCGTGCAGATGATAACAGCGCTGCGGCTGTGTTTTGCCGACGTGGGGCTTGTGTTGTCAACTCGTGAGCGAGCCGAATTGCGAGACAACCTCATCATGCTCGGCGCCACGAAGGTCAGTGCCGGCAGCAAGACCAATCCGGGCGGCTATTCAGGCCGCACCGACGCGACCGGACAATTCCAGATCGACGACAATCGCAGCCCGGCCCAGGTTGCTGCCATGATAAGACGTCAAGGCTTCGAGCCAGTCTGGAAAGACTGGGACAAAGCGTTCCTCAAAGGTCAAAACGACTGAGCGTGCGAATGAAACGAATCACGGGGCTTTCTTATTCTCTGCATTGGCTTTTGCGCGTCTTAAACCCTTGGCTTTCAGCAGATGATTTATCGCCAACAGGGGATGTTTCGCAATCATCTTAGGGCCTGAGTAGCGCATCACTTCCGTGACTCGTTTTCGCATGTCGGGCTTGTAGCAGTGGATTTTGCATTTCGAGCAGGCGCCTTTGTTTTCGCCGAATGGGCATCTTCTCAGACGCTCTTTGGCATGATCCAGGAGTTCTTCGCATGTGGGACATAAGTCATCGCCGGCCGTTCCATGATGAGCGCCACAGAACATCCGTATCATAATGGCTATCGTCTTTTGTTCCTTTTGCAGGCTGTTCATCGTCGTCTTGCTGGAGACAGATTATCCTGATTATTCACGTTTTGTCGAGCCGTCCGCTTTTGAATTTTCGACGGTTCCGGCAAGAAGACGCTCAAATTCACGAATGTCACTGACCGGCTTCTTGCAGGCATAATTCTCGCACACGTAGGCGGCTGCTTTGCCTTCTATGGCAATCTGATTCTTTACAAACGGGACAACTTCGTAAAGGGTTGGGTCTGCTTTGTCCTGGTCGTGCAACAGCACGACGGCGTTGGGCAAGAATTTGCCGCGGATCAGCTCAAGCATCCGCTTCGTGTCCGCGGCGTCGGTTTTCCCGGCGATGACGATTTCCCGCGCCGGCCCCAGCCGGAAGCTCAGCGCCTCTAACATCAGCGACGAATAGGCAGGCGACTCTTCCAACTGCCGGGAGAAAGTCTCGAGCACTTTGACACCGCGCTCGGTAAAATCCTGGTTCATCGTTAGCCGGCCCAGTTTCAACAGCACAAACGCCGCCGCTGAATTGCCGGACGGGACGGCTCCATCGGAACCGGGCTTGGTGCGGGCAATCAGCCTTTCACCATCCTTGCCGGCAAGAAAGAATCCGCCCTGCTCGGTATCGGCAAACAACTCAATCATCTCTTCGCTGAGCTTCTTCGCTGCGGCGAGCCACCTGGCGTCGAAGGTCGCTTCATACAGGTCCACAAGGCCCATCACCGTGAAGGCATAATCATCAAGAAAAGCCTTTTCGATTGTCTGTCCACCCCGATAGTATCGCGCCAGCCGGCCATTCCCGTGCAGGGTGCCCAAGATAAATTCGGCCGAACGTTCGGCTGCTTGCGTGTATTTCTCTTCTCCCAGCATCGCTCCGCCACAGGCCAATGACGAAATCATCAGGCCGTTCCAGGCGGCGATGACCTTATCATCCCGATGCGGCCTGACCCTCTTTGCCCGTGCCTCAAAAACCTTTGAGCGAGCATTCGTCAAGATATTCAAAATCGCGCCGTGGTCCTTCTGAAACTCTTTTGCCAATTGTTCCGTCGGCGTTACGATGCTGAGAATGGTTTTGTTGCCTTCAAAATTGCCGCGTTTGGTAACACCATAATGGGCGTTGAACAGTCGGGCCTCGTCCTGGTTCAAGACAGAAGCTATCTGCTCCGGCTGCCAGAGATAAAAGGTTCCTTCCTCGCCCTCGCTGTCGGCGTCCTCCGCGCTGTAGAAGCCGCCGGCAGGATCCGTCATGTCACGCAGAACATAATCGAAAATCTCCCGCGCGACGCGGGCATAGCGCGGGTTCCCGGTAATCTGATACGCCTGGAGATAAACTTTGCTCAGCAGGGCCTGGTCATACAGCATTTTCTCAAAATGCGGGACGAGCCATCGCGAATCGGTCGAGTATCGATGGAACCCGCCGCCGATGTGGTCGTAGATACCCCCCGCGGCCATCGCATCGAGTGTCTTTTCGACGATATGTATCGCCTGAGTATCCGCCGTGCGGTGCCAATAGACCAGGAGCATCGACAGATTGGCCGGCTGAGGAAATTTCGGAGCCGTCCCAAAACCGCCGTTGACGGGGTCGAACATGTCCCGGAGCTGACCGAAAGCCTTCTTAGAAATTTCCGCTGACAGATTCGCCTTCTGGGCGGGAGCACTTGGATATTGCAGAAATTCACTCAGCTTGCCCGCCGAGTCAATCAACTCCCGCCGCCTGTCTTTCCATGCCTCAGCAATGGACAGAAGGACGCGATCAAAACCTGGCCGACCGTATAACTGCTTCGACGGAAAGTACGTGCCCCCGTAGAAGGGCTTGCCGTCGGGCGTGAGAAAGACCGAGAGGGGCCAGCCGCCGGAGCCGGTCGTCAGCACGACGGCGTTCATGTAAATCTCGTCCACGTCCGGCCGCTGCTCTCTATCCACCTTGATGCACACGAAATGCTCGTTCATTATTTCAGCGATCTGATCGTCTTCAAAGCTCTCATGCTCCATCACATGACACCAGTGGCAGGTAGAGTAGCCGATTGAGAGGAAGACGGGCTTGTCCTGCCTCTTCGCCCGCCCGAAGGCTTCGGCCCCCCAGGGATACCAATCGACCGGATTATGTGCATGTTGAAGCAGATAGGGGCTGCTTTCGTTAATGAGCCTGTTGGTGTGCTCGTATGTCTCCGTCGTACTCGACATTTCCTTTTCTCCTGACACCGCACAAATCCCAGTAGCCAAGAGGCCCATCACTAAAATGACGCCTGACATACCGCGAAGCCCCTTTTGTCTCGTATTGGGCAACCCCCGTTCCACGGGCAGCTCCCGACATAACACCATTGCCGGAGCCGGCGGTTATCGTTGTTGCCGGGCCTGGAGAATTGCCTTTGCCTCATCCAGCGACACCACCCCGACCGCGGCAAGTTTTATGGTTCCGTGGCGGTCGATGAAAAAGGTGGTCGGTATCGAGGTCACGTCCGCGAAGGGGGCCGGCAAAGTCGTGTCGCCAAGAGATGCGACGGTGTAGTTCATCTTCTTGGCTGCGGCGAAATGTTTCAAATGCTCAGGAGCTTCGTTGGAAATCGCCAGGATTGCCAGTTGGTCATCCGGCAGCATTTTTCTCAGCTCGATCAAATGGGGAATCTCCAGGTTACACGCCGGACACCACGTCGCCCAGAACACGACCAGGAGATCTCTGCCGCGATAATCACTCAGCGTGTGCTTGTTGCCTTCAACATCCTCAATCGCAAAGTCAGACGCCTGCTTGTCGAACCACGATGTGAACACAACGTCCCACGTCTGCGTCGATTTCACGACATCGCCCAGGCTCGCGCCCGCACAATATCCGGACTCCAACGATTGATCTTTGACAACCGCAAAAACCGTCATAGAGGTGACGGCGGCGGCGCCAATCACCGTCCGAACTGCTCGCATTCTCATCTGCCTGCTCATTTTTCACCCCTTGATAAGTTTGTTCCAGCCGACGAATTCCTCTACGTTGCACACTCAAGGCATTAACTTCGCCGGGCGTCTGCTTTCCACACAGGTCGCCAGCCACGCACCATAATGCGTGGCTGGCAAACCCGGCCCTGGAGCAATCAACCTTACTATTCACGCCTCCCCTGCCTGCTCCAGGTTTTCCGCCCCACGTTCGCGTTCTGCAGAGACTCTTCGAGGCGTACCTCGTTTCGGGTCACACTCAAAGGGGTTTAACGCGCATCAACATAGGTTATTCTTGGGTGCGGAAAGCCAGTCAAACCCTGCTCCCAGACAACTCTGTCACTGCTCGTTATGCTGCTGCTCATGGCGGCCTCGTTTTGACAGCCCGCAATTATTCCAAGACTGAGCAACGCAACCACCAATAATGCTACTTTCAACGCCTTCATGGTAATTCTCCTAATTAAACAGTTGACATTTGAACTGCTACACTTGCTTGTTAAGATCGAAACCTAATCAATCCATTCCTTTTGCCATACGACCCAAACGGCCCGGTATCGGGCCAGTCAAGGTTTATACGACTATTTTAGTCCTATTTGTTCGCAAAAAACCCATTTGCCGGAAAAATTCAGCAAATTTCCCATAACACTCTCGTTTGGCTGGCGCGCCAGCGCGCCCTTAATCCCGTGTGTAATCAGCTCCTGCAGGCCGGCTATATCATCCCCAAGGTTGCCGATGCGCCCCTGAAGAGGCCTTTCTACACCTGCGGCTGTCAAACCCAATCTTCCGAGAGAATCTCTCCCTGCAGACTCACAACGACAGATTTGATGGGGACCTTTCTGTTTGAAGACTGTGCGGCTTGCTTGGCCAGATCCAACAAACCCATGCAGCAGGGAACCTGCATAATCAGAACCGTGAGGGTGTTTATCTTGGCATCTTCCAGCCAGGACTTGATCTTCTCCACATAGATGTCTTGGCCCTCATCCAGTTTTGGACAGGCAATTGCAATGGATCTGCCCTTTAGATAATCCGTATGGAAATTCCCCAGAGCATAAGCCACACAATCAGCGACCAGAAGCACATCGGCCCCCTGATAATAGGGGGCTTGAGGCGAAACCAAGTGTAACTGAATCGGCCACTGTCGCAATTGCGATTTTATCTGTGCGGTCTGTGCTTGGTCCTGTGCCTCTTTGGTTCGAAAGTCAAACATTCGTGAGCCGGGACAACCTGCAAATTCACTCATTTTGTCACCTCTTTGCTCAGCCTTAACATTTCTTCTTCAAGCTCTATGACGAATTTTTCGCATCTCTCTATGACGTCCTTATCCACCTTTTCGTCTGCTTCGGCGAATTTGGAAAACAGTTCGCCTACCTGTGTCACCGAAAGATTTCTATCCATCCACGGATATAGAATTTCATCCTCTTTTTGTATGTGCTCAGTGAGAAGCTCACGATAGGCATTCAGGTGTTCGGCAATCCCTTCTTTATTCCTTTTGCCCAATGCCTCCAGCACGGCTCTGACGTGACTTCTGGCCTTCTCGTGATCCTCACGCATGGTCTTAAGAATATCTGAATTCTCATCGAAATACTTAAAGAGTATCTCTTCTTCCTTGGCGTGATGGTACTTGTCCGCATAGGAACGAATAAAGTCCACGTTCCGGAGGATGAGCCGCCTGCCTTCTTCGGATTCCACATCAAGATTCTCAATAACCTTGGGTATCAGCCCAATCAGCCTCTTTATAAAGACGTGCTCATCAACCAGTTTCTTCAGCGGGGGCGAATACCTTATCTCCTTGGGTTTTGCTTCCGGCCTCCTCTTGATGGGAAGCGCTCCTGCCTGCCGGTCAGGATCGATGACGCCGGCGATCCTGGCCATCAGCGTCCGTTCGTCCTCTGCAGACAGATTATGTATTTCGACGATATCCTTCAAAAGACAGGTACCTACAGCGCAGGGGACGCAGCCAATGTTATATTCCTCAAGAATATCCGCCACATCGGGAAATCTTGAGATCACTTCCTTGATACCTTTGTTCAGATAGTCTTCCAGCATGGGATTCTCTTGCCTTACTTTAGTCTTCGGTCATTGATATCCCGGCCTTCTCCCATACCGACTGGCCGTCACCTATCTGGGGCTGTTTTATGTGCCGGTAGGTACGGAAAAGAAAAACGGTCAGCGGGATAACGCCGACCAGAATAATAATCAAGTCCGGGATGGCTCGCAGCTTGCCCAATGTCTGAACAGCAGCGCCGTTATAGAACTCAGCACTTCGGGCAAACCACGTGCCGCGCAGAAAACTATCTTTAACCTGCATGATACCGACAGGCAAAAGGGTGAGCATCGACATCAGGAACAATCCGCCGTTAAAGCCCCAGAAAGTAACCTTCAGCAGGCGGTCGTTCCAGTATTTGTTCTCGACCAGTCCCCGCCAGGCAAACAGAAGAAGAGACAACGAAAGCATTCCATAGACCCCGAACAGTGCCGTATGGCCGTGGTTGACGGTCAAATACGTGCCGTGCTCGTAATAGTTTATGATGGGCAGGTTGATGACGAATCCGAAAACACCGGCGCCCAGGAAATTCCAGAAGCTTGAAGCGACCAGGAAGAGGAACGGCCACCTGTAGGCGAAGGTCTCGCCTTTCTTATGAATCGCGTGGTATTCCATCCAGGCCCTGGTGACCAGGAGAATCAGGGGGATAGGCTCCATGGAAGAAAAAACCGCCCCGAGCGCCAGCCAGAGCGCGGGCCCGCCGTACCAGAAATAATGGTGGGCCGTACCTATGATACCGCTCAGGAAGACGATGATAGCCGTCAGGTAAGCTACTCGCAAAGCGGACCGGATATCGACCAAACCCAGGACCGTCAGGAACAGCGCCACAATCGCCACGCCAAAGAACTCAAAGATACTCTCGACCCAGATATGGACCACAAACCAACGCCAATAGTCGGCGACGGTAAGATGCGAGCCTTGCCGGTAAAAGAATCCGAATCCAAAGAACAGAACGACTAAGATGGCGCTGAAGGTATAAAACCGAATGAGGGCCCCGTAGCTTTCCGAGCCTCCTTTCCATATCCTGCCGGCCAGGGCGCGATAGACTATCACCAACCAAGCCAAAAGACCCACAAAAAGAAGTATCTGCCAGAGCCGGCCCAATTCCAGGTATTCCCACCCCTGGTGACCCAGCCAGAACCACAGTTTGCCGGGAAATATCCCTCTAATACCCAGCAGCTCTCCGATCATACTGCCCAGGGCTACGACGAGTATTGCCCCGAAGAGTATCTCGACCAGAAGCCATTGTTTCTTCGGCTCGCGGCCGCCGATCAGAGGAGCCAGATAGATCGCCGTGCCGACCCACGTGGTGGCAATCCAGAATATGGCCAACTGCAGATGCCAGCTCTTGGCCAGGCTGTAAGGAACAAGTTTAGCCACCAGAGGGATATAGAAGTGGATTGGAGAGACCGTGTAATGGGCGAGGATTCCGCCCAAACACGTTTGCAGCAGAAACAGCAGGGTCACGACCAGGAAAAATTTGGCCGCTTTATGCTGACTGAGGGATATGGGCATTTCGTACAATCTTTCGCCTATCATCACGCTTCGGGGCTCCCCGTAAAAGAATCTATACCGATGAACGATATAGACAACCAACCCCAAAACCAGAAACAACGACAGAATGCCCCCGATGCTCCATAGAAATACCTCCGCCTTCGGAACATTGCCCACCTCCGGGTCGGGCGGCCAGTTATTCGTGTAAGAGTAGTCTTTGTCCGGTCTGTTTGCCGAAGCGACCCACGAGGTCCAGAAAAAGAAATCAGCAATATCCTTTCTTTCGGCAGCCGTCTTAACGGTGTCGGGCAAGAATCCGTACTGTTTGTCTCCGAAGCCGAATTCCTGCTCCCAAAACTTTTTGACTTCGTCCAAGGCGTTCTGCTGGGCTTTAGTCAACGTCAGAGTGGCCTTCGAGCTGTCATATCTGTTTTCCTTTATTTCATTTCTTACGATGGCCCTGATATTCTCTTTCTCTTGGGTGCTCAGCTCGCCAAAAGCGCGAGAGTATATTTCTCTTGCATGAGAAGACTGCATCGCTCGCCCAACCAGGTGAAGCGTGGTGGCGGAGAAATCCATACCTCTCAGTGAGCCGTGCCCCCATACGCTGCCATGATCCATCAAACCATACTTTTGATATACATCTTGTCCACGGATGATTGCGTCTTTATCGAAAATTATGTTGCCGTCTTCAGAGACCACCTTTTCAGGGTAAGGCGGAAGCTGGTCCCTGATCGCGTAGCCGCCCCCGATCAAAACGAGCATGGCCACGACGAAACTTATGACTGCTCCCCATTTTAGATATGACGTCTCCATGTCTTGTCTCCTTTCTTTTTTCCGTGATCTTGACTTTAGCTTTTTAGAAATGACTGCACCGCCATCTGGCGGCCTTTGTCGGTCCTGAACGTTTTGTCGATAATCCTCTGCATCTTCTCTTTGCCGGCATCGGGAAAATCTTCCGGGATATTCACGAGCCGGTCCGCGTCCCACAGGATCCGAAACTCGGTCGTATCGATATCTTTGGCGCTGTGGTGATTGGCGATAATCCTGCAAATATGCTCGATGGTTTCATGGGGGATATCGTGTCTTTTCAAAATCTCCTCCGCGATGGGCGGGCCTTCAATCTCCTGGTATTTGCCCGCCGACGAGCCGTACTTTCGCTCCGCCTCGTGGATTCCGATATCGTGCAGAATCGCCGCCGCTTTGACCACCAAAGGGTCGCCACCTTCAACGGCCTGGATTTGCTCGGCATAGTCCAGGACGGCTAAAGCGTGCGCGATCCTCTTTTCGTCCCGGCCAAAAACCGTTTTCATCTCATCGATCAATTTCTGCCGAACGATGGTCAAGTTTTTGACCGTCACGCCCAGACACTGCTGTGCATGCTGGCACCATTCTGCACAACCCAGGTCGATCTTCGGGTTAATGACGGTATGGCCGCAGTGGCGGCATTTGAGCTGCGGCTCATCCTTAAAAAACTCCACCGCCTTACCACAGCTCGAACACTCAACTTCAAAGATAGCATCCGGTTTCCAGAATCTCTGATCTTGTCCGGGACATCTTACCATAATCTACTCTCCGGCCCGTTGCGACAACCGGCTCATCCGGCCTCCTGCCGCTTCGGATTGACGACCTCTTGTCCGCACTTGCGGCATTCCCGCCTCTCTTCGTCCTTGAAAAACTCCATGGCCTGACCGCAACCGGGACATTCAACCTCAAAGACGTCTCGCGGCGTCCAGGATTTTTGCATGTGTTTGGGACATTTGTGCATCTTTCTATCTGCCTATTCTTGACTGCGGGCTGCGCCCGTCATGCGCGAATCATTGTGAGCAGCATTTTGAATCTTTCCTCGGCGTTGACAGCGTGCGGCACATTGGCCGGCATGACGATAATCTGTCCCTCCGAAACAATCTTGTCCTGGCCCCCTATCGTCACCCGGGCGCTGCCATCGAGAACCTGAACAACCGCATCGTAAGGGGCGGTGTGCTCGCTCAGACTTTGCCCCGCGTCAAAAGCAAACAGCGTGATCGTCCCCACCGATTTGTTCAGTATCGTCTTACTCACGATCGAATCCTTGGCGTATTCGATCAGCTCCGCCAATACCCGGGCCTTGCCCAGACACTCCGCCAGCACACTATCCTTCTTTTCTTGCCCGGCCATCTTTTTCTCCCTTCACGGCTTCTCTTCATCCTTTGCGCGCCGGTCGTGAAGTAATTCATCCAGCGTAATATGGTCAAGGTAATTGCGTACGTATTCTTGAAGCTCACCGAGTTTTGCGCTGGCCATACAATTTCTTCGGCGATGACAGGCGTCCGCAGCCAACAGACACCTGTTGATGCTTATCGGACCTTGGATCGTCTCAACAACCTCGCGCAGACTGATCTGGGAAGGCTCTTTTCCCAGACTAAAGCCGCCCTTTGGACCCATACAGCTCTTCACAAGCTTTGATCTGTGAAGCCTTTGCATCAGCTTACATGCTAATTGGTAGGGAACGTCTTCCTCGGCCGCAGCCGCCCGGGTCGATACCGGCCCATTACCGTAGCGCCTTGCGACGTTCACCATCAACCGCAGGGCATAGTCCGTGTTTCGCCTCACCAAATCGACCATCGCCATACTTCCCCGGAAAACAGAATCTCACTGTTCATCACTCATGTAAGACTTATAGAGTCTTATATACCTAATATAGTCCTACTTGTTCGTACTGTCAACAGAAAAAATTGTTTTTTTGAAAATTTTCCGGCGTTCCATTTCCTGATGGAGATAAGCGGACGATATCCGAATATTATCTGGTCAGCGCTGCCCAGCGCACCGTACATTCGACCGCAAGAACGACTAAAAATCCTTGCATGCGATGAATGCGTTGGTAAATTGTGCTCATGTTGCGATCTCATGCTAAAGTCCTGTCTCAGATAGGGGTGTTTCTTGCCGGATTTGCGTGTGCCGTATTGTGCTTTATCGCGATTAACGCTGCGATGGTACCTGTGTCAACATCCGAGTATTGCGGCGGCAAGTGCCACGAAATGAATGCGGCATACCTGGGCTGGGAGCTTTCGCCGCACGGCGCTAACAGCTACGGCATCCGTGTTGAATGTATAGATTGTCACCTGCCGCCGAAAGAAAAATACTTCACCCACATCACCGCGAAGGCTTATGAAGGCGCCAAGGACACATACGTGCATTACTTTGGCGGCCCGTACGATACGGAGAAGGTTCGCAAGAGGGTGCTGAGCCACCTGTCGAATCAAAGATGTGTGCATTGTCACAACCATCTGCTCGGCAAACCCGGCAATTCTGCGGCAAGAACTGCCCACACCGCCGCCCTGGCTGAGCCCGGTATTCCCGAAAACAGGTGCGTCGAGTGTCACGAAGATGCCGGGCACCAGCGCCAGAGCAAGCTGTTTTCACCATAGAAAAAGAAGGAGAAAGCTATGGAGACGTTGAGAAAAAGCAATCTAACCGTTCTTGCGTGGATCTCTGCTATCGCGCTGGCGCTCACAACCGCCATTCGAGCGGAGCAGACCTCATCCGTTATATCGCCGCCTCTGAAGGAGTATCGCATCGTCAGAAGCGTCTCGAAGGACGCTCAGGGCTGTATCGAATGTCACGCTGAACAAAATGAGGGAATTGTCGCCGACTGGTCCGCGAGCCGGCACGCCCATGCAAACATCTCCTGTCTGGATTGCCACCGGGCCGGCCCCGCCGATCCGGACATAAGCCGTGAGCATCTCAAAATCGACAAAACTCCCATCAGCGTCATTGTCTCGCCCAAAGACTGCTCACGGTGTCACCCGGCCGAAGCCGCTCAATACGCCAAGAGCAAACATGCCAACACCCTTGAATTGATATGGAAGATCGACCCCTGGCTGAACGACGGCATGAACAGCAGCATCGAGCGCCAGACGGGCTGCTATCACTGCCACGGCAGCATTGTGAAAATCGAAAACGGAAAATTCAATCCCGATACCTGGCCGAACGTGGGCGTCGGCAGGATCAATCCGGACGGCAGCAAAGGAAGCTGTTCGAGCTGCCATACGCGCCACAAGTTCTCTCTCGCCGAGGCCAGAAAGCCGCAGGCTTGCGGCCAGTGCCACTTGGGTCCCGACCATCCCCAGGTCGAGATCTTCGCCGAGTCCAAGCACGGCGCCATCTACGAAGCCGAGGGCGACGGCTGGAACTGGAACGCCGCCCCGGGGACGTGGACGCCGGGCGTCGATTACCGAGCGCCAAGCTGTTCAGTTTGTCACATGTCCGGCGTCAAGAGCGTCGCCGCAACGCACGATGTCACCGAGCGGCTATCGTGGGAAACGCAGGCGCCGCTGACGGTCCGGCCGAGCGAGTTCAAGGCGTGGCCGGCAAAGACCGACTGGCAGCAAGAGCGGCAGAAAATGGAGACTATCTGTCTCGCCTGTCACTCCCCCGCCTGGACGAAGGGACATTTCACCCGCCTGGACGCCGCCGTCGTCAACTACAACGACAACTACTATACGCCGATGAAGAAGCTCATCGACGAGCTTTACGAAAAGAAGCTGCTCAGCAACCGTAAGAACCTGGACGAGCAGATCGAGATCGACATGTACGAACTCTGGCACCACGAGGGCCGGCGGGCCCGGTTCGGCGCGGCGATGATGGCCCCCGATTATGCCTGGTGGCACGGATTCTACGAGCTCAAAAAACGATGCATGGCCATCGAGGAGCAGGCCGAGGAATTGCTGAACAGCGGAAAGCCGGCAAAAGTGTTTGAGGTCAAAGGCTCCGGCGGCGACACCGCCAAGCCGGACTTTCAGCAATAATCGGCCTGCGCCTGAGATGCAGAAGCCGGAAAACGGATAGACCCTGTCCGAATTACTCTTTAGCGTTTGTCATTCTGAGCAGAAACGCAGTGAAGCGAAGAATCTGGGCTCCAAATCGCCGGTCGCAGCCCAGATGCTTCACTCCGTTCAGCATGACAGGCGCCAGCAAACCGTTATTCGCATGGGCTCTCACTTTTTCCACTGCTTCAGTATTTGCAGGCACTCGATCATGGCCCGGCCGTTGTGATAGCCCGCCTTCCAGGTGTTGGCCTTGTCGCCTTGCGGCTTTCCTTCCGGCGTGATAGTGGCGTGCCATTCGCCGTTTTCCCAATCGACCATGTTCTTTTCGATAAAGTCGGACGTCTTTTCGAAGATGGGCAGATACTTGGGGTCCTGCGTCAGGCGATGCATGTATAAAGCGCTGACAATCGCTTCGCTCTGGACCCACCAGACTTTGCCGCGCCGGTCGGCCGGCTGATTGAACGGCCCGCTGTCGTAGAACCCGCCGTTCGCGTCGTCATAGCCGTACTTCAGCGAGTAATCGAACAAGGCCCGATACAAATCGAGGAAGGGATGATTCGAAACGCCCGCCGCCTCGCACGCATCCATGAGCAGCCACACGTTTTCAATGTCGTGACCGTATGACACCCTGGCGTAGTCTCCTTCCAGTCTCGGCGTCCAGTCGCGCTCGTACTTGTCCGTGCAGGCGCCGAGATTCTTTCGCACGACAGCGTTGCTCTCGATGTTGATCAGTTCCAGCAGGCGCTCGCGTGCCAGAGGGAGTTTGCTTGCACGATAGAATGTGGTCATCGCCTCCAATAGATGCAGGTGCGTGTTCATCAGCTTGAGGCCGGCCTCCGCCCCCATATAAGAGCTTTCCGAAGCGGGCGCCGGCGTCCAGTCTTCGTTGAAGAACTCCACGTAGCCGCCATAAATGTCGTCGTGGGACTTAGCTTCCAGCAGATTAAAGAAACGGACGGCAAACTCCAGCACATCCTTTCTCTGGGTCGCCAGGTAATATTCGGAAATGGCGTAGAGTCCGAAGGACTGGCCGTAGAGGTGCTTTCGCGGCTTGAGCTTCTTGTCGCCCGTGGCATCGACTTCCCAATAGAAGCCCCCATTCTTGGCGTCCCACATTTTCTCCCTCAGGAAGCGATAGCCAACGTCGGCGGCGTCGATGTACTCCTTGCCGCCGTAGCCGGCCCTCGCTAAGCGAGAGAACAGCCACACCGTGCGGGCCTGAGTCACGATCATCTTCGTCCCCTCGCCTTTCGGCTCGCCCTTCGGGCCAAAGTTGATCGTGTACCCTCCATTGGCACGGTCGATACTCTTGGTGTGCCAGAATGAGGCGATGTTCTCCGTGAGTATCTTCTCGAACTTGGGGACGTAGGTTTTCGCCAAGTCCGAGCGATCCTGGGCCGGACAAAACTCCGGCCAGACCGAGAGCAAAACGACGACAACCGGAACCAAAAACCACCGAACCTGTTTAATCCTTCTGACAATCATGATTTCTCCTTCAGCATAACCGGTGCGATTCATCGCACCCTACCTCTACTCACGCGCATAGATTAAACCACAAAAACCGCGAAGAACCACGAAGAAAGTCACTTTTTTGTTAAGACTTCGCATCCCGCTGCGAGCTTGGCCCCCGAAAGAACGAGAAAAGTCGAATGTCCTCTTTCTTCGCCCGCCTGACGCGCCGGGTTCGCATTATTCAGCTTTATTCAAAAACATCATTACCGAATAGTCGTATGTCTGCATGTATAGCCCTAAGCATCTCAGATCTTGATACTCTGTCTAGATTATTGAGAATTGCATCTTCGATTTTGCGTTTCTGTTTGGCAGACATGTTCTTTTGGATATTACCGACTCTCTTGGCCTTATCAATAATGTAATCTCCAAAACTCTGGGGGACAGTACACCTATTGTTTCCTATCATTCCTTTCTGATTTTGTATTGTCGTGTTAATCCACTGCTTTGGATCAAATTGTATTCCCCCAAGAAATATGAAGTAAGGGATTTTGATATAAATTAACGCTTGAGATTCATTTGCTATTGGATCTATGTCTATGCTTCTCAAGAAATAGCGATTAATATTTGTAGGCAGATTTGGCATAAACCTATTAGACACAATATCAATAGGAATTGCATGTTGCTGATATTTGCCAAGATCCTTAATGTCACCCAGCAAAAATTTGCGCCATATTTCGAGAGCTAGGTCACTTTCTTGCGTTTGGATATCAGAGAAATGAGAATGAGATAAGCCAACTGTTTTACACAATATAAGAGACCGCCAGCTTAAAGAAACTACGCAATTAAGGAACCAGGATCCATATTCAAAGGAACTCTTTTCCCTGTTGACTAGAGGGTAAAAAAGCTTATTTGCAAAATCTGTTTCCCAGTTATTGAAACGATCTTCGCAATTGCGACATAGCAAATTCCGTTTGAAACCATCTTGGACTCTTCTGTTGAGGTTCTGCCCAAATCTTAAGTATCCCGTCGCAGAGGTTTCTTTTAACCATTTGAAAACGAATTTGGGGATAATATGACTTTGCACTAACTTAGAGTGGTTATTACAAAGTTTGCATATCTCAGCCATTTTAATCTTCTAAGATAATATGCGAAATCTGAGGAAATTTGCGGACACCGTACTTATTCTGACATTTCCTATGCTAAACGCTTGCCTGCGCAACCAAGCCTTTCAATGCCACCACAATATAAAAATCTTCCCCAAATTACAATAATCTGAGGTGGTTTCGCTTGATGATTTCACAGGACAAAGCCCTCGGCACAGCCAGCTCTTCCATCTGAAAAGTCACATAGCGGCCTGGACTAAACCTATAACTGAAAATCGGGGTGGAAAGGCCACTCACCGAATTCTAAGGCAAAATGATTGCGCAACTGGCTGAGAGTGGCAAAGCACAGTGATTTACAGTAGTACCTCGCGGGGTAACGGGGACGCTTGCCGCGCTTCTTAAGCACGATCTCCGTTCCATCGGAGCGTGTAAACCTAAACTGACTTTGATTAAGGTCTAGTGTCAAGTTGTGTGCAAGATGATTCCGCAGACGATTAATGCGCCTGATATTTGAAAACAGATAGTGAGGAAGATAGCCCGTTGAGTATATCATCTGTAACTTGACAGAGAATGTGTAAGACCGTTGATCCTTGAGAATTGCGGAGGAAGATTTGAGCTGTTTGCGAATGATCTGGTTAAGAACGTATTCAATGAACAAATGACCTTTTAGGACGAGTCCAACCTCCTCCTCATGATGTCGCAGTGACAGGAGGTACTGGACTGTCAAGTCTTTTGACAAATCGCTTACTGCTGGTGGAGCGGATCGTTTCGATGGTTTTTTCATTGGATCAGTTCATCCATTTCGTTTTGCTCAGCGGCTCGCACCTGCGCCATACCTGCTCGCCTCAGTTTGCCTCGTCAATAGCTTGCCGGCAAATCCTACCCTTGACTGGCTCCTGCGTCAAGCCGAATCCGGTTTTTCGTAAACAGCGTCAATCCGTGTCTGTGAATTCAGGTTAGGTCCGCCGCGTATTTGGGGCCGGACAACAGGAAAGTTCCCACAAAAATCTTGTAACCTTTTGCGGTTTTTGTGCCTATACTATTCAGAGGCCGGTATGCGTTGACCGGGCTGTGGTTTGCAGAGTGGAACCGATTGCGGATTGTACATGAGAAGTGGTCAGGTGATTTACGGAGAAGCACAAAATGAAACTGAACAAATGCAACGGGATGGCTTTTTTTGCGTCGTTGGTCGCGATGTCGGCGTTGCTTGCCGGCTGCGTGGTCGTCGAAACCGATGAGAAGTACACGGGCGTCGAAGATCAAACGCTCAAGCAGGTTAAGTGCGGCCAGACGACAAAGGACTGGATCGTGGCGACCTTCGGTGAGCCGTCCGAGCAGCTTATGACGGACCGGGGCACCGAGATCCTCAAGTACAAGTGCATCAGGAAAAAGGACAACCAGTTTGTCATGTTCCCGCCGCCCATCGTTATCAAGGACGACGGGCAAGTCGAACACATCGTCGCATTTGAAGTCAAAGACGGGATCGTGCAGCGCTACTGGAAGAAGACTTAGCGCGTACTTCCCGCCGCGGTCCTGGGGACTCCGCCGTAAGGCGTCCCACCGTAAGGTGTCCCTTGTGGGACTGACGGGGCTTCCGCCAGCTTCTTCTTGTGTAAAGACTGACTGCACAATGAAGAAAATGCAATCTCCGTCTTCTCCAGCGGTCTTCGCGAACTCCTTCGACTGCCCCTTCGGCAGAGTTTACCCTGAGCGCAGCCGAATGGGCTCAGGGCTTCGGCTAATTCAGGACGGCGTCTGCGGTTAATGAAAAATGGGGGTCAGCGGCCTGCCGTCGCCAGCGGTTTGAGGGCATAAAAAAAGCCCGCGCGTCCATTCGCGGGCTGTGCGTGGCGCTCGACATTTTCTTGAGCCGACCACCCGCTGCCTGCCGGCCTTCGGTGCGCACCAGCGGGTGTGCATCAACTGAAGCATAGGGCGGGCTGTTTTTTTCCCGCGCTATGTCTGTCGCGCCACTGACTGATACTATTTCTGGCCGGTCTGAGGATTCGCCGGCTTTGCTGCGGGCGTTCCGCAGCCGCAGCCGGTTGTCGGGGCCGCAGGCTTTGAAACTGCCGGCTTGGGAGCGACGGCGGGCTTGGGAGCCACGGTCGGCTTCCTGAGCGGTTGCTGCTTGTTGGCTTGGTCTGCCATTTTCAATTCTCCTTATCTTATCGATGCTGTTTGAGTAGGCCGCATCTGTCACCCGATCGGATGGCGGCCGCCAACGTAGCGGCGCGGAATTCGATCTTGGATTGAGCTCTGTTAGTGCTGTGGTATGAGTGGGGTAAGCGGAAAATCACCCCCTGCGTTTGGGCCGACCTTGGCCGGTTCGCCAAACACATAGAACGATCTTACGTGGTATAGGTATATGAGAAACCCGCGTCTTCGATCACAATGCCAAAGCCACGCAGAGCAACAACGCAGGTTCGATATCTATAATTACGTCAGGAGAAATTCCTGAACTCGCTTACGACAATCAAGCCTTGATGCCTCGATAATCGTCCTTAACGAGAAAATTGGTTGGGGTGTCGAAACAGCCGAGTTTACACTCCTTCGGGCAGCACCCACCACTTCTCAGTGTGTGCAATTATAGGCGCGATTGAGCGCGTGTCAAGAGGAATTCTCAGAATTTCCACATTCAAGAGTGTCCGAGGCTAGGTAGCGTTTGTGGGCAGATCTAATCCGGGAAAGACATTAGCTCGCGTATGCTGCGACGGCCCGCAGCGCGGATATTGCCCCGGGCCCGGGTGCCATTCGTCGTCGCGCAGCTTGGTGCGAAATCAAATAGCCGAATGCTTTGGCTCAAACAGTGGGTCAGATGCTGTCGGCTATTTTTTCCTGGCTTTGGCTTTGGTCTTTTTCGTTTTGGATTTGGTCTTGGGCTTCTTGCCTGAGCTGCATCCGCATGTCTTGCACATTTGTCATCCTTTCACATCCGACTCTCAATTCACAGTTCATCCAAAATAGCAATTTCCTCGGCGATATTGTATTTATCGGCTCCGAAGGCGGATGGCAATCAGCAATTTTCCAGCCCCAGGGACCTGACAGGAGCACGCGGGCCTAAACGGAAATTTCGTTTGACAGGGGTTTTCTGCCGGTGAATAATACGCCGTCGATTGGGTTTGGCCGAAGTGGCGGAACTGGCAGACGCGCGGGATTCAAAATCCCGTCCTGGCAACAGGGTGAGGGTTCGACTCCCTCCTTCGGCAGTGTACTTCTATGGGCCTGAAACTGTGTTTTTTCACATTCTACGGCCTGTTTGACGTGATTCACCTTTTCGATGTCCCCGGCCTGCTTTTGTTCATTGCCGTCCGCCGAAATACGCTGTTTTCCGCGTCGAAGTGCTCTTGGATTGTGAAGTCCGGGCGATAGATTTCACGGTCTTAGTCATATCGTATAGATTCGGCGATCTGGGTAGCGAGACTCATTGAAGTGCACGTATCCGTGGAGAAAATCATAGATTGATTTGCGGAATAGACCGTCTCCTATGCAGAGAGTTCTAATACCATAACTTTCTATTTCTCTAATCCGCTGATAGCTCAATCCTTTGGCTGTACCCATAACTTTGGGTGGTATTCCAAGTGTGCTTATACCTAATCTTTGCATGTTCACGTCGTGGTATCCAAAACCAAGAAAATATAACGCCTGACAATCTCGCATTAGCTCCTTGAATCTCTGAAATTTGCCAGTAATGCCTGGACTGTTTTCAGGCATGATTTCTATATTTTTGGCTGCCGCAATAGTCATTTCTTTTGTCTGCACTGCTCCATAATCTACGCAAGTTGTTGGATTCTTAGGATCATCAGTCTGCCAGGGCAAACGCCCCAGACTGCCATACATGTGGAGTATTTCAAGTTGACCTAATTTTTTCTTACATTCATTTTCGCTCCTTGTCGTGTGTGTATTCCTAAATCTCTCAAACAGATATTGTTCAAGTGAACGGTCATAGTTGAAGGTGACCATAGTAAGTTTATTGTCTTGAAACGTGTCGAAGGGGCTATTGAGCCGATCAAACAGAAGTTGATACCAACTGTTTTCTGGTTTTAGGCATGAATGCTTCTCGTGGCTTAACAACACCATAGCGATTGCCACTTTTCCCGCCCAGATGAATTCGGAATTCAATTCAAGCCAAGCATCGACTGAGGTTGGGTCGGCCAGTTGCAGGGCACGATAGAATTTATTGATTGTCGGTAGATTCTGTCTGCCCATGACTTCCTTGAACAGTTCCAAATTGATGTTCAGTTCACCAGACTGCGTGCATACTTTTTCGACAAGCTCCCTGCCAGTAGGAAAGCCAAAATCCTTGCTCGCTCCTGCGCCTAAGATCAGTACTGTTTTGAGATTTATCATGGTGTAAGTATATCGTGATTCTGTACAACAAAGCAAGCAATTGGCAAGTCTGAAATTCTCCTCCGCAGGGGGTATTTCACCGGCTGCTCTGCGGAGACTCGCCCTTCATCATCACTCTCCATTTGCACTTTCCCGATTCATTACGTATGCTTTAAGAAGGGTCTGTCAAGTTCCGGCAGGCGGGATGGACGAAATTCACACCGGCTCGCACTATGGCAGAAGCCGACCGGAACTCTTCTGAGGGCAGTAAAAAGATGAAATCTGACTCGCATTGATTCCCCCTTTTTGGCCGCTTTTGGGAGCGCTGGGCGGAATCGTGTTGATCGTGGCGATTGTAAACGGCTTCGATAAAATGATGAGGGACTAATCTGCGGAGGAAAGATGATGGGCCTATGGCAAGCAATCAAGCAATCGTGGCATTTGGCTGTATTGGAAACGAAAGTGAAAATCGCAGCGGACAAGCAACGTCAAGAGTTTGTCAGGAAAACACAACTAATGATGAGACTTATGGAATTACGAGAAAACACACCGCTGTTTTCCGATGAATGGAAAAACCTGCCAAGTATAGAAGATTTTGAGTCTTATCTGCAATCAGGACTCTGTGGGCCAGAAGGAGCGAAGAAAGCGAAAGAGTTTGAAGAAGAGTATCGCCGAATTTGTAATGGTTAACATACCTACGTTCTTTTACCGAAGCCTGGACGTAGAGCCTCCGCAGGGAGTGAGAACCAAAGAAATCGAACAATCTGCAAAGTAGCCACCACTATCAGACTGGGCATCTAAACCTGTTGGCTCTACTTACTGATTGAAGCTCTGACAGCCGCCACAGAATAGATTTCGCCTATAGCCCCCTGCCGTACCTTGAGACAGCCGATATGCCCGTTCGGTAGTCACAGGACAAGCGACAGAATATGGGCAGTGTCTTAACTCGAAAGGAGGGTGTGCAGTGACCGATGAGCAAATAGAAGAATACAGAAAGAAGCTGAACGAATTGACGGCCAAGTGTTCGGACAGCAACCCAGAGAGTAGAATACGGGAGGACCTCAAGAAACTCGCGTGGAAAGTCGGCGCAAGTACATGTGTCCTCTACGTAGCCAATGACCGTCACATGACGGGCGACGCAGATACATCAGAAATTGTCCGTAACATCCATCAAGCCTTGCAGACTGCATCAATGGCTAATATGTGTGGGAAGGCTACGCAGGGCTATGAGATAGCAACTAAGGCAATCAAGAGTGCATCCAGACAGTTCTGGATAATGGCAATAATCGCATTCCTCAGTGCAGTAGCAGCGTGCGTGACAGCAATGCGAGTGTGAGACTTGTTGCTTTCCTTTCTGCGGAGGCCCCGATATACACCAAGACGAACGGCAGGTCGCCAAGAAAAAAGCGTCCGAAGCGTTTAAGTACCAGAGTTACACGAACGATGAATACCTATACAAAGTGAGGTGAAATATGAGTAATTCAGCAAACCAATTCATGTGTAAAGACTGCAAACACTCCTACCGACAAGAAGACAGTGATCAGATAGGCTGGTGTCGGGCAAATGCCCCAGACATAAAACCGGAGGACCCGAAGCATAATCAATTATGGCGTCCAATTGATTTTTTCGGAAAGCCTTTACCGTGCTCGGACTATCAAGAGCGTCCTACAGAAGCATTACCCGTTGAGCCTGGAGCATAGTTAATACAGTTCGACCCCGCTTCTACTTACATACTGATTGAGGCTCTCACAGCCGCCACAATCGCCGAACGGATAACGGAGGGTAGTTCTGGCCAGGCAACGACAATTTCAGCCAAGTCCGGGTGTTTTTGCACGGTATGCGCCAAGCATGACGCCAAGACAGGTTGCTCTGAACTTGTAAGTGCTTTATTCTGTGGTAGGTTATGACTTTGGTGCGCGGGATTCAAAATCCCGTCCTGGCAACAGGGTGAGGGTTCGACTCCTTACCTTCGGCAATGGCGGCGCAGTTGCTGCCGCTTATTTTCCCTTGCCGGCAAGGTTGGTATATTCGAGCAGCTTCCAGCCGGACGGCAAAAGTATAGCCGCCAGGGCTATTTTCAGCAGGTCGCCGACAACAAAAGGAAACAGCCCTGCAATTAGGACCTGCTTTCCCACACCCATCAGGCAACACAGCCAAAACAACCCGCAGGTGTAGATGACCGCGTTCCCAATGACCATAGCCAGCATGGTTTTTCCGATTCGCCGGTCCCATCCCCTCTCCGCTAACAATCCCGTGATATAGGCGGCCGGCAGAAAGCCCATCAGGTATCCGCCCGTTGGGCCCGCGAGTGCGGCGGCACCGCCTCCGAATGCAAACACAGGCAGGCCCGCCACACCTTCGGCGAGGTAGGCAAGCACGGCCAAGCAGCCCCGCCGCGATCCTAACAGCGCGCCAATCATCAGCACGGCGAACGTCTGCCCCGTCACGGGAACGGGACCGAGAGGCAGCAGAATCTTGACCTGGGCACACAGGCCGATCAGCAAGGACCCGCCCACAATCAAAGCCATATCGTAGAATCCGGCAAGCCTTCTCTCGCAAGGCCGCAGAAGATCAGCTACCGTCGCATTTGTCACCATATCTGTCCTATCAGCAGACGAAAAGAATCCGAATCACTCTAAGCCACAAGCTCGAATCATACCGTCGGCGGGTATTTTACCTGAGACTTCTTTCGGTGTCAAATGCCATGTTGCGAACCTTGTTCTTGAAACGAAGAGGGGCCTGTACCGAATCCATCGATACAGGCCCCGCATTGGCACTAACCCTGTGGATCAATCGGCCTACTGAGCCGGCGGTGCGAGGCGCACGTTGTCAAAGCCTTTCTGCTTTTCCGTGCCGGGCAGCTCAAAGCTGGAGTTTACAATCGCAACCGGCTGCGCACGGTACAGCCGGATGTCGTCGAAGTACATCTTGCCTTTGCCGCCCGGGATCGTCAGATTGCCGCGGGTGCCTATTCCTATGGCGATCTTGTCCACATTCGCCAGGTTCACGCCCTGCTCGGCGAACGCCTGCAGCGGGATCACCCACTCGGTCCAGGTGCCCGTGACCAGGTTCGGATCGTCGTTGTACACAGCCGCCGGCGCGCCGGCGGCGTTGGCGATAGCCACATACATCGGCCCGGCCACGTTACACGGGTCGCCAGCGTACCACAGCGACAATTCCTCGACGCCGTTTTTGGTCCAGTCGCGCGGAGCAGTCAACGTCAGCTCTACTTCAGAGTACATGGCGAATCCCTGCTTGTTGTTGTCATAAGCCACGGGCATCGAATGACGGCCTGAGTGAACGATGGTTTGCTCCGTATAGGAGGCCGTCGTTTCGTCGCCGACGGCCGCGCCTGTGCCGTTGCCGGCGGAATAGGGCGGAGTCGCAGGCGTGCCGTAGCCAAGCCCGTCGTGCCACGAGTACCATATCTGGTTCTCGCCGGCGTTGTAGGCCTCGAAATCGTCCACGACGAGATAGTCGGCTGTCTTGATCGCCCGGACTCTGCCTTTGGCAATGGTTCCGTCGTTATTGAGCTCGTCGATGCGCCAGTAGTAGGTCTGGCCCCACTGGAAGCCTTCCGGCGGCGTATAGGTGGTGTTGCTGCGTCGGCCGCGATACACGCCGGTTGTGTCGGAAGCATCGGCATTCGCGACGGTGTCCGCGTTTGTGCCGAAAAAGACATCGTGCTGTGACGCCCCATCGCCGGGCCGCCAATTGACGGAGGTGACAGCCCCGGCTTCCAGAATCCTGCCGTTGGTGGGCCGCAAATCCCAGGCCATACGAGAATCGCCTCTGGCCGCCTGGAGGATTTCGTCCTGGGTCAGGGCCTTGTTATAGACGCGCACGTCGCCGACATCGCCCGTGATTCCGGTGCCGACGCCTCGGGCTCCATTGAAGGTAGTGGCTTCGGAGTTGACACCCAGGAAGGCGTAACGGACGTTGCCCAAACCAAACGTCGGGCCTCCCGCCGCCGAGGGTTCCGCAATACCATCGATGTAAACGGTTGCCGCGCCGTTGTCGAACACGCCACAGACGTGGTGCCACAGGCCGTCGTCCACGCGCGTGACGCTGCCGTAGTCGATTTGTACATCGGCGCCGGCGCTCCTGGTCATGACATCCCAGCCGACCTGGCCCGCGGCGCCGCCGGCACCATTAATCTCCAGGCGCCAGTACTCGTTGCGGTCGAAGTTGACAATCTGCTGGTCGTTGGGATCGCTCGTGCGGATCCAGGCGCATGCCGTGACCTCGGTGTTGTTGGCATCGTTATAGTGGATGTTGTCAATCGCCACGTAGCCGCCGTCGGCGAAGGTCAGCGCACGGTCTGCATCGTCGAGCCATTTCGGGCTGGTCCATGCCGTCCCGAAGAGCTTGCCGTGGTTCTCATGGCCCGACCAGTCGAGCACCGTGGTCCCGGCGCCTTCGTCGAGCTTCCACCAGGCGACGAGGTTCGGGTCGGCTGCGACCGGAATGTCGGGCCTGGTTTTAAAGGTCCAGACCGTACCCTTGAGCCACGCGGCGCCGTTGAACGTATCCACCCGCCAGTAGTACGTGGTGGAGGCGGCAAGCGGGCCTGGGTCATACGTTGTTCCCAAAGTCGGAGGTGCACCAACGGCGTTGGCCACCTGATCCCGGTCCGTCCCGAAATACACGGCGGCCATGATTGCCTTCAGGCCGGGCGACCAGCTCAAAACCACGTTGGTGGGTTCTGCAGGCTCGCCGTCGCCGGGGACCGGGGCAAAGGCCGTCAGCGGAGGAATCCAAAAACTCCAGACGTCCCCCCGCCACGGGCTACCCGGGTGAGAATTGTTGATCTCATCGACGCGCCAGTAGTAGGTGGTGCCGGGGGCCAGACCCTCCGGAGCGGGGAACCCCGGGAAGCCGACAGGCTGGCTGTTCGTGGCGATGTTGCCCACGAAGGCTGTCGCAGCGCCGGCATTGACGTCGTCGAAGCTCGTGCCAAAATACACATCATGCGAGAGAGCAAGCGGTCCGGCCACCCATTTAAGGGTCACCCACGTGTCCTCGATCTTCTGGCCGTCAGGCGGGGTCGGACTGTGGGCGCTTGCGAGATACCCCAGCGTCCTGAGATCTCTAATCTCGATGCCCGCCAGCTCCCTGTCGTAAATCTTGACGTCGTCGATGAGCCCCGGGAAATATCGGTCATTGTTGGGAGTGCGCCTGCCGATGGTCAGATCCACGTTGTTGGCGTTAACCACCAGAGCGAATGCGTCCGGGTCGATTGTGTCCCGGGTGTCGTCCCGGCCATCCAGGTAGAGCTTCACCTCCGGATACGAGATCGTAGCCGCCGCCCGCATGGCCAGCGCCACGTGGTGCCATTCAGCGTCGTTCAGGGTGGTGTCGCCCTGAATATTGCCGCTGCCGTGCTCGACGCGGAGCCTGCCGGCGCCGAGACGGAAATCTACTCTGCGAGTACCCGAGTTCCTGCCCCAGTATATCATGGTCGCATCACCGCCAGCAGTCGTGTTGACCCACGCGGTCACGGTGACGGGATGCGTGCTGAGAATGCCCTTGTAGCCGGTAACCGTGAAGTAGTCGCCGTCGCCGTCCAGGGCCAGGGCCTGCCCGGAGTGGCCCGCCGCGAAATGAGCGTCTCCCGTCAGGGCGCCGCTGCGCCCGTTGCCGGAGGCGTCAAGGCCGTCGCCGTTGAACTTCCACCAGCCGACCAGGTTGGGGTCAGCGGCTCTGGCTGGCCCAGCCAAAGCAACGCCCAACACCAAGACAAAAGGAACGAAAGAAATCAACTTCTTGGACATGGTTCAGTCCTCCTTCAAGAGAGTGTTTCGGAATTGAAACGACCGATAATAATGCTTGTTTCGGCTACATTACTCGTGTCCGCCCGGAGACATTCTTCTTGCGATATACGGATGCAAACTTCACCGATTCCCAATTTATACTAAATTATCCATATTCCCGTCAACAAGAAAAGTCTGCATATCGTACATCGGCACATCTTCCGGCCAAGATTATCCCGACAGGCGGTTTTTTCCTCCGAGAAGCTCGCAGGACACAGAATGAGCCGGACACCTTCAATTTCCAGATTTGGGACAGTTTTTGCTGGAATTACAACTACAA
>CAYWZW010000036.1:0-53209 GCA_964462945.1 uncultured Pirellulales bacterium
TATTAGAGTACGCCGCTTTCATCATCCGTCCATCCACAACTTCCGGTTATACCTCTCGACTTTGTACTTGTCATAGATCTGCCGCAAGGCCCCGTTACGACCTTGTTTGAATCTGAAAATAAGCAGCTTATCTTCTATCATCGTGCACGCTTGTATGAAGAATGATCGATCTTCGTTCTATTACACACCGGGACAGGGCATTTGGGTATAGAAAATATTTGACCCGGCTTATCTTCTTGCATCGGTCAGAAGTGGTCGTGCTTTGGATTTTGTGCTTTTAGGCATGTTGGCCTTGGCAATAGGGGCGTGGAAACAGCCCATAGAAAGATAGAGCCTTAAAGGCCACATGCTCCTTGAGGCAGAGGGCTGACTTTAAAGCTCCTGAAGTTAAACTACAAAAAAGTATTTTTGGACGTCCGGAGGTTCAGCCGGCCGCAACTGCAGGTCGCCGGGCAACAAAGCGACCCTCGGCCCGCTAAACCTCCGGAGCATCATTCATCGAAACATGAGAACACTATCTCTATAGGCAGCCTCCTTTCTCCCCCCACAAGATAGTTTCAACCTCGGTTTCGCCGGAGCGTTCAAACCTCGGCGAAAGCCATCTCGCGGGTGCGTTCCGCGCTGCCGATAGGGTCAAAAGCCGCCCGTAACGGTGCTGCTCTGGGTTAGCGTAGCATCCAGACCGTTGTTTACTTTAACGACAGAAGAAGGTCCGCCGGAGACCGAGGCAGACTGCGTCGCGCGGATAAACTGAGACCCCGAACTGATTCCGTAGGGGGTCGTCTCCGTCTGGCTCTGGGCGCCGACGAGACTTTGTGTGCCCGCGGCGCGGCCAACGGCTCCGACGTGAGATATCGACGTGTCCAGACCTGCGCTAAGAGTCTGGCCCGCGACCCGCGCGCCGTAATAGCCGGAGCGGACAAACTGATCTTGTATGCCGTCGGCCGAGGCTCTCTGCACAACAGCATGGGCGCCGCCGGAACCAACGACGCTGGCACTCTGGCTTAACGTGGCTGTTTCTTTTTGAAGAGCGGCTGTGCCGCGCCATGCCTCGTACGCCTTTTGGACGTGGCCGATCTCTACCGTGTTTTGGCCGGCCGCTGAGCCGACACATCCGCTCCTTGTCGCCGTGTTAAATGCGTCGATCGAGAAACCCTGTACCTGATCAATAGCCGCAGGGACCGTCGGGGACACCAACAGAACAATCGCCAAGAAAAGTAAGAATTTACCAAACATTGCTCAGACTCCTTTCTTTCTCTATCCGTATTACAGTCTCGTACTCTCAGAATCCCGCCATATTCAGCAGCTCACGGCTGACTTCCACGCCGTAGTATTCGTTTTTTCGCTGAGCCGGCGGGATGGTTACCGCATGCTCCGTGGCCGGGGTGGCCGGGGCTACCGGCTGCACGTTGTTTTGTTTGGGCTGCCATGTGTCGCGTGGGGTGGGCTGCGGCGCAGGTTTGTAGCTGGCGTGGATCCTGTTGTAGAACGATTGTGGAATCTTTCTCCTGCGGACCGCGTCCGGCCAGAATCTGTAGCCTGTCGCACTAAGAACTGCCTTTCCCTTGCCCTCGGTAATACCGCTGGAGGCGGCGCCAAACAGAGAAACCGAATAATTGGCCTGGCTGTATCCGCCCGCCGCTCCGGGGAACGAGAGAGTCGAGCCCGCCGTGACACCTCGCATCCCGCCGGAAACCAGCAGAATATCCACGTTCCACGGCAACGCCTCAGCGATGGCGGCGTCATACACCTGATCCCAGTTGCGCTCCACTTTGCCTTCCAGACTTACTTTCCCAACGTAGGCGTAGCCCGCGTCGCGAAGAACGTCCGTATCGACGTTAGAGTCAATGAAAACCAGCAGAGGCTTTCCCCCCGGTCTGCGGCAGCGGACAAGCGAGTTCCCAATTTCGAAGCCCCGGCCGTGATGATAATTATCCGGCCCTCCGAACACAGCTCCAACCCCATTCAGAATACCACCCACAAACTCCAGCGGCCCGTCATGAGCCACTGATTCCAGGACACCCCTGAGCATTTTCATGTCATCCGGATCGTCAGGATCGAACGTCTGCTCATACACCTGATTATCTTCGCTGGGCCCGTTGGGGAAGTACGCCTTGATCGTTCCCCATCCTCCGTGATTCCAGTACGGCAGATAGGGCGGGAATACGGTGAGCGGAGGCGTCCGCGTCTCGTAGTTTGAAACGGAGCTCGTACTGATGCTGGCGCCGGAAACAGAGTCGGAATCAGCACTGGCATTACCACTATCCACCGAAACCGTCTGAACCTGCTTCACGTCAATGTCATTGTCAACCTTGACGATTGTGTCGGGGGTATTCTTAGGAGGAACCGTGCCGACGGGTGCATAAGCACGTCCAGCAACCACAAGCACAGGAACCAACACTACAATTAACCTTCTCATGATCATTCTCCTTAACAGAAATTCCGTTTCCTCATTTAAGCCAATCCCTTCAAACACCCTCCTGGTGTCCTAATATGAGTGTTGTCTTCCCGCTCCTACCGCCTCCTTTCTTCCTCCGCAAATAACGATAAAGTATTCCCACTCTTATGAAGGTCGCTGAAAATGCGGGTCGGTGTGGAAAAAGCGAGAAAGTCGGACCCCGCCATGCTGACAAGAACCCCCTCAATCCGTTGAAAGCCTCTGTGAGTGTCCATCCTCAACCACCCGGCAAGTTCTGCCTCCAAACCCTACAAGTCAACCGCCGTGTCCAACCGGGCAAAGAGCCACGCTCCTCAATCCTGTTTCTGGCACCACAAATTATACTCTTATAGGACGTTCGTGGCAAACAAAATAAGTTTTTTTTAGCCTCATCGCTAAGTTGCTTTCCCTCAAGAGCTTGCGCCAAAGCGCATAGGGCGGGAGCGTCGGAAAAAATTATGATGCCGTGCAAACAGACGCGCGCCGATTCACTTTATCACAAGGACCGAGTTGAAACCGCCAAACGGATTCAGCTCCGTGAGTTCATTATACGGGTCCTGCTGCCACTGGCCGTCAACAACCAGCCGATAGCGATATCGGCCTGCGGGCAGCTTCATCTGCGTCTGCCAGACGCCGCTGTCACCCACTTTCTGCATCGACGCCTGTTCCGGCTTCCAATTGTTAAAGTCGCCGGCAATCTGGACACTTTGAGCGCGTGGATATAGTGTGACAAATACGACAGCATCGTTCATCTGGCTGACGCCGTAGTAGTCCGAGAGCTTGGCGGCGGTGCGGTCCTCTGCGGTGTCTGCCTCGGGCGCTTTGATTGCTTCAAGCTCTTGCGGCGTCTCCATGCTGTGATCCTCCGCTTCCATCTCCGCAGAGGCAGACTCGTCCGTGTGCGGGTGGGATACAGGCTGCTCGATAACCAGCGCCTCAACAGCTTTTGGAGCCGGCTTGGCCGCCTGGAGCAACTCATCGGCGGTGGCACTGATGGATTCGAGCTGGTCGGCGAGGGAATTGACAAATTCATGCCGCTGCTGCTTGGCCTGCGAGCCTAAGACTTCGTCGGCCAGCGCAGAGAAATCTTTGCGTCCCTTGCTGGCGGGATCATACTCGCTGATGGGCTGGCCAAAGCTCGATGCTTCCTTGATCTTGGTGTTGAAACTGACGACCGTCTTGAACATTTTGTCGCCGAAATGGCTGCGCAGCTCAGCCAGGATCTCTCTGGCCATCTTGGTCCTGATATCGTACATACTGGCCAGAACTCTGACATCGACGTGCTGGCTGCATCGCCGGCAGAGAATACTGAGAGTCTCGAGCTGCTTGCTCAGCCCGTGCAGGGCGAAGTAGCCGGTTTCGACAGGGACAATAACGTCGGTAGCGGCCCGCAGCGCATTGAAGGTCAGCAGGCCCACGGCCGGGGGACAATCGATGATCACACAATCATAACTATCTTTCACTTCGTTGAGGGCCTCTTTCAAACAGCACTCGCGGTCCGCAATACCTGTCATTTGCTGCTCGAAAGCGGACAGGTCTATGCTGGCCGGCGCCAGCTCCAGCCCGTCGGTGATCTGCCAGAGTATCTCCGTCAGCTTTATCGGTTCGTTCCTGCTTCGGCTGATCAGCACATCGTAGATGCTCTGCTCGATCTGTTCCTCGGGCACAGCAAGCCCTACCGCGCAATGCGACTGCGGGTCCATATCCACCAGCAACACGCTCTGACCCGCCCCGGCAAGGGCGCTGGCCAGGTTTATGGATACCGTTGTCTTGCCGCAACCACCTTTCTGATTGACAACTGCTATGGTCCTCATTTTTTCTCTCCAGCCCACAAAATGGGTAGTCCGAAAAAAGCCCTTCTTGCTTTTAGAAAATGTCCTGTCAGCACTGTAAAGGCAGCACACCTTCTTATTGTCTTTCGGCAAAGAAAGACCAAAAACTTTATCTTTTTATGGGACGGGCCAATAAAAACGTAACTACCCATGCAAACACCTAACGCCCTGCGTGCCCGTCGGCGATGAAGCCGCGCAAAAGCAAACAGCGGGCACATTCTCGGACGGTAGCCGCCCCGCGCCCAACGTTCTGCGCCGACCAGACGAGGTCTTTTTTCCGGCATTACCTTGAGTTTTTCAATTTGGATTCCGCCGGAAAGTTGGTATATTGCCAACAGCATGTGAGCATGACGCCGGTCCCGGCGCCTGCCAATATGTTGTGTAATAACCTTCAGAGACATACAGCAATTAGGAGACAGACTCATGAAAGACAGAACCATAGAGCGGCGTGATTTCCTCAAGTACGCCGCCGTGGCTGCGGCAGGGACGGGCCTGCTGGGCCGCTCAGCCGCGAGCCAAGCCAGCCGGACGAGTGCCAAGCTGCATAAGGCGCTTCAATTTGGGATGCTCCCCAAGAGCCTTTCGGACGCAGACAAATTCAAGCTGGCGAAAAAATGTGGGTTCGAGGGGATCGAGTTGAACTCCCCCATTGCGGACCTCAACGCCGCCAAGGAACTCGGCGCCCTGGCCAAGCAGGCGGGAACCCCGATCCACGCGGTCGTCAACGGCTGGGGCGGGCCGTTGTCGGACCCCAAGCAGGAGAACGTCGATAAAGGCATCGCGAGCATGGAGACCTCTCTGCGATGCGCCAAGGCGGTCGGGGCCGATGCCGTGCTGCTGGTGCCCGCAGTCGTCAACGAGGAGGTCGGGTACGCCGAGGCGTACGAGCGCTCGCAGCGGAACGTGCGCAAGTTGCTCCCGCTGGCCAAGGAGTTGCAGGTGATCATCGCGGTCGAAAACGTGTGGAATAAGTTCCTTCTGAGCCCCGTGGAGTTCGCGAAATACGTGGACGAGTTCAGTGATCCATGGCTCAAGGCCTACTTCGACGTCGGCAACGTTATCCTTTTCGGGTATGCACAGGACTGGATCCGCACATTAGGCAAACGCATCGTCAAGATCCATCTGAAGGACTTCAGACGCAAAGGCTCCGAATGGACGAACCTGCTGGACGGCGATGTGAGCTGGAAACAGGTGCGGCTGGCGCTGGATGAAATCGGGTACGAGGGGTTCTTGACGCCTGAGCTTCCCGGCGGCGACGAAGCCTACCTGACGGACCTGTCCGGGCGCATCGAGAAGATCTTCGCGATGTAGCAAGCCCCGCTTGAGTTGGCGGCTGCCGGATCGCAAGCAACATTCGACATTGCCCAACAACGAGGGCCAAGTACCCGATTGGTTGTTGATCAGGGCACATTTCGGCCGTGCTTCGTCGATAGCACACCGGCGTTTTCATCGCAAAAAACGCGATCTGGCGCTTTTTCCGCAACTTTTTCCAGCCGGAGTATCATATTGTTGTCACAGACAGAAAAATTTCCTTGCAAATCCTCTCACAAACCTTTATTTTCCGATTAATAAAAGGATCATCAGCTTGGCAAGAAAACGTCATCAAGCTCTGTGAAAAGAGAGCATGGCTTTCGCCCGAAGTAGGGCCTGCCTTGAAACAAAGCAGACATTTCACCAACAGCAGAGACAGCAGGCCGCTGTTGAATCTTGGTGCTGGTGCGTGCGCGTACAAATGTCTGGCTCCCGGAAGCATACGACAGGGGCCACGGAATTTGCCAGATGCTTCCGGATGTACAGTTGGCTATTAGGTCGTGTAATTCCGCAAGAGTAGGAATTCCAAGAATCGGAGAGATCCACATGGCAAAAACAATTGAGAGTCTACCAGGCGGTAGGACTGTAGGGTGTGTTGGACTCGGCATGTATGACGAGGAAGTGGGCTCGGTGAAGCAGAACGTCTACGACGGCGACACGATAAACGTCCGGGCTCTGGGCAACTTCAGTATCAGGTTTCTCGGCATCGATACACCCGAGAAGAAGATCCCGCTGCCGGGAGAGAGCCAATTTACCTCGCTCTCGCATGAAGACTGGGTAAACTTCTTGGCCGACCCTTTTGCGGCGGATGGGCCGCTGTCACCATCGCCTTTTTCGCCGGGACTGACGGCCTATCTGCTGGGACGAAGTGGACCAGGTATCGCGACGAATCACAAAAAATTTGCCGATGCAGCAGAGAAGAAGCTGCAAGAACTCGTGCAGGCGGATTTGAACGGAATGGGTGTATCAAAGGAGAAGTTCGCATTTTATCTCCGTTTCGCCTATGAGATTATGGACAGGTACGGGCGCTTTCTGTGTTACGTCAACCGCGATCAGCCCGACGCGAACGTTCCGTCGCCTCGGCCGGCACCTTACAACACGCGGATGCTGGAGGCGGGCATGGCGTTGCCGTATTTTATCTGGCCGAACGTCGACCCGTGGCGAGCGCAGGGATCTATCTTGGATGCTGTGCTTGATCCGGGTACGGCCAAGACGGTCGCCGACGCCAACCAGAGGATAGCCGCGGCGCGTCAGGCGGTCAAGGCGGCTCGTCAGGGCAAGCAAGGGATTTTCGATGCGGCCGATCCGCTTGCAATCGAGCCGTTTGAGATACGGTACCTTTCGCGCGGGCAGGCACCAGATCGGTGGATCATCGACCTGGGTAAGAACGATAGCGTGCTCATCAAGCCGGAGAACTATTACACAATAACGTTTGCCGAGGACCGGCTCTATATCGCCCCGGAGCATATAGGGTTGTTCATAGCCAAGGGTTGGCAAAAGCAGGCCTGACAGACGCCGGTGATCGGTGACGCCGAGCCATAGCCAGCTTGCATTATGTAACAAGAAAGCATTCTAAAAAACAACGTAGCGTTGACTAAGGTAGGCCAATGAACTCAAGGTGAGAGAAAGGAGGTCAAAATGCTAACGATTGTTAAACAGACCCTCGAGACAGGTGTCGGGGGCAGGAGGCACTCCTGGGAGGGGCGTAATGCAAGGATTACCAGATTTTTTGGCGGCGAGGTTGTTTTGCTCGGCCTGGTACTTCTGTTTTTGGGTGGTTGTGCCGCTCCAGAGCGCAAGCCGACCAGACCGAGCAAAATCCAGTTGCCAGAGAGCAAAATTGTTGAAAGTTTCCGGATTTCGGCAGCCGACCCACAGGGCATCGCGGCGGTAAGTGGCAGCATCTGGCTGCTGGATGCAAGAGGCCAAAAGCTGCTCGAGATTGATCCGAAGAGCGGCACGAGGGTCAGTTCGGTCAGGGTCACGGTGGAGAGTCCACGTGGGCTGGCATGGGACGGGAAGCACTTCTGGTGTGGGGACAACAAAACGAAAACGGTTTGCCTGCTTGACACAGCCACCGGCAAGGTGCTGCGTTCACTGAAGGTACCGATTGACGGCAAGGCGGAGGCGGCAGTTCTGGAGAATATTGTCTTTGACAGAGAGCAGCTTTGGGTGGCGTATGCAGCCGGGTATTCAAGCAGAATTCTGAGGATAGATGCGCTAACCGGAGAGATCGTTCAATCGATGTTCGCAGATTGTCATCCGAGGGGAATTACTACCGACGGCAAGCGCCTGTGGGTGGTGTGTTACAACGGAGGCCTGCGACCTTCTGTGCTGAGCGTGCGGACGATCATGGACGACCCGGGCAAGATGAATGCCTCGAGGGTTTTTCTGAGCACGACGCCGGGGTTAGAGCCAACGGGAATAGCCTTTGACGGGCAGTTTCTCTGGCTCACGGACAAGAAACTAAAAGTGCTTCAGAAGGTTGTGACACCCTCGCCCAATTAGGCAGAAAGGAGTACCAAAATGAATACGGCTAAGGTATTTTCGGCCAGAGCAATCGTATTGATGGCGGTTATTTGCCTTTTCGCTGGGCTCGGGTTCGGACAGCAGAAATATGCGATTCTCGTCAGTGCCGAGCCTGCACCAACAGTGGACGATTTGGATTATCATTCCGAGTTCTGGTACGACCTTTTTCTGATGTACCGAATGTTGACCGAAGACGGTTTCACACACAACCGGATCTACGTGCTGTTTGCCGACGGCAATGATTTTGCGAGCGGGCACACGAACTTTCAGACTGGCACTGTTTTTCCGGGAGTGGCACAGATAACGGACTATCCGAATCGCAAGGCGGACGTGGCGAACATTTTCACGTGGCTGGCAAATGGCAACGCGGCCGAAGGGATTCCTCAAATCCAGGATAACGACTTTTTATTCTACTGGTGGATGGGACACGGAGGGGGATGCGCCTGCGCCGATTACATAGCGTATATTCACCACGCGGACGGCACAACCGAGACAATAAGCGACAACGAATTCGACGCGTACTTTGCCCAGTTGCCGGCGTGCACGATGAAGGCCGAATTTGTTATGACCTGCCGAAGCGGCGGGATTATTGAGGAACTGGAGGGGCTGCACAGCCCGGTCCACACCGCGGCCGAGTGCTGCCAGAACGCCTATATCCACCAAACGGAATGCCATGCGGAATTTAACTACCATCTCTTCAACGCATTTCGTCAAGTGGACCCGTACGGCAATGCAATCGCTTCCGACACGAGCGGCGACGGTCTGGTTTCCGTTGAAGAGACTAACGTATACGTTCATGCCAATACCACGCAGAGCAACAGCCAGATAAGCGACTACCGTGGTATTGGGCCGCTGATACTGATCGCCAATGCCGATCCCGACGCAGGGGTGCCGGACGAAGGAGTTTACAGCCGGGACTATGCCGAGGACAACGGGACCGAGCCAAGCGACCATTTAGGCCACATCTGGTACCACGGCCCCGATCTTTGGGTGCGACACGCTCAAGACGGACAGACGGACCATCAGGATCCTGAATTCGGCCAGACCAATTACGTGTACGCAAGGATTCATAACATCGGCTGCACAACTCTCAATGCCACGGCGGATCTATCGTGGTGTGACGTGAGCGCATGGGCAAGTCCAGCATCGTGGAACTCTATCACCCCTGTGGCGGTGGCGGTTAACAATCTTCAAAGCAGTGAAAGCAGGGATATCTCGGCGGCTTGGACAACGGTCCCGGCGCCGGGCACGTACTGCCTGCACACTGTTCTGAACTCCCCCGGCGATCCAGCCAACGCCGACGGGCGCGCCTACATGGACAACAATAAGGTCCAGATCAATGTGGACGTCAAGGATAGCTACTCGGGATACACAAGCAACTTCCACTGGTTTATCGAAAACGGCCTAAAAAAGGCGGCGAAGGTTGACGTGGTAATCTCCAATCTCAAGGTTCCCACTTCGGCGAAGGTGGTCGTGCGTATTCCCACGGAGCTCAAGTTCGAGCGTCTTTCAGGCGGGCGTCTGAAGAAGATGCGTGAGTTCTCTGGCGCCGAGATCCCTTCGCGGACGCGCAAGGTCGTTATTCAAGGGGTTCTACTCCAGCCACTCGAGAAGAAAGAGGCTATTTTGTCGGTTGTAATGCCTCAGACGATGAAACGGGGCGAGAGCATTCTGGTAAAGGCATCGGAGCAGCTCGACGGCCGGGAAATGGGCGGGATAGTCTTTGAGACCCGCTCGGCCAGTCGCAGAGAGGTGTTCACGGGCGTCTTGAGAAGAACGGAGAATCTTTTCGGCGTGTTAGGCAAGAAGTTCGGGGTCCGCGGATCTGACGAGATCGTCAAGCTTTGTCAGTCGCTTCAAAAGGATGATACTATCGGAGACAAAGACAGCCTAAAGAAGATACGCAAGGTAATCGAGCTTGAGGCGAGGACCAGAGACGGCATCTCGAAGCTCATGGACGCCAGAGACTTTGCGAGGTTTGACGCGGCGCTGAAGGCGGTTGAAGGGGCGATAGAAAAACAGGATGCAGGGGCGTTTGTAGAATGGCAGGAAGAACTGATCTGGGCTAGCAGACCGATTTTCCTGAAATTGCAGAAATAGAACCAGTGCCCAACGCCTGCGTCATTGCAGGCTGATATTGTCAGGACAGTAACGCAAAGGTTCCCATTCCACGATCCGTCGCGGGATGGGAACCACTTTTTCGGACGGTCCCGGCGAACTGATGACGGGCAAGGCGCCAGGACAGATGCAGGTTATTATCCTTTGACTTTGACCTTAATGGCCTTTGCTGTGGCGGCTTTGGGCAGCGTGATAGAGAGCACGCCGTCTTTGCACTCCGCGTTGACCTTGTCTCGGTCCACATCGGTCGGCAGGGTCAGCTCGCGCCGGAAGCTGCCGTATGTGCTTTCGACGTGGTAGTAGCCTTTTTCTTTCTTCTCTTCGGAGAGCTTCTTTTCTCCGCTGATGGTCAGTGTATTGCCATAAACGGAGATGTCGATGTCCTCCGCCCTGCAGCCGGGAACCTCGGCCCTGACGACAATCGCATTTTCTTCCTCGGCCACGTCGATTGCGGGCCAGGCCTTGTAAGCACCGAACGGCCTATCCAGCCCCCTGAAGAAGCTGTCGAACAAATCATCCATCTCACTATGAAGTCCCGCCAAACCGTTTCTGCTTTTGTTTGTAAAAGGTACCAGTGCCATAGTAGCACCTCCTATCTGAATTTCTAAACTCTTCCCATCATACTTTTATTCTCAATTACGACTCTCACAAAGACCGTTATGCAAAGTGTGTGCCAAACCGTTCGCTCGCCGAAAGTCCTCAAAAACCACGCGAAACCACCTTGTTCAGCCCTTTCATTGATTTCTAGCGGCTGTCAATTTGGCACTTCTTCTGCCGATTTGATATCGCGGTTGTGGCCGGCGAATAAATCTTGTACACTAACGGCAACGATAAATCCCGCTCTGCAAAACAAAGGGGTAGAAAACAAGATGGCTGAAAACAAAACTAATCTGAAACTGGATGCGCTGCACGTTCAGATTCGCGACGGCGTGAATGACTTTGCGGAGAGACTTTTAGCAGGTCTCGCGGACAATCTGCAGAGCATCACGGTGGTCGGCAGCAGTCTGACCGGGGATTTCAAGCCGGGACAGAGTGACATCAACACCGTGCTGGTCCTTGGCAAGCAGACTTTGGATTCGCTCAACGCGGTCGCCGCACTGGCCAAGCCGATGAGCAGGAAGAAGCTCTCGCCGCCCCTGCTTATGACGGCCTCGTATATCGAGCGATCACGGGATGTATTCGGCGTCGAGTTTCTGGACTTTCAACTGACCCACCAGACGATCCTCGGCGACGACCCTTTTGCACCGCTGACGTTCAACAAAAAAGACGTTCGTCTTCAATGTGAAAGGGAGCTTAAAGCGATGCTCATCAGGTTAAGGCAAGGCTACATCGCTGCGGCGGCCAACAAGAGGCTCGTCCGCGACATTCTCATCTCGACGGCCAAAGGCCTGGCGCCGCTTCTGCGGGCCATGCTGTGGCTGAAGGACGTCGAGCGCCCCTTGGAAACAGAACTTACTTTTCGCAAAGCAGCGAGCGCATTCTCAATCACGACGGACTCCCTCATCGCCGCAGGGAAATGGCGACATGAAAAAATCCGCCTGAGCGAAAGTGAAATGCACAACAGCTTCGTATCCATCTACTCAACGACCGAGCAGCTCACCGGTATCGTCGATAACCTTGAGGTCTAACTATGCGGCGCTACATTCCTCAGCTTGCAGTGACACTGCTGATAATAGCGATTGTCGCAATGACCGCGTGCGGCCAGGCCGAGTTGCCGATGCCGCGGCATTACGTCGAGGATTATGCCGACGTCCTAAACGCCTCCGATGAGCGCTCGCTGAACGGAATCCTGCAGGAATTGGAGCAGAAGACCGGTGCCCAGTATATCGTTCTGACCGTGCTGACAACCGGCGGGCTGCCCATCGAGCAATTCTCCATGGAGTTAGTTGAAAAATGGAAGCTCGGCCAAAGAGGCAAAGACAACGGGATGCTTTTTGTCTTAGCGAAGAACGACCGCAAGTGGCGGTTTGAGGTCGGCTACGGCTTGGAGGGTTTTGTAACGGACCAGTACTGCGGCCGGGTCGGCACAGAGGTCCTGGTGCCCTATCTAAAAAGAGGAGACTACAGCCAGGGGATCTATCAAGCCAACTTACAGATTGCTCAGACAATCGCTTCTGAGTCCGGCGTCACCCTGAGCGGTATGCCCAAGACCCAGCCCGTCCCCGTCAGAGACAGCAGAAGGGGATTGCCCTGCTGCACTGGGCTGCCGGTGCTGCTTTTGCTGCTCCTGGTCTTCGGCGGCTTCGGCCGGGGGATGGGATGGTGGTTCCTCCTACCGTTCCTATTAGGCGGTTTTGGCGGGCACGGCGGTTACGGCAGGTCCGGCTCGTTCGGAGGCGGCAGCTTCGGCGGCGGGTTCGGGGGTTTCGGCGGCGGCATGGGCGGCCGATTCGGCGGCGGAGGAGCAAGCGGAGGCTGGTAGAATGAGTATGTCCATCATCGCAAATAACAATCAGGCAAATGGAGGCATCGCAAAATGAGAAGCTTCGGAAAAGCATGGGTCGTCCTGGTCGCGGTATTAGGACTAGTGCTGCTGATCGGCCTGCTGTACCTCTACAGCTACAACAAAGCCGTCAACCTCGAACAGGGCGCGGAGAAAGCGTGGGCGGATATTGACGCCGCCTTGCAACGCAGGCTCGATCTCATCCCCAATCTCGTCAACACCGTCAAAGGATATGCCGAGCACGAAAAGGAGCTGTTCGAGAGCATCGCCAAATCCAGAGAGAAATACTTCCAGGCCGGCACCAGAGCAGACAAGATCGAAGCCTCTACTGAGCTCACGGGATTCCTGTCCCGGCTCCTGATGCTACAGGAGCAGTATCCCGAACTGAAGGCCAGCCAGAACTTCCGAGACCTTCAGGTGGCTCTCGAAGGAACCGAGAACCGGGTAAACGTTGCTCGCACAAGATACAACGAAGCGGCAATGCAGCTCAACTCCTATGCGAAGCAGTTGTTCGGCTCATTCTTCTGCAATCGCGCCAAGGTAGAGCCGGTCGAGTATTTCGAGGCCACGGAGCAGGCAAAAACGCAAGTGCCGAAAGTGGAATTTTGAAGACATTCGCCGGGTTTCAAAGACCATGACAAACGAAAAGGGCAAGAGTCCTAAAGACAGCTCCGTCGAGACAAGATACCTCATCATGCCTCATCACGCGAATCCGCACGGCACGGCCTTCGGCGGCGTCATCGTCGCCTGGATCGATATGCTGGCGGCGATGGCGGCACAGCGCCATTGCGGCAAAGAAGTGGTAACGGCGGGCATCGACTCACTGGCCTTTAAAGAGCCGATTCGCATCGGCGACCACGTCGTCCTAAAGGCCTCGGTGAACTACGTCAGCCGCTCATCGATGGAGGTGGGCGTCCAAGTCACCAGAGAAGACCCATACAGCGGCGAACAGGCCATAGCGACGACGGCGTACCTGACATTCGTGGCGTTGGACCAGAACAAGAGGCCGACCCCGGCTCCGCCCATCGTGCCCGAAACGGAGCAGGAAAAAAGGCGCTACGAGAACGCCAGACTCCGCGTCCAAGCCAGGAAAGAACTGCTGAAGAAAGTCAACTCTTCACTTCCTTGAGAGACGCCGCGCCGCGCTTGGACGTGGGGATGGGCCGGATATCGATGCCGCCCGGTTTTTCCCCCGGCTGGGTTCTGTGGCCGTATTTTGCCTTGAGCACTTCCCTCTTTTGATAGCACTGCTCCGTGAAGACGGCGATCTCCGAGTCGAGATTCGCACTGGCTGAATCGCCGAAGAACGCATGGATAATTGGAAAAACCAAATCCGGCTTGCGCTTCCGCAGCTCCTTGGCCATCCCTTCGATCTTCGCGGTGGCAACTCCCTCCTGCATGCAGGTGAAAGGACCGACGTGGAATATTCCCGAAATATAGGCATCGCCTCGGGGCCGGATCAAATCGTGCATGAAATGATACGCAATGCCCGCGCTCAGCGGCGATTCCCCTTCAATGTTCCCGTGATATTCATGCTCTTTTTCCAAGGTCTCAATGATGCGGATCGGCTTGGGAAGAACGTGCCTGCCGTCGAGGACCTCGTGGAACGGCGCCGCGATTTTGTCCTCGACCGAAGCCATATACTTAGCCTTAAGAATAGACCTAGCGTATTTCCCGGCGACCTTCAGCGCCCTGCCAAGGTCGAAGCTCTTCAATCGCAGCCCAAGGTCCCGCCGGGCATTCCGGACATTCATCTTGTTCACGTAATCGAGCCAATCCGTCACAGGGTCCCGTACAACTTCCAGGCCCCTCTCTTCCAATCGCCGAATCACAAAATTCGTGTACGGATCGTGCTGCCTCATATAGATTTCCCCTATGTACAACACCAGGGGAAATCTCTGATGGTCCCGCAGTTTAGCGGCCTTGAAAAGCGAGACTGTTTTTTCGCCCCATCCGACCAGCGCCGAGGTCTCGGCGCCATTCTCCACGATCCTTTCCAGCGCGCTGAGCCGCTCCTGCTTCAATTCCGCCATTGCCTCCTTGTCTTCGGCGTACGGATGGAACCGAAGGAAAATATCTTCCAGCAGGTCCGACCCTTTGATCCCCTTAAAGAGCATCTGCTGCATCTTCATTTTGTCCGAGGCACTCAGTTTACCGGGGAAAGGAATGTCCAGATAATCCGTCTCCGAGGAAGGGCCGGCAACCGGGACTTCCTCCAGGCCCTCCCGGTCCAGAAATTCCCTGACCAATTCCGTATATTTGCCAAACCGGCATGGGCCGCTCGTCGTCGGGAGCATCACAAGATAATGTTTCTTAACGTAGTCGGCGCCCTTTTCTTCAATCTGCTCGTGGAGGAAACCGATCGCGTCACCAACCACCCCCTTGAGCGGATGGCAGACCTCCGTATAGATATGTTTCCGCGCGATTTCGTAGCCCCTCTGCGTGTTGGTAGGCAAAACCGCGCTGTTGACACCGAAGTATCTGAGCCCCGCGGCCCCCACATAACTGGCATCCCCCATGTACGGAATAAGCCACGTTCTATCCTGCGAATCGTCGCGTGGGCGTCTTTTCAAGCGTTCGAGGTCAAGCTTCTTTTGCTTGCTCTGATTTACGACTCTCTCGTGGGCCTCGGTTCTGGTCACGAACGGGGCGTTGTTCGTTTGAGCGTCCGTCAGCAGGACAAGGAGCGGCTTGTCCGCCGCCCGCTGAATTTTTTCTTCCTGGTACACCTTCAGACTATCCGGCCCACAGGCAAAATTCATCATCCTGATTGCGAATAAATTCCGGTGGTCCGCCACAAACAAGTGAGCCTTCAATATCTTCACGCTCTCGACCCAGAACTCATTCTCGACTACATCCCTAAGCGGAATGTCTGCAAACTTGTGCTCCAGAAATATCTGCGGTATGTAGTTTAAGCCCCGGATCTGGGAGAACATCGCGCCGGAGTTCGAACTGGCCTCCGGGTCGAGAATCACATAATCCCTGCCGATGCCGACGTATGCCTTTTCGTTATTCGCGTCAATCCTTTTGAGGAACTTCTCGCCCTCGGCATATAATTCCTCCTTGAACGCGGCCTCGGCTTCCTCGGCGTACCTGATGGCGCCTCTTATCTGTTTGTCCGTGAAGCGGAATCCGAGTCTGCCAAATTCCCGCCGTAACGCCCGGACCAGAAGCCCGTCATCTCCGAAGTGGAGGACCGGATTGATCTGCCTGTCCTTGTCGAGGGAAAGTACGTCGTTCAGAACGTATCCTTCCGACTCGGTATAAATACAGTATTTCAAGTCAGGAGGACGGTCCATTCTGTGCTCAATGAAACTTGGATTGAACAAGTACTCGACGTTCGGATCGCGGCTCAGGACCGCGGCGTGTCCCGTCGCGAGCTTCCTGGCGATGCAAAACTCCGTCCTGGAGTTGTCCACGCCTAATTTGGCGATCTCCTTACTGGTGCTCGGCGATACGACCGGACAGAACGCGAGCTTCCTGAACAAGGCCGCACTCCAAATCCCTTTTTCTCCAAGAGTTGCCGTGCTCCGTTTGATCCCCACCGTTCTGGCGGTTTGATTTTCCTTTGTCCTGGAAGGAAGCTCTTCCAGCAAGCAGCCCTGCTTCTTGAAGTGCTTCTCGTATATCTTATGGTATTTCTCGACATAGTTTGTTCGGGGCCGCTTGGCGCTTTCGGAATTTCCCCTCGGGCAGAAACCGCCCGTGATTATTTCATCGTCCTCGATAGAGAATATTTCGACCTGACAATCTCTCACGCCGCAGGACTTTTCTTCAAACAGCTCCCTGCAGGACGCCCTGCGCTTTTGGAAGGGCATGTTTACTATGTCCCACCCTCGAAACGCAGATGCGTGCTTCCTGCCCTCGCGCTCCAGGCGTTTGATATTCTCTATGATGTCCAGTGCCTGCCCCCAGGCCCCGAACATTTCTCTGTGGGGGTAGGCCTCTATCTGTTTGTCTGTAACCTGTGCCAGGGCGGCGAGAAACGCCCTGCCTAAAGGTGGGCCGCCCTGTGCGGAACATTTGCGGCCCGCATGAGCCGCGCCGCCGACAAACTTGTAATAGTAACTGGCGGCCGTCCCTCGTATTATGGCCGCCGCTATCTCCTCCTTGCTGAAACCCTCCGCGATGAGTCTGTTCTCATCCATTTCCATGAACACGCCGCAGGTCGAGTCGATGATCGGCACTCTCTCGGCCCTCAGTGCCGCTTCCTGCAGGGAATTCTCGACATTCAGGTTTATGACATCGGCCATATTCTCAAGCGTCTGCCCGGAGCCGGCCTGGCAGCTATAATTCATCTTCGCTTCCCTGACCGTTCCATCCGCGGCAAAGCTCGTGAACTTCATGTCCTGCCCGCCTATCTCGAAGATCGTGTCGATCTGCGAGTCGTAGTGCTTCACCCCCAAAGCGTGGCAGGTAATCTCATCGGTCACCCGGTCGGTCACCTCTATCCCATTGCCGGCCAATTGCTCGGCCCTTTTCTTGCTCACTAAAATCTTTTCGTACAGCTTCCGCGCAGAGCCGGTGGCGCCGACGCCCTTTACGATCACCTTGTCTTTGTGCCTGCTCAAGTACTTCAGAACCAGCTTGAGAGACTCCTCCGGATTGCCGTGCGTTTTGATATAAAGTTTGTCCAGGAGTTTGCCCGTCTTCAGCTCCACGACGGCTCCTTTGGTCGTCGTACTGCCGCCGTCTATTCCCAACACGACCTCCGTTCCCGGTTGGATCTCCTCGGCCAGCTCCTGCTGCTGCTCGTGAACCCTTCCAAGGGATTCAGACAGGGCAGGTGCAGACTTTCTCTTCTGTCTGCCATACTCCGCGACCGTATCGAGCTGATCGAGGCTGAAAACGAAGGTGTCGTCCTCCTGGATTGCTTTTACCGCGGCGCCGATGGCCGCGACGTTGTTGTAATGCTCCGCTCTGCTGACGGAAATACCGAGGAACTCTTCGAGATTCCTCCTTATAAGATCGTTTCCAAAGACACCGCCGGTGACTATGGCCTCGCCCAGCTCGTCAGAAGGCCGGAACTCCCGCGCCCCCAGAACGTCGATCTTATAATTTCTGGCGACCGTCCTGAAAAGGCCCGCGAGGTTGTCCCGCCTCGTGGCGCCCTCGTTTTGCTCGTGAATGAGGTCCGACTGTATAACGACGCCGCACCTCGCCAGGAAATCGCTGGGCGCGACCGACCTTTGCGCCTCTGTCTGGGCCCTGCGGAGCATCTCTTCAAGCCTGTCTTGCAGTCTTGCCCTGTTTCCCGTCCTGATGCGCTCCCTTTCCTCCAGGCTTGACGCTCCGGCGGTATCCGCCAATTCCGGGTTCGGCACCTCCCCCTCGAACAGCCGTCGGCACTGCTTCTCAATCAGGGTTCCGGAGCCGCCTCCGCATTTCGTCCCAGTCCTCCATTCCTGAATGATCCTTTTGTCGCTGATGTTTTTTAGCTCGAAGAAGTATGAGTCTTTGGCCCCTATGTGGAAAACGTAGCGTGCCTGTGGACTTGCAGCTTCGACGCCTTTCGGAATCGCCACGCTGTCAAAGACATACGTTACTCCGGCCATAACCTTCGGGAAGGACTCGGCGCCGCTGCCGGTGAACGCGGTGCTGCGCACTCTGCCCCCGGCGACCCTCCTGGTTACGTCTTGCCATGCTTCCTTGATCGCGCCGACAGGGTTCGCAAAGTGCATGATCGGCTCCGGAGAGTAGATTATCTCTCCATCGGCGCTAAGAACCACATAATGCACAAAGCTGCTTCCGACATCGAAGCCTACATAGAAGTCTGTTTCCGCCTCTTCCACTCGTTCCTTACTCGGTTTTCGCACGCCCCGGCCCCTGTAATAATACCTACCAGCAAATCACCCCGGATTGCCGCACACAGCAACAGACCTGTTGCACGAAACGGGTATTCTATCACCACGCGGCGAATATGCAAGCGCCTTTCAGCCCCCTGTCACCACATTGCTATTCTGTACGCCAAGCGCCTCTGCCATACCTTGACAGGCACAGCCAAAATTGCCTTGTGAAAAGGCTGTTAGCAGCCCTGTTATAAGGTGTAAGAATAAACACCTCGCGGTCTTTTAGAGAATAAGGTTGTTGGTACCGACAATAAATGTCACACGTGATTCAACAGGTTTTCCACGCGCCACCGCCGCCTTAGTCAGCCATAAGGTGCTGCAAAGCAACCACTTACGCAACACACACAGGGAAACTCAACAAACTACCCGGCTATATGACAACTACTACTAAACTATCACCATGAATTAATATTATCGCAACCAAACCACTTACAGTGATAGGTCCCATCCCCTATTTCGCGGGATATCCTCGAACATGGTCGTAGCCCGACAAACAACCTTGTCAACCGCCGGCGTTTTTAGTATCCTTACGTCCCATGGATTTGCGATGTTCAAAGTACGGATCCCAAAACCATCAAAGCGTGCTGGCACGACGGCTATATAGTTTTCTTGTGTCGCGTGCCTATAGTGTTATACTTTTTGGCGCGTTGTTCTGCACGCTGGCGGTCAAGTTCTTTCACGCTTGGCGCTACCGTCTCACGAGCGAGTACCTTGGTTGGATACTGGCGGATGTTTCCTGCCTCTTGCTGATAGAGCTTATCTTGGCGCTGGTCTGTCGTTGTTGGCTCAGGAAGTGGGTCGTCCGTTCAGCTACCGTCGCAGCGGCTATTGTATGCACCTGGTCGGTTATGAATGCCGGCTGGCTGATCAGAACCGGCACGCAGATTCTGCCGCGCGTCCTGCTGCCTGTGATTCGAGCGCCGGTGAGCGCGTTATATATCGTCGGCGTGAACCTGGCACGGATGCCGGTAGCCGCGGTTCTCCTGCTCGCGCCCAGTGCGGTTGCGCTGGCGTTCTTTCTTTTCGTGCTCGCTAAGCCCGCTCTGCCAACCTACGATCGCAGAGGCTTCGCTCGAAGAGCGGTTGTCTGTGTGGCGATTATCATTGCTGCAATGGTTCTTCGCCCCGCAGTAACCAGGCGCGGATCATCCCAGATTGCTTCCGTAGGGCTTCGCTACAACTCACAACTGCGAGCCATCCTGAGTCTTATCCTGCCGGACGCGCGGCATGAGGTGGAACCGGAGCGGGAGATTCCCTCCTTCGATCAGTTGACACTCATACCAAAGCCCGGCGGCCTGAAACACAATCTGGTTCTCGTTGTTCTTGAGGGCATTCAGTACCAATACACTTCTCTTGCCGACAAGCAGAGCGATCTGACGCCGTATCTCGCGAGCCTGGCGCAAGAGGGCGTCGAATTTTCAAATGCACGTTCTTCAGTGACTCACACTACGAAGGCATTGTTTGCCCTTTTGACGGGCCGCTTCCCATCGGCCTCGCAGGACATCGCCGAGGCGGTTCCCGCTCCCAAACCGTATGCGGGCTTAGCGACTGTTCTCAAAGGCGCCCTGAATTACCGAACTGCGTTTTTTCAGTCGGCCATGGGGAGTTTCGAATCGCGCCCGGGTCTGATCTATAACCTCGGTTTCGAAAGATTCTGCGCCAGAGATGAGGCGGCCGATCCGAACAGTTTTCTCGGCTATCTTGGGTGCGATGAGTTCTCCATGTTACGGCCGGTCTTCGAGTGGATAAAGGGCGGCGACCAGCCGTTCTTCGTGACGATTCTGTGCTCAGCTACTCACGATCCCTACGAGGTCCCCGGCTGGTTCGGCACGCCGGCGAAGGAGCCGCTGCAGCGCTATCGTCAGGCGATCTCCTACACGGATAAATTCTTGGCCGCCCTGGACGTCGAGCTTGCCAACCTGGGCCTTACGGACAACACGATTTTCTGCGTCGTGGGCGACCACGGCGAGGGTTTTGGCGAGCACGGCCTGCTCGGGCATGAGCGGATCGTGTTCGACGAGGTTCTGCATATTCCGTTTTGTCTGCGAGCGCCTTTCCTGCTGGAGCCGGGGGCCCGGGTTTCGCATCCGGCCGGCTCGGTTGATCTGACGCCGACCTTGTTGGGCCTCCTGGGCTTCGAGACGCGCGAAGGCGGATTTGACGGCGAGAATCTCCTTGCGTCCATTTCGGACGAACGCAAGGTCTATTTCTGCGGCTGGATGCAGGAAGGACCCGCCGGTTTTGTAAAAGGCAGCCGCAAAGTCATATACAACCCGACCAGCAAGACGACCTCCATTTACGATTTGACGACTGACCCGCTGGAATTGGTCAACATTGAGGTGCCGCGGCCAGAGGCGGAGGGAATTGGGGATGAAATTGCCGCATGGCGCAAGAGCACCGTGCTCAAGCTCCAGCAGCAGCGAACCGGCAGGAAAGTGCTGTTTGGCCATTGGGTCTGTAACTGGACAAACCGCGTTTCGTCCGCCAAGTATGCCGGGAAAGAGCGCCGGTGATCTGGATTTACCTGACAGGCGTTCACTATGCGCTTTTCAGTGTTGATATTGCTTATACTTGCGTTGCTTTTCATCAACACCATAGCGCGTCCCTTATTATCCGCTGCTACCAGCCGATTTTCTTGGTGCTTTGGGCTGTTTAGGGGCAATGGCTGTTGCTCAGAAACAACGCGCCGTCAGAACAAGAGTATCGCTGGCGCTCCGCGTTAGAACAAAAGACCTATCCGTAAACATTTGTGAAATGGTGGCTTACGGGTGAAATAGACCCATGAACGCTGCCCGCTCGTGCCTCCTGGTATGTTGCTTGCAAGTGAATCTTAGTTGTTTTTTTCGCAACTTTATTGGGTGGACGGCCTAAAAGTGTTTCGGAGGAGGACATGTCCGCCTGATTTTTTTAGGATTGCGAGAGCGGCGTCGCCGCCCTTGCCGGTCATACATTACGTTTTGTGGAGTCGTTCCGGAGGAGGGACGACTCCTTATTTTTTGCGCCGGGCCCTCCTGTCACCGATAGACCTGCCACCGCCAGGCTCCCGGCCAACTTCTCCAGCGCGTTCTTTTGGCCAGATTTACCTACTCAGAACCGGCAATCGCTCATATAATAACGGGCGTCATGGAACGAGCGGCTTACAGAATTATTGACGCCAATTTCAATCGCGCTCGTGAGGCAAGCCGAGCTGTCGAGGAATTCTGCAGATTCGCTTTGAATTCGAGATCGTTGACCGAACGAGCGAGTCGGCTCAGGCACGAACTCTGCGCGTCGATCGGCGAGCTTGACGCGAAGCGGCTCATTTCGAGCAGGGATACGCTCGGCGATGTCGGTGTCGGCAGGAAGGTCGATACAGAGCTCGAACGAGGTAACCTGGACGACTGTCTTACGGCCGCCTGCAAACGTCTGACCGAGGCCCTGCGGGTGCTGGCCGAGGTCATCCGGATCGACAATCAGCCCGTGGCCGAGACCATTGAAAGGCTCCGCTACGCCGCTTATACGCTCGAGAAGGATGTCGTTCTTTTCAGCGATACTTCTGAGAAATACGCAAGCGTCAGGCTGTACATTGTGGTGACCAGTAACTTGCCGGCCGAGGTTCTTGGTTTGACGGGCAAATGTGCGGTCGGCGGGGCCGACTGTATTCAGCTTCGAGCAAAGGCCATCCGGGATGACACGCTTTTCGCCCTTGCCGTTGAGTTCGTCAAGATATGCCGAGATGCCGGCGTCCTGAGCATAATAAACGACCGCCCAGACGTCGCTGTGGCGGCGGGAGCCGACGGGGTGCACCTTGGCCAAAATGACTTGCCGATTGCACAGGCGCGCAGCCTCCAGCGGACGCCGCTGATTATCGGCAAGAGCACGCACTCGCTCGAACAGTTGCGTGCCGCCTGCGATGAGCGTCCCACGTACGTTGGGCTGGGGCCTGTCTTCCCGACGGGAACGAAACCCGATGCTCCGGCGGTCGGCTTGGAATATGTCAGCCAGGCGACAGCGGCCCTGGCTGATACCGGGGTCGGCCACGCAGCGATCGGGGGCATCACACTGCATAACGTCGAGCGGGTATTGCAGGCCGGGGCCGGGACTATTGCGGTTTGCGCTGCGGTGGCCAAAGCCAAGGATCCGGTTGCTGCATGCCGTGCACTGAAAGGGAAGATAGATGCCTTCAGGATGGATTAGTGGCGGCGGGTTTCTGTTAGTGTGCATGTGTTGTTCAACCTTGGGGTGGGGGACCGAACTGCCCCAGAAGCCTCCGGGTGCGTTCTTCCCGTTGCAGGCGGATGACCACAGAAACGCGGCGTCGTTCACGTCGGGCCAGCCGATTGTTGGGACGACGTATTTCTACTGGTACGATATCGACACGGACAGTCACATCGTTGACGGTGATGGGACGGACGCTTTGACCACCCATCCGGCTGATATGAGCGGCATCAGCTACAAGCGCGCTTCCTGGCATAAAACGCAACTGCAGGATATGACCACAGCAGGCATCGACTTTCTGCTGCCCGTCTTCTGGGGCGTGCCCGGAAAGTACGAGGGCTGGAGTTTCACGGGATTGCCGCCATTGGTCGAGGCTCATAATCAGTTGCAAAAGGAAGGCTTAGATCCGCCGCGCATCGGCCTTTTCTATGACACGTCGATACTCAGACACAACGGATTTGAAAAAGGCGGAGCCGACTATCACGTCGATCTGGCGACCGACTTTGGAAAGCAGTGGTTTTATACGGCGATACGCGACTTTTTCAGTCTTATTCCACCGGCGAAATGGGCGCGTGTGGACGGCAGGCCGGTCGTTTTTATTTACGCATCGGCGTTCGCGCGGGGGCAGGACGAAAAGCAGTTCCACTACGTGCAGGAGAGGTTCAAGGCGGACTTCGGTACGGGGCTATTCATCGTGAAATCCTCCGGGTGGAAAGGCCAAACCGATGCCACGTACTCCTGGGGCGCTGCGGTGAACGGGCCGCTGATTTACCAACACGTCGCGGCTCTTGGGCCCGGATACGACCACAGCGCAGTGCCCGGCAGGACGCCTCTGGTTGTCGAGCGCCGTGACGGACAAACCTACATTGAGCGCTGGCTGAAGATTCTGGCTCTGCCTGCCGAGACGCGCCCGTGGATGGTCCACGTCGAGACTTGGGATGAGTGGCATGAGGGTACTGACATCGCGGATTCGCGCGAGTATGGCCGCAGTTACATTGTTCTGACGCGTCTGTTTGCCGATATGTGGCGAGCCAAAACGGTTCTGAAGATTCATCCGTCATCCTCGGATGCAAAGACCGTCACTTGGGAGCCCGGCGGAATAAAAGGGCTGGGTCTTCGTCTAAGCGGCGGCCTCACGCGTTCAAAAATCGCAGGAGAGAAGAAATGATTAGATTGAGGTGTGCCAAACACGTTGTCGCAACGGGGCTTTTCGTTTTGTTAGCTGCCGTGAGGTGCCAGTCCCAGCCGCCCTGGGATTTGGCAAATCAGAAGAAAGAGCTGCTGCGCATATCGACGCTGTTCACGGCCCAGAATGTGCGCGACCATTTGTCCACTCAGGAAGGTATGGACAAGGCTATCCAGTGGTGTAAACAGACCGGCGTGACACATGTTTTTATTGAGACGTTCAGGGACAATTACACCGCGCAGCGAGGCGCTCTGGAGAGCGCCAAGTCAAGGTTCAAAGCGGAGGGCTTCGAGGTCTCCGGCTGCGTCACGACGACCAGGGTGGGCAAGATTTCAACCGGCTGGAACGTCATCTCCTGTTACACGAATAAGGATACCCAGAACCAGCTTCAGAAGATATTTGCGTTCACGGCCTCACTCTTTGATGAGATTATGATTGACGACTTTCTTTTCACCGACTGTGAGTGTGACGAGTGTAAGAAGGCGCGCGGCGGGCAGTCGTGGTCTGACTATCGTTGTGAGCTTATGGTCAAAATAAGCCGCGAGAGGATTTTGGGCCCGCCAAGAGCGGTCAATCCCAATGTGAAGATCATCATCAAGTATCCCCAGTGGTACGACAATTTTCACAATCGCGGTTACGAGGTTTCACGTGAAACGGCCGACTACGACAGGATATGGGTCGGCACGGAGACACGCGACTTTGATAATCAACGCTGGGGCGGGAAGGTTCAGTACGAGGCGTATTACATTATGCGCTGGCTCGGCGAGATAGGTGGCGCCAAGACGGGCGGCGGCTGGTTCGACCCTTACGGGACTACGGAAGATACATATCTGGAGCAAGCCCGCCAGACTGTCCTGGCGGATGCCAAAGAGATGTTGCTGTTCTGCTACGGCTCGCTTCTGCGGGATACCGGCCCGGCGAACGTCGAGAAGCTGCGCCAGGAGATTCCCGGCCTGTTCAAGCTCGCCGGGCTCGTCCGGGGCAAACCTATCAAAGGGATTATGGCTCCGAAACCGCCGAACAGTGATGCTTACGACGAGCAGTACGTCTTCGATTTCGTGGGGATGTTGGGGTTGCCCCTGGTCCCGACGGCGTCCGTGAATGACGCAGCGCAAGCAGCCTTTTTGTCGGTGCATGCGCTCAAGGACCCGGGCCTGCCGAACAAGCTCGAAAGGATGCTCGCGGCCGGCCAGCCCGTCTTGATGACGGACGGGCTGGCCAAAAGGCTTCCCGACGCCGCCCTTAAGAGCGGCAGCTTGATTATTCTGAAGGTCAACGGAAAGCCTCGTGGGTTGCTTGAGCTGACGCGCGAACAGCTCAACCCCATCCGGGACAAATTGCTCGCGCCCTTCGGCATGAGATTCGACGCACCCAATAAAGTGGCTCTGTACTTGATTGGCGAGAACTGCTTGATTGTCGAAAACTTCAATGATGAGCCGGTTGATGTGTCCGTTGAGTTTTCTAAAGCTGCCGGAGCGCGGAAAGCCCTGGTTTTGCCGGTCGCCGGCGTCGTCGATTTTTCCGCTGCCCAGGGCAAGCTGAATCTCACCAAAATGACGCCCCGAACCTTGGTGGCGGTTAAGTATTGATGGTGGCAGACAAACTATGAGGTGGAACATGGCGGCATTACTGAGAAGCAGGCGTTTATTGCCGGTGCTCTTCGCTGTGCTCGGCATTGCGATGGTCTCGTGGGCAAGTGAGCGGTCGAACATTGAAGTGTCGCGGCAGCAGGGCGGCGCTGATGTTGGCACGGTGTCCCGGAAGGTGCTGACGTTCTATTATCCGTGGTACGGCACGGCGGATGGGCCGGGCGGCGCCGGCAGGACGGTACACTGGGGCCGCATCGACGCCGCCGGCAAAGACATTGAAGCGAGCACCGATTATCCGCAGCTCGGCGCGTATGATTCACACGACCCGAAGGTCATAGACCAGCATTGTCGCTGGGCGAAAGACGCGGGGATCGATGCGCTCATCGTTAGCTGGTGGGGGCACGACCACTACACGGACCGCGCGATGGGCGCGATTCTCGACGGCTGCGAGCGGCACGGTTTGAGCGCGTGCATCTACTACGAAACGGTGCCGAAGCCACAGACCTCACGGTCCGCTGCGGACGACATCATAAAGGTCTTGAACAAATACGGCGCGCACCCCGCTCATCTTCGGGTGGACGGCAAGCCGGTTGTCTTCATATATGGACGCGCCCTCCAGGAGCTTGGGCTGACAGAGTGGCTCGAGGCTCTCAAATTAGTCAGGGCTGGGTACAAAGGGGGGGTTACCGCGGTTGGCGATCAGTTCAGCTATGGGGCGGCGCGTGTTTTCGATGGTCTGCACACCTACAATACGGCGGGCAATCTGCGTGGGCGGGAGCCGGAGGATGCGCGAAGCTGGGCCTCGCAGACATATCAGTCGTGGGTGGAGCTGGCCGACCGGGCCGGCAGGATAAACGCCATCACGGTCATCCCGGGCTACGACGATACGAAGATACGCAAGCCCGGCCTTGCCGTCAAACGCTACGACGGCGGACTTTATCGCGTGCAGTGGGAGGAAGCCATCAAGGCCGATCCGCATTGGATCCTGATTACGAGCTTCAACGAGTGGCACGAGGGGAGCGAAATCGAACCGTCGCTGCAATATGGGCGGCAGTATCTCGATCTGACCGCCGAGTACACCAAGAGCTTCAGGGCCAAACAGGATCCCCGGCGTCTTGGCTCTCCCAAGTCCGGCGGAGGTGACCCGTCGGCAAAAGCGCCGTCCACAGAAGAAATAGCGCGGCTGCGGGAGAAGTTCAAGGGGCTTGCGATCGGCGTATTGCCCGGCGCGGATTCTATGGGGTTTTGGTGGCTTTTGGATGTGGGCGTCAGTATGGAACTGCTGACCTGGGAGAATGTGGTCGCCGGCGACCTGACGCCGCAAAGGTATCCTATTTTGCTCTACTGCGCCGGAGAGCACTATCGCCGCACCGTTCACAGACCCGGCGATGTCGATGATGCGTTGGCGCGCTATCTTCGGTCGGGTGGTTCTCTGGTGGTTGTGCCCGCGCTGCCGTGGCCGTTCTATTATGACGAGGATGGCCAGGCAGTGAACCGCAGCAGTCAGTTCGGCCTTACCCTGCGGATGGGCTGGGAAAGCCCCCCGGAAGGTCTGGATCCTCGGTTTTTCCAGCCGCAGCGTTATCTGCCGCATGTGCCCGAGCAGTTTGCCTTTCCGACGTCGGGCGACTTGCGGTGGAGGCCGTTCTTTGCCGGCGAGGGAGCCGAACAGGTTAGCTTGCTGCGATTGCGCGATGCCGGGGGCAAGTACCTCGGTGATGCGGTCGCCTACAGTCAGTTGCAGAACGGCGGCAAAGTCCTTTACGTATGTTTTAATCTGCTCGAAGGCCCTTACGGCGAGGTTCTGCTTTACGATGTGTTTGATTTTATCGCCGCGCGATGTGGCCAATGAAGAGACAGCCGCTGCGGTGCCCATCAGGTGAGCAGGGGGGGAATTATTGCTTGTGTTGGTGCGCATAACCTCAGTGCGGACCGGGCATTCTGGTCGGCCGAACCGGGGGTTTTTTCTACGCCTTATCCACCACCCGTGCAGTCTTTCAACAAACCGACCGCAGGTTTGTTGTGATTTGGGCATACGATTTGCTGTCGAGCGGACAGTCAAGTTGGATTTTGAAGAGACACTTTACTTTATGAGAAAGTGTAACACCTTTATTATCAGTTGGTTATGAACGAAGGAGCTGAGCTCAAGCGGACTGAAGAGGGAGCAGCCTGAACTCTGGCCCGGCTCATTTCGTATCCTTCATACCGCCGTGGGGTCACCTGTAACCCGCTCGCCGACTTATCAACGGGTTATCCACAATGTTGGAATACTTCTGACGCCCCCGCTTTGAAGCGGCGGATTTGTAAGTATTTGCGGAGACAGACAATAAATAGAATAGAAGCCGGATGAGATATTTGGTACTTTAGTCTCGCTCATCGTTCGGACGGTGCGTTGTCCGGAATGCGTGATGATAAACATTAATGGAGGCGAGCCAATGATGGATCGCAATAGACTTAAAGGAAAACTAACAGACAGGTCAAATTTCGTTGTTTGTGTCGAATTAACGGGCGGCCCGGGATACAGCTATGCTCCGATCGAGAAGTTTCTCCAGGCCTATAACGCCGCCGGCAGCTCGGCGATACCGCAGGGTTTTGATTTTGCCTGTATCACCCTGCCTCAGAATCCGGGAGGGTTGGCGAACATTCAGCCGGCCGATGTGATCAACCACCTGGTGTCCAAAAACCTTCTGGGCGGCCTGGATGTGATGCCCCATGTTACTTGCAAAGACCATAACGCCTACGGCATAACAAGTCTGCTCGTCGGGCATCAGCATGCCGGGGTGGAGGCCGTCCTGGCAATGACCGGCGACAAACCCGTCGGAGCCAAGGGCGTCTTTGAGTTCGATTCAATCGGCCTGTTGCGCCTGATCAGGAGCATGAACAACGAGTCTTACATAAAGGCCAAACCGGACGGCCTGGAGAAGGTCCACCAGTTCTTCCCCGGAGCGGCTGTCTCGCCTTTCAAATATACGGTCGGCTCGCAAATGCAGCAGTACTACAAGATGGAGAAAAAGATTGCCTCCGGTGCGGAGTTTCTCATCACGCAGGTCGGCTGGGACTGGAAGAAATCTCTCGAGCTGTTCAGGTATATGGCTGAGAATGACCTGTCCGTGCCCGTCATCGGCAACGTGTATTTTTTGAGCACGATCACACCTGCACCGAGGCTCATGCACGATATCAAGCTGCCCGGCTGCTTTGTCAGCGATGATTTCCTGGCGAAGATATATTTGGAAAAGGTTGACAGCCATCTTGAACGGGCGGCCCAGCAGGTGGCGATGTACAAGGCCCTCGGCGCCGCCGGCGTCGATATAGGCGGCGTCCACGATTTCAAGATGTTTGTCGGGATTCTCGAGCGGGCCGCCGAGATCGGCGCCGGCTGGGAGCAGTTCAAAGACAATCTTTGCTGGCCCGCGAAAGATGCGTTCTACTTGTACGACCAGGCCGGCGGCAGAGTCCCGCTGCCGGCGGTTCGCAAGAAGTTCAAGCAGCGATTCTTCAACTTTTTCCACCGGGCCGTCCTGGATCCTGAGCACTTCGGATTTCACGCCTTCAAGAAGACGATGGCCGCTCTGGGAGCTGAAAAGGGTAAAGGCGCCGTTTACAGTCTGTTCAACGCCTCCGAGAAGTACTTCAAGTACCTGATGTTCGAGTGCGAGGAATGCGGCGATTGTTTCCTCCCGGAGAACTTCAGCCTGTGCACCATCGGAGGCTGCGAAAAGGGAATGGACAACGCGCCCTGTGGCGATTCGACGGTGGACGGTTTCTGCGGCAACAACCTTGAGCGGGTGTGCATCGGGGAGCGGATTTACGATGCAGCGGCCTCCGAAAAGGACGGCCTCGAACAACTCAGAGCGATAATCAATAGGCCCAGGGACCCGGCTCTGGAGCACACCGCCTCGATCTTGAACTATCTCTTCGGCAAAGATCACACGAAGCGCAGCCCGCTGATAAGCGTTGGCGAATCCATCCATGCTTCGATTCCCGCCACGGGCAAGATCATGAAGGACCTGGCGGCGCTCGGCCCCAACGCTTATGCTCAAGCCAGCAGGCTGCTCGATTATATCAGGGCCTTGATCGAATCGCAGGCCGCGGATGGGGCTGCTTATATTGCGGTCAATCTCGACGCCTTCGGCGAGGGCAATCCGCGGGCCGCCGTCGATATGATGGTCCAGTACGTCGGCCTGGTCCGAAAGTGGGGGGGCGGCGTGCCGGTTTGCATCGACAGCAGCAGCGATGATGTTCTGATCGCCGGCTTGAAGCAGTGGTGCGCCACGAGCAAGAAGGCCCGCCCTGAGCTTGTCGAACGGGTCAAGGCGCCGCTGTTGAATTCGGTCAAGGTCCGTACGATGGATCGCATCCTGCCGCTCAAGAAGGATTACGATTTTGCATTTGTCGGTCTTTTGGTCAGCGAGGAAGCGCCCACCGGCTCGGGAGGCTCGCACTCGGTCGATGAGCTTTATTCTTTGGCTAAGCAGATCTTTGAAAAGGCCGTTGGCAAATATGGTTTCAAGCCCGGCGAGATTTTCTTCGATACCACCGTGTTCCCGTTGGCAATTGACGTGCCGATGGAGCCGAATGTGCCGGGCTATACCTACCGGGCGTTCGAGACCATCAAGAAAATCAAGAGCGATCCAAGGATGAAGGGCGTGCATTGTTCGCTTGGCGTGAGCAACTGCGCTCGTGACCTGCCGGGCAGGAAGATCGGCGTTTGCAGGGCCTACGTGGCTAAAGCCATGGAGTACGGCCTCGACGCCAGCATTGTCAGCGTGGCGCACCGCTACGGCCTGGCCGAGGCGGACGCCGAATTGCTGGAGCTGGTCGATGCCTACGCAAAAATGGACGGCTCCGCTGAAAAGATGGACAGGGCCACGGAACTGATGGCCAAGTTCTGCCAGGAGACGAAAAAGCCCGCCAAGTAGAGGGGTATTCCTACAGATGATACGGGTGGCGCTGCGGCCGGGACATCTTTCGCTGGGCCTGTTCGTCGCCGACTATCGTCTGTTCGGCCTGATCCCACTGGAGCTTGCGGCCGAGGACATAGGACAGGTTACCGAGAATGCACAGGTTGGCCACGCCGACCGCGGCTTCGATATTCATAATCGTCCGGGCGCCGGTCTTGATGCCGTTGAACCAGTCTTCCACGTGGCCCGGGCTTCTGTACACGTCCTTGGCGCCGGCCGGCGGCTCCCAGTCGCGGGCCTTTTTCTCGGCCCACGTTCCGCCGTCGCCGCCCCAGTGAATGAAGTCGCCCTTGTCGCCGCGGTAGATGGCTCCGTAGCCGGGCCGGCTGATCTTGCCGCCGGGTTCGTCGCCGGTTCTCTCTTCCGCCGGCGGTAGCTGGTCGTTGGGCATCTGCCGCCAGGTGAGCACCCAATCGGGATTCTTGAAGGTATAGGTCACGTCCATCAGCACGGCACTGTCCCACAGGCCTTTGGTCGGCGGCGTGCCCGTCGCCTCGATGGTGACCGGGCCGGTGCCGTCGGCGCCCATCCACCACATAGCGCAGCTCATCACGTGAGCGCCGCGGTCGCGAATCTGTCCGCCGCCGGACTCTAACAGCCAACGGAACGTGCCGGGGCAGTATCTTTTGTTGTACGGCCTCCATCGCAGCGGGCCAAGCCACATATCCCAGTCCAGCTCGGGCGGCGGGTCGCTGTCCGGGATGGGGTTGTTGTCTTCAGGGCTTGGGTAGTGGAAGCAATCGACCCGGCTGATGCGGCCGATATTGCCGTTGACTAAGTAACGGTGCGCCAGATAGGCTTCCGGCTGGGACCGGCCCTGCGAGCCGACCTGGACCGACACCTTGTTTTTCCCGGCCGCAGCGACCATCGCCTTGCCTTCCTCGATGGTGCAGCACGCCGGCTTCTCGACATAGACGTGCTTGCCGCATTCAGCAGCGTGAACCGTCTGGACCGCGTGCCAGTGGTCGGGCGTGGCGATGACCACCGCGTCGATGTCTTTTCGCTGCAAGATGTAGCGGTAGTCGCGATAGGGCTGCACGCCGGGCCCGGCGGTCTTCAGGGCGCTCGCCAGGCGCGTTTCATCTATGTCGCAGACCGCCGCGATGTTGACTTGGCCTTTCTCGCGGCGCTCGATCATATCGCCCAGATGGTACCCACCCATGCCCCCTACACCGATATGCGCGGTGGTTATTCGTTCGTTCGCACCTGCTCTGCCCGGCGCTGCCAGGACGCCGGATGGTACCAGGTACGGAGCGCTCGCCGCCATTGCTCCGGCGACGGCCAGGAATTCACGCCTATTGAGTTGCCTTGATCGTTTCATCGTTCTATCGCCTTTCTGCTCTAATCCCTTTGTACGGGGTGAACTCTCGTAAACGTTCGTCACGCCGGTCCGTGTGAAGGGCTGCTCGCGATGCCGTGCTAAAGCGCCGTGACATTCGTCTTTTTCGTGGGGACCAGCTTCTGGGACGGATATCCTTCCGCTTCTTGGCCGCGTTTTCGCAGCGACTGAGCGATGTTCGGCTTGAAGTCCTCGGGTGCCGCCTCGAAACCCGCTTTCAGAGCCGCGACGGCCCCCTTAGTGGGAATACGCTCAATCGCCATCCGAGCATCTTCGCGCAGCTCCACATTTGTCATCAGCTCGGCGATAGGCTTGATGGAGTTCCTGCCGCCGATTTCCGAGAGCATCCACAGCACTTCTCGCCGGATGGACACCGGCTGGCTGTCGCCCAGCAATCCAATCAGCTCCGTCTCGACGGACTGCTTCTGCTTGTCGGCGCCGGGCCGGCCGGCGTCCCGCACGATCTTCCACAATGCTCGCTTTGCCGCGCGAGCGACTTCGAGGTCGTTGTCTGTCATGACTCGTGCTAGAGGCTTGACCGCCGCCGCGCCGGCTTTGCCGGCACTCAGCCACGCTTCGGTTCGTACTTTGTCGCTGGCGTCCTTGACCCCGGCGAGAAGCTCGTTTACCGCTTCGTTCTGCGCGGCGCCCGCCGTTGCCGTCACTATTCCAGTGGCCCCCGTCGCAAGCGAGGCTTTCTGCAGGTTGTTCATGGACATGTTCCGAATCCCTTTCTTATTAGATCCGAGTAGATCGTTTCCGAATCGTATGAGATTCTATCCGCCCCCCACGGCGCGGTCAACTATTTATCTCGGTGATGTTGTTTTCGGGCTTGCCGACGAGGTAGATTCTGTTTTTTCCGCTGCGTTTGGCCTCCAGCAGGGCCTTGTCGGCCTGGAGGAAAAGCTCTTCGCTTGTGTTTCCGTCGCGGGGAAAACTTGCCAAGCCGCCGCTTATTGTCAGGACCCCCTTGCCCTCAGCACCCAAGACGCCCAAACCCGCCTGCCGTCTGTCGGGCAGGGAGGACAATCCGGCATTCTCCAACTCTCCGACGAACCGCTTTGCGATGGAGATGGCCTCCTTCGGGTGGTCGGCGGAGGCCGAGCGCCGGTCTGTGGGCTTGGGCGGTGCGCCGACCCATTTCTGCTGCGGGTCATCCCAGAAGACGACCGCAAACTCGTCGCCGCCGATCCTGCCGAGGACGTCGTGGCTTCGGCAGCAGCGCCGCATCAAAGCAGCCGCCTGTTTCAGGATCTCGTCGCCGGTGCAGTGGCCATACACGTCGTTGTAATGTTTGAAGTCATCGATGTCGAAGAGGAGCAGTGTCACCCGTCCATTTTCTGCTCTGGCGCGATCGATAATCTGCCGGGAGAATTCGCGGATATATCGTCTGTTCCTTAGACCCGTCAAGTCGTCTTCGGTGGCTAATCGTTCAAGATGTCTTATTCTCGTTTCCGTCGTCTGGGCAGCGATGGATACGGCGGTCTCGACCATGCCGCGGCGGGGCGCATGCGTGACGGATTCGTAGAGTCTGTCCGGTTCGACCGGGCAGATCAAATAATCGTCTGCAAGATGTGCCCCGTTATAAGCCGAGCTGACAAGGTGTATGGCGATCGGCTCCTCATACATCTGGGCCAGGAGGATGATCTTCACATTGCAGCGGTCTCGGAGGGTCTTCAGCGCAGAGCTTAATCTGGCTGAGATTCCCGAGATCACCACGGCGACGGCCGCAAAGCCGTTTGCCGCCGCAGCCTCTGTTGCCTCCGGCATGTTGGCGCAGACCTCGTAGCGCTGCTCCTTGGCGGCGTCCGTATCCAGGAAGGCTTTGCTCGCGTCGCCAACCAGCAGAATTTTCCGCGTACCTCTATCACGGGAGATTTCTTTGTCAGCACCACTCGTCATCTACATGGGCCTCCAGCCGACCTCTATGGTAACATAATCGGCCGAGAAGTCAACCCAACTGGGCCCAGACACGGTCAGCTCTTGCTGGTGAGCGGCCTCCAGGAGAAGCGAAGAAGGCCGTCATGTGGCCGGCAGACCGTCCAGATTCTTTTTGACCTGCTCGGCATAAAAGCTGGTGGGATATAAACTTATGAAGCTGCTCAGCGTTGCTTTTGCCTCTTCCAGATGCTTCTTCTTCAGCTCCGCGTTCGATTCGTCCTGCTGGCGCCATAGACTGATCTTCAGCAGCCCCAGCTCGTAGAGCGCCAGCATCCCGGCATCGGTCTGGCTACATTCTTTGTGCAGTTCGCTCAGTTTCTCGGCCCGGAGCTGCTCGTCGGCGACAAGTTTTGCCTGGGCCAGCAGGATGTTGTCGCGGAGGCGGTCGCCGTCCTCGGTTTGCTCCAGAAGGCCGTCGAGGTGCTGGGCATAATCCGAAGCGTGAGGATTGAGCATCACAAATTTCGCCAGGCGCTCAACGGATCCGGGCTGGTCGGTTCGGTTTTCCGTGCTTATGAGAGTCCGCAACTGGTATAGCCTTCTTTGAAGCTCGCTTAATTTGGGCAGCGTCATGACCGACTCGGCGGGCGGGTGAAACAGGCCGAACCATTTCCCGGACGGCGCCTGCTCTGCTGCGAGCAGTTTCGATTGCTCGGCCGCCAGCATGGTCTGGGCCTTGGTCAGGAGCTCGTCGGCCTGTGTAAGCATACCTCGACCCGCCCACTGCATGGCAACGCGCCATCGTGCTTCGATTGATTCGGGGCTGGTCCCGAAGCCCTGGTACAGTGACCACCAGATCGGCTCGGCCCTCTCATGGGGATAATCATTGTAGAAATGCAGCACTTCTTTTTGGCCCAGCACATAAGTGTCCGAGCTATATTCAATCAGCATCGCTTTGTAGTAGAGCGCTATTGGCATCCGGCGGCTGCTGGGACGCTGGTTTATAAACAAATCGTATTGTTCGAGCAACTCCTGTTTCTTTGGCCTATACTCCAGTTCGGGCGGCACGATGAGCCACTCCGGCCAGCCGTAGCTTAACTGCTCCTGGATATCCCTCTTCAGCTCTGCACGCCGGGCAATTGGGTCGGCGGGATAGAAGGACTCGTCCAGGTATCGTTGGGTGACCGCGTCTTTCATCGTATCGTCCAGCACCTCCGTGATACTGTGGTCGTGGAATTCGCTCACGTGCTCCGGATTGTTCTTGGCGATGTAAAGCTGATAGTCCAGCTCGTCGAAGCCGATTGTTACCTCGAATACCACAACCGCTATCACGAGCGTCAGAGAGGTGAAAGTCCAGACCAGGCCGGGCCGATAGCGCGTGAAATGACCGATTCCCAGAACGAATCCCGTGATGGTCAGCGCATCAAGCCAGGCACAAATCCAAGGTGCAAAGGAAAATCCCCATTCAATGGGTTCGACACCCCGGACCCCCCCGAAGTATCCCCAGTAGAAGAGCTGCGGGGTCGTGCAGAGGGCTATGGCAATAAAGCGCGAGCGAAAACGCAGCGGCCGGCACGCCGCGGCCAGGCAACTGACGAGCAGGCAAATCGCAAAAATCGGCAGGTTCGCCAGGAAGAACACGGCCAGTATGAAAATGAAACTGTACCGAAAGCTCATCAATTGGGATATCAAGACGGGTACGACGGCCAAAACACCCATCAGCAGTCCGAAAACGAGAATCTGCCAGGGATATTCAAATATGCTCACACCGGTCGTGATGGAATCGCCCAGACGCGGGAATTCCGGCGTTGTTATAGTCTGAAAGTTGAACGACCAAAAGGAGCCGGTTACTATCTTCGACCAGAAAAGGCAGCTTACGGCGAACGCTGCGACAGCCAGAAGCCAGCACCTCTGAACATTCTCGTGACTGTAGTGCAGGGTCGGACCGACGGCCAAGAAAGACTTCGAGACTGCTATCGGCGTCTTTTCCGTTTCTTTAGGATCCATAAGTCTCACTTACGCATTTACGATTTTCGATTTTAAATCGGCGATCAGCTATCGGAAATCGGCAATGGCTACGTCCCTTCGCCGCTGGAGGCAAGATAAGCAACCTGTTCGGCGGTCAGTCTGTCTATCCCTATCGACATGGATTTCAGCTTGAGCCTGCTTACCTGCTGCTCGATCTCCAGCGGGACGTCGTGGACGGCCACGGAGAGCCTGCCCTGTTTTTTCACGACGTATTCAGCCTGCAATGCCTGGGTTGCAAAGCTCATGTCCATCACACTTGCAGGATGCCCCTCGGCGGCGGTCAGATTGATGAGCCGGCCTTCGCCGAGCAGATAGATGCGCTTGTTGTTTCTGAGGATGTATTCGTCAACGTGGTTTCGCACGTTGCGGGTCCGTTTCTTGCTGAGCTTCTTCAGGGCCGGTATGTCGATTTCGACGTTGAAGTGCCCGCTGTTGGCGACGGCCGCGCGGTCTTTCATCACGCGGAGATGCTCAGCGCGTATGACGTTCTTGTTGCCCGTGAGCGTGACGAACAGATCACCGATCTTCGCCGCCTGCGCCATCGGCATCACGTCAAAGCCGTCCATAGCGGCCTCGAGGGCTTTGACGGCGTTCACTTCGGTCACGGTCACGATGGCTCCCATTCCTCTTGCGCGCATGGCAAAGCCGCGGCCGCACCAGCCATACCCGGCCACAACGATCTTCTTGCCGGCCATCAGGAAATCGGTCGCGCGAACGATCCCGTCAACCGTTGACTGGCCTGTCCCGTAGCGGTTGTCGAACAGATGCTTGGTCGCCGCGTCGTTGACGGCAATGACCGGGAACTTCAGCTTGCCTTCGTTGGCCAGAGCCCGCAAGCGCATGACCCCGGTTGTGGTCTCTTCCATGCTCGCGATTATTCGAGGGGCATCTTTCTTTCGGCGCGTGTGCAGCTCGTTCACCAAATCGGCCCCGTCGTCGAGCGTCATAACGGGCTTGTGGTCAATCGCCGCATTGATGTGTTTGTAATACGTGCTGCGATTTTCCCCGCAGACGGCGAAAACGGGTATCTTAAAATCAATCACCAGCGACGCAGCCACGTCATCCTGGGTGCTCAGCGGGTTCGATGCACAGAGAACAACATCGGCTCCCCCTGCCTTCAGCGCTCGGGCGAGGTTGGCCGTCTCGGCGGTTATATGCAGGCAGGCTGAGACGTTCTTGCCCTTCAGGGGCTTGTCTTTTGCGAATCGCCGCCGAATTGCCGCCAGAACCGGCATATCGTTGTCCGCCCAGAGAATCCGTTTCTTGCCTCCCGCGGCCAATGACAGATCAGCTACGTCGTACTTCATGGAAAATCCTTTCAAAGATAAACAAGAGGTGTAAGTATAAATCTAACCGCTCGAAATTGCAAGCCCTTATTTGCCTGCATTAGGCCGGGAACAGCTTCGGGATTTACCCAGGCTGCCGCGGCGCGCCCTCGGGCCGGTTCGATCGTCTCAGCGTTGCACCGGAAGGATCATTTCGTGTTTTTCTTGCTGATTCGATAAAGATGCGCGTCCCATGCAGCGAAACGATCCGTGAAAACACCGTCCGTTGAGACGATTGTCCGGTCCTCGCCGATGACTTCCACTGTTCTTTCACCCTCCAGACCCTGCACGGTGAACGTCGCGGTTGTCTGGCCGTCTCGCATCCCGACGGCAAAAACGTATGTGGCGCCGTCGTGCTTTTTGACCATTGTGGCAACGGGCACGGCTTTGTCGTCCGACGCTGCGCCGGCCAGGCCTTCAAGAGTGGGACTGTTGAGGACCGGTGCAAGATCGGTAATCTGCCGGTTGATTGCGGCGACCGCCGAGAGCATCTGGGGGTCGGCAAGAAGCGCCGACTCATTGAACTTTGGCTCCCATTCATGCACAAAGTAGATTAGTCCCATGGAGCCGTGAATGATGGACATCCACACTTCGCATCGGACCTGGTGCGGCGTCGCCTTCTTGTCTGGGTTGTGGATTCGCGTACACTCGATGCAGTTCCAGACCACCTTCTTGCCTTCGGTCCATCGTACGAGGCGCTCGACGCCGCTGCCCACGTACCAGAGGTTCCCGGCGACCTCCGGCTTGTCGTGGGCGGCCGGGTAGATATCGAACGAGGCAATGTCACAGCCCTGGACGTATTCGGCGTAGTCTTCGGGGTGGTTCTTGCGAACGCCCCGGCCGTACCAGCCGTCCCACGCGACGCCCTGACCGAGGTTCAGAAGCACCGGCCGGGTGGGGTCGGCCCGGCGAATCTTCATGTAATCATCGATTATCCTCTGGGGTAAAATCGGCGGGCCGTAGCCCTTGCCGTCTCCTTGTGCTTGGGCGTTATCCGGCTCATCGCCGTGCATCCAGCCGATGATCGTCGCGTCATCGATGTGCTTGAGGGCTGCTGCGTTTTGATGGCAGATAACTTTGATGCCGGCCGTCTTGAGTTCTGCAAGCTGTTCTTCCGTGGGTCCTCTCCAGAGCCCAACGTAGGTGTTGAAGCCGGCCTGTTTGTATTGGGACGCTCTGCTTGGGTTCTGCAGCCAGACGGCTATCGGAAAAAAGTCCGCGTCATGCGAGGGCCCGTTCTCCCATTTGGTGTATGGGCTTGTGGGGGTGTTTGCCGCGAGGGTGCTGCCGAAAATAGACACAAGAACGACAAAACAGGTCCAACCGGTCGTATTCAATCTCCACACGAGTCTAATCCTCCAAATACAAATAAGCATTTTCAGTGGAGAACAAGGTAACAAGAATAGCGAACGAACGCAAGCAAAAGCCGGCTTGCGGTTCCGCGCCTGTACAGAAATTTGCCGGATAAGGCTTGATTAACCGCCCTATCAATACTAAAATTGAGTTTTTTGTCTTGGAGAAATGGTCGGCGAAAAGGCTTAATCGAAAGGAGCACTACGATGCAAAGGCCCATTTCAGCACTAATCCGCGTGATTGTTCTGCTCGTCTTACCCACCTGTCTTCTATCGTATCCGGTTGCTTACGGCCAGCCTCTGGCAAGAATCACTGTCGAGGTGGGTGAGTACGCGCGAATGGACACGCCTGTGGCAACACAACTGGACGGTGTGCCGCTGGGCTTTCCGGCGGATGAGATCCACCTGGTAGAGGTGAAACGATCGCAGCGCACCGAAGTTCCGGTACAGCTTGAGCCGGGTAGCCCCCCGCGACTGTGGTGGGTGCTCTCTGGTAGAACCGAGGCGGGAGACAAACGCACATACGAACTGGTGGGAGGTGCCGGTCCCGGCGCTTCCCGTGTAAGTGCCGAGTTGAATGAAAAGGTCCTGCAAGTGGCAAGCAACGGTACGAAGGTTCTGAGCTATAACCACGCGATTGTTTCGGCGCCGGCCGGGCAAAGCCGTCTATTTGACCGCAGCGCATTTATTCATCCGCTATGGTCGCCGACGGGGTCGGTGATGACAAACATTCAACCCAAGGACCATTATCATCACGTGGGCATCTGGATGCCGTGGACGCACACCGAATTCAAAGGCAAGGAGGTCGATTTCTGGAACCTTGGCGAAGGGCAGGGAACCGTCCGCTTTAAGAAGTTTATTTCGACCACGAGCGGCTCGGTCTATGGCGGCTTCCAGGCTGAGCACGAGCACGTCGCCCTCAAGACCGACGCGGGCGAGAAGGTTGTGCTCGACGAGATTTGGGACGTCCGCGTCTATAATGTTGGCGGGTCTGAGAAAGGGTACTGGCTTTGGGATTTTGTATCGACCCAGCGGTGCGTTGCGGACAGTCCCCTGCGCTTGCTCGAGTACCGCTATGGCGGCTTCGGCTTTCGCGCTACCGCTGACTGGAAGGGCGAGACGGCCGCGTATCTGACCAGTGAGGGAAAGACCCGCAAGGACGGCCACGCCACGCGCGCCCGATGGTGCGACACCGCGGGGGTTTCTGACGGACAGTGGAAGGGCATCACATTCTTCAGCCATCCGAAGAACTTCCGGCATCCCGAGGCGATGCGAATCTGGCCCGGATTCGACGACGAGGTGTTCTTCAATTGGGCGCCTGTGCAAACAGGTGATTTCGAGATGAAACCGGGCGAAGACCATGTGTTCCGGTATCGCCAATACGTGCATGAGGGCAAAGTTGACGTCGAGAAGACCGAGCAGCTTTGGAACGACTATGCTCACCCGCCCAGGATAATTGTTGAAGCTGTTCGTCCGGGTAATGCGATTATGCTGTTTGACGGTAAGGACTTTTCGCACTGGATGGCCGACGGCGCTAAAGACATTGGCTGGCAGATTGTCGATGGGGCAATGAAGATTGTGCCCAAGAGCGGCAGCATCGTGACAAAGCAGAGCTTCGGCGATTTCAGACTGCACGCTGAGTTCAAGACGCCGCAGATGCCGGCGGACGTCAAAGGACAGGGCCGGGGCAACAGCGGCATTTATATCCAGCGCCGGTATGAGCTTCAAATCCTTGACTCCTACGGGCTGGAGCCCACGAACAATGAATGTGCGTCGCTTTACAGATTCAAAGCCCCGGACAAGAACGTATGTAATATGCCGGGCCGGTGGCAAAGCTACGACATAATCTTCCACGCCGCCCGCCACGAGGGACAGAAGAAGGTCAAGAACGCCAGGATCACGGTGTGGCACAACGGCGTGCTGGTACATAATGAAGCGGAGCTGGAAAACAAAACCGGCGCGGGCCGGCCGGAAGGACCCGAACCCGGACCGATCCTCCTGCAGGAGCACGGCAATGAAGTGTGGTTCCGCAATGTCTGGATCGTGCCTTTGTGAGAGATGGGGCTGCTCTTGATCGGTGTTGGGATTGGCAGGCCTGATCGATGGGTTCGGAGCGTTGCAAACGCTGCGATATTTTGGCAGGAGATTTGAATTGCGTATCGACTGCCGGAAGTTATAATCTGATGATTATTCTTGGAATTCCGGCAAAGATGGACCCGGACATTTATGAGCGTAAGTCTCACTATGGAGGGTAGTTGTAACACTTACGCTCGCAAGGAGGAAATCGCAAGGAAGCAATATGCGTAGGCGATGTTTCGTTTGGAAAGGCACATTTTGTAGAAGGGGCAAACACATTCCGAGATTAAGGAGAATGACAAATGGCTAGACCTGTAACGCTTTTTACCGGCCAGTGGGCGGATCTGCCGCTGGAAGTATTAGCTCAGAAGGCGGCGGCCTGGGGTTATGATGGGCTGGAGTTAGCCTGCTGGGGCGACCACTTCGAGGTGGATAAGGCTCTGAAAGATGACGGGTATTGCAAGGCCAAGCGAGAGTTGCTGGCAAAGTACGGCCTTAAAGTCTTCGCGATTTCGACGCATCTGTGCGGCCAGGCTATCTGCGACAATATAGATGAGCGCCACAAATCCATTCTGCCTCCGGACGTCTGGGGCGACGGCGACCCTGAGGGCGTTCGCAAGCGAGCGGCCAAAGCGGTCATCAACGCCGCCAAAGCGGCCAAGAAGCTTGGCATCAAGATCGTCAACGGCTTTACCGGCAGCTCGATCTGGCACATGGTCTATTCGTTCCCGCCCGCCTCGCCGAAAATGATTCAGGCCGGTTACGACGACTTCGCCAAGCGCTTCATCCCTATTCTGGATGCCTTCAAGGCCGAAGGTGTTAAGTTTGCCCTGGAAGTGCACCCGACGGAGATCGCGTTTGACATCGCCTCGGCTCAGCGCGCCATCGAAGCTATCAAGGGCCACAAGTCGTTCGGCTTCAATTACGATCCCAGCCACCTCGGCTATCAGGGCGTGGACTACGTCAAGTTCATCCGCACCTTCGGCAGCCGCATATTCCACTGCCACATGAAAGACGTCTGGTGGGGTCACGGCGACGGCACGGTGGGTGTCTTCGGAGGCCACACGGAATTCGCCGACCCACGCCGATACTGGGACTTCCGTTCGATCGGCCATGGCGATATCAACTTCGAAGAAATCATCGTCGCGCTGAACGACGTCGGTTACAAAGGCCCGCTCTCCGTGGAGTGGGAGGACAGCCGAATGGACCGCGAGCACGGTGCGGCGGAGGCCTGCCAGTTCTTCAAGAAGGCGGACTTCAAGCCCTCGCAGGTCGCCTTTGATGCGGCGTTTGACAAAGATTCGAGATAACAGATTTCGGCGCTGCCACAGCGCGAAATCGCGCGTTCGGTAGCTTCCGGACCAAAGGAGAGCCGAAGCATGGCCAAAAGGGGTCATATCAGCCGGCGTCAGTTTATCGCAAGCACGGCCGGCGCAGCGTTAGGGGCCGTGGGACTTCCGTACCTCGTACCGGCCTCAGCTTTGGGGCGGGCAGGCAATGTGGCGCCGAGCAATCGGATCACGATGGGCTGCATCGGCGTGGGCTGGCAGGGGGGCAGCAACCTCGACTCCTTCATTCGTGAGAAAGATTGCCAGATTATTGCCGTCTGTGACATAGATAAGAATCATAAGCAGGATGCGGCCAATCGTGTCAACAATCACTACAAGAACAAAGATTGTGCAACGTACCATGACTTCCGTGAGCTGTTGGCGCGCGCCGATATTGATGCAGTCTCGCTGGGCCTGCCTGATCACTGGCACGCCATTCCCGCTATCGAAGCGGCAAGGTCCGGCAAGGACATCTTTGGTGAAAAGCCGCTCTCTCACGACCTCAGACAGGGCCGGGCGATGTGCGACGCCGTCCGTCGCTACGGGCGGATATGGCAGACGGGCAGTTGGCAGCGCTCGCAGGAGAACTTCCGTCGTGCGTGCGAGCTGGTCATCAACGGCCGCATCGGGAAGGTGACCCGGGTCGAGGTCGGGTTGCCCGCGGGGCACAGCGACTTCGGCCAGACCCAGGGCCAGGAAGGGATCGGTCCTCCGCCGGCGGAGCTCGACTATGACTTCTGGCTCGGCCCCGCTCCTTACGAGCCTTATTGTCCGGCGCGAGTGCACAAAAACTGGCGGTGGCATCTCGATTACGGCGGCGGGCAACTGATGGACTGGGTCGGCCACCACGTCGATATCGCCCACTGGGGCCTGGGTTTCGACTATGCCGGCCCGCACGAGATCGAAGGCTCCGGCGAGTACCCCAAAGACGGTCTGTGGAACAGCCCGACGAGGTATCGCCTGACGGCAAAATATCCCAACGATGTTACGATGGTTATTGCAGGCGGGCACGACGACATCCGCGGCGGGACCAAGTGGATCGGCGCCGGCGGCTGGGTCTGGGTCGATCGCGGCGGACTGGACGCCGAGCCGAAGAAAATCCTCGATGAGAAGATCGGGCCCAATGAGACTCATCTATACGACTCACCGGGTCACTGGCGGGACTTTCTCGACTGTGTCAAGAGCAGAAAGACGACGATAGCGCCGTGTGAGGTTGCGCACCGTTCGGCGACGCCGGGGCACCTTGGCCAGATTACGATGTTGTTGGGCCGCAAGATACGCTTCAATCCGGCGACGGAAGAGATCATCGACGACCCGACCGCCGCGAGCCTGCTCGGCGGGGCGATGCGCAGCCCATGGCACCTGTGAAATTGACTATTTATTATTGACTATTGATTATTTGATAGCAGAGGCGTCTTTTATGACAAACAGGAGTGACACTAACCGCCGTCAGTTCATTAAGCAAGCGCTTGGTACCGCGGTGGCAGCGGCAGCTTTTCCACATATCGTTCCGGCCTCCGCGTTGGGCGGAGCCGGCAATGCTGCGCCGAGCGAACGGATTACGTTAGGCTTCATTGGGACCGGCAAGCAGAGTCAGCATTTGATGAGGTCTTTTCTGAATGCGCCCGGGACGCATGTCGTTGCCGCCTGTGACGTTGACAAGCTCAAGCTGGAGCGCGGCAAGAAGATCGTCGAGGACTACTATGCAGGCAAGAGCGGCGGGGCGTACAAAGGCTGTGACGTCTACGGTGACTTTCGTGAGCTGCTTGCCAGAAATGACATTGACGCGGTGGTGATTGCCACGCCGGACCACTGGCATGCCGTCATCGTGATCCAGTCTGCCGAGGCCGGCAAGGACATTTACTGCGAGAAGCCCCTTTCGCAGACGATTGTTGAGGCCAGGGCCATGGTCAACGCGGTCAGGCGTTACGGGCGGATTTTTCAGACCGGCAGTATGCAGCGCTCAGACTGGCACTTCCGCTTAGGCTGTGAGCTGGTCCTGAACGGCTACATCGGCGAGCTAAAACACGTGACCGTCGGCGTCGGCGGGCCGCCCGGGGATAACCCATTGCCGGCCGAACCGGTGCCGGACTATCTCAACTGGGATATGTGGCTGGGGCCCGCGCTCTGGCGGCCGTACAATGCCGAGTTTTCACCTCATATCAGCTTTGACGGTTTCCCGAATTGGCGTAACCACAGCAGCTTCGGCGGCGGCGGCATGACCGACTGGGGGGCGCACCACTTTGATATCGCCCAGTGGGGCATGGGCATGGACGGGAGCGGCCCGGTTGAAATCATCCCACCCGACGGCAGGGATTACAAGGTGCTCACCTACAAATACGCCAGCGGCGTCACGATGACCCGTGATAAAGCCAACGGCGTTTTGTTTACCGGGACCAAAGGCGAGGTTGAGACCAATCGCGGTTATCTGCGGACCGTGCCCGAGGAGTTCAAGAATCAGCAAATCGGCCCCAACGAAATACACTTGTACGAGAGCAAGAACCACTACACCGATTGGCTGGATGCGGTCCGCAAGCGCAGCAAACCCGTTTGTGGCATAGAGACCGGCTGCCGTTCCGTTACGGTTTGCCATTTAGGCAATATCGCTTACACGCTTGGCCGGCCGCTGAAATGGGACCCCCAGCGTGAAGTGCTTGTCGCAGACGACAGCGCCAGCCGTTTACTCTCGCGGCCCATGCGGAGCCCCTGGCATCTGTAAGCGGTTTGTCCGTAAAAGGAGAATGCAAAGTGTCACAAAATAAAGATATTACTCGACGCCGGTTCCTGCAAAGGGCCACCGGTGTCGCCACTGTGACCGTTGCATTTCCCTACATTATTCCTTCGTCGGCCTTGGGCAACGCCGGCAGCGTCGCTCCGAGCAACAGGATCGCGGTGGGCTGCATCGGCATGGGCGGCATGGGCACCGGCGATATGCGGGGTTTCCTCGGCAAGGAGGAGGTGCAGGTGGTGGCCGTCTGCGATGTTGACAAGAGCCATCGCGACAAGGCCAAAGAAATCGTGGACGAGAAATATCAGAACGGCGACTGCAAAACATACCTGGATTTTCGCGAAGTGATCGAGCGTAAGGACGTTGACGCGCTCTCGATCGCGCTGCCGGACCACTGGCATTCCATTCCTGCCGTCATGGGCGCTCGCGCCGGCAAAGATATCCACGGCCAGAAGCCGCTGGCTCGCACCATTCGTGAAGGCCGGGCTGTATGTGACGCGGTCCAGCGCTACGGCATCATCTGGCAGACCGGCAGCCAGCAGCGCTCCGGCGAGGATTTCCATCGCGCCTGCGAGCTGGTCCGCAATGGGCGGATCGGCAAGGTCACGACGGTCGAAGTTGGCCTGCCCACCGGAAGTGCCTCCGACAACCAGCCGGTGCAGCCGGTGCCCGAGAGCGTGGATTGGGATTTCTGGCTTGGCCCGGCACCGTGGGTGTCTTACAGAGGCATTCTGCACTGGAACTGGCGGTGGATAATGGACTATTCCGGCGGGCAGCTCACCGACTGGGCGGGCCACCACATCGACATTGCCCACTGGGGCCTGGACCTGGAGCGCACCGGCCCGATCGAGATTGAGGGCAGGGGTGCCTATCCCAGGGACGGCATATACGACGTGGCGATGGAGTACAAGTTTACCTGCAAGTACGCCAACGGGATCGTTATGACCGTCGCCGACAACAAGCAAATCCAGCAGGGCACAAAGTGGTACGGTGACAAAGGATGGATTTACGTTAATCGCGGCAAGCTGGAAGCGAATCCTCCGGGCATTCTGCAAGAGGTCATCGGGCCGGACGAAATCAAATTGTACGAAAGTCGGGACCACATTCAGAACTTTCTGGACTGTGTGAAGAGCCGCAAAGAGACTATCGCACCGGCAGAGGTCGGTCACCGGTCCATCAGCGTAGGACTGTTGGGTGAGATCGCCATGCTCACCGAGAGGAAATTGCGTTGGGACCCCCAGAAGGAGGTCTTCCTCGACGATGAGCAGGCTAACAGGATGCTGTCGCGGCCGATGCGAAGTCCCTGGCACTTGTGAAATTGATCGTTGAAACGGCAGAGATAAGAAGAAAGGAGCAAAAATGAGCAAGAGGTCAAAACTGATTGGCGCCGTACTGCTGGGCCTCTGGTGTTTGTCGGTGGTTACGGGTCCTTTGCAGGCCGCCTCGCCGGAAAAGCTGCGCGAGTTGACGCCGGAAGAGGTGCAAAAGATAGAAAGCGCAGCGCCGAAGAAGGCGACTGTTGAGCCCACCAAGCCGCGGAAGCTGCTTGTTTTCTGGTTGTGCGAAGGTTTTTTCCACCAATCGATCCCCTTGGTCAACAAGGCGGTCGAGTATATGGGCAAATCAACCGGGGCGTACGAAACGGTCGTCACCAACGATATGTCCATATTCAAGCCGGAGAGCCTCAAGCAGTTTGATGCCGTCTGCTTCAACAACACGACCGGCCTCAAGTTCAACCCGGAAAAGACGCCCGAATTGTGCAAGAGCCTGATGGATTTCGTCAAAGGTGGAAAGGGCGTTGTGGGTATTCACGCGGCCACGGACAACTTTAACGAGTGGCCCGAGGCGCAGGAAATGATGGGCGGCTCATTCACCGGCCATCCCTGGGGCGGCGGCGGGACCTGGGCGATCAAGATCGACGAGCCGGACCATCCACTGATGGCTGCGTTCAAGGGGAAAAACTTCAAGATTAACGATGAGATCTACAGAACGGAGCCTCCGCTCTACTCGCGAGATAAGCAGCTTGTTTTGATGAGTCTCGATATGAGCGACGAGGCCACGCGGAACGTCAAGGGATTCAAGCCGACGGATGCGGATACCGGCACCGCTTGGGTCAAGACCTGGGGAGAAGGCCGCATATTCTACTGCTCTCTCGGGCACAACGACCACATCTACTGGAACCCGGCGGTTTTGCAGCATTATCTCGACGGGATCCAGTTTGCGTTCGGGGATTACAAAGTTGACACCAAGCCAAAAGGCGCTGTTAGTTCAGGAAAGGGATCAGACATGGCAGAGTTACAGGAATTGCTGGAAAAGGTGAAAACCTACGATTGGGGTCAGAGCCGTTTGGCGCTGACCGAGATAAGTGAGACCATAAAGAAAGCGCACGGTAACGAGGCCGAGCTCGCTAAGATCGAAAAGGCCCTGCTGGGCGTGCTCGATTCGGACGCCAAGCAAGCCGGCAAGCAGTATGTTTGCAGGGAATTGAGCATTATAGGGACCGAAGGGTCCGTGCCGACCCTGGCCAAAATGCTTCTGGACGAGGGGACCTCCGATATGGCCAGATACGCGCTGGAGCGGATACGCGGTTCGGCCGTGGATGAGGCTCTGCGCAGCGCTCTGGGCAAAGCAAAGGGCAACGCCAGAATCGGCATCATCAACTCATTAGGGCAGCGTCGTGACAAGGGAGCCGTTGGCGCTCTGAGCGGACTTCTGGGCGGGTCTGACGAGGCGGTCGCGACCGCCGCTGCCGCTGCTCTCGGCCAGATCGCCGATTCCGGGGCGACTGGAGCGCTGGCCGCAGCCAAGGGCAAGACAAGCGGGAAATTGCAGATGGTGGTCTTGGATGCCTATCTGAAGTGCGCCGACCAGCTTGTGGCCGGCGGCAAAAAAACCGAGGCGTTAGCCATCTATAAGGAGCTTCAGAAAGAGGCAATGCCCAAGCCGATTCGCACCGCCGCCCTGACCGGGATGCTCAATGCAACCAAAAAGTAAGAACGCCAGATGAAAACCACGTGTGCGATTTCTAAGTCAATAGCTCTCTGGCTGTTGTGTTCTTGTGCCATGTGTATCGGCGCTGCCGAGCCGAAGCAGGACGATGCCGCTGGAATCGTTCTGGAGATTCTCAGAAGCGGCGACCAAGAGATGCAAGCCGTGGCTATAGCGATGGTCAAGGAAATGCCCGGGACGGAAGTGACAAAAGCTCTGGCCAAAGAGCTGCCCAATCTCTCAGCGACCGGTCAGGTCCAGCTTCTGTCCGCGTTGGGCGACCGCGGCGACGCAGCGGCGTTGCCGGTTGTTGTCACCGCTGCAAAGGCCAAGGACCAGTCCGTTCGGGTTGCCGCTTTGAGGGCGGTAGGCCAGCTGGGCGATGCTTCGAGTGTGGAGTTGTTGGCCCAGGCCGCGGCGGCAAGCTCAGGTGAAGAACAGAAGGCCGCCCGCGCCAGCCTGTACCGTCTGCGCGGTCCGGAGGTGGATCAAGCCATTCTGGCCGGCATCCCGAAAGCTGACGCCCAAACAAAAGTCGAGTTGATCAGCAGTGTAGGCGAGCGCAATATTCGTCCGGGCGTCGGCGCCCTGTTGAGAACCGCCAAAGATGCGGACCGCAGCGTTCGAATCGAGTCGCTGAGGGTCCTCAAGGTCATCGCCGGCCCCGAGGATATGCCCGCGCTGGTTGAGCTTCTGATAAACGCACAAAGTTCGTCCGACCGCAGTGAGGCCCAGAAGACCGTCGCCGCCGTCGCTCATAAAGTCCAGGATAAAGGCCGCCAGGCTGTAAGCGTCCTGGCCGTGCTGCCTTCCGTCAAAGAGGTCCCAAGCCGGTGCTCTCTGCTGGGCGTCCTGGGCAAGATAGGCGACGACAGCGCCTTGCCTGTGCTCACGGCCGCGCTGAAGGAAAACAATGCCGAGGTGCAGACCGCCGCTATTCGCGCGCTGGCGGACTGGCCTGCTCCGGAGCCGGCGGCGGATTTGCTCAATGTGGCGGCCAGTTCGGACAACCAGGTGCACCGGATTCTGGCCCTTCGTGGTTTTGTTCACCTGCTGGGGCTCGAAAGCAAGCGGCCGGTTGACGAGACGGTCGCCATGTATAAAAAAGCGATGAGCTTGGCGCCGGATACGGGTGAGAAGAAAAAGGTGCTCTCAGGACTGGCTAACACGAAGTCTGCGGCCGCGCTGCAGATGGCCGCTGATTATCTTGACGATGAGGCTTTGTTTGAAGAGGCGGGATTTGCCGCGGTCAAGATCGCTGAGGGCATCCACGCGGATTTCCCGCAGCAGGCGATGGGTATGCTAAAGAAGATCGTGCAGACGACCAAAAGTGATTCGCTGCGCGGGCAGGCACAGGAAGCGATCAATGGTATCGAGCGGCCGGGTGACGCGGACGGCCGGCTAAGCGAAAAAGAAAATCAGTGACCGGATGCGTATGCTCCGTGTTGAGCAAACGGTCTGTTGCAGCAGCTTAAGCACAAGAGGCACATGCGTTAATAGGAGAAGAAGTCATGGTTTCGCAAGTCAATCGGGATGACATCAGGTGTCGAGTTTTTCTTGACGGTCCTAAACTCATCACTTTCCTAACGGCCTTTGCCTTGCCCGTGCTCTTATCTTCGTGCGCCGGTCTGTCAGAAAGGGACCCGGTCCTCCAAGCAAAAAAGGCGCTTGAACGCTGCGATCCTTTCATGGGCGACTGGCGGGGGAGCTGGAAACTGAATGACGGAAGCGACTCAGGGCCGTTGGTCGCACAGGTTATCGTCTTGGGTAAAGGAGAGTATAAGGCTACCTTCCTCGCGGAGTTTGATACGCGCCACGAACCGGTGGCGGTGCTTGATGGCCGGCGTGAAGGCCGTGTAGCGCGATTTGCGGGGCGGACCGCGCTTGGCGGTGCCGAAATTGAAATCCAAGGGGCCTTTGAAGGCGGCGGGTTCACCGGCGGTTTCAAGGGAGATGAAGTCGGCAGCTTCTCAATGGACAAGGCGATTCGGCTTTCACCCATGTTGGGTGCCGAGCCTCCGCCGGGAGCGATTGTGCTGTTCAACGGCAAGGACTTCAACGAGTGGGAGCACACGCCGAAGAAACCGGGCGTCGGTTCAGTGCAATGGAAGCGGGTCGGGGGCCGTGCCATGGAAGTCAAGAAGGGTAGCGGCTCCATCGTTACGAAAAGGAAATTCGCCGATTTCAGGCTGCACCTGGAGTTTCGCACGCCGTTTATGCCCGACCAGCGCGGCCAGGCACGCGGCAATAGCGGGGTGTACCTCCGGGGGCGATACGAGGTGCAGATACTCGACAGCTACGGCCTCGAGGGCCTGGACAACGAATGCGGCGGGATCTACAAGGTCGGGGCGCCTCTTGTGAACATGTGCGCGCCGCCGATGCAATGGCAGACGTACGATATCACGTTTTACGGCCCGCGATTTGACAGTGCCGGCGCGAAAACCCAAGAGGCCTCAGTAACAATAGTTCATAACGGTGTCACCATACATGACAAAAGGGAACTCCCCAAGCCGACCGGAGGGGCACTGGATGACAGGGTAGCCGAACCGGGCGGGATCTATCTGCAGGACCACGGCAATCCTGTACAGTTCCGCAATATCTGGCTGGTCGAATTGTAGCCGGGCAAATCAGTCCCGGCGTGGTTTTGGGTATGATGGTGTGGAGTCATTTATCCATATAGGGTGTCAGAAAGTTTGAAATGCCAATCGTCCGTTCAGAGGTGCTGATATGAAAAACCAGGAAGTAACTGGCAGGCGGCGGGAAGAGAAAATATCCCGGCGTGCTTTTGTGTGCGGTGCGGCAGCTTCAGTTGCCGCCTTTACGATTGTCCCCCGGCACGTTCTCGGCGGCGCCGGCAGTACGCCCGCGAGCGGGAAGATTAATCTGGCCTTCATCGGGACCGGGGGGCAGGGTATCGTTAATCTCAAACAGATGCTGGACTTTCCCGAGATTCGGGTAGTCGCCGTCTGCGATGTCAACGAGGTCAGCGACTACAGTGAGTTCTATTTTGGGGGCACGGCGGGCCGGGAGCCTGCCCGTCAGATTGCCGAGCAGTCCTACGCCAAGCAGCAAGCCTCCGGCACGTACAAGGGGGTCGATACATACACCGATTTTCGCCAGATGCTGCAAGAGAGAAAGGATATTGATGCGGTCTTAGTGGCGACGCCGGATCACGTCCATGCCGCGGCTTCGATGATGGCGATGAAAATGGGCAAGCACGTTTATTGCGAGAAGCCTCTGACCAATACGGTCTATGAATCGAGAAAGCTCGGCGAGGCGGCCCGCACGTACAAGGTCGCCACGCAAATGGGAAATCAAGGGCAGGCGTCGGAGGGAACGCGCCTGATGTGCGAGTGGATTTGGGATGGGGCAATCGGCCCGGTAAGGGAGGTACTTGCCTGGACCGACAGACCCGGCGGCCGCTGGCCTCAGGGCGTTGAACGTCCGAAAGAGACGCCGCCGGTCCCAAAGACCCTGAACTGGGACATGTGGCTGGGTCTGGCCCCGTATAGACCGTATCATCCGATTTATATGCCCTTTAGGTGGCGGGGATGGTGTGATTTCGGAACGGGCGCCCTGGGCGACATGGGCTGTCACGTTCTGGACCCGGTTTTCCGGGCTTTGAAGCTGGGCCATCCGACGACTGTGAGCGCTGAATGCACGGCCTTCAATCGCGATTCCTATCCCTCGGCTTCTACGGTCTATTATGAGTTTCCCGCTCGCGGAGATATGCCGCCGGTCAAGCTGACCTGGTATGACGGTGGACGATTGCCGCAGCGCCCCGAGGAGCTGGAAGCCGGCAGAAGAATGCCGGAGAGCGGCACCATCTTTGTCGGCGACAAGGGCAAGATCATCAGCGATGAATACAGCGGCGCCCCCCGCATCATCCCGGAGTCGAAGATGAAGGCATATAAAGTGCCTCCCAAGACGCTGCCAAGATCCATAGGTCATCACAATGAATGGGTGGAGGCGTGCAAGGGCGGCAAACCGGCCGGATCCAATTTCGAGTTTGCGTCGCTATTGACCGAAGTTGTCCTTCTGGGCAACGTAGCGCTGCGCGCGGGAAAGAAGTTGTCTTGGGACGGCCCAAATATGAAGGTGACCAATGTCCCCGAGGCGAATGACTACTTGCACCGTTCCTATCGAGAGGGATGGACCTTGTGATTAAGGCAGAACACAGAATTCAGGAGACAGGAAACAGAATTTGAGTACCGATATTGGAATATCCATTATCCAGTAAATGTGAGGAATACTATTATGAAAGAGCAAAAAATGACAAAAGAGAAGAACAAGACAATCAATCGGCGTGATTTCATGGGCGGCGCTGCAGCGGCGGCGATGACATTTACGTTTGTGCCCGGCCACGTATTGGCTCAGCCGCCGAGCGGAAAGCTGAACGTTGCCGCTATAGGCGCCGGGGGCATGGGGGGCGGTAATACCAACGCCTGCGCGGCCGCGGGCGCGAACATTGTCGCGCTGTGCGACGTTGACTGGGATCGGGCAAAGGACACTTTCAAAAAGTTCCCCGAGGCCAAGAAATACAAAGATTTCCGCAAGATGCTCGATGAGCAGAAAGACATCGAGGCGGTGATTGTCGCCACGCCCGACCACTTCCATACCGTTGGAGCTATGGCGGCGATGAGACGGGGCAAGCACGTGTATGTGCAAAAACCGCTGACCCGCCTGGTGTCCGAGGCCCGTGCTCTGACGGAGGCTGCCCGAAAATACAAAGTCGTTACGCAGATGGGTAACCAAGGGCACTCCGGCAGCGGTGTTCGTGATATTTGCGAATGGATCTGGGACGGTGCGATCGGTGAGGTTCGGGAAGTCCATGCCTGGACGAACCGTCCCGTCTGGCCGCAGGGTATCGACCGGCCCAAGGAGGTCCACGAGGTTCCCGATACGCTCGACTGGGACCTTTGGATCGGCCCGGCGCCGATGCGCCCTTACAACAAGATCTACGCGCCGTTCAACTGGCGCGGCTGGTGGAATTTCGGCGGCGGTGCCCTGGCGGATATGGCCTGCCACGTGCTGGACCCGGTCTTCTGGGCCTTGAAGCTGAAGTACCCGACCAGCGTGGAGGCGAGCTGCACCCCGGTCAACAACGAGACGTTCCCGCTGGGTTCGATTGTCCACTACGAGTACCCGGCCCGTGAGGGCATGCCGCCCGTAAAGGTACACTGGTATGACGGTGGCCTCAAGCCGGAGAAGCCGGAGGCCCTGGGCGACATGCGCGTGGGACAGGCCGCCAGCAATGTCCTGTTCATCGGCAGCAAGGGTGTGCTTCGTTGTGGCGAGTACGGCGACGACCCGCACCTGTTCCCGCTGAGCCTGATGAAAGAGTACAAGCGCCCCCCGCAGACGCTCAAGCGGATCACGACGAGCCATGAAGGCAACTGGCTCGAGGCCTGCAAGACGGGCGGACAGGCCACCTCGAACTTTGACTATGCCGGGCCGTTCACCGAGATGGTCACCATGGGCAATCTGGCGATTCGTCCGGAGAACGTCGGCAAGAAGCTCGAATGGGACGGCGAAAAGATGCGCGTCACCAACGACGAAAAAGCCAACGATTACGTGCAGATGCACTACCGTGAAGGCTGGTCGCTTGAAATGTAAAATGCAAAAATGAAAATGCAAAGTTAGTTAGTCGTAATCTTATGAAAGGCTGTCTCCAATCGTTTGGTCTGATATGATAGAGGCCAAAGAAAGGAG
>CAYWZW010000037.1:0-50177 GCA_964462945.1 uncultured Pirellulales bacterium
TAACTCTCCTCCAGCAACGTCCTCTCAAACTCTTTCTTACACTTTCCATCATCCACCCCTTTGACTGAGAGTAACTATTGTCTTCTTAGGCCGGCCCTTGCAGCCTCGGAGATTGGCATGGATAAATGGATGGACGGGTAGAGAACTCAGTCCATCGGACACGAAATCCTGCATTTTCCCAGGAATTCCACATCATATCCCCCAATCCCGGCTGCGAGACCAACCCTTATGGCTTTTTCACACGCTGGTGCGAACCACAGTACACATTATTATACTCTTTCAAACTCCATTTGTCAAGAGTGAGTCACGACTTATTGAGTTGTAGAGTGTTCACGGAGTTTGGAGAATGCTCTCCTGCAGCCTCCATAAGCGGCACCATTCATTGAAGTCTCCCTTTGCCGCGGCCCAATGCGTCCCATAAGCCAAATGAATTGGCGGTTCTCTGAGCGGGGCTCATTTCGACCTTCGAATGCTTGAATCTTGGAGGCGGGCTTGATATTCTATGGCAAGAGAGGCTTGGCGGCGTGGCCGAGCGAAGATGAATGTGGAATCTCTGTTTAGGGAGAACGAAAGACGAAAGCAGGCTCTTGGTCGCATGTCTTACCGTTTTGATTCTGTCGGGCCAGGTCCTGACAGGCCAGGAAAATCAGCACTCCGCCGTCGCGCCTGAGCATCGGCATAGCTGGTGGACGCTCCGCAACGACGCCGTCAACGAACGGGTCAAACAGGGCAATGTGGATTTGCTCTTAATCGGCGATTCGATTACGCATAGCTGGGAAAACGCCGGCAGGAAGTACTGGGATCAGTACTATGCTCCGCGGAACGCCGTCAATATGGGCCGAGGCCGTCGAACCCAAAGTGGCGGGACTCATGGGCGAGAAACCCAAGGAATAATTCCGTCAGAAAGTTGCCCTCACACGCGTTCTGTGCTCGCAGAGTTTCAGCGGGAACAGCCTTGCTGCTGGTGGGAGTTGATGTTTCTTCTGGAGCCGGTGGGCTTTTCTGCAAGCGATATTAGGGATTTTTCTTATTTGTTCTTTGCCCAGTCGCTGATAGAAACAGTACGGTGAGAGCCAACTGTCTTAAAAGCACGATAGCGCGATTTGCCAGGGCCCTACATTCGACCAGGCAAAAGGGTTAGTGGAACAAAAGCGAAAGGAGCGATAGATATGCTCACCAAAAACAGCAAAACGGGACCCGACCACGGTGTTACTACGGCGATGGACAGAAGAAATCTACTCAGTGGCATTGGCGGTCTAAGCGCCGGACTCATTCTGAGCGGTTGCTCTAATGCAAACGAACCGCCTGTGTCCTTGCAAGGCAAAGACGCGAAGGGCGGTGAAGTGACGGCAGCCGAAGACTTGATGCGCGAGCACGGAGTCTTACGCCGGGCCTTGTTCGCGTATAGTGAAGCAGCCTCGAAGCTTCGCAGCGCCCCCTCGGGTGTTGTGATTGAGGCACTTGAGAGAACAGCCAGGCTATTTCGTACCTTTGGTGAAGAATATCATGAGAAGAAACTGGAAGAGGCATATATCTTCCCGGCGGTCAAGAATGCCGGCGGCCCGGCATCTGCCTATCCTGCCATTCTTGCCACTCAGCATCAACGAGGGCGGCAGATAACGGACTATATTCTCGCCGCGACGCGAGGCGCAAAGTTAGAAGCCGGCAGCATCGAGCCACTGGCCAGGGCAATGGAGTCCGTCGTGCGGATGTATCGAGCACACGCGGCAAGGGAGGATACGGTAGTTTTCCCGGCGTGGAAACAGACTCTGACTGCAAAACAGCTCCACGAGATGAGCGACAAGTTCGAGGATATCGAGCACCAGCAGTTTGGCGAAGGTGGATTTGAGAATGCCGTACGGCAAATCAGTGATATTGAAAATGAACTTGGCATAGCCGACCTGTCGCAATTTACGGCTCCACCGATAGGAGCATAATGAGTCTTTTTTTCAACAAGAATGGTTGACAAATATCAAAGCAGCCTATATTATCAGTAACCGATAACGGGTAACGATACTAAGAGGCCGTAATATGATCAAAGATTTCTTTTTAGGTTTTATAAAAATCCATATTCTCTACCATGCCTCAAAAGAGCCTGTATATGGTGCGGAGCTGATAGAGGAACTTGGCCGGCACGGATACAAAATAAGTTGCGGGACGCTGTATCCGGTTCTGCACCGGCTCTACAATGATGGGTATCTTGTCTTAAAGCGGAAAAACGTGGGCGGCAAGATGAGAAAGTATTACCGGATAACCCCAAAAGGCAAGACAACTCTGCATGAATGTAAACACAAGATACAGGAATTGATAGACGAAGTTATTGAGGAAAAATAAACACTATAGTGGTTTTTTGCAATCCAGAAAGGAAATATTGCTATGGAGACGGAAAAAAGATTCAGGAAGGTTAGTGTGTGGATTGACCAAGACTTAAGGCGCTATGTGGCGATCATTCCGGTACTTTTCTTTGTTCTTGGTACGGGGCTGGCGGGGAAAGGATTAGCTGAACAACCTTTTCTTGCCACTGACAGCACACAAAAGATTGCTTCCGAGGCCGCATTGCCGATGGTCGAGACCCCGTTGGAGGAGAAGCTCTATACCCACCAGAGATTATTTCGCTCACTATTTGATCCCATTATTGACAGGTATCCGCCGGAAGAAAGCCGTAAGAATTTGGGCTTGGACAACTTCTTCGATTACGGCTGGACACAAGGCTGGGCAGAGCCAGATGAAGGGCCTGATGATGCTCCTCGTTTTCGATTGCTTCAGATTCAGCGGGCGTTTTGGGAGCGTGAGTTGAGGCTTACTTACAATTACACCTTTGGAGCTGACGACGGGGAAGCCGACGAACAGGAAGGTGAGTTCGAGTTGGAGCTACCAATAAGCCGTCGTTTCTTGGTAGAGTTCGAGTGGGGGATCGTAGGTCTGAAACCAGACGGCCAATCCTGGGAACACCACGGCGGTGACTTGAAAATCATACCCGAAGTAATGTTAGCAGAAACGCGTGACCTGTCGTTTTCGTCGGGCTTGGTCGTTCGCACTCCAACCGGCGGCAGATCTGTCGGCGAAGGACGTACCAGTTTGACGCCGTATCTGGCGTTATGGAGAAACTTGGGAAATCGGACTGGTTTGCATACTTACATGGGAAGTGAATTTCCGTTGGGCGGATTTGCATCCGATGCACCGGACGCGGTGTTACAATACGGTATCGCACCAACTGTTACTGTAACTGCGAAGGATACCCCTTATTGGGGAAACCTGACGTTCTTCACCGAGGCAAACGGTCAGACAGATCTCGGCAGTGGCAATAGTTCAGCGAATTTAACTTTGTTGCCTGGCGCCCGATGGTCGGTCTCCAAGGATTTGTGGGTAGCCACTGGTTACGAGTTCCCTGTAACCGGCAACGACCATATAGATAGTCGTATTTGGTTGAGTCTCTATCTGGACTTTTAGAATTGCAGAAGTCAAAGAGGCTTCAGACCATTTTCGCCGGCTATATAGGATTACCCCAAACGGAAAGCTCTGAAGCTATCGAAGGAGAAGGTACTGGGACTCTACGGTGAACCATTTTGAAAGCAAACGAAGATTTCCCTCTTAGCAAAAACGAGGATCAAAATGAATACAATGGTCTCCATAGTACTATTTGTTGCAGGACTCGGATTAGTCATTTACTCTGCTGAGAAACTTGTCAAAGGTGCCGTTGGAACATCATTAGGCTTCAGGATTTCCACCTTTTTGATTAGTGTTATCTTTATCGGTTTCGACCCCGAAAATCTTGCCGTTGGGGCGGTAGGATCGTTTGAAGGAAATGCAGGGATTGCCTCCGGATCCATCATCGGAGCTGCGATGGTTGCCATCGCCCTTGCATTTGGGATAACGGCACTGGTTGCTCCTATGCGGTTTGACCATGTTCCAGCACAGATTCTTGCCGTACCCGTTTTGGCGGTGTCTCTTTTTTGGATATTGGGTCTTGATGGTAAGCTTTCGAGGATAGATGGCGCAGTTTTGCTTCTGGGATTTCTTGTATCAGTTGTCTACCTTCTGAGGTTAAGTAAAAGAGGGCTTGATATCAGGCCTACCGGAGAGGTTGCTGAAACTATAGAGGAGTCTGAAAAACTCAGCAAGTGGAAATCCCTTGGACTTTTGGTTCTCTCGCTCACCTTTATCATCATTGGAAGCGAAATGCTGGTCAAGGCTTCTGAAACTATTATCGCAAGGCTTGGGCTTTCCGACACAGTTTTTGGAATGACTATTCTTGCGTTCCTGGTAAGTATAGAGGAGCTTGCAAGAGAGCTTCCAGCCGCGATGAAAGGAAGGCCTGAGATTAGTTTTGGGAATGTGGTTGGCTCAATCATTGCTTTTTTCCTGTTCAATGCCGGGATTATAGCTTTGGCAAATCCGGTCACAGTTAACGCTGATGTATTGAGGTTCTATCTTCCTCTGTGCTTCGTTACAGTTATTGTGGTTTTGGTCTTTATGATGACCAAGAATATACCTCGCTGGGCCGGCGGAATTTTAGTCGTTCTATACTTGATTTTTGTTGTGGGAAGTTTCATCAGATAACATGAAAATGGCGAAAAGACTGACGCTCTGTAAATCAATAAGTGAAGCATAGAAAAGAGCAATATGAACCCATCGCTTTCTCATAGATCGACCGAATTGGCCGCCCTGTTTCTCAAACTCGGCGCTGTTGCCTTTGGCGGACCGGCTGCACACATCGCCATGATGCACGATGAGACGGTAAGAAAACGCAAATGGCTCAGCGACCAGCAATTGATTGATGCCGTCGCTGTTGGGCAGGTGACACCCGGACCGTTATTCACAACGGCTACATTCATCGGTTTTATCCTCGGCGGCATACCCGGGGCACTGCTGGCAACTCTCGGCATCTTTCTGCCTTCCTTCGTCTTTGTCGCCATTTCCAATCCGTTGATTCCTCGTATGCGTAACTCGCCATGGTTCAGCGGTTTGCTGGACGGTGTCAACGTTGCATCGCTGAGCCTGATGGCCGCCGTGACCTGGCAATTAGGCGCAGCTTCATTGACCGACCCCCTCGCCGTCCTGATTGCTCTTGTTTCTTTGGTGCTGCTGATTCGGTTCAAAATAAGCTCAACTTGGCTGATAGCGGGTGGCGCGCTAACAGGGTTGCTAAGCGGAGCGTTTCACTGAGCGGTCGGCTCAGCGCCAGAAGAACGCCAAGGAATCGTTGTGGGCCTCGAAGATTGCCGAGGGCAAGATGATTCACTGCCCGGATATCAACGACAAATTCCTGATGAGAGAGGGCATATTACCTGGAGGTTTTGCGGATTTCGCGCCGCCGGTCGCCTTCCTTCAACAACCGTTTGCGGATACGGATCGAATTGGGGCAAATCTCCACAAGCTCATCCTCCTGGATGTACTCCAGAGCCACTTCAAGACTCATTTTTCTGGCCGTCCTGACTCTGGCGGCGTCATCTTTGCCCGCCGCCCGGATGTTGGTAAGCTGCTTGGCTCTTACCACGTTGACAGGAATGTCATTCTCCTTACAGTGTTCGCCGACGACTTGTCCTGCATACACTTTCTCCCCCGGCTCAACGAAGAAAAGGCCGCGATCGTACAGGGCGTCGAGTGCGTACGCCGTGACTTGTCCCGACGTGGTTGCAATCATTACGCCCGCCTTTCGCTGGGGGATCGATCCCCGCATGGGCTCATATCTTTCAAATGTGTGATGTATAACCGCTCTGCCCTGCGTGGCATTCATCACCTTGGCGTGAAGGCCGAACAGCCCGCGGGAGGGTATCGAAAATTCCATGTGAACAAAATCCGCGGCCCCGCTCTTGGCGTCTATTCTGAGGATTTCGCTTCGCCGGTCGCCCAGAAGACTCATCACGGAATTCTGACAATCGGACGGGCAATCCACGGCCAGCAATTCTATCGGCTCATGGCGGCTGCCCTCGACGATTCTGATAATGACACTGGGCTTGCCCACACAAATCTCATAACCCTCACGCCGCATGTTCTCCAGCAGTATCCCCAGGTGCATCAGCCCTCTGCCGGAAACATGGAACTCTTCAGTCGTCTGCCCGGGTTCTACTCTCAAGGCCACGTTCTGCCGAAGCTCCTTTTCAAGTCTTTCCCCGATGTGCCGGCTCGTCAGATATTTGCCGTCTCTGCCCGCAAAAGGTCCATCGTTCACTCTGAACGTCATGGTCATCGTGGGTTCGTCAATAGAGATGACCGCCAGCCTCGAAGGATTATCCTCGCCGGCAATTGTGTCTCCGATCTCCACAGGATCAAGTCCCGATATCGCACATATATCACCCGCCTGAACGCTTGAGACCTGTTTGCGGCCGAGGCCGTAGAACTGATGGATCTGCAGCACCTTCTGCTCGGTGTGCAGACCTTCTCTGTCAATCACAGTCACCCTCTGACCTTCGGATATCTGTCCGCCAAAGACTCTGCCTACTGCAATCCGACCCACATAGTCCGAGTATTCAAGGTTGGTGACCAGCATTTGCAGCGGAGCGTCCGGACAAATCCGAGGGGCGGGTATGTGATTGATGATGGCATCGAAGATGGCCCGCACGTTGTCGGTCTTTTTCTCAAGGTCCGTTGTCGCCCATCCTTCCTTTGCTGATGCATATATCAACGGAAAGTCGAGGGCTTCGGATTCGGCGCCAAGCCGGACGAGCAGGTCGAATATCTCATTGACAACATCATCCGGCCTGCTGTTTGCCCGGTCCACCTTGTTGACCACGACAATCGGCCGCAGCTTGTGCATAAGCGCCTTGCTCAGGACAAATCTCGTCTGCGGCATGGGGCCGTCGAATGCATCCACCAAAAGCAGCACACCGTCCGCCATTTTCAGAACGCGTTCGACCTCGCCGCCGAAGTCGGCATGTCCAGGCGTGTCGATGAGGTTGATCTTGTATTCATCGCCCTCGGGGTCCGTGTAGTAAATCGCACAGTTTTTGCTCAGGATCGTGATGCCGCGCTCCCGTTCCAGCGGATTCGAATCCATGATCAGTCCATGCTCGCTTCCCGCCAGCTTATCAAGATCCTCTTGTCGAAACATCCCCGACTGGTACAGAAGCTGGTCCACCAATGTCGTCTTGCCATGGTCAACGTGGGCAATGATTGCAACATTACGAATATAGTTTGAATACATAACGAACTTTCAAAAGGGATACGCAAATACTCCGGGCTTGGCTCAGTCCTCGTCGTGACGACCGTGCTCATCCGCCGGTCACGACTGATATTCTTCGATACCTTGCTATTTTCGCATGAAGGTGCAGTCTTGTCAAGTTGAGCGGCGGGGCGCCAGGCGCTTGCCCAGCTCAGCCAACTGGCTTAGTTCCTCAATGTTGAGCGGCCCACTCTGCCTCTTTGGGTGCAGCCCTTGCTCGGAGCTTTTCGCCGGCAGGTTCCCAGGCTGCTTCCGTCCAGAAATTTGTTGTTGGAGTTGTGCGTTGGCCGCCGTCAGCGCGGCGACCTGTTGCTCCAGGTGTACTTCAGCTTCGCTGCGTTTGCCGATTTCATACTGGAGCTGTTTGTTGACGGCTGTCAACTCGGCAGCCTGCTGCTGGAGACGCGCCTCCGTCTGCCTGCGTACGGTGATTTCGTGCTGAAGCTGCCTAATCTGCTCCTGTGAGCTTTCCAACCGCCTTGTTGTTTCCTTCAGCTTCTTTCCGTGGCCATGTTTTTCCAGAGCAGGAGCTGAATGGCTCCTTTCCAAATCTCTGATCTCCCGGTGGCTTCGTTTGTGGTCTGCCAGCTTGACGCCGATGATGGGTGAACGTTCCGGAACCTCGTCCGCGCGCGCTGCCGCGACCATTCCCTTTTGCAGGAGCCTTAGCAGCAATAATAGCAGAAGCAAAGCGATTGCCGCTATTATCAACAGCTCCGATTGCGTCCACTGGTGCTCAAAGCAGAGCCATGACACCAACCGTATAAGTTTCCCCGCTAAGCTGCGCACAGTCATCCTTACTTCTACCTGCCAACCCCAGGCTGTTCGCCCGTTACTCCGATCGCCACTTTGCGCAAGGTCTTGCCCGAGGCAATCAGAGCACACGCGGTTCTATCCGCGACTACTCATCGTATTTGTAATCATACACCGTTTCCTGCCCCTTGGCAACATATAATCGGTCATATTCCGGACAGCCAAAGCGAAAAATCCGTGAAAAGGACCTGCTGCTGGCTGCAATTCGACGGAGATTCTCTCACGGTAGGAGTACGTTAAAGCCCGATCCGTTCACGCCGGGACAGACGGTCCTTAATGATCTGGACCTGGCCATATTGCAGGAACACTGGCTGGAGTGTGACGTTAGACTGCAATGACTTATAGTCAATTGTGACTTGCGTCAGGCATGATACATTACCGGGAATTGATTCGCCAAAAGAGTCGGGGCGTTTAGCGCGAGGCTAAACGCCCTGACTTGATGTTTGCCACAGTGCCGCCTGCCGAAATCGGCTTTTATTGGGCGGGCGCGTTTTTAGGCGGGTACAGCCGGATGTCGTCGAAGTACATCGTGCCCGAACCGCCGGCCTTCGGATTGGCTTTATCGCCGAAACCGATGGCAATCGTATTGACATCGGCAAGGTTTACGCCCTTGTCTGCGAAGCGCTGCAGAGGAATCCTCCATTCCAACCAGACGTCCTTCTTGGTTATGTCGGCGTCATCGTGATATACCACGGCGGGCGCGCCGGTGCTGTTGGCTATAGCCACATACATCGGCACCGGGACGTTAATCCAGTCGCCTTTGAACCAGATCGCCAGCGTATCGACACCTCTGGCGGTCCAGTCCCGCGGATAAGTCAGCGTCATCGTTGCTTCGGCGTACTTGAGATCGGCGTCGTAGGAATACGGCATCGACTGGCCGCCGGAATGAACGATCGTCTGCTCAGCATAAGGAGGAAGGTTATTGCCAACGAGCGCCCCGTTTGTCGTTGGGTTGGCAAAACCGTCTGCCCACGCCTCGAATATCCTGTCGCTGGCGGGGTTGGGGGGGTCGATGTCATTGTAGGACTCAAAGTCGTCCACGACAAAGAAATTGGCCGTCGTGAAAGACCAGACGTTACCCTTCCACGGACTGTTAGGATTGACGGCATTGACCTCGTCAATCCGCCAGTAATAGGGGGTCTCCCACTCGAGCAGCCCGGGGTCATAGCTCTCCTCGCCTAGCGCCTTGGGGCCTTTGTATTCGGGCGAGCCCGTACCGGCGCTTCGGACGGCATTCTTATCCGTGCCGAAGTACACCTGGTGCGAGGCCGCATCGTCGCCGGCGACCCACTTGAGAATCTGCGCGTGGTTTACATTCACCGCGCCATAGGGAGGCTTCGGGCTTCCGACGGCACCCAGAGTCGAAAAACTCCAGACATCGCCTTTGTGCGTGGCCGGCCCCTCGAACTCATCGACGCGCCAATAGTAAACTTTCGCGGCCGCGAGCGGGCCGGGAGGAGTGAAGGTTGTCAACCCCGTGGGGGGGCCGCCCGCCGCACTGTTCACCGTATTGAAATCGCTGCCGAAATACACATAGTGCAATTTCGCTCCGAAACCAGGCGTCCAGGTAAGCTTCGCGTCCAGTTTCACGGCCTCGGCGCCGTCGGCCGGGTCGGGACCGAAGGCGGTCACGGGGGCAATCGTAAAGCTCCAAATGTGGCCTCTCCAGGGACTGCCTGGATCCGCATCATTGACCTCATCGATTCGCCAATAGTACGTTGTCCCCGGAACCAGACCTTCCGGATACGGAAAGCCGGGGAAGCCCACAACAAAATTCGGCGCGAACTGCTTGCCTCGGAACGCCTCGCCGGTACCGGCGTCCACTTCGTCAAGGTTGCTTCCGAAATAGACATCGTGCGAGACGGCGCGAGGTCCCGGCGTCCATTGAAGGGTCGCCCATTTGTCTTTGAGCACGGCGCCATCGGCCGGAATCGGATTACTGGCCGGAAAGTCCTGTGCTTTGGTCGCCGGGTACAGCACCTTTTGTGGTACTATCTGCCTTGCTATCGAGGCAGTCTGCCAGTAGAGCTGCCATTCGGCCTCTCCACCGTTCTCGTAACCTTCCATGACGATCGGATACCTGCGGCCTTTGACGAAATTTACCGGATTTTGGCTGGTGTCCTCCGCCCGGTCGTGGTCCGTCCAATCATCGATGATCAGCACGCCGTTTATCCACAAGCGTACGCCGTCATCGCTTCCGGTGATGAAGGTGTAGGCCTCGGTCGTCAGGGCCTCGATTTCGCCCGACCATCGGACGGCGAAATAATCAGTCCTTAGCCCCGGGGGCGGGGGCAATTGGGGCGATGGAGGGGCGGCTATTCCTGGATTCCAGTAAACGTTTACTTCCGGGTCTATCCGGGTCGCCACGAGGTCACGGAAGGCATTCTCTCGAGAGGGAGGCGAAGCGCCCGCCCAGTGATAGTACTCCGCTCGCAAACCTGTGCCGGACTGGCCTGCAGCGCCGCCCGCTAAGCTCAGCATTGAAACAAGAGAAATGAGATAAATCAATTTTCTGAACATAATAATCCTCCTTCACAGAATGTCAGATAGGAACAATTGATACGGACATTTGCTTTCACGACATCATATCCGTATTTACCCAGGACGATTCTCTTTGACTTGACACCACCTCCTTTCTTCAAGAGCCACGTACGAACGGTCGGTTGAAAAATGAACGTCTGAACGAAATTGTACGAAAACTCCTTCCGGAAAACCAGGATACACAGATACCAGCATTATTATTTATACCAGATTAGCTCCTTTTCCGTCAAGAGAAATCCCAGAATTGTGCGCCCATAGGGACCGGCACACCGAAAGGCGTATTTGCATTGACCTACCTGCTGCCAATGGGGCCGAACCGCACGCTTTCCTGCGGCTCCTGGGCCTCAATATTGGTGATTTCGAGTAATCTGACCATGATGCCCCAGGGTACTACGTTCTTTTCGAGGGTGCCCCGAAGAACACCGGCCATTTGCTCGCGGGAGGCAACAAGTGTCTGGGCCGGCTGTTTGGCACACTCGCTTCTCAAGACGGCCCGAACCATGTTCTCAATTGCCCTTTCGTAATTGTCCACTTCAAATAGAGCTTTCCCCGGATCGGCCACTCTGTAGCAGATCATGACGTCAAGTCTGCACTTGACGCCGTCGCTTGCAGTAACAGTTTCGTTCTCGTAAGGGGCCGCGTACTCCTTCCACTGGACAAGAGGCATACTCTTGTACGGATGCTGGTACAAGCCCCAAAAGCTCAATATGCTGCCAAGTCCGGGCTCACATGCCTTCCGATACTTCCCCACAGCCGTCACAACGAGGGCCTTGCCTTGCGGCACGGCGTAGAATTTGTAGATTCCGAGCGTCAAGAAGCCAAGTAGTTTGCAGATGAAGGGCCGTTCCGCCTCCAGTCGCTCCAAGTCGCTCTCTGGAAGTTTCCTGGGGGGTTTGGCAGGCACGACTTCATGTCTTGATACGCTGTCTGCGGCTGCGCCAGACGCCGGCGCTTTCCTGCCCCGGCGAATCAGCCAAAGCACCAGGCCGGCCAAACAGCCGACCAGGAAACCAACACCCCCGGACACATATACAGCGTCAGGCTGAGCTCTGGCCACAGGCCATGCCTCATCGAACGAGTCCACTTTCTCCAGCGTTGATTTCTCGAAGCGGATCTTCTGACCGTCGATCTGACCGAAGGAGATCAGTCCGAACGCCAGACCCGTGACGCCCAGAAGGCAGGCGAGCAGGAATGTTTTCATCGTCTCAACCCATGATCATTTTTGTCGCAATGTGTGCTACTGTTCTGCGGCATCGTGAACGCAAAATACTGCTGCTTGTCGGCTCTAATCCCGGCTGCTTAACCGCGCACGGTCTTAGTTTACGGCAAATCATGCTTCGTGTAAATCAGATTCTCTCATACTTGCTCGTCTTGAAATCAGTCGCATCCAACGGATTGACCCGGTCCGAGACTGATGATGGACGATGGACAATCGCAAGACATTCGTCACCCTTTCAGGCAATCATCATGCCTTGAGCCTTTAGGGGCAAGACAGAATCTGAGCTTGACATACGCTCGAAACTCGTATTCAATCGTCATGTCGCCGACAGGGGGAATGACGATCGCAAAGAAAATGGTCGCGGCTATCGCGGCAGTTCGGTGACGGCTTAGCTGAGAAAGGAGATAAGAATGAATCGTCGAGAGTTTTCACAACGGGGTCTGGTGCTTGGAGTGGGCCTTCTTGCCGGCTCCGCACAAGGTGGAGCGGCAGGGATCGGCAGTGAGCCTGGGGCCTATTATGAGGAACCGGCGAAGAAATTGCCGATCAGGAGGTTCGACGTCGTCGTTGCGGGGGCCGGCACGGCGGGCGTCGTGGCAGCGATAGCGGCGGCCCGGCAAGGTGCGAAAACGGCCTTGATCGAGGTCAAAGGTTACCCGGGCGGAACGGCCACAGAAGGCGGCACCGCGCTTCACAGCTTCTATAACCTGTGGAAGGCCTTCCCCGGCGTGAAAAAGCGCCAGGTGGTGCGAGGCATTCCTCAACAAATTGTTGACCGCCTTCTGAAGGTCGGCGGCACATCCGGGCACGCCGAGATGTCCGAAGGCTACAACTACGATTCCGTCTGCACCTGCATCGACACGGAACTCTACAAGCTGACCGCCTTCGAGATGCTCGTCGAAGCAGGTGTTTTCGTATGCGTCAATACGCTTCTGGCCGGGGCCATCATGGACGGTCCCCGAATCAGAGGCGTGATCGCCGAGAGCCGCTCGGGACGCGAGGCGTTTTACGCGAAATGCTTCGTGGACTGCACAGCCTACGGCGATCTGGCTGCGTTTGCCGGCGCCGAGTTCACCGAGCCGAACGACTACCCCGTCGTCAACAGCATCGGCATCGCCAACGTCAGCATGGAGAAATACTACGAGTTCCTCAAGAAACACGACGCCGTGACGCAACTTGCGCGGGGTCTGCGCAGCGGCAAGGACGATCAAATCGTCCGCCTGGACGGCAGGGCGGCCAACCTTCCCGCCGGCTTCAGCAAGGGCGCAGGCAAAATCGGCATGTCCATCGTCACCACCACGACGCACGACAACTACTTCATGTTCATCAAAATAAATTTCAAAATGCCCGTCAGCCCGACCAGCCGCGATGAGGTCGCCAAGGCGGAGCTGGAACTGCGGTGCCGTCAGGCAAAAGCGGTCGAGCTGTTCAGAGAATACGTCCCCGGCTGCGAAAAGGCCTTCATCGCCCGAACAAGCCCGAAGCTGTGCATCCGCCGGGGCCGATTGATTACCTGTGATTATGACATCACACTTCCGGATGTGCTCGAAGGCCGGCATTTCGACGATGAGGTCATGGTCTATGGCTTCCACGACAGCGCACCGCGCCTGCAGGTCAAGGACGGCGGCACGTACGGCATCCCGTACAAAGCGCTGCGCGTCAAAGGGATCGAGAACCTGCTGGCCTCCGGCATGATGATTACCTCGAACCACGATGCTCACATGTCCACCCGCAATACGGTATGTTGTATGGGTCAGGGCCAGGGTTCAGGCACTGCCGCGGCCCTCTGTGCGGCCAAGAATTGCGGAACCCGCGACCTTCGCTACAGCGACCTCCGAGACGCCCTGACAAAAGCCGACGTTTGTCTCGAAACCTAAAGACAATTGTGCAAGCGATCTGATATGGTGGTGTTCGAAAACGAAGCAGAGTTGGAGAGGATCGCGGCTCGGATTGTGGCGGATATGGTCGCGGCGAACGTGGCTCAGAAGAAGTTCTATACGGATGAACGCATAGGCAAAGAATATTCGAATCTGATGACTCCCAATGCGTTCGACCAACAACTGATCGCCGTTGCGGTTCTCGGCTATCCGGAACGGGCCGGAGTTTGGTCATACACGCTGCTGCGTCAATCGCGCATCAGCGAATCCAGCATGGAACCCTATTTCCGTGAATTCGGCAAGCACCACTTCGGGCTGGTGGCTATCGACCCGAATTTTTTCGGTCCGGATATTGAAGGGGACTCGTTTATTTATCAGCTTGAGCGCGCCATAGCCGACATCGCTCCCGACAGAAAAATAGGGTTCATAGGCTTTTCTATGGGAGGCAAGATTCTGGTCGAGTTCCTGGAGCAGCGTCCGGAACTCCTGGGCCGTACGGCCGGGCTTGTGCTGATTGACCCCACATTGCCCAACCGGCTGAACGTACGAAATATTCGCCGGTTGCTTGATGACGATACCTTGCTGATCGCATCGCAAGGCGAAGACCACAGTCCGGGCGAGATCGCCTCGGCCCTGCTCGAAATTCCCAGTATCCCTTTTCCCGGCATCCACGGAGAAATGCCGAATAAAGCGCTCGGCCGGATCATCGAGTTCTATGAGCAGCGGATACCGTAGTTCCGCTCGTCAGGGCGGAGCCTGCCGTAGCCCAGCGGGGGTTTTTGCGCAACCGACCGGAGATTCCTGGAGGCAGTATGATGACAGCGAAACTTGTTCCACTAACTTCTTACCGTGAATATCCGCCGGAGCAGATGAAGGAGCGGGCGGCTGCATTTCGGGCTGATATGCAGCGAAGGCGCAGCGTGCGTGATTTTTCAAGCCGGCCGGTGGCACGCGAGGTGATCGAGCAGTGTCTGCTGACCGGCGGCTCTGCGCCGAGCGGAGCCAATATGCAGCCGTGGTCCTTCATGGTGGTCAGTGATCCCGCCGTCAAGCAGCAGATACGGGAGGCGGCGGAGAAGGAGGAGTACGAGTTCTACCACGGGAAAGCCTCAGAAGAATGGCTTGGCGCACTCTCGCCTCTTGGGACGGATGCACAAAAGCCATTTCTGGAAACGGCCCCATACCTGATCGTTATCTTCGCCCAGACCTACCACGTGCTGGCGGACGGGCGGAAAGTAAAGCACTACTACGTGCGAAATTCGGTGGGGATCGCCACCGGGATTCTGATCGCGGCGATCCACAACGCAGGGCTCGTCTCGTTGCCGTACACGCCCAGCAGAATGGAGTTTCTAAGCCGAATTCTTACCCGCCCGGAGAACGAACAGCCCTTCCTGGTTCTTGTGGTTGGCCACCCTGCAGAAAGCGCAAAGGTCCCCAAAATAGCGAAAAAAACGCTCCAAGAGACAACCACTTTTGTGTGATTCGCGTTGATCTTGCGGACAACTCTCAAAAAAACTCGAACCAGGTGTAACCTTCCCCGCATCGGCGCCACTATCCTGTTAGAAAACGCCCGTCATGGGATGAAAAGAATCGACGAAACCAGATGCGTACAGAAAGGAACCAAAAATGAAGACAGCAAGATTCAAAGTAGCGATTGTTCTCTTAGTGGCCTCCCTGATTTTAGCCGGTGAGGCGTTCGCCAGGTGGGGCGGCGGTTACCGTCGTGGCGGCGGCCCCGGCCCCGGCATAGAACGCGGAGCGCCGGCTCCGGATGTGGGGCGCGGAGGTCCGGGCAGAGGCGCCGGTCCTCAAGCAAATGAGCCGCCCGCACCCGGCGGGTATTACGCATTTTGCCCGTGTTGCGGACGGCCATGGCAGACTCCCGGCGGGGCAGGCGGTTTTGGTCCTTGGAGTGGTCCGCAGTCCCGCTTCGAGAGAGGGGGCAGACAGGGTTTTGGCCTCCAAGGCAGAGTTTGGGGCATGTATGGCCAGCGCTTTGGGCGAAGAGACATGATGAGGCAACCCGGGCCGATGGCAGGCAATTGGGGATACGGTCTCGGACCGGGCCGGGGCGCTGAGCTCTGGCAGCGAAGAGGTATGCCGATGCAGGGCCGAGGGGGCGGACCAGGCTGGCGGCAGGGCGGAGATGTGGATGAATCAGGACCGGAAACGGTTGCCCCACCTGTACCCCAGCGAGGCGCCCATGAGAATGACTTTTGGGGGCCGCCGAGATGGCAGCGCTGGGGTCCGGGCAGGGGGCCAGCCCGCCCAACGTATGGCGGGCCAGCCCCGCGTCCTGGAGACGGTCCGGACATTGATGCTCCTGCCGGGGCCGACGTAAGAGGTCCAGGAGAAAAACCAACTGATCAGCCAAAGGTGCCTGAGGTAAATACCCCAGAGCCGCAGAGGCCTCAGCAATAACCAAGTGCTTGCATGGTTGAACGGTTTGCTGTTCATAGGTGGTTACGGCGGTAAAACAGCTGTAACCACCTATGCTCAGGCAGGAAGGGCCGCAAGGTCCTGTTCTCGTTAATGAACCGATACAGTATTAATAATTTAAGTTGATGAATCCTGAATGGTGGCGTATCCTTCATATATGGTCTCATCAATTTTCTCGGGCCGGGTAGCTATTCTCCGGGCCGAAGAGCTTTTGGCTGAGATGGTTCGCGCCGTCATGGACTCCGTGTCTATGGCCGAAGACCGCAAGCAAGCGGAGTCGCCGGATGCAGCGGAGCTTGAGGACGTCCGCCAGAGCCGGCGGGGGGATTCGGAGGCATACCGACGCCTGATCGAACAGCATCAGAAGCATGTCAGCCGGATCCTGTGGCGTTTCAGCCGGGACCGTGTGGTCCATGAGGAATTAGTCCAGGACGTCTTCGTCGAGGCGTACTTGAGCCTCCGCAGCTACCGCGGGAAAGCTCCATTCAGCCACTGGCTCTCGCGGATCGCCACCCGCGTCGGCTACCACTACTGGAAGCAAATGGCGCGCCGGCATGAAACCGAGAGCTTTACCTTGGAGGAATGGGACCGGGTGCCGGACGAATCGGCGGATGATATGGATCCCGGCGAGGCCGCCTCGTTAGTGCACCGTTTGCTGGCCCAACTGCGGCCGCGTGACCGGCTGGTGCTGACCCTGCGATACCTGGAAGGATGCGACGTGGCCGAAACCGCCCGGCGAATGGGCTGGACCAGGGGTATGGTGAAAATTCAGTCGCAGCGCGCCAGAAAGAGATTAGAGAATCTTGTCGCTCAAGCGGGAAAGGAGATGAAAGGATGAAGAATGAAAGCCGATTTGAAGCATTGGCCAGAATCGCTCGCAATGAAGCGGCTCCTTCTGTGGACGTCGCCGGCCGAGTCATCGCGATCCTTTCCGCCGAGCAGGTCCAGCTCGAGCGTGCTTCGGACAGACCGCTGATGTGGCTGGCCGCGGTTTCATCGGCGGTGGCCGTTCCCGCGGCCGTGCTGGCCGTCGTGGTTTACAATAATTGGGTGGGTCCACTGTTTGAGCTGTCACAGGCAATTTCATGGGTGACGCAATGAACGATACAGAGAAACCCGACAATCTGCCCATTGACTACGTGCAGAAGCTGCACCGTTGGCGCATGGCCTTTTTCGGCATGGTCATCCTGCTGGCCGGGATCGTCATCGGTGGCGCTTCGGTGCTGATTCTGGTGCCGCACAGGCTGATGAAGCCGCCGCCCGGTCCGGAGTTCGAGAGTATGAGACTGATGCCTCCGCTGCAGCGCGACCTTGGGCTTACTCCCGAACAGTCAGAGAAGATCAAGCCGATCATGGACAAGCATATAGAGAAGCTTAACCAGATTCGTATGGATGCACGCACCGAAATTGGCGAAACATTGAAACAGATGAATGAAGACATTGCCGCTATCCTTACCGATGAGCAGAAACAGACATGGCAGCGTGGGGTTGAGCGGCTTCAAGGAGAGCTTCATCCGGGCGGTTGGCGCCGCGGCGAGGGCCCGGGAGGTGGTCCTTACCGCAGAGGTGAGCCCGGCTGGGAACGCCCGGACTTCCGCCGGGGACCGGGGCCCGGGCCGTTTGGCCCGCAACGGCCTCCGCCCGGCCCGAATTCGCCACGAAACGGCCGCAATCGCGGCCCGGCAGAGGCAAACGAGCCACCCCCTGACGAGGACTCGTAACGTGCTTAGCTCTTATCCAGCACGGCGTTCGTAGGCGCGATAAAGCAGGTCCAGCTCTGCGGTTTTTGCATCGAAGGTGCGCTGCAGTTCTGTGAGCAATTCGGGATTCCTGTAAACGTCGGCGTCGCCGAAGCGCTCTTTCATGGCGTCCAGCTCCTGCTCAAGGGCCGTGATCATCTCTTCGATCTGCTCAATCGAGTATTTATTGAAGCGCTTGAGCTCTTCGGGCGTCCTGGGACGGGTGGCGCGGGCGGGCTGCCGCTTCGGCCCAGCACCCTCAGATACCTGCTTGCGTTGCTGGGCTTCCACACGCTGGCGAATCAGCGACGCATAGTATGAGTATGCCGGTTTTCCGGCGACGAACTCCGTCTTGCCGAGACAACGATTCCCAAGGGCGTCTGTGCCGACCACGAGCAGCTTGTCCACGGCACGGTCCAGAAAGTAACGGTCGTGGCTGACAACGACGATGGTTCCGGGATACTTATCGAGGGCGGCCTCGAACATCTCCCGGCTGGCAATATCCAGATGGTTCGTCGGCTCGTCCATAATCAGCACGTCCGGCTCAGCCAAGACGAGCCGGCAGAGCATCAGGCGATTGCGCTGGCCGCCGCTCAAATCGGCACAGAGCTTGAAGACATCGTCGCCCGTAAAGAGAAAGGCGCCCAGACGGCCGCGTAGCTGCTCCGAGGAGAGCTGCGGATTGGCCTGAGAGGCTTCGTCCAGGACTGTTTTAGCCGGGTCCAGCACGTCGCCGTGCTGATCGAGATAACCCACGCGGACGTTCCGGCCCAAACGAACGCTGCCGGCCGAAGGCTCCAATTGGCCAAGAGCCAATCTCAGAAGGGTGCTCTTGCCGGTGCCGTTGGGGCCCGTGACGCCGAGGCGTTCGCCGCGGAGCACATCGAACGACAGATTCTCGAATAACGTCAGATCGCCGAAGGATTTGCATAGTCCTTCGCAGCGTAACACCAGGTCGCTTGTGTGGTTGCTCTTGCCGAACGAGAAGCTGATGGTCTTTTGTTCGGCGGGTTTGTCCAGGAAGTCCGGATTAGTTCTAAGCAGGCGTTTGAGCCGGGTTTTGCGGCCGCGAGCCGTCCCACGCATTCCCTCCTGGTCTTTGTTGCGGGCGATGAAGTCCAGCGTGCGATCGACCATCTCGACTCGCCGTGCATGTTCCCGCTGTTGATGCAGCCGCACGATTTCCTTGGTTTGGACGTAGTTGCCGTAGTTACCGTTCCACACCTTGGCCTGCCGGTTCTCGACTTCGATGATCTTGCACGCAATGTGATCCAGCAGGTACCGGTCGTGACTGATGATGACCGCCGCGCCGCGGTAACCGGCCAGGAATTTCTCGAGCCATTCGGTGGCCTGCAAATCCAAATGGTTGGTCGGCTCGTCCAGCAGCAGCAGGTCCGTCTGAAGCATCAGGACCTGGGCCAGGCCCAGACGCGACAACTGGCCGCCGCTGAGGGCGAACGTCTTTGCGTGATGCAGCTCCGGCTCGAAGCCAAGGGCCGCCAGGGTTGTCCGCATGCGGGTCTCGTACGCATAGCCGCCGGCGATTTCGAAATCGCGGCATAGGCGGTCGTACTGCTTCATTTTGGTCTGCAGGGCCGAGCCCGTCAGGCTCTCCATTTCGTGCGAGACCGTGTGGATGGCCCGCTGGAACTGCAGCAGGTCCCCCATGCTGGCGTGCATCTCTTCCAAGACCGTATGCTCGCCGCTGAACGTGGCCTCCTGGGGCAGGTAGCCGATGCGGAGGTTTTTACGTTTAACAACCCGGCCCATGTCCGGCTCGATCTGGCCTGTGATCAACTTCAGGATCGTACTCTTGCCGGAGCCATTGGGGCCGACCATGCCGACCTTTTCCCCGGCGTAGAGCGGAAGGCTCAGTTGGTCTAAAACGACCTCCGACCCGAAGGCCTTATGGATCTCGTGCAGCGTGACAATAGCCATGAATCACAAACCCGTTGGGCATCATTCTTCCGGCGCGCCTGGGACAGGCGCCACGCACAGCCCGTCCTTGCCTGGCAAGCTGGTCACTCATCTTATCGGCCGCGAGCGAGGATTTCAAGAGCGCCGCCGCGGGCGTTGTATTCGTGGAGCGGATTTGGTATTTTGGGATCATGGAAGTCAGAGAAGAAAAATTCATTGTCCGAACGTACGAGTGCCAAGCTGATGAGAACATTAAGATCGTCTCGCTGATGCAGTATCTGCAGGAAGCTGCTGCTCTCCACGCGGAGCAGCTTGGCCTTGGGTTTGAGAGACTGAATGCGCTTGATGGATATTGGGTGCTGTCAAATTTGAGGGTGGAAATCGCCTGGGTGCCGGAATGGAATGATGAGGTCACGATCCGGACGTGGCCGAGCGGATACACTCGTTTGATCGCCAGCAGAGAGTTCGTCGGCACGGATCAGAATCATCGTGAGCTGTTCAGGGCCAGCAGCGAATGGATGGTGCTGGATAAGCAAAGAAGCCGGCCGAAGAATCTGTTCCATCTCGATCTGGGCCTGCCCAAGACCGGACCCAAAGCCGTGCAACAGAAACTGAATCGTTTAGAGCCGCGTCGTGACTACGGCGTCGTTCACCGAGTGTGTGCTCCCGGCAGCTCAGTGGACTTAAACGGGCACGTGAATAACACAGAATATGTGCGATGGGGCATGGACGCATTGAGCAGGGCGTTCGCGCCTGAAGGGAATATCCGTTGTGTGCAGGCCACGTATCTGTCTGAAGTTTTTGAGGGGGATGAGCTGGATCTGCTCGCTTCTTCCGGAACAGGCGGCTGCTTCCACGTCCTCGCAAGAAAAGCAGACACGGATACCGATGCCTACCTGATGGACGTTTACTATTGACTGTCTCGTGAACAGCCGGATTGACGACAAAGACTCCCGGCGGGGCGGGCCTAACCGCAAAACAGACGGCTATTCGTGTCGCAGCGACTCAATCGGGTCCATGTTCGCGGCTCGATACGCCGGATACAAACCGAAGATAATGCCCACGATCCCGCTGATCCCGAAGGCCAGCAGCAGCGAGCCGCCCGTAATAACCGTGGGCATGTGACCAAAACGGGTCACCATGAACGGCACAAGCGAACCCAAGCTCATCCCCAGGATACCTCCAAGCAGCGTCAAGAGCAGCGTTTCTGAGAGGAATTGCAGGACAATATCGCGTTTCTTGGCCCCGAGAGCACGGCGAATGCCGATTTCACGCGTTCGCTCACTCACGGTGGCCAGCATGATATTCATAATGCCTATGCCGCCGACCAGAAGTGAAATGGCGGCGATCGAGCCCAGAACGATGCTGAAGATGCGCTGGGTTTGTCTTGCCTGCTTCAACAGCTCCAACGGGACAATGACTTGATAGTCGCTTTTCTTGTGGAACCGGTCCAGCAGAGTCTCCAGAATATCGCGTGTCGGCAGCACGTCATCCATGGCGCCGACTTTCACAGTGATCTCCTGCAATTCAACTTTCTCCATGGTGCGGCCGCTGCTCCCACTAAATTGCATGGATACCTCGCCGAAGCGGTTTTTGACCGTTGTCAAGGGAACATAGATATTGCCCACGTTCGCCCCGCCTTGGCTTTTTGCCTTTGCAGAGCCGTTTTCCAGGGTCTTTGCTGTGGAGCCCAGCTCCTCGGGGCTGACAACCCCTATCACTCGATAATAATCGCCCGCCATTTTCACATCCTGGCCCACCGGATTGTCAAAGACAAACAGTTCTTTGACTACCTTTTCATCGACAACGCAGACGCCCTGTTTATGGTGCATATCGATACTCCCGAGGAAGCGTCCCGACTTGAGCTGGATCGGTGATATCTCCGGGTACCAGGGTACTGTGCCGATCGCTTCGATGGCGACCTTGCGGTTGCGGTACCAGGCCTGTTGAGCAAGGCGGCGGCTGGGTACGACAACTTCGACGTTCGGGATGCTGTTGCGAAATCGCTCGGCATCGAGATAGGTCAGACCGTATTCACGCATGCTCTGGTTTTGACTGCTCACCTCTTTTTCTTCCGGGGGCGGCACCGTCTTGACAATAATGTTGCGGCTGCCGAGCCGGGCGATCTGTTCCTGGGCGACCCGGCTTGCCCCTTCGCCGATGGCCAGCATCGCAATGACGGAAGAGACCCCGAAGATAATGCCCAACGTCGTCAGAGTGGAACGCAGCTTGTGCATCCACAGGCTCTTTATCCCCAGCTTGGCTGTACGCTTTAGGCGAAATAGGAACATGGTGCATTACCGCCTGCTTATTTTCCGTCACTTCTGCCTTATCTGGCCGTCGAAAATTTCCACGATTCTTCCTGCGTCTTCGGCGATATGCACGTCGTGCGTGACCACGATAAGTGTCTTACCCTGCCGATGCAGGCCGATGAGAATCTTCAATATCTCGGCGCCGCTTTCCGAATCGAGATTGCCCGTCGGCTCGTCGGCTAAAATTATCAGGGGATCATTTGCCAGCGCCCTGGCGATGGCTACACGCTGCTGCTGACCGCCGCTGAGCTCCGATGGCCGATGTCCCAACCTTTCGCTGAGACCGACCATCGTGGCTAACTCTTTGGCTCGCTTGGCGCTGTCATGCTCGGAGCAGCCCTGGTAATACATCGGAATCTCTATGTTCTCCACGACATTGAGCTGGTTGATCAGATTGAACGATTGAAATACAAAGCCGATCCGGGCACCACGTATGAGCGATAGCTGATCATCGTCGAGCAGAGAGACATTCTGCCCGCCAAGCCAGTAGTCTCCACTGGTGGGCCGGTCGAGGCAGCCAATCATATTGAGCAACGTGGACTTTCCCGAGCCGCTTGGCCCCATGATGGCCACATATTCGCCATTGTTGATTGTCAAGGCGATGCTGCGCAAAACCTTCAATTCGACTGTGCCCAGATCGTAACTCTTACACAGCCGCTCCATGATCAGAATGGGCGTGTCAGCTTCGAACTTAACGGCTTTGTCGTTTTGTTGGATCATTGTGCCTCGTCCTCCCACATTCCATCCGGCTTAACCTGCAAAATGCCGATGTCCCGGAAAAAGTTCAATTTTGCAATCGCGTGCGACACTAAGGCGGCCGTAACATCGTTCCGTGCGCTTAAGAACGCGTCCTGCGATTCCAGATAATCCCGTGCATTCATTCGCCCGGCTTCCCACAGGATGGGCGAGACCCCGACTCGCACCTTGGCCAACTGCAGTGCTTTTTGCTGGGTGCGGTACGACTCCGCTTCCTCCCGCAGTTTGCGGTAAGCGTCCCGGACGTCGAGCTTCACCTCGTCCACGTCGTTTTCATATTGACGTTGCCGCTGCTCCAACGATATCAAGGCCTCGCGATACGCGTTGCGTTCGGCTTTCCGGTCCAAAGGCAGGTCCGCTTCCAGACCCAGTGCGTATGTGCCGCGATGGAATTGTAGCCTCTTGAAGTCCGTTTCCGGGGTCGAGCCTACACCGGCGCTGCCGACGAGGTTCAATTCCACGCCGAGATTATCGGCGGCCACGGCTACTTTCCGCCCCGCATCCTCAACGGCATCCGCGCTGTTGGCCAGATCCAGGCGTTGAGCCAACGCCGTTTCAATCGCTGCGTCCAGTGCGTAGTCGGGTTCGACAATGCCGGTCTTCTCCAGAGCCTTCAGCTCATTCTGATCCAGCTCTATCGTCGCATCGGTCGGCAAAGACAGGGTGATCTTGAACGCATCGAGCTGCTGCTCGTAACGTTGCTGGGCGCGCAAATAGCTGTCCTGGGCGAGCAGCTCACTCTGCTCCGCCTGGTCCACCTGGAAACGCGGGGTGACACCTTCATTCGCCTCCATCTGCAAACGCTGCCTCAGATCGACCTTGCTTTCATAGTTGTTCTTGGCGTTGGCCACTGCATCTCGTTGCTGCAAAACGCGGTAATAGTCGTTTACAATCGAGACCACAAATGTCTGGCGATAGCGGTTGAATGAGCGGATCTGATACAGCGCATTGCGCTCGGCCTGTGTCAGATTCTCCTGGACGATTTGGCGCCCGCTGCCGCGAAGCAGCGGCTGAGTCACGCTGGCGCTCAAAACCGAGGCCAGCGACGTCCGCGGATCGCCCGTCAGAAAACGCGCCCAATCGATTGCGATGCTGGTGCTGATCCGCGCCCCGTCGGCCAAAAGCTGGTTAAAACCCGCTTCGGCGTCCGAGCCGACCTGTTCATCGTCACTATTCCTCAGGTAGCTGGCGTCCACCGTCCCAAACCACCGCCGGGCGAACTGATACCGGGCCAGCGTCAAATCGAGGGCGGTGAGGTAAAGCTGCTCTTTCTGCCGTTGGTAGTCCCTGTTATGGGCCGTCGCCAGAGCCACGGCCTGGGCCAGAGTAATCACACCGGATTCAAGTACGGCCTTTTCAACCCGGACGTCATTCGGCGAGGCGGGAAGATTACTGTCACTGATGATATAATTGGACTTATTCCCGAAGCCGTCCTGCCATTTGTCGTCGATAATCTGATAGACCTCTTTATCCGCCTGGGCCTTGTAATGCTCGGTGCTGCACGCACCGACAAAACCGACGCCGACAGCGGCGCCAAGCAGCCAATACAGCCACACCATTATCCGCGACTTCCGGAACCCGAAATTTTCTACAAACATCGTTTTTACTTGCGTTACGCCACCTTTACCATATAGAGGAGATTAGAAACGGCTGACCATGTTTGCCGAGGTATAGTCTCCTCGAACAAAACATGCCCAATCTCCATTTCTTAAAAATCTCACTCATTATACGAGAAACCAGCCCAAAAGCAAAGACCAAAACGAGCTCCACGGGTGCCGAATGTTCCCGATCTTGGATGTTTTTCACGGTTCTGGCGCACGGGGTTTCAGCAAAATCCGTGTGATTTCCATGCTCATCCGTGAAAAGCTCAGCCGGTTGTAACCGCTGCTAATTAGACGGTTTTCGCAGCCGAAACGTTACCAGGAATTCCCCAAAATGCTTCTCCAAGAAAGCCAAATCAAGTCGTGAACGGGGTCAATTGAGTGCCGAGCTGTGGACGGCCGCGGGAATCAAGACCTCCAAGCCGTCAAAGGTAAATCACATCTACCGGCGTATTACTCATGCCTCAGGGCCACAATGGGATCGACTTTGGCGGCATGCACCGCAGGATATAATCCAAAGAGGATGCCGATGGTCATACTGATCAGAAGGGGCACGAGAATTCCTTTCAAGGTCATCATTGTGACCATCCCGGAGAAATACGTGATGAGAAACGGGATAAGGGCCCCCACGCCCAAGCCTATGATGCCCCCCATGGTCGAAAGTACTACGGTCTCGATAAGGAACTGAAAGACAATCTGTCTGCGCTTGGCGCCGATCGCGCGCCTGATTCCGATCTCGCGGGTGCGTTCCGTTACGGACGCCAGCATAATGTTCATAATGCCGATGCCGCCGACCAGGAGGCTGATGCCCGCAATGGATCCGAGCACAATGTTGAACCTTCGTTTCATCGCTTCGGCCTGTTTGAGCAAGGCCAGAGGAACGCTCACGACATAGTCTTTTTTCTTATGAAACTGTTCCAGCATTCTCTCGATGCCGCCCGCGACGGCCTCGACTTTCTTCGGGTCATCCACCTGGATAATCATCTGGTGCAGCTCGACTCTTTCGCGTTCCTCTCCGCCTGAAGTACGTTTGGTGAAGATGTCACCGAAGTATCGGCGTGCGACCTCGATGGGAACGTAGGCGTCCACATCCTGATCGGGAATCTGAATGTTTCCGGCCTGGCCGCTTTCACTCTTGACGATACCGACGACCTCGAACTGGTCGCTGCCGATGCGGATCGTCTGGCCAATGGTGCTCTCGGTGGCCAGGATCTTGCGGGCGCCGAATTCGGTCAGTACCGCCACGGGGGCTTGTTTCTCCTGATCGGACTTCAGAATGACCCTTCCGGCAAGAACCTGGCGAGGCACCAGCTCGAACCATTCGGGCGTCGTCCCCACTACCCGCAGCTCCATGACCCTCTCACGAAGACGTGAGTCCCTTCGCATCAGCTTTACCGGCGCCGTTTGCTGGATATCTTTGAAACTCTGAGCCACCCTGCGATGGTCTTCGTACGTCAGCCCATACATGCTCATGCGCGAACGAGTTGTGCTTGTGGCCTCTTCTTCGGCGGATTTCATTGACGAGACAATGATATTGTTGCTGCCGAGCTTTTTGATTTGCTCGAGTGCTTCCTTGCTGGCGCCTTCCCCGACAGACAGCATGGCTACGACACTGCCCACGCCGAAGACTACCCCTAACATGGTCAGGAAGGAACGCAGCTTATGAAGCAGCAGATTCTCAATACCGAGCCATATATTCCGTGCGATCCGAGTTTGCCTCATTGGAATTTCCTTCAATTCTGTCGATCAGGCCGTCCAGCATGTGCAACCTGCTCTGGGCACACTCCGCGATGGCCGGTTCATGTGTCACGATGATGATCGTCTTGCCAAGCTTGTTCAGCTTGATCAGGAGTTCCAGAATTTGCGTGCCCGTTGTGGAATCCAGATTCCCGGTGGGCTCGTCCGCAAAGATGACCTGTGGGTCATTCGCCAGCGCTCTGGCAATAGCAACCCTTTGCATTTGGCCGCCGGAAAGCTCCGTAGGCCGGTGACCGACTCTGTCTGCGAGCCCGACTTGCTCCGCCAGTTCCCTCGCACGCGCCGCACTCTGCCTGGCATCCCACCCCAGATAGTAAAGTGGCAGTTCAATGTTTCTTTGGACGGTCAGTTGAGGAATCAGGTTGAAGCTTTGGAATATGAAGCCCAGGTACCTGAGCCGGAACTCGCTGAGCGAATTATCGTCGAGCCGGCTGACATCCTGGCCGTCAAGATAATAAGAGCCCGAAGTCAAACGGTCGAGACATCCGAGGATATTCATCATGGTGCTTTTGCCGGAGCCGCTCGGACCCATGATGGCCCAGAAGCTCCCCTTCTTAAACGAAATATTGACCCCGGCAAGCGCTTTGACCTGCTCGGTCCCCATTTGGTAGATCTTCTGGGCATTCACGAGCCTGACAATTTCCTGGTTGCTGCTGGATGGGGCTTGTTTAGCCATGTATTAATTCCCTTCCGATCCCCGGGGTCCCTGGCCTCCTCCCTGCCCTTGTCCTGCTCCTTGCCTTGAGCCTCTGCCTTGTCTGGAGCCTGAGCCTTGGCCCTGGAAACGCTGACGCATCTGCTCTCGCTCCTCCGGCGTCATGTTCTCGCGGCGCTGTTTCATTTGTTCCATCTCTTTCTGGCGCTCTTCGGGCGACATGTTCTCGAGGCGCCGACGCATTTGTTCCACCTGGTCGGATGACGAGCCCTGGATGCCTTCCGGCCCCGACGGTCCCTGTCCGGGTCCGCCCTGGCCGGTCCCATTGGCCTCTTCAAGTTTCTGATTCACCCTGTCCCTCATGGTATCGGAACCGTCAAGGGCATCGGGCGACGCGGCTCCCTCCGTGCCCGAACCGGGTTCAAGGGTCCCGGCTTTCAGTGGAGGCGTCATCCAGACGACTTCCCCCTCGCTGAGGCCGCTGACGATTCTGATCACGTTGTTATCGTCCAGGCCAACCTCGACCTGCCGCTCCTCGGTTGAGCCGTCCTTGACAACAAAGACGGTCGGTTTTCCTCCGACCCGCAACACCGCCTGAACCGGTACATACACCGCATCCTCATACTGGGCAACGATAATCTCAGCCTTGCAGCTCATTCCCGTACGCAGCAAGCTGTCGCTGTCTTCCAGGTTTATATCTGCGGGATAAACCTTCAGGTCCGGATTCGCCCACATCATTCGGGCGTCCGGCAAGGGTGCGATAAGACCCACCCGGCCGAGGAATCTCTTGCCCGATAGCGCGTCAACCGTGATAACGGCAGGAAGCCCCACCTGGACTTTCCTAAGGCTCGTTTCATGAATATCCACCCGAGCTTTCATCGATTGCGTGGTTGGCAGGTTTATCAAGTCCTGCCGCTCGGTGACCTCAACACCGATATCCATCGGCTCTCGACGGTCGAAGGGACCGTGTCCCCCGCCGGAACTCGTTGCATAGACCACCATTCCGTCCATCGGGGCCTTTATCGTCGTCTTGACGAGCTGATCCTCGGCTTTCTTCATCTTCTCTTGTTGACGCGTGTACTCAAGCTCTCTGGCCTTCAGTTCCGCCTTCGCCTGGATCACATCGGCGGAGGCCTTGCGCTGCGTACGCTCCAGAGCCATCTCGGCCTGATTGACGTCGCTGGTCAACTGCTCGGTCTGACGTTGGTGTGTGAAATTCTTCAGCAAATCGATATTGCTCAACGCCACATCTCGCTCAAGTATCCTGCCTTGCAGGGAAAGTCGATCCGCGGTGTACTCACTTTCAGAGAGGTACTTCTCCTCATAGAGCTTCTTCGACCAGTCATTCACGTCCTCGGCGCGTTTTACCTGCTCTTGGCTCAGACGGATCTTGGCCTGGAGCTCGTTGACGTCCTTGGGGTAAATCCCGTCCTCGTACTGCTGCAGGTCCTGCCGGGCAAATTTGAGCGTAAGCTCGGCCTTGTCGGTGTCGCTCTTGGCCTGGTTCTCGATGACAGCGAGATTCTCTATGGCGCTGATCTGAGCGGCTTCGGCCTTCTGGACCATGATGTCCTGGTCGATGATTTGGTCTTTAAGGGTGCTGGCGTCCAGCTCGACCAGCACGTCTCCTGCCTTAACGAGGCTGCCGTCTGGAACGAGGCTTACGATGGACGTTCTTCCCTCGACTTCGTTCCTCAGAGTGATCTGGTCCCTCGGCTGGATGGTGCCGGACTCCAGCACGCTGATGGTCAGAGGACCCTTTTTGACAACGAAGGTGGCAAGGTGGCTCGTTGGATCTTCACCACCGCGGACCACCTTCAGCCAGAAGATGATCAGGACAACGGCGGCGACCACGGCAATAGCGGCAAGTACCCTGAAGGATCTGAATCCGCGACGATTGTTTTTTGCATTGTCATTCAACATTATCGATTACCTCCGGCGAGAACTCTCGCCATAAACCCTGTTCGTTCACCTTGAGCACGTCCAGATCGCGTTGGAGCTCCAGTTCGCCTATGCGGTAATCTACGACCGCCCGAGTGAGGCTGTTCTGGGCCGAGAGCAGGGCGTCCTGCGCCTCTAACAGATCACGGATCTGGATTCGTCCAGCTTCGAGGAACAAAGTCGTGCTTCGGACGCGCTTCTCCGCAACCACAACGGATTGGGCCTGAATTTTAAGACTCTCCCGAGATTCAAGCAGTGTGCGCAATTCGCTGCGGATGGACAGCTTGATCTGGTCTTCGAGTGTCTGGACGGTCCTTGTGGCTCGTTCCAGATCGATCAAGCTGTTGCGATACTCGTTTCGCTCCCTGGTCCTCTCGATGGGCAAGTCAAGCGTGAGCAGGGCCGCATAGTTGCCCTGGTCAAACAACCGCACGCTGCCGTCGTCGTCGGTATCCGAAACGCGGCCCGTCCCGCCCAAGGTCAATCCCGCCCTGAGGGCATCGGCCTTGACCACCACCTGTCTCTGGGCGTCATAGACTGCGCCGCTAGCCACCTGCAGATCCAGCCGGTTCTTCAGAGCCAGCTTGACGGCAACAGTCTCGCCGATTTCCAGCGGTCCGGCGTCTTCATAGCTGGCCGGTACCAGCTCCACCGGAGCATCGGCGGCAGGCACGGTCTCGGAGACCTCCCGCTGCGAGGCCGTTCTCATTTCTTCAAGAACCTTCTCAGCGCGGCCTCGCAATTGTACTAAGTCATTGGGGTCCGGCTCGATCAGAGCGTCCGTTGGAAGACCGGCGGTATTCTTGAACGCATCGAGGCTGTTCTTGAGCTGTTCCTGGGCGGATATCCAGCCATTGCGAGCGCTCAGTTGGCGCTGGACTGCCTGATCCACCTCGATTTCAGGTATTCGGCCGGCGTCCGCCCACCTGCTGGCAAAGCGGACCGATGAAACCGAACTGCGATAGTCCTCCCGTGCATTTGCCACGGCGTCCATTTGACGCAAAACATTGAAATATGCCCGGGCAATGCTGACGGCAAACGTGCGTTTGTACCGCTCGAAATCCCACAGCTCGTAGATCACGTTTCGCTCGGCCTGGGTGAGCGGCTCGGCGGCAATGTGCTCGCCGGAGCCTCTCATAAGGGGGACCGATACCGTTGCGTCAGCGCTCAGGCCCAGAGACGATGCGCCGCCCTGGGTCAGCAGATTCACCAGGTCGATTGCCATCGCCGCGCTCATGTCGGTTCCGTTCTTCAGGCTCCGGCTCACCCCTGCTGTGCCACTATTTCCAAGCTCAGTAGCCGTGGTGTCCGTGCTCAGCTCGCTTTGCGCCTGGGCGCTGAAGATGTTCCGGAAGTTGTTGCGCGTCAAGTCAAGCGCCAGCGCCGTGCGAAAGACATCTTCTTTGCGAGACTGATACTCAAGGCTGTTGCGGGCACCCACCTGAAGGGCCTGTATCAGCGACAGCTTGACCGGCGTATTGGGTTCAACGGCCAGCTCGGACAAGCTACCCGAAGGTGTGGCCTGTGGGTAATTTGGCTCGGGCCAGTACTCAACAGGTTTGAGCCGGTCCGTGCCCAGCGAAGCCTCCGATGAAACGGCCAGATTCTGCTCGGCCAAAAGGCGACGGCGAAGGATGTCGCTGGGCCGCTCAATGCTGAACGGCTCAGTGCTTCCGAGTGCTTCTTTCTGCTTGGCTGTGATGATCTTAGAAGCAACTTCATCAGCGTCTGTGCGATGTTCAGCCGGGGATCTACACCCACTTTGGACAAGAAACAATGAAAGTAGTCCCAGCCACGCCAGGTAATGCTTCCCCCGGCGGTCTTTCGGTCCAGGTAATTTCTCCACAGACACCTTACAAACAGGCTCCTCCGTATAGACGCGTGTCCAACCAGTGTTGAGGAACATCATACCTTCCTGTATGCCATCGTAACACAAATCCAGTTTCGTCACACTACCATTTAAAAAGTGATTCTTCATCGTTATTAGTAAACAGTTCAGACGGTTTTTTCAGCGCAAATATTGCAAAAAATCTGCGAATGCTTCGTGAGAACGGCGAAATTTTGTTGCAAAACGGGCGAAATGGCTGTAAACTTCGACCCAAATTTCAAACTGGCGGCGTAGCCAAGCGGTCTAAGGCGACGGTTTGCAAAACCGTTATTCGCCGGTTCGAATCCGGCCGCCGCCTGTTCTTTTTCCCGGTCTTAGGTAGGGATAGATCCACTTTCTTGCAGCCGAAAGTACGAAAAAGGAGATTGCATAGTGCCAAGAGTGGGAAAGACCAACGAGAAAAGAGCAGAGCGCAGGCTGCGTTATCGCTGGCCTGTCAGGTTCGCCAGGAGCACAGAGGAAAAGCCCTTCGCCGGACAGATGGCCGACTTGTCCAGCAAAGGAATGGCATTTCTCTTCCATGCGGACCAGAGCTGTCCCCATCCGGACCAGCTAATAAGAACAAACTTTGGCGTTCCCCATTTCGACTCTCGCGGCTCTTTCGACACGGTCTTTTTCAATCGCACCGGCCGGGTCTGTCGGGTCGATAACCTGAGCAGTCAGGTGAATCGTGTTGCTATTCAGTTTGCCGAACCGCTGTTTTTCAAGCCGGGTGAGCAAGACATCAGTGATTCGGATGCACAGCAAAGACTTGCAGCCAAAGCCCGGTCTGTCGTTGAATCGAAGGCAACGGCCGGAACCGGCGGCAAAGCTTCGGCGGAAGCTCCAAAGAGAGCGACGGCCAAAACCGCACGAAGAGTAAGGGCGGGAAAGAAGCCGCAAGCCAAAGCTGATCGAAGGCCCCAAGCCCAGACAAAAGCGCATGAGAAGCTCAGGTCTTATGCGGCACAAATAGCCAAAGTCAAGGCCGAAGCGGCTCGGGAGATAGCCAGGGTCACGGCCGAGGCTTCTGAGGCGATCGCCAGAATCGAGGCGGAATGCAGGGCGACGGCCGTCGCCCCCGATCAGGCGGGAGGCCGGGACGACCAGCAGAAGAACGCCGGAAACGATGCAGGACTGTCCGAAAAGCCGGACTTGATGAAAAAAGTCGATGCATTCTTCACGGACAGAAACAGGATTTTCTGATTAACCGTGGCGGGGGAAGGAATATCAGGCCGGTTCACGGCGGTTCATCTACAGGTCGGTCGAGGATGCTGAACCGATGAAAGTGAACATTGGAAATCATGTTCTGGAGTTGCTGGACGGCGATATCACCGAGATGGATACCGATGCCGTCGTTAATGCCGCCAACGCTCAGTTGGTTCTGGGCGGCGGGGTCGCAGGGGCAATCAGAAAAAAAGGCGGCCCGGAAATCCAGGCGGAATGCAACAGAATAGGCGGGACATTCGTGGGCGGCGCCGTCATTACGACGGGCGGCAGCTTGAAAGCCAAGCACGTGATTCATGCCGTCGGGCCTCGGATGGGTGAGGGCGACGAGGACCGAAAACTTACGAACGCGACGCTCAACTCGCTTAAGGTGGCCGATGAAAATCATCTGAAAAGCATTTCTTTCCCGGCAATCAGTACGGGCATTTTCGGCTTTCCCATCGAGCGGTGCGCCGAAATAATGCTCAAGACAACCATCGAATACCTTGACGGCCGAACCGGCCTGGAGAAGGTTGTTTTCTGCCTTTTCGGGCGGGACAGCTACGAAGTCTTCGAAAAGCAGCTTGAGCAGGAAATAGCACGATGAAGGCGATGATTTTAGACGGGCATTCGCCGATTGAGGCCAAGCCCCTGAAACTTGCCGATTTGCCAGCGCCCGCGCCGAAGGACGATCAAATCCTCGTCAAGGTCTCGGTTTGTGGTGCCTGCCATACCGACCTCGACGAAGCTGAAGGGCGCCTGACGCCGACAAAATCACCCATCGTTCCCGGCCACCAAGTCGTTGGAAAGGTGATTGATAAGGGCAGAGCTGTAACCAAATTCAAAATCGGCGACCGAGTGGGAATTACCTGGCTTTTCTCCAGTTGCGGCGAATGTGAGTTTTGCCGGGTGGGCAGCGAAAATCTCTGCAAACGGGCCAAATGGACCGGCAAAGACGCTAATGGCGGCTATGCGGAGTTCACTGTCATTGGCGAGGATTATGCCTATCCGATCCCTGAGCGGTTTTCAGACGCACAGGCTGCTCCGCTTTTATGTGCCGGTGTCATCGGATATCGCACGCTTAGACTTGCCGATATAACAGACGGGCAGAGAATCGGCCTGTTCGGTTTTGGGGCATCGGCCCACATCGTGATTCAGATCATCAAACATAAGTTCCCGAACTGTTCTGTGTTTGTCTTTACGAAAACGGCACAACACGCCGAGTTAGCCAAAGCCCTCGGCGCCGTCTGGACAGGTTTATCGGGCGACCAGCCGCCCGTGAAGCTGGACAAGATTATGGATTTCACGCCGGTTGGCGAGTGCATCCGAGATGCCCTCGGCGTTCTGGAAAGGGGTGGTCGGCTGGTCATAAACGCTATTCGTAAGGAAACGCCTGTTCCGCCGCTCGATTATGCCCGATATCTCTGGCTCGAAAAAGAAATAAAGTCTGTCGCCAACGTGACGCGAAAGGATGCGGAAGAGTTCTTGCCCTTGGCGGCCCGGATACCTGTGGTGCCTGCAATCGAAGAATTCCCGTTGAGCCAGGCCAACGAAGTGCTCTGCTCGATGAAAAATTCCGAACTCCGCGCCGCCGCCGTCCTGAGAGTTGGGACAAAGGTTTGAGTTTCGTCGATTTTGGTTTCAGTACAGTGATGGATGGCCGGAAATAATGAGCCGCTACACTATGATTACGAGGGCTGACAATTTGGGAAAAAACTTCTCCGGCATGATTGAATTTGCAGCCCGAATCTGGTATTCTATCAGCAGAATAGCTCAGCCGCGTGTTGTTTTGGCACTCGTGATTAGAGTATTCTGAGCAAAGCAAAAAACGCCCGAAGAAGGGCAACGTTCTCTGGGAAAAGCGGAGTCATGGAGACCAAATTCAACGTCTTTGAGATTCTGCAAATAGCCGAAAAAATCGAGCATAACGGCGCCAGGTTCTACCTCAAGACGGCGGAGATGTTCGACGACCCGGAAGTTCGTGACACGTGCTACAAGCTGGCTACCTGGAAGGCCAGGCACGAGAAGATTCTCGCAGAGAGGAGGAAACGGTTCTCGGAAAAGACCGGCGAATTCGGGACGTTCGACCCTGACAATTACGTCTTGTCGAATCCCCACGTGATGGCAGGGTTAGCCGTGTTTGCCACTAAGCCGGGCTCACTCAAAGGGCCGCTCGGTCGAGAAAACAGACAGGAGATATTCAAAGACGCGATCAGAAGGGCGAAAGAAGCCATCGTCTTCTATCGCGGGCTGAAGGACTTTGCCCGCGACCCGGCCAGCGAAGAGACTATTGACACGATTATCAAGGAGGAGAACCGTCACATTCGCCTGCTCACGGAAGAGGTGGAGCAGAAATAATTCCCTCGTCGTTACATCAAATCGCGAACAGCCGCCCCATCTGGCGCAGCGGCAACCAATAACCTCGTGGCATCGATGGCGGATTCATTCCCATTCTGCTGTTGATTCTGTCGGAACCGGAGCCCGTATTGCCCCCTCGCGACGTAGCTGGCCATGAAAGTCCTGCAAAAAAGTAGGCTTTTTCTTGAGCACGAGGGGGATTTTTGGTAACATACTGTCGAGTGTTGCGTCTTAATATATAGGATGCTTGTGATCTCTCGTCGCATGTCGTTTTAGATGTGAGCAAAGAAAGCACTGAGCAACCGGAGGAAAAGAATCTTATGTTTTGTAGGTTTCGGTTCGCAAGGTGGCTGTATTGGCTGCTTGGCGCCGCTGTCGGTGTCGGTTTTGTCGGTGCGTGCAGTTCTGAGCATTACAAAGCCCAAGCGGATAAAGAGGTCTATCAGATTATCGACGACAAATGGCAGGACGGCTTCGGGAATAAGTCCAATTATATCATCAGTGACAGTAATCTTCCCGCCTCGCCGAATGACGTCCGGGTTGAAAAGGCCGTACTTGAATCCGGTGTGATTACTCTGGCCCAGGCCGTGGCTCTGGCGACGGCCCATAACAGGGACTACCAACGGCAGAAAGAGCAGCTTTACCTCACCGCCCTCGATTTGACGCTGGCCCGGCATCAGTTCGCCCGGCGGTGGTTTGGGACGGTGGACGCCAGCTACTTGAGGAATAGTGACGATGAACAGGTCGGCTCCGATGCCGAAGCGGGTTTCAACCAGCTCTTGGCCGACGGGGCGCGGATCAGCACAAGCATCGCTATCGATTGGGCGCGTTTTCTGACGGGCGACCCGCGGACGTCGCTGGCCTCGGTTTTGAGCGCCAGTGTGACTCAGCCGCTGCTTCGCGGCAGCGGGCGTCAAATTGTCCAGGAGAACCTGACACAGGCCGAGCGCAATGCTCTATATCAGATCCGCTCATTCAACCGCTATCGCCAGACATTTGTGGTCTCGATTGTAAACGACTATTACCGTGTTCTGCAGCGAAGAGACATCGTAACCAACGCCCAGAACAACTATAACAGCCGGGTCGAATCGAGGAAGCGCCTAGAGATGGAAGCCGAAGCCGGCCGGAAGCCTCCTTTCGAAGTGGACCAGGCAAGGCAAAGCGAACTGAACGCGCGGGACAGCTACATCCAGGTTCTGCAAATATACGAACAGCAGCTCGACGAATTCAAAATCACGCTGTCTTTACCAACCGGTGCCCAGGTTGAGCTGGACCAGAATGAATTACAGGCGTTAGAAAAGGTTGGAGTCGTCCAGCCCGACTACGACCTGGATGCAGCGATTGAAACGGCATCGGCTCAACGCCTGGATTTGGCGAACAGCACAGATACGGTTGATGATGCCACGCGGAAAGTCGCCGTGGCGGCTGATAATCTCGGCGTGGAACTGAACCTCGTCGGCAGCGCCGGCGTAGGCTCGACCCCCGAAACCGACTTTAAAAGGTTGCAATTCCATCGCGGCACATACGCGCTGGGTTTGGAGGCGGACCTGCCTTTGGACCGAAAAGCCGAGCGCAATGCGTATCGTGAGGCATTGATAGCATTAGAGCAGCGCCGGCGAGAACATCAGAATGACGTGGATGAAGTTGAATTGGATGTCCGTCAGGCCTATCGCCAACTGCGGGAGGCCGCGGAACGGCATGAGACTCAAAAAAGCAGTTTGGAGTTGGCCGGAACGCGCGTCGAGAGCACCACGTTCCTTCTGCAGGCGGGGCGGGTGACCACGCGGGACTTGCTGGACTCTCAGGATGCTTTGCTGCAGGCGCAAAACGATCTTACGGCGGCCCTGGTGGACTATGCAATAGCGAAGCTGAGCTTCTTTCGAGACGTCGGTATTCTACAGGTCAAGCCGGATGGGATGTGGCAGCAAGACAGCACCGAGCGCCGATTCGATTCTCAGAATGGCCCGGCGGAGCCGGATGGATCCATGGAACAAAGCCACCCGAAACACCAAGCTCAATACCGGAGCGATGCGACAGTCGTTGGAAAGGATAATCGGGAGTAGCGATATGATAGAGGTAAAGAACGCCGGAAAGCAAGGCAGGAAAATCGGTGGCAGATCAGCGTCGTCCAGACGAATTATCCTGGTTCTGATTTGCATTGCGGCTGTTGTTGCGATAGGCGTGTTTGGATTCTTCCGCCAAAGGGCGAGCGGCCCAGATAGCTCCAATCAGAGCACGGGGCTGTTTACGGCAAAGCGAGGTGATTTGACTATCAGCGTAACCGAAAGCGGGAACATCAAGGCCGTTACATCAAAAGACGTCAAGTCTAAAGTAGAAGGGCAGGCGACGATAGTCAACATTGTACCTGAAGGCACCACTATAACCCCGGAAGATGTCAATAACGGCAAGGTGCTGGTGGAGCTGGATTCTTCGAAATCAAGGGAACAGTTGGCGCTGAGGGAAATCGATCTTACCACTGCCGAGGCAAGCTATGCTGATGCAAACGAGTCGTACCTTATACAGGTAAAACAGAATGAAAGCAACGTGACCGCCGCAGCACTGAAGGCAAAGTTTGCCCTGATGGACTTTCAGAAATATCTGGGCGAAGCGGCTGCACAGAACGTGGTTGCCAAAGCGAGCTCCGACCCGAATTCCGGTATTGACATAGCCTCGCTCCTGAAGGACGCCGAGGACCCCAATTCGGGCAGCGAGGCGTCCCAGAAACTGCGAGAGCTCACGGGCAATATCACGCTGGCCGCGGAGAACTTCGAAAAGGCCGCCTATACGTTAGGGTGGACCGAGAAGCTCTTCGAGCGACAGTACGTGGCGGAGACCGAGCTGAAGGAGCATCGGCTGCAAAAGACGCGGCTCGAGATTGAAAAGGAAAAAGCCGCGATTGCTTTGAAGCTGTTCAAGCTTTATGAGTTTCCAAAACAGGCTGAGCAGCTCATGAGCAACTATAATGAGGCCAAGCTGGAGTTGGAGCGAACGGAAGCGCGTGCCCGTTCACAACTGGCGCAGGCCCAGGCGAAGCTCGGCAGCGCGAAATCCACCTACGAAATGCAGAAGCAGCGTCTGGACAAACTGCACGCGCAGATCGAGGCTTGTACGATTAGGGCGCCGGCGGCGGGGCAGGTCGTCTATTGGTCGAGCACCGAACAGTGGGTCAGGATTAAAATCGAGCAGGGAGCGCAGGTGCCTGAAGGCTATAAGATCCTGACAATACCTGATGCGTCCAAAATGAAGGTCGAGGTCAAGATTCACGAGACCTGGATCGACAAGATTGAGCCGAACCAGCCGGCCGAGATAACCATCGAGGCTTTCCCGGACAAAACCTTCACAGGCAGGGTGCTGAAAAAAGCGCCGTTGGCCGATGCCGAGAACTGGCTCAATCCGGACCTTAAAGTTTACGCCACGGATATCGCCATTGATGGAACGCACGACGCGCTCAAGACCGGGATGACCGGGAAGGTCACGGTGATCATCGACAAACTGCAAGATGTTCTCTATGTGCCGATACAGTCGGTCGTCACGGTCGAGGACAAGAAGATTTGCTACGTCGCCGGAAGTCCCGCTCAGAAGCGCGAGGTGGAAACAGGACTGTTCAACGACAATTTCGTCGAGATCAAAAGCGGTTTGGCCGAGGGCGAGAAGGTGCTGCTGAATCCGCCGAAATGGACTGAGCCGGAGGCGGCAAAAGAAGGGGCTGGGACCGAATCCGAGCCTGCTAAAGAACAGCCGCAAACCAAGCAAGAGCCCGCGAAGTGAGGCGCCACCTGCTGAATCAGATCGCGTTTTGGCTTATTGCGTCGCTGCGGTACGGCTATCGTTGCTAAAGTGTTAGTTATTATGGGTTGGCACAGTGCTAAGAGAACGATGAAGCTGGGCATCAAGAGCCTCTGGATGCACGGGCTGCGCTCCGCGCTGACGACGCTCGGCATCGTCTTCGGAGTATGCTCGGTGATCGCCATGCTGGCAATAGGGGAAGGGGCCAGCCACGAGGCGCAGGAGCTGATCGCGCGGCTCGGGAGCAGAAATCTGATTGTCGAGACGGTTGAGCCGCCGGAAGAGCGAGCCGACACCAGCGACACGGGGCGGCGAATGCGCGCCTACGGCCTGACCTACAAGGATGCCGAGTCAATTCGCAACAGCCTGCCGGATGTCGAGGTTGTTGTGCCCATTCGCGAGATAGACCAGGAAGCGCGATACGGCAGTCGCAAGGTGGCGATAAAGATCGTGGGTACCATTCCCTGGTACACGGAGGTCTCGCCTGTCCACGTCGTCCACGGGCGATTCTTGAGCAGTATCGATCTGCATCAGCAGCAGAACGTATGTGTGGTCGATGAGCAGCTCGTGAACGGCCTATTCGGATTTGACGACCCGGTCGGCAAAGATATTCGCATACGGGGCAACTGCTACCGGGTCGTAGGCGTGGTCGGGACGCCACCCGTGGCCGGCAAGCCGAACGACTCCGCCAGTGCTGCGCCGGTGGCAACGGGCTCCCACAGCACGGCTACGGGCAGCGTATATCTGCCTTTGTCAACCGCAAAGTCCCGATTTACCGAGTTGAGCGCCAGCTTCAGCGGGGGCAGCCAGAACGTAGAGAGAGTCCAACTGCAGAAGATCACGGTGAAGGTAAAGTCAAGCGACCAGGTCTTGCCCATGCGTGATATCCTGGATACTCTGCTGGGGCGTCTCCACAAGGTCAAGAAGGACTACCGCATCGTCGTCCCGCTCGAGCTGCTGTACCAGGCGAAACAAACGCAGCGGATTTTCAGTATCGTGCTCGGCTCGATCGCTACGATTTCGCTTCTGGTCGGAGGCATAGGAATCATGAATATTATGTTAGCCACCGTCAGCGAGCGAACGCGTGAGATCGGCATCCGGCGTGCCCTCGGCGCCACCAAACGCGCCATAATCGTTCAGTTCCTCTCCGAAACGCTTATGCTGACATTCGTCGGCGGCGTCCTGGGAATTGTTCTCGGCTCCCTTATACCGTTCCTGGTGACCCATTTCGGCCACATGCCCACGATCATTACGGGCACCTCGCTGCTGCTGGCCTTTGGGATCAGCGGGGCCGTGGGCGTCATCTTCGGTCTGTATCCAGCCTATCGAGCGGCAAACATGGATCCGATCGAATCGCTGCGTCACGAGTAGGCCGGCCGGTGTTCGGAAAATGGTCGGCACCCTGCCCGTGGCTGCCTTGGTGTTGAACCGCTATTGTTGGATTTCAAAATTTTATACGTCAGCAGGGGCTTTTTCTCAAAGCCGGCCCTCACACGAAGTCTGCCGGCTTTCGGTTTGAATGGGCCATCTTCCCACGAACAATCCCGGGACATCCGGCATGCCATGGTCGCTTTTTCATACAGGGGTGTTTCTTTGGTTTTTCCCTGCTCTTGACCTGGCGTCAGTGACTGGTACGATAATGTGGTCCGTCAAAGGAGCTACAAGATGAGAAAGACACTGCTTGTCCTGACGTTGTCGCTTGTGGGCGGGTGCACGTACCCGGAGCCTGCAGGATACCAGGTTTTCGGCACGGAAAAACTGCGGCAGATTAAAGCGGACCCCAAGCATCATGCCGGCAAGCTCTACGCCTTCGGCGGACACGTGCTGGAGGCTGAAACAACGCAGAACGAGACTGCGTTTCGGATACTTGTGGAAGATCACATTTCGAGCACGGCCGACGACGTCAGCAGCGATGGCTCACTGTTCGTTGTTTACCCCAGCGGAAAGACGACTGTGGCCGGAGGCCATCACGTCAAGGTCCTGGGCTACATACGTGAACCCTCGGTCGGCAAGAACGTTCTCGGCGCCAATGTCAGTTCGCTGACGCTCGATGCGATCGCCGTGTATGACGTCTTTACTCGATATCCTTTCCGGCTCAGCCGTGATGAAGAGTTGTTCAGGAAATGGAAGACGGGCCAGCCGCTTACGGCTGACTGAGGTCAGGAAACCAGCGGCACACGGTACCTTCCGGACCGCCCCCCCCAGCCTTCGATCTGGGGCGTCTCGGAAATACAAGAACAAGTATGCCTTCTTCCCGTTAGCCGTGTATATCCTCCGGAAGCGTCGGAGTGCTGCAACAGCCGGGGATTATTAACACGATGCGATATTTTTGTCTTGTTGGTGATGGCCAAATGCTTGCTGCAGGGTAGTCGCCCGACCGAAAGGCCTGCTCTCTGGCAGAGTTTCGTTCATTCCCGTGTTCATAAGTGCTTATCCTTCGGTAAGATAAGTTGCAAATGTGTCGCCTGCACCGTGCAGGGAAAGCCTGGAGCAGGCTGGACCCCTTTTGTCACGCCTGTCCCAAGGACCTGGCTTGCCCATGTCTGGCATCGGGAAGGAATGCGGAGACTGGCAGAATTATGGAAAAAACGTTATATTTGGCATTAGTGGTGGCACTTTAGTTTGGTTTTTGTATGTGTGATAGCGATATGAGGAGCCCGGTATGGATCAGCAGTTGGATCAGATCGAACTGATCAGGCGGGCTCAGTGTGGCGATGGGCAGTGCCTCGAGAAGTTGGCTGAGCAGGCAAGAGGACGTCTGCACACGTATGTCTATCGTCTGACTCAACAGGATGAACTGACTCAAGAGATCGTACAGGAGAGCTTGTTTGAAATGTGCAAGGTATTAGGTAAGTTGAAGAGCGCGGATCGGTTCTGGCCCTGGCTGCACGGAATTGCGACGAACAAACTGCGGCGTCATTACAGAACCGAACGGACGCAGCGGGATTTGGCGGTCTCCAGCGCAGAGCGAAAAGGCTCGATCAGAGACCGGCAGGATGGGCTGGAGAGGCTTGTAGGAGAGGAGCTAAAACACATTGTCGGGTCGGCAATGCAGAAGCTCAGGACACAGCACAAAGCCGTGCTGGTCATGCGATGTTATGACGGGATGGCGTATGCCGACATTGCGGAGGCGATGGGTTGCAGCGAATTCGGCACGCGCATGCTGTTTCTGCGCGCCAAACGCGCCTTGCAGCGAGAGCTCTCACGAAATGGTTTTGGCAAGGGTTCTTTGCTTGCCGCCTTGGTGCTGTTCGGGAAGATGACCGCCCCGAGTGAGGCCGCTGCGGCCCAGGTTTCGGTCACGGCCGCTGCCACGAAGGTTGGCGTGCTGGCGGGAGTGGCCGCCCTGGCAACCACCAAGACGGCCATTGTGTCACTGACGGCGGCAGGCGCATTGACCGCCGGCACGATAATCACGACCTCAGGACCCTGGCATCGCGTCGAAGGACCCGACCCCGCGCTGTCCAATTCTCAAGCGGTTGCTCCGTTCGACCAGAGCAGTAACGCCAAGCAAGAGTATTGGTATTATTTCCCGGAAGGTCCGGCGGGCACCATGATGCTGCGGGCAAAGTCGGGGATGGTTGGTGACAGGTCATCCTGGCAGATACTGCAGAACGCCCGGTTCAATTACCTCTACCGTGACAACACTGTTTACATTAACAATCATCGCATGTGGACCAGCGACCTGAGTGTGTTCAGAATCCCCACGGATGACGCCGGAACGACCGACTTTCTCAGTCAGGTTGAGGCAAGCCCAAGGGGTTCGGAACATGTGACGGCCAAAGGCAAAGGTCTCCTGGTGGTCGCCGCCCGCAACGAAGCCAACGACGCCGAACGGCCCTGGGTGGTCCGTCACTACAATATCCTGGACGAAGACTACTTCCAGGGGGACTGGCCGGCCACAGCCAAGACGGAAGATACGCGTGATGAAATGCACAGACGCGGCTGGACGTACTTCCGCGTCACAGGCCAGATCAACGGCCAGAACGTTTGGGGCACTGGAAGAATACCGTTTGTCGATGCTACGTATGAATCGTATAGTCCCTGGTTGAGGCTGCAGGTTGGATCCCTGACGGTCGTGGACACATATAAAGACGCTTACGCCAGTCGGTCATCCTCCAGCCCGCTCGGGACATACAAGGGGGGCAGCTTCTTCAAGGGGCTGCTCAGGCCCTGGGCAGGTCTGCACACTATCGATACGGTGCGCCGGGATGCGGCCGAACAGCGTATTAAATTCGAGACCAGGCACACGCCGGGAAGCCAGCTCGTTCAGGTGGAGCTTGATTGCAGAGACGTTAGGCTCGTTTACAGCATCGATCTGGAAACGGACGTCATCGACCAAATCATTTTTTCCACCGATCAGGGTGACAAAGGAAGTCTGAAGTTCTCTTATCTCCAGTCGGTTGACGGAGTGAGCGCGGAGTTTGTCCGTCCGGTCAGGCCGAGAGGCGAGACGACGTCCTCGCACCAGAGCCCGGGGCTGCTGTGGCTTGTGCAACTTCTGGACGGCTCTCTCGAATAGACCAACGGCTTTGTAGTACGCCAGCCGCGCGACACATAAGGGAAAAGAGGAGGACATGAATGGACAGAGAGCACCGGTCGCGTCCATCCACAGCCTACGCCGAGGATTCGGGAGAATGCTGCGAACTCCCATACTATGTATAAGCAGAGTGACGTAAATGAGACATCAGGGCACAGGTTGGTCTTGGATTACTGCGACCGTTCTCGCGTCGGCCGCGCTGTGTCTGGCCCCCGGTCAGGTCTGGGCCGATTGGACCTACGAGTACCAGGACGACTTCAGCACCGACAAGGCACAGACAGACAGCTACATCCACTCCATTTTCTGGCCCCAGGGGGCTTATCCTCCGTTGGAGGCGTACCTATACCATCTGGATACGGGACCCCAGCGAGAATTGGGTTTTGGAGATTACCACGGCGAGTCGGCCTATTTGGGCTATCGTTTTCCCGCCGGCCGGACCCAGCCGCACAGGGCGGTCAGCGGAAACATGCGGATTGACGTGCGATTGCCGTATGGCAATGACGCGGCATCATCTCTGTCAGGCTATTTGCGTTATTCGTTCTCCCCGGATGGTATCAATTGGTCGAACCCGCAAGAGCTGGATCCCGGAAGCCACGACATCTCGATCGAGTCGTTGCGAGGTGTGTGTTATGTCATCTTCTTCGGCACTGAAGTGTTGATCGACAACCTCGCCGTGAACCTGTACAACTCACCTGCTACTATCCGCGTGCCAGCGGACGCCGCTACGATCCAGCAGGCCATCGACTCGGCGTCTGACGGCGACATCGTGGAGGTCGCTTCAGGAACCTACTCGGGCAGCGGGAACCGGGATCTTGACTTTCGAGGCAAGGCCATTACGGTCCGCAGCGCCGATGGACCTCAAGCGACGACGATCGACTGCGGCGGCCACCGAGGCTTTTACTTCCACAGCACAGAAGGACCCGACTCTTTGCTGCGCGGCTTCACGATCATCGGGGGCCGAGCGCCGGGCTCAGAGATTCCGCCGGACAGTGCGCCCTGGAGCTCCAGTCCCACCCATCCAGTGGGGGGCGGCATATTCTGTGAGTTCAGCAGCCCAAGCATTATTGACTGCGTGATCAGACAGTGTGCAGCCGAGCTGGGAGGCGGCATCGGGATTGTGGGCGGCGCACCGACGATCATGGATTGTACGATCGAAGAGTGCCAGGCCGGGGGTCTGGGATCGGCAAAATCAGGTGGACGGGGGGCCGGCATTGGTTTGATTAGAAGCTCCGACGCCACAATCATCGGCTGTACGATCAATCGGAACGTTGGTTATCAGGACAGCCTCGGCGCCGGTGTTTACTGCTGGCAAAGCCAGGCTCGGCTGGCCGGCTGCGATATGTCCTTCAACCGTGCGCCGGGCGGCCTTAAGGGCGGCGGGCTCTACTGCGGCGGCTCGTCGGCTGGCATCGTATTGGAAAATTGCATCGCTTCGAACAACAGGGCCGACGTGGGCGGCGGCATCTTCATCGGTTCGACTTCCCAGGCGCCGGCAGACAGTATCGTGGAGTCCGTGCGGATCACAAACTGCACCGTGGCCCACAATACGCTCTCGGGAGTCCAGGCGGCCACTTCAACCGGCGGGGGGATTCACTCGGTGACCAGCGACATTGCGATCAGAAACAGTATCGTGTGGTACAACGCCGGTGTCCCCGTCCAGCTTGTCGGTCCGGCCTCGAGCAGTCCCGTTCTCTACTCGGATATTGAGAGAGGTTATTCGGGACAAGGAAATATCGACACTGACCCTTTGTTTGCATCAACAGGGGGCGACGACTATCACCTGCGGTCGATGTCTGGCCGTTATGACCCGACCGGCGGCAGATGGGTCGAAGATAGCGAGCACAGCCCGTGTATCGATGCCGGCGACCCCCAGGACCCAGTGGGCGCCGAGCCTCTTCCAAACGGCAGGCGTATTAACATGGGCGCATACGGCGGGACCGTCGAAGCCAGCAAAGGGGAGGACCCCTGGATCTTTCACGTTGACCGCGTCCACGGCAGCGACTCTAATTCCGGCCTGAGCAGAGCCGATGCGTTCGCCACCATTCAAAGGGCTGTGAACGAAGCCTTTAGCGGCGATACCGTGATGGTCTGGCCGGGGGTCTATGCGGAAGAAGTCCTCCTTAGCGGCAAGTCAATCGCTCTCCAAAGTGCAGATGACGCGGCCGTGGTCACGGCCCCCACCGGCTTCGCATTTTCCTTCTACACCGCCGAGAGCTCGAGGTGCGTCTTGCGTAACTTTGTCATTACGGGTTGCGGTGAGGCCGCCATCTTCTGCTACAGTGCCTCGCCGACGCTTACCAATTTGACGATAACCGCTAACCTGTTCGGTATTAGTGCCAGGGAGGGAGGCAATCCCGGCATCACGAATTGCATTCTTTGGAATAACCGCAACGGCGACTTGTCCCAGTGCCGCGCTCGCTATAGCGACGTGGCGCAAGCGGATGCCGTCGGCCGGGACAGCGGCAATATCAGCACGGACCCTTTGTTTGCCGACCCTGCCAGCAGCGACTACCATCTGAAGTCCAGATACGGCAGGTACTCACCGAAAGACGGCAAATGGGTGACCGATTCGGTCACAAGCCCTTGTATCGACGCCGGCGATCCCAGCGATAGTCCGGGACGGGAGCGGATGCCCCGGGGAGGCACAATAAACATGGGAGCCTACGGCGGAACGCCCTTCGCGAGCCTGAGCGGCTGGCCATCCTGGAGCGATGTCAGCAGCCAGGACCAGTCGAATTTGATGGAAAACTCACCTGAAACCACGCCCCAATAGCAGGAACAGCTTTCGGAACCCCAATTCACCACCCCCGTGGGGGGGTAATCCAGCGCCTGAGCCGGGATACCAAGGGGCATAATTCCCCTTTTGGACACCGGGGAATCGGAGGCGGCGGCAATCGCCGGGATTGCCTGCTCGGAGCTATTTTTTTTCGGACGGAAGAATTTGTCGTTGACATGCGATGAAACGGAGCGTATAATACGATGACAGTTTAGGTCCGTACGCTCCACGAGCGCAAACAAAGGACTCGGAGCACGGCTGGAGGATAGGAAAATCAGCGCTCGATATCGACAATTGCAGGTAGGAGATGGAACGCGGGGGTTCACGCTGATTGAACTCCTTGTGGTCATCTCTATCATCTCAATGCTCATGGCTGTGATGCTTCCTGCGTTAGGCCGCGTAAAGCGTCAGGCCCGGGCCGTGGAAAGCATGACTAACCAGAAGGAAGTCACTTCCGGTGTAAACCTCTTTGCCTCAGACAATGATGAAAGATACCCTGAATCCGTCGCCACTGTTGGATTCGGCACCATTTGGAACTGGTCGGACCCGACTAAGCTGACCGGCAACAGGCATCGCAGCCCAGGCTTACACCGGGCCATGAGTGAATACCTTCGAAGCTACATACCGGATGCCCGCACGATGTATTGCCCGAATGCGCCCCAGAGATATGCGTATTTGCAGCAGGCATGGGACGCAGGCGACGCGTGGGATTATCCCGAAGACAGCTCCTTTTCGGCTGATCCCGTGGGCGGAACATATTGCTTCTATTGGAATTATGTAGGGTATATCGGAGGCCAAAGGGTTACTTTCAGAGGACCCGAGGGTCCGGCGAGCGGTGGACGACACAGCAAGTTGCTCGTAACCGACTACTTTGGTTATGATCATTGGAGAAGCCCCTGGTCTCACAGCAGTTGCGAACCCTTTGAAGGAGCCAAGGTTACTCCCGAAACGTGGCTTCTTTCAGCGTACTGGTCCCGCGAAGGCGTTCCTGAGAAGCCTCCCGCAATCATGTTGCGGGCCGGTTACACCGACGGACACGTGGAAACCTATTCGCCGTCGGACGTTATTCCGATGAAGGTTGGGATTACGGCCGACGCTCGCGTCCCATACCCCGACGGTGCAGGTGTTGGACCGGGCGTGTTCTTCCTGCCGAGCGGCGCCCTCCAATAAGCCGGAATTCTCAGGCTGGCGGTTGTGTCCCGTGTGCTCCCGCCGATTCACCATAAGCTGCCTGTACTCACCAAATCTTCGCCCGGCGTGTAGTGCAAAGACACAACGAGCGCCTTCGTGAGCATTGAGCAGTTTCAAGGGGGTCACCTCTTGAGCCTTTGGACATGGGCCGGATTAGCCTAGTCAAGAATAACCGCCGTCATACAAAAAAAGGCTGTGAGCGACAAATTGCTCACAGCCCGAATCGGACGTTCCACCTACCGGGGTTGCTGTCACTGCGGACAATTCTCAAGCCACGCAGCGGTAAAATCAACCAGGTCCTGTGTATTGATGACTCCGTCGCCGTTGTAATCTTCACAGACCGTGTAGCTCACATCCGGAACGAAGTAGTAATCTTCCGTTTCCCCAAACTGGTACTTGGCCAGAGGCCCGGAGCCAGCGTTGCCTTTCTTGTCAGGGGCGCTGCCGCCTATCCAGGGTTTCTCCGAAAGGGTGATTCTCATCCAGATTTCCTCCGGACCACTTTCGGGATGCCAAGCCAGGATCGCCGGGGTCGTGATCGTATTGAGACCCGCCGGCAGATTGAACAGCAACTGATTCCGGACGGCCCACTCCGGCGACGGCCCGGCGGTGCACTCCAGCGTATCGTCCCAGTCACCGTCCCGGTTCCAGTCACACCAGACATTGGCCCAGAGGTCCACACTTGGATCGACAACGGTGACGATGTAGTCGAATGTGGTCCAGCGGCAATGGGGCATATTGAGCGGGACGACGACACCGTCATCACCCAGATCATGGTTCGGCGAGTCGGTTGAGGGCCTGATGTTGTTGGTCCCATCCTCGTCGGGACCGGTGTCGGCTTTGCTTTCACCCGTAATCTTTTTGCCCAAATAGGCCACGAGCTGAGCGTTGGCGTGCGCCGGCCCGTAAGGCCCTGTGCCGCTGCCGGCGAAGACGGTCGCGTAATTGGCCTTCACGCCCAGGGGACCTCCGACAGGGTAGGCGGTCATGACCGAGCCGGAACTGTTAGTGCTGTCCGGAGCATCGCCCAGGTCGGGTTTGTTTGGAGTTACTGCCTCAGGCTCACAACTGATGCTCAGCAGCCCCTGACCCTTTTCAGAGCCGTAGCCGCCGACCTCGATGAGGTACTGATTGCCGGCGGTCGCGGCGAAGGTGATCTGTGACTGCTGACCGGAGCCGAAGTCATCGTTGCACCCGATCAGATCACCCGATGTTGGGTAACAGTCGCAACCCTTATATACGGCGAGCATCGTATCATAGCTGCTGCCCAGGAGGCTGACGGTGACGTTACTCGTGCACGAGGCGGTGTAGCAGTACCAGATATTCGGGCCGCTCATACAATGGCCCGGCCCGTCGAAGGTCGCGCCGCTGGTGTCGAATGCCAGGTTCGTTACCTCGCCCACTGACTGTGCGCCTGCGCAGTTGTCCTTTGACGGCGGGGGTGGAGGCGGCTGCCCGCCGCAACTGACACTGAGCAAGCCCTGACCGGTCTCGGAGCCATAGCCGCCGATCTCGATCAGGTACTGATTGCCGGCGGTCGCGGCGAAGGTGATCTGTGACTGCTCACCGGAGCCGAAGTCATCGTTGCACCCGATCAGATCACCCGATGTTGGGTAACAGTCGCAACCCTTATATACGGCGAGCATCGTATCATAGCTGCTGCCCAGGAGGCTGACGGTGACGTTACTCGTGCACGAGGCGGTGTAGCAGTACCAGATATTCGGGCCGCTCATACAATGGCCCGGCCCGTCGAAGGTCGCGCCGCTGGTGTCGAATGCCAGGTTCGTTACCTCGCCCACTGACTGTGCGCCTGCGCAGTTGTCCTTTGACGGCGGGGGTGGAGGCGGCTGCCCGCCGCAACTGACACTGAGCAAGCCCTGACCGGTCTCGAGGCCATAGCCTCCGACCTCGATCATGTACTTGTTGCCGCCGATCGCGGCGAAGGTGATCTGTGATTCATGTCCGGCACCTGAGTCATCATTGCACTCCACCAGATCCTCTGGAAAACATTCGCAGCCATTATAAACGGCGAGCATCGTATCGTAGTTGCTGCCGGACAGGCCGACGGTCACGTCCCCCGTGCACGGAGCGGTATAGCAATACCAGATATTTGGACTGACCATACAGTAGGCGCGACCATCAAATCTCGCACCTGTCGTGTCGAATGACAGGTTTGCTACATCGCCGATTGCCTGCGCATTGGAGCAGCCGTCGTTGGCCGGGCCCAACACTGTCGGCCGAATCCCGACTCCTGAAGTGGCCTTTGCGGCACCCAGCAAAACCGCCAGCGCACACACCAAAAGGAATTGTGATCTGTGCTTTTTCATCATTTAATCCTCCAAAAACGACAATTTCATCTTCCCCACACGGCCGGCCATACAGATGGCCTTCGATTGTCCGTGGAGTCACGCAAATAATTCAGATATACGTTCTCCCTATAGTCTGGACTTGCTTATATTGTACCACCTCGTACCCTAACTGCAACGCTTTTTTTGGGTTTTTATGCAGAGATTTTGCGTTTGACCCCATGCTTATCGACAACGGATCAACTGGTTGTCGTCGAACGTAACGTGAGGAAGGCTTGTTCGTATCTCCTCGATAAAACGCAAACCGTCCTTCCAATACCCCGCGGTGGGTCTCAGACCGGCCCCGAAGGCGGCAAAATAGCGGTTCATGCTGCCGACCATAAGCTCCCTGAGATATTTGCTCACCATCGATGCCAGCGAGACCGGCAGAAATCGCCCGTCGGCGCCGACCACGAAATGCACCCGCATGCGCTTGCCGTCAGCTTGCAGCTCATAGCTGCTGGTTGTCGGGTTCTCACGGAGAATCCTCAATTCCATGTCGCTGAACATCCGCTGCAAACTCTTGCGGTAGTGGACCCGCCCGCCTTGTCTGTCAACTACGATTTGCAGATCATCGCCTGCGAAGTTATCGTAAGCGTTCTTGATGAGGCTTGAGATGGCGGTGAAAAGCACGTCAGCCTTGTTCTTTACAGCAGCCACCATCTTGTTGTAGTATGCGACGTCCAGACAGCAGCTTTTCAGCTCCAGCAATTCCATACCATTGGTCGCCAGGTCATTCTTCAACACGGCTGAAGCAATTTCCTTGTCAGCGATATGGGCCGAAAGAGAACAAGTTCCGGCGTCTTGGTACCAGGGATAATCACTCAGCCGCTCAAGGCAATCGGGACACAGCAGTCCTACAAGCTCAGCCAACGTGGTTGGCTCTTTGCCGAGGCATTTCAGGGCGGTCAGGACTGTTCGTTCAAGATGCTTGATTCCCAGCGATTTGCTGTAGGCCTTCTTGCTGTCGGCAATCAGCAGTCTGCCAGCAAGCCGTTTTCGCCTGTCGCTGAGGCTTCTTCTCAAGACCTGCCACAGATCGGCTGTCAGGAGGTGATGCGGGAGTGAAAAAGTGCTCAACGATACGACCAATGGTCCCAGGATCGGCCCATAACCAGCTTCATCAATTCCTGCCAGAACCACCATCCTTGCGGCTCCTCTCATCCAAACGCGGGACTAAGAACCACGAACCCAAGAGACAGATTCGCATCTGCGGCTTTCCAGAGCCAGCCGGCGCCCTGGGCCAAACCAGAATTATAGCTTCTGCCCTTGGCAAATCAACGCCGTCGTTGATTTTCAGGCCAAATTCGTGAACGCGGTAGTGTCACGGTGTGCCGGGGGTGGGGGCGGCGGGGCGCCAGCTTTCGGGCCAGGCCCA
>CAYWZW010000038.1:0-49821 GCA_964462945.1 uncultured Pirellulales bacterium
GAAGTCATACACCTTATCCTTCGCAGGGGGATACGATGTTCCTTGGACATCCCATAATGGGCAAAGATTCTTCTTGACACAAGGGCAATTGATTTGGTAAATATGGATTATATTGGTTTTGTGCACTCTCGGCGAAAGGAGGTGATGTCGAGTCGCGGGAAATCGTCTTGGACAACCACAAGTATTAGAAGGGTGAAATCCGCAAACATATATCAACATTTCTTCTGAAGGAGGTAGATTATGTATAAGAAACTGGTTTATTCGTTCTCTATTGCCTTGGTGTCGAGCCTGGTTCTGACCAGCGCGGCTCGCGCTAAACTGGTCGGCTGGTGGAGGCTCGATGAGGGTTCCGGGACCACCGCTGTTGACTCAAGCGGCGGTGGGAACGACGGCACGTTCAGCGGCAGCCCCCAGTGGACAACTGGGAAGGTGGGCGGTGCGCTCCAGTTCGACGGCGGCGACTATGTGAGTGTGCCCGGCGGGGCAAACATCCGGCCGAGGTCCATTACCTTGATGACGTGGGTAAATTTCAGCAATGTCACCGTGGCCGCGATGGAACGGCAGGATTACATCTCCAGAGGCGACGATTACGCCTTCTCGCTTCACGAGTGGGCCGCCGACCAAAAGATCCACGGCATCGTCACAAGCGCAGGCGGCTGGTCAGTGGTGAGCGGCAATACTACCGTGCAGCCTGATAGATGGTACCACACCGCAATGACCTACGACTCGGCCAGCCAACAGCTCCTGCTCTATCTGGACGGACAGCAGGATGGATCGCTAAGCGTCCCGGCCGGGCTTGAACACAGGCTCGGAGGCGCCTTGACCATAGGAACCTATTCCGGTCGCGATCTCCTCGGCAAACTTGACGACGTTCAAATCTGGGACGAGGCCCTGTCGGAAGGCCAGATTAAGGGGGCTATGCTGGGCGGAGGTTACCCGTATGCCTACAGCCCCAATCCGCCTGACGGCGCGCTGCACCCGGATACCTGGGTGTCGCTCTCGTGGAAGCCCGGGGACTTTGCCGTCTCTCATGACGTGTATTTGGGCGATAATCCCGACGATGTGAACAACGGCACGAGCGGCACGTTCCGGGGCAACCAAGTCTTAACGTACTATGTGGCCGGCTTCCCGGGGTTTGCTTATCCGGACGGCCTTGTTCCGGGCACGACTTATTACTGGCGAATCGATGAGGTCAATAATGCCGACCCGAACAGTCCGTGGAAAGGCCCTGTCTGGAGCTTTGGGGTTCCACCCAAGAAGGCTTATAACCCCGTTCCGGCTGATGGGGCCGAATCTATAGACGTCACTGTCAAGCTGAGCTGGACGGCGGGCTTTGGGGCCAAATTGCACACCGTTTACTTCGGCGCCAATTTTGACACCGTCAGCAACGCGGCCGGCGGACTGCCCCAGGGCGTCGCGACCTATAGCCCTACCGGGCTTAAGCGGGCCAAGACGTACTACTGGCGCGTCGATGAGTTTGACGGCGCCGCCACCCACAAAGGCGACGTGTGGACCTTCACGACGCAGGGCGCCGTCGGGGGCCCGAATCCACCCAATGGTGCCGTCCAGATAAAGCAGACACCGATTCTTAGCTGGACTCCGGGGGCCTACGCCGCGTCGCACGAAGTCTATTTCGGCACGGACGCAGGCGTCGTGAGGAATGCGACCAAGGCTTCACCCGAGTACAAAGGCACCAAGACCCTCGGTGACGAGAGCTTTAATCCCGGCAAGCTGGCCTGGGAGACGACGTACTACTGGCGGATTGATGAAGTCAACAGTGTGAATCCCGACAGTCCGTGGGTCGGCAAGGTCTGGAGCTTCACGACGGCTGGTTTTGCTATCGTGGATGATTTTGAGGACTACGATGCCGCCGATAACCAGATATGGTACTCCTGGCATGATGGGCTTGGCTACGGCGCGCCGGGCAGTCCGCCCTACTTTGCCGGCAACGGAACCGGTGCGGCGGTGGGCGATGAGAACACGGCTTCCTTCACTGAGGAAACCATCGTTCACAGCGGCGGCCAGTCCATGCCGCTCAACTACGATAACAATAAGCAGAGCTTTGCGAAGTATTCGGAGGCAGAGTTCAAGCTGACCGCCCCGCGGGATTGGACCGAAGAAGGCGTTGGGGAGTTGTCGCTGTGGTTCAGAGGGCTACCCGGCTCCGTCGGCAGCTTCGTAGAAGGTCCGGTGGGCACCTACACGATGACCGCTACAGGCACGGATATCTGGGACGTCGGCACGGCAGGGCAGTATCACGATGAGTTCCACTTTGCCTACAAGACGCTGACCGGTGCCGGCTCGATTGTCGCGCGGGTTCAGAGCGTCCAGAACACCAACGGCTGGGCCAAGGCCGGCGTGATGATCCGCGAAACGCTGGACGGCAGCTCGAGGCACATGTTTGCGGCGATTACGCCGAGCAACGGCGTTGCCGCACAGGGCCGTCCCGATACGGGCGCGGCCAGCTTCAACGCCAATCAGACGGGAGTGACTGCGCCGCTCTGGGTGAAGTTAGAGCGTGACTTGGCGGGCAACTTCACGGTTACCCATTCGGCCAACGGCACCACCTGGCAGCCGGTCACGGGCGCGACGCCGCAGAACATCCAGATGGGTTCGAATGTCTATATCGGTTTGGCGCTGACGGCCCATAACGCCAACGCGACGTGTCAGGCGGTGTTCACGAACGTCACGACAACAGGTACGGTCAGCCCGCAGTGGGCGCACCAGGACATCGGTATCGCCAGCAACGCGGCCGAGCCGCTATATGTCGCCGTTTCCAACGTCGCGGGCCAGCCAGCGGTGGTCGTCCATCCTGATCCGAGTGCGGCAACGATAACCACCTGGACGGAGTGGGTGATTCCTCTGCAGACCCTCGCCAATCAGGGCATCACCCTGGCGAACGTGGACAGGATCGCGCTTGGCTTAGGCACAAGGGGCAATCAGACGGCCCCCGGCGGCTCAGGCAAGATGTACTTCGACGACATCCGGCTGTATCGGGCGAGAACAGCGCCTTAAGAGTTGCTCGCAGCTCCTCGTCCATCGACGAGTGATGAGAGCTTGACAACGAAGTGTTTTGCCTCGATGCGGGGCATAGCCGAGCGTTCGGGCTGCTGTGCCCCGTTTGTTTTCCGATGCTACCACCAGTTCCGAGACTGAACTTCATGTGTCAGACAAGGCCCGATTGGAGCAACACAACAAAAAAAGAGCCCCTGCCTTCCAGAGAAGCTCAGAGAGAAGTCAGGGGCTCCACAGGAGCTGCAAGCATCAAGCTCGCAGCCCCGAATCAGTAAAGTCGTAAGAGCGACTTGGGGGGACGCAGATTTTCACCCGGAGAATCCTCCATTCCCGTGTAACGTCTCCGCGATTTTCCGTAAGTATGGAGTGCGTGGAGTGCATGAGCGCGCGACGTGAAGAGCCGGCCTTCGCTCAAACGAAGGATAGTTCATTGATTCAGAGACGATTGACTTGAAAGGAGCCGGATTATGGCAGAAACAAACCAAAGCCCCGAGAGTCTCGGCGGCGAGCAATCACCACGGCCCGCGGACACCAAACAACCTGCAGAAGTCCAACAGGCGGGCCATACCAAGGAACTCGACAGGGACGCCCGAATGTGGGCCATGTTCTGCCATTTGGCGGGCGTCGGCGGATTGCTGCCCATCGTGCCGGTCCTTGGCAGCCTCATCGCCCCGCTGGTCATCTGGCAGATAAAGAAAGACGATTTCAAGTTCGTAGATGAGCAAGGCAAAGAGGCGGTAAACTTCCAGATCTCGATACTCATATATGCGCTTGTAGCAGGGCTGCTCTGTTTTGCATGTGCGGGCTTTGTGCTGCTGCCGGCGGTGTACATCCTGGACGTGGTCTTCCTGGTGATTGCCGCGATCAAAGCCAACGACGGCCGGCACTATCGCTACCCGCTGACGATCCGCTTCATTAAATAGACAAGTCACGATGAACCGCGTCTGGCGGGAAGGAGCGGCCCACAGCGGTGATTTTGGGAGGCGCTGGGAGTCCCCAGAACGCGGAGGGCACCACGCCGCGCGGATTTCGCGGCCTGCTGCGGTGCAAAACGAAGATGAGCATGTTCCCGCACTCTCGCCGACGAATGATTTCCCCCCAGGGTGTGAATTTCCTTGCCGATGCGCTATTGATTTGGTAGCATGGGTAATCGCTAAGCCGCCAGACGAGCGGCTTTCACCTTTGGGAAAACGAGTATGGCCGCCAAAAGGACCGCCGCTAAGAAGGATGAACGGTCAAGAAAACGCAGGGCCGCCGGGAAAGATGTATCCAACAGATTGAAAGACCTGCGAAAGAAGGCCGAACGCGGGTTCCCACGGGGGGCAGCGCAGCCGGAGCGGATGTCCAAGGCGGACGCTGCCGCGACGATTCACGAGCTTCAGGTGCATCAAATCGATCTGGAGATGCAAAACGAGGAATTGCGCACGGCGCAAAAGCAGCTCGAAGACAGCCGGAGCAAATATACGGACCTGTATGATTTTGCCCCCATAGGATATTTCACCTTTGACAAAAAGGGGTATATTATCGAAGCCAACCTCACCGGCTGTCAGATGCTGGGCGTCGAAAGAATCAAATTGATTGAAAAGCCGTTTAGTTCTTTTGTGAGCAAAGAAAGCCAGGACAAGTTTTATCTGTATCACCGGGCGGCTTTAACGCCTGGCCTTAAACAAACTTGTGAAATCACCCTTGTCGGGAAAGACGGACAGAAATTTGAGGCGCAGCTTGAAAGTATCCCCGCGGCAGACGCCGAGGGCAACCTTACCCTGTGCCGCACGGCCATAACCGATATCACCGAGCGAAAGCAGGCAGAGGCGGCGTTGCGGCAGAGCGAGCACCAGCTTGCCCGCTCGCAGGAGATAGCACACCTGGGCAGTTGGGAACTGGATTTGGTGAATGACCAATTGTCCTGGTCGGATGAGGTTTACCGGATCTTCGGGTTGCAGCCGCAGGAGTTCGGCGCCACGTATGAGGCGTTTCTGGAGCGGGTGCATCCGGACGACCGAGCGCCAGTCGATGAGGCGTATTCCGGCTCAATCCGTGAAGGAAAGGATGGTTATGAGATTGAGCACCGGGTGGTGAAAAAACCAACCGGCGAAATTCGCTATGTCCATGAAAAATGTGAACATTTCCGTGATGACTCCGGAAAGATCATCCGCTCAGTGGGAATGGTGCACGACATCACCGAACGCAAGCACGCTGCCGAACAGCTCGAAATGGTGGCCAAGTTTCCTTCTGAGAATCCTTCTCCCATATTACGCATCGCTTCGGACGGCACGATATTGTACAGCAACAAGCCGGGCTTAAGCCTGCTGGAAGAGTGGGGCCGGGGCGTGAGTCAAGAAGCGCCCAAGGCATGGAGCGAGCAGGTTGCCCGCGCGTTGGATTCCGGACAAAACATCGTCAAGGAAGTCACGTGTGGCAAGCGCATTGTCTCTTTCGTGGTGGCTCCGGTGGTGGAGGGGGGATACGTAAACCTGTACGGCCGAGACGTCACCAAGGAAAGAAAGGCGAACCGCGCCCTTCAAGAAGCACACGCCGAACTGGAGAAGAAGGTACAAGGGCGAACCGCGGAGCTGATTCACACGGTGGGCATTCTTCAACAGGAGGCCGAACAGCGAATGCGGGCTGAAGAGGCCCTCAAGGCCGAACGGGAGCGCCTCAATGACGTTCTGGAGACACTGCCGGCTTACGTGTGCCTCTTAACGCCGGATTATCACATGCCCTTCGCCAACCGCGTCTTCCGCGAGCTTTTCGGCGAGGCAAAAGGCAGGAAATGCTTTGAGTTTTTGTTCAACAGGACCGAGCCTTGCGAGATTTGCGAAACTTATACGGTCCTCAAAACCAACAAGGCCCATCGCTGGGAGTGGACAGGCCCCAATGGCCGGAATTACGACATTTACGATTATCCCTTCGCCGACACCGACGGCTCGCAGCTTATTCTGGAAATGGGTATCGACGTCACTGAGCAGAAACAAGCGGAAAAAGCCTTGCGTTCGGCGTCGCTCTATACGCGAGGTCTTATCGAGGCCAGTTTGGACCCCTTGGTTACAATAAGTCAGGACGGAATAATCACGGACGTCAACAAGGCGACGGAAATGGTAACTGGCGCATCCCGTGAACAGCTTATCGGCGACGACTTTTCGGATTATTTCACCGAGCCGGACCATGCACGAAAAGGCTACCGGCAGGTCTTTGCCGAGGGATTTGTTACGGATTATGCGCTGACGATTCGGGATCGCGACGGCCGGCTGACGGACGTTCTGTATAACGCCACGGTTTACAGAGATGACTCGGGCCAAGTCCAGGGCGTCTTCGCCGCCGCACGCGACATAACGGAGAAGAAGGCCGTTGAGGAGAAACAAAAAGTTACAAATTCCCTGCTGGAGCTGTTCGCCAAAAAGACCACGCGCAAGGCGTATGTCGATTCAACGGTCAATGTAATCCGCAACTGGTCCGGCTGCGAATTCATTGGTATTCGCGTAAGAGACGGCGAAGGAAACATTCCATACGAATCCTACGTCGGCTTTGACAAGGAATTCCTCTCGCTGGAAAACGCCCTGCACCTGAAACGTGATAAGTGCGTATGTATTCGAGCGATTCTTGAGAATCCGCAAAAGCAGGAACGGCATTTGATGACCGCCGGCGGCTCATTTTGCTGCAATGACTCATTTGCGTTTTTGGACGGGCTGTCTGAGGAGCATAAGAAAGAATACCGTGCTAATTGTATCAAGAAGGGTTTCCGGTCAATCGCGGTAGTTCCGATTCGATATCGCGATGAGGTGTTCGGAGCGATTCACCTTACCGATTACAGGAAGGATATGGTGTTGCCGCCCAAGGTTCACTTTATAGAGTCGATCATAGCGCCTCTAATCGGCGAGGCCGTACATCGTTTCAACGCCGAAGAGGAGCTCGATAAGTATCGAATGCGCCTGGAGGACCTGGTTAAACAACGGACGGAGGAGCTGGCCCGCTCGAACAGGGACCTTGAGCAGTTTGCGTACGTGGCCAGCCACGACCTGCAGGAACCGCTTCGGGCCGTGGCCGGGTTTGTGGAACTCTTGAAGCGAAACCTGCAAGATTCGCTGGACGCCAAAACGACGCAATATATGAATTACACCGTCGATGGCGCCGTGAGAATGCAGTCGCTCATCAGCGGCCTGCTCGAATATTCGCGGATCGGCACCCGCGGCAAAGGGCCGCAGCAGACCGACGCCGGGGCCGCCCTTGAGCAGGCGATAGCGAACCTGCAGACGAGCATCGCAGAATCGGGCGCCCAGATCACCTCGGACGGCCTGCCGGTGGTCTATTTCGACGGCGTGCAGCTTTCGCAGCTCTTACAGAACCTCATCGGCAACGCCATGAAGTTCCGAGGCGAGCAGCCGCCTCGGATTCACGTCAGCGCGGTGCGTCTGGCGGATAACTGGCGTTTGGGCGTCGCCGATAACGGCATCGGCATCGACCCGCAGTACGCCGAGCGCATCTTCCTGATCTTCCAGCGGCTGCACAGCCGGGAAGAATACCCCGGAACGGGCATTGGCCTATCCATCTGCAAGAAGATCGTCGAACGCCACAACGGCAAGATTTGGGTCGAATCGAAACCCGGAAACGGTTCAACCTTCTATTTCACTGTTCCCGATAAAGGAGAAACAAACTGATGAACTTAGCCGGTGCAAAGCCCATAGAGATATTGCTCGTTGAGGACAGCCCCAGCGACGCCGCCCTGACAAAGGAAGCCCTTGAGGTGGGCAAAATCGCGAATAACCTCAATCGTGTCGTCGATGGCGTTGAGGCAATGGAATACTTAAGACGGCAGGGAACGTTCGCCAAGGCGCCCAGGCCCGACCTTATTATGCTCGACCTGAACCTACCCCGCAAAGACGGCCGTGAGGTTCTGCGAGAATTGAAGGGCGACCCATCTCTAAGGACCATTCCGGTGATAGTCTTGACCACCTCTCGCTCCGACAAAGACGTTTTGCAGTCCTACGAGCTTAACGCTAATTGTTACATCACCAAGCCCGTTGACTTTCAGCATTTCATTGACGTGGTTAAGTCCATAGAGAATTTCTGGCTGTCAGTTGTAACACTGCCGCCAAAAACCTGAGAATATGGAAGGCACAAATTCAAAAAACTTTTTCCAGATACTACTTGTCGAAGACAGCCCCTCCGATGCCGCGCTGCTGCAGGAGAACATTTTGCTCAGCGGCGTCAAGGATACGTGCGTCAGCGTGGCGCAGTCCCTGCACGAGGCCGTCGATTATCTCAAGAACAATCACGTTGACGCGGTCCTGCTGGATTTGACTTTACCCGACAGCTCCGGCCTGGATACCGTTCGAGAAATCAGCCGGACTGCTCCTGATTTGCCCGTGGTGGTGCTCACCGGGATCGACGACGAGAATATGGGCATTGAAGCCGTACGAATGGGCATCCAGGATTACCTGGTAAAAGGTCGGGCTGACGGACGAACCATCACCCGTGCCGTTCGTTATGCCATGGAGCGAAAAAGGGCTGAACAAGAGCTTCGCCGTGCTCATGATCAGTGGGAGCGCACATTCGAGGCTGTCCCGGACTTGATCTGCATCCTGGATCAGGCGCACCGGATCGTGCGCGTCAACAAGGCGGTGGCGGACCGCCTCGCCTGCGAGCCAAAGGACCTCGTGGGACGGCACTGTTACGAGGTTATCCACGGCACAGAGAGACCTCTGACGTGCTGCCCGCATACTCAGTTGCTTGCCGATGGGCGGGAGCATTGGGCGGAGGTTCACGAAGAGCGGCTCCATGGCGACTTCTCTATCTGTGTCACTCCGCTTCGAAACGCGGACGGTGAACCCACGGGCGCGGTACATGTAGCCCATGACATCACCAAGCGCAAACAGGCGGAAGAGGCGTTGCGAAGGTCGGAGCGGGAACTGGCTATCAGAAACAAAATCGCACAGGTCTTTCTAACCGTTGACAACGAACAAATGTACTCAGAAGTCCTGCATGTGGTTCTGGAGGCCATGGAAAGCAAGCACGGCGTCTTCGGATATATCAATGAGGATGGGGCAATGGTCTGCCCGTCACTGACCAGAGACGTCTGGGACCAGTGCAAGATGGTCGAAAAAGATTACGTGTTCCCTCGCGAAATCTGGGGCGGTATCTGGGGCAGGGCCATGACAGAGAAGAAAACGCTCTGCTCCAACACATCGTTTGCCGTACCCGAGGGGCACATTCCCATCATGCGGGCTTTGGATGTTCCCCTCATCTACCAGGGGAAGGTCATCGGTAATCTTCTCGTGGGAAATAGGCCGACTGACTATGAAACGAGGGATTGTGACTTGCTGGAGACGATAGCCGACTACATCGCCCCTATCCTGGGAGCCCGATTGGAGACAGATCGATGGGAGAGACAGCGAAAGGAGGCCGCGGACGCACTCCAAAGGGCTCGCGATGAGCTGGAAATCCGAGTTGAAGAGAGAACGTCAGAGCTGGCCAAGAGCCGCGAGGCCTTGTGGAGACTCGCCGGCAGACTGCTCTCGGTACAGGAAGAGGAACGTCGGCGTCTTGCTCGGGAACTGCACGACGACCTGACACAACGGCTGGCCGTTTTGGCCATTGACGCCGGGAAGCTCGAACAGCAGCTCGCATCCACCCCGGGCGCGATTCGGGACAAGCTCAGGCAAATGAAAGAACAGATGGTGAGACTGTCTGCCGACGTCCATGATATATCGCGTCAACTTCATCCTTCGATCATTGATGATCTCGGACTGAGGCAGGCCATACAATCCGAGTGTGTGAACTTCACGAAGCGGGAGGGTATAACGATCAGGTATGAGCCGAAGGATATTCCGGCGAAAATTCCAAGGGAGGTCTCTATTTGTCTGTTCAGAATTGTCCAGGAGGGCTTGAGAAATATCGCCAGACATGCTAAAGTAAAGGAGGCCCAAGTCAGACTTGTAGGCAGTGACGACAGCATCAGTCTCACCATCCAGGATTCGGGAATTGGATTCGACCCAGCTCAGGGGCGCGGAGAGGCTGGGTTGGGCCTTGTCAGCATGGAAGAGCGCGTGCGATTGATTCGAGGAACAATTCTCGTGGAATCAAAGCCGGGAGAGGGCACCGTAATCAATGTCAAGGCCCGCTTATCAGGAGACTGAGAATGAGCAAGACGACCGTTTTATTAGCTGACGACCACAAGATCGTATTAGAAGGTCTCAAGGGCCTGTTGGAAGATGAATTCGATATTGTAGGAGCCGTTGAGGACGGCCGTGAGCTCGTGGAGCAGGCGCAACGGCTTCGTCCGGACGTGATTGTGGTCGATGTAGGGATGCCTCTGCTCAACGGGATCGATGCGGTCAGTCAGATAAAAAAGTGTGGTCTCGATGCGAAGGTTGTTTTCCTGACTATGCACCAGGATGCCATGTACGCGAAAGAAGCATTCGATGCGGGCGCCTTGGGCTTCGTTCTGAAGCACTCTGCACCCTCCGAGTTGACGACCGCTATTCGGGAAGCGCTGAAGGGAAACACCTATATCAGCCCGGTGATTGCCCAGGAGCTGATGCACCTATACAAGGGCGAAGCGGACGTCAAGGCAGGCGATTTCGGTTCGCTCACCTTGCGGCAGCGGGAAGTCATGCAACTCCTGGCGGAGGGCAAATCAGCCAAAGAGATTGCCAAAATCCTTCATATTTCCACAAGAACCGTGGAGTTTCACAAGTACAACATGATGGAGCAGTTGGGCATCAAAACCAGTGCCGAACTCGTACACTTTGCCATCAAGCATGGCATAGTCTCAATCTAAGAATCCGCCTGTTAGTTTTTCATCTCAGAACCCGTAGTTTTACCAGTAGCGTCAGTTCCTGCGATTACTGATAATAGAACAGGGTCAAGGTACTCGTTCGCCGTGGGGGCTGTTTGGTGTGGCCGTAGTCAGATGGTCAGACAACAGGTTATTCTGGAACCTTCTTTTTCGTTCGAGACGTTTTGAATAGAACAGGGCCATGGCGATTCAAAAGAGCCGATGCGTGATTCTGGCAGACAGGCACCAAGATCTGCTCGAGGGCATACGGGGATTGCTTGAGACGATGTTCGAGACCGTCGTGATGGTAGCCGACAAAAGGTCTCTGTTTGAGGCGGTCGGTAAGGTCAAACCGGACTTGGCGGTGGTGGACTTGTCTTTGTCTGCGTCCGGCCAACTGAATATTGCCCGCGAAATTAAAGACTCTTACCCGGAGCTGAAGCTCATCATTCTGAGCGTCCATGACGAGCCGGCTGCGATTGATGAGGTGATGTCCGCAGGGGCATCGGGCTTTGTCCTGAAGCGATCCGTCGCAGTGGACCTGTTCAAAGCGGTCGAGGAGGTTGAACGCGGCTGGACCTTCATCTCCACCCCGGCACAGAGATAACGCTCGTTCCGTTCACGGGACAATGTACACGGTGCGGTCCGGACACCGCCGAGTGAGCTTTGCCCCATCTCTTGCAGCGGATGACAATACCGAGGAACAGAAGCAAAGCCGGCGTTCGTCATAGGAGCCGCAAAAGGCAACTACTATTTCTCGGTCAAACACACAAGGCTTCCGTCACACAAAGAAGCAAATAGCCGACCGCCTGCTGCAATCATGCCGTCGAACACGGGAGGACACTCAAGCGGTGTTTCGGACAGCTTCTTTCCGTCCTCGGCCGACACGGCCACAAGCTGCGCTCCTTTGCGAGCCTCGAACGCGGCGTATGGATCTTTCGGATCGAGAACATCGGGAGGACCGGCCACGAATAACGTCTTTCCTGCTTTGACCATAGCCCGAATTCGGACCGGCACCCACTGCGTCCAAACGGGCGGTTCGGCGCGCGTGTAGCCGATCATTTTGTCCAGTCCAAAGGCCTCGCTTTCCAGCGTCCACACCCCGCGACCGCCCCCGCGATCGTAATCCGATTGCGGCAGCCACCGAACCGGCCGGCGCGCCCCCGGCTCGCCCACGATCTGCGGCTCGTTCGTATTGCGGTCGGCAAAGAGCAGGTAGCCTTCTTTGCCCGGGAAGAACATCGGGCTGTGCACGTTCCGATGATAGAACACTCCGACGGCGTATGTCTTCCGGTCATCGGCCACGAGGAGCTGTCCGGCTTTCGGCGCCTGGTTGGCCAACTGAAAGCCCGGCCATCGCTTCGAGTACATCCAGAAGGTACGGTTGTACCAGGAGTCGTCCAACAGGCCGGATGTCGAGAACACGTGGAGGCCCACATCTTGTTCACCCTTGCTCGACAAGACTTCCACCTTCACTTCCTTCAGGTCCGGCGTCATCTTCTTCTGCCGCATGTAGAGGAACCCACCTTCGCTGACGAGCACGTCCGAATTAGCTCCAAGGATGAAGAAGGCCAGGTCGCGCCCCCCTTCCTTGAAGGGATTCGGTCCTTCGAGGATACCTTTGTGCAGGATTTTACCTGTAGCCGGTTCGAGCGCATAGACGCGGATTCCGCCGTCGAGATATGTGGAGCGTCCGGCTGTAAAGTAGGCTTTGTCGTTATCCACCAGAACGCTGCCGTGAACCGGCCAGGCTGATTCAACCTGGTCGAAATAGGCAACTCGCCGGTCGGTGGGCGCCGCCAAGAACCGCCACACAAGCTGGCCATCCGACGCCCTCAGGCAGTACACACGTCCATCCTTTGACCCGACAAGCACCATCCCTCGATACACCGTCGCAGGTGAATCGATGCGCCCCCCCGCCGTAAACTGCCATAGCACTTTGCCCGTGGTCATGTCCAACGCATAGAGGGCGTGTGCGTCCGACCTGGCAACGAAGAGCTTGCCGCCGGCGGCGACGGGAGCAGTCAGCGGGCCGCCCAGCGCAGCCTTCCAATCGAGCGTCACAGTTGAAGAAACCGCTGCGCTGGTCGTGCCGCTTCGAGCGGCATCGTGCCGGTACGTAGGCCAGTCACTCTCGGAGGCGGATTCCGTATCATTCACTGCTCCGTAAGCGGGGCCTTTTTCAAGGCGCTGTTGGTCTGCGACCTCTTTGAGAGGACTATCGGGTCCCGCCTTCACTGCGACATATCCCAAGAACTTCGCGCCGGGTTGACAAAAACACTGGTCCGGCGGGGCATACAACAGGCCGTTGCAGGGCGTCATTCCGTACCTGCAGGCGCCGCGCAGCCAGTTGTTCTGCGAATGGTTATCCCCCTGGAAATCAAGGAACTCAGCACCTTCGTAGGAGCCGATGAGATACCGGACGGTTGCCTTGTTGCGATAGCAGCGATGGTGATGTTCGGGACTTCGCAGATTCTTGACTAAAATCCGCTTCTTCTCCTGGCCCGAGCGAAGGTCCCAGCCGATGACCAAAGCATGCGGGCTCTTACCGGCCGGCTTGCCTTCGTCATCCACGCTCAGCATCCCGCGCCAAACCAATCCATCGATTACAAACAGGTCGTCCCCTTCTCCGCCTCCTATCGGCGGCACGGTCTTGTCCCAGAGCAGCCCGCCGTCCGCCGCGTCATAAGCCGAGACCCACTTGCCGCCCTGCATCACCACAACGTCGTTCACGGTAAGCAACGTTCGTGGTGCAGCTTGCTCCGCCTGAACGCTCCACAACTGGCGGCCATCCTTCAAATCAAGTGCGACCAGGTCTTTCCCGCTCAGACAAACGATCCGACCGTTGTCGATCACCCATGATAGAGGGCGAATCGGGCCGGTCTGCTTCTCCCAGAGCACCTTTCCCGTCCGGCCGTTTACAGCCACCAGTGCCCCTCCCGCGGCCTCTTTCATGCCTCTGCGCTGAGCCACACCGTCGGACGTCTTGCGCGTGTAAACAACAACGACGCCGTCGCTAACCAGAATTTCGCTCGCGCCCAGTGTTTCTTCCACTGTGGCAATGACATCCCCCGTGGCTGCATCGAGGATCGACATGGGCGCCCGATAAGCTAACGTGGTGTAAAGCCGGTCGCCGTCGGCGACGATTCGGCGCTGATTCTCGTTCGGCACGTCGGTGCGGCCTCCAGTCAACTCCGTCCAGTCCTTACCCTGCCATCGCTCCAGGCTCCACTGGCGCCAGCCCCAGGCGCCGAGCGGCCGCTTCCAAAGCAGCTTTCCATTGAAAGCATCCCGGCAGATGAGTGACCAGCGGTCGGGCAGACGCTCGTCCGTGATGCCGATAAGCCCTTCGTCGAAGAAGTAGAACAGCCGGCCGCCAGCCGAAACGGCCGCCTGAATCCCTGACGGCGTCTCATGGCTTCGAAGCCATAGCGGCGGCGCTACCCACTGCAAGCTCTCAGGAGGCCCGACGACGGAGTCGTTGGCAACTGCATTGTTGCTTGCGTCGTGAAGGAAATGAGTCCACTGGTCGATGTTCTCAGGCCATGCCTTTGCTATCTTTTCCCACTTGCCGCCACGATAAACACAGGCCGCTCCGCCGGGCGCCAGGACCCGCATTATCTCGGCCATCGGAACCTCGCCCCCATCCTGCACGACCACGAGATTAATCAGATTATCTGTGTAAGGAAGCGCCGATCCCGAATGTTGCTCAACGGAGACGGGACCATAGACGCCCCGCTCCTGGATGTACTTTCTCGCCCCCGCAACCTTGGCCGCGTCCGCCTCAAGCCCATGAACCGTATAACTCTCATTGGCGTGCAGCGCAGCGGTCAGCCTCCCATCGCCACAACCTAAGTGAACGACGATTCCGCCCTTCACGCCGGAAGTATCGAGAATCTCTTTGGCTTGAGCTGCCGCACTATCCTGACTCGCCGCAGCAGCCACAGCCGGCAGGCCGATAGCCAACAATGCGCAGACGCATGTTGTGATTGCACTAAAGCGTTTCATTTTCCAGGACTCCTTCTGTTGTCTCACGTTGCGTTTCACGTATTACGTATTGAGTACTTATCAGAAGCGCAGCAGAAATGCCAGTAAAAAAAGTCCCATTCAGGACGTATATGTGTGGATGCGTAGATGCGCTGATGCGTGAATGCGTGGTCTCATTTGCTCATCTACTCATTTACCCATCTACTCTTTTATCTGTGTCCATCGGCGTTCATCCGCGGTTCCTTTTTCTCAGACACGGATTCACACCGATTTACACGGTTGTTTCCTCTTTTGCATCTGCGTGCATCTGCGTTCATCCGCGGTTCCCTTATCCGTCATGGCTTCTTGCCCTCAATCAGCCCCTCCGCCTCGGCCAGAAGGTCCTGGACTTCCATATCCTCGGCAAATTGCTCATCCTTACTCAACTCCTGCAGTCGTAGATACTCCCAAACGGCCAGCGCCCACAACGCGGTGAACAAGATTGAAATCGCACAAAGGACGGCAACAGGCAGCAAGGCCCCCACATCCGGGTAAGAAAAGTGCAATCTCGACTCCTCAGGCTTCGGAGCCTCCGAAATTAGTGCAAGCCATGCGCTCATAGTCTCACCCTTATTCGTAACCGGTCCTTTCGGCTTTCTATTTCCTCTGTCCATTCCCGCCAGCCAAGAGTTTCTCCGCCTCAGCGAGCAGAGCTTTCGCCTCTTCGTGATCGGCAAAGCGGTCGTCCTTCAGCAAGGCACGCAGTTGTTGCAGAGTTGCTTTGGCCTCATCGGCTCGACCAAGGCGATGCAGGGCCATGGCGGCGAACGCCAGATTGTCCCAACAAGGATCGTCATACAACGCAAGCCTAATCCTCTCGGACCGCGCGAGCGTCTCCAGGGCATCTTCATACGCGCCCACACGGTATTGTGCCCCACCCAGTGTGTCGAGAATGGTCCAGTCGTCCGGTCTCAGACCGACGGCTTTCTGAGCCTTGCTCAACGCTTTTCGATAAGCTGCCTCATTGCCATCAGGCAAACGCACTACGCGCCAGCTTTGCCCATTGAGAACATGGGCGGTAATTCCCTCTATCACCCCATAAAGCCCACGTCTCTGAGGTAGCTCATCTATCGCTTTCCGGGCGGCCTCGGCGTTTTGTTGAGGTTCATACCCTCCTTCAGGAGCAGCAGATTCCCAGAGAACGATGGTGTTGCCAAAGGTGCCGGTGGCTATGGTCTTTCCATCCGGGCTAAATGCGACGGAAGGGACACCAGACTGCGTGGGAAGGGTCAGTAGTTCAGCCCCGGTCTCCACGTCCAGCACACTGACCGTTCTATCCCTGCTACCCGAGATGAGGCGCTTGCCATCCGGGCTAAATGCAACAGAGAGGACAATATCTCCATGCCCTTTGAGGGTCATCAGTTCGTTGCCGGTCGTTGCGTCCCATATCTTGGCCGTTTCACCATGGCTTGCTGATGCGATGCGTTTTCCATCCGGACTGAATGAAACTGAGGTTACCGCATAGCCATGCTTGGGGAGAGACAACCGTTGAGCCCCGGTTGTCAAATCCCAGACCCTGATTCCATCCCAACTACCTGATACAAGGCGTTTGCCATCGGGGCTAAATGCGAGGCAGGCCACCTCATCGGCATGCCCCTTGAGAGTCATAATTTCCTTGCCACTGATCGCATCCCATACCTTGATTGTCTTGTCCTGTCTGCCTCCTCCGGAGGCAATATTCCTTCCATCGGGACTTAGGGTCACAGATTCAACCGGCCCTTTGTGTCCACGAAGTGTCATAACCTCGCTACCGCTTTCTGCGTCCCAGACTTTGATTGCTGCCAGATCCTCGCTGAGAGAGGCGATTCGCTTGCCATCAGGGCTGAATGCTGTCGAACAGATTGAAAGTCCCCGTCCGCCGCGGAGAGTCATAACGTCGGTCGCACTTGCCACATCCCATACCTTCACTTCTCCGTTATCGCTCCGCGAGACAATACGTTTACCATCCGGGCTGAATGCTATCGACGCCACTACGCCTTCATGCCCGAGCAATCGGGTCTGTTCACGCCTGCTGGCCACATCCCAGAGCTTGATCGTGCCGTCCCAACTGCCTGAGACGATTTGCATACCATCCGAAGTAAACGCAACGGAAGTAACAAAACCCTCATGGCCGCGAAGGGTTCTTAATTCCCTACCGCTGGCCACGTCCCAGACCTTAATCATATTGTCCATACCGCCTGAGATGATGTATTTACTATCCGGACTGAATGCAATTGAATCAATCGGGCCATCATGCCCCCGCAGAGTCATCATCTCGCTACCTGTTGTCGCATCTAATATCTTGATTTCGTTGTCTTTACATGACACAATAAACTTGCTGTCCGGGCTGTACAAAACTGGAGAACCTCCATTGAGTGTCATCACCTCATCGCCGCTATTAACATCCCACACTTTAGTTACTTTGCCCCCTGAGACAATTCGCTTGCCGTCCGGGCTGAACGCAAGGGAATAGGGCGCCGTCTCGCTCTCGCCGAACTCACCGGGGGCTTGCCCTCCTTGGGCGATGGTTATCAGTTCAGCGCCACTTAACGCGTCCCAGAGCTTAATCGTAATACTTCCAGTATCTCTATCATATCCACCTGAAACAATACGTTTGCCGTCGGGACTGAATGCAGGAGAAAACGTCCAACTTTTAGGTCCCTCAAGTTTCATCACTTCCTTACCACTGTCCACATCCCAGACATTGACCTCTCCGTTATCATCACCAGAGACAATGCGCTTGCCATCCGGGCTGAATGCAACGCAAAAGATCTCACGTCCTCCATGCGCTCTTGGGATAGTCATCAGGCGTCTTCCTGTTGCCATGTCGCAGACTTTTATTGTCTGGCCCCAACCACCTGAGACGACGGTTTTCCCATCGGGACTCAAGGCCAACGAGTTTATAGGTCCTGGAAGTACGGCAAGGTTCTTTAGGGATTGGTCTGCGATGTGGTTGAGGCGGCGCCATTCCCAGCCCCGCAGATCGTCAGGACATGATGCCAAGAGTTCCCGGACACGGCGTATGTTTCCCTCTTTGTATTTTGCGTCAGCTAACTGAATGCTGTTCGCGTAAAGGGTACGGCGGAGCTCTTCGGCCTTCTGTTTGGTCGCCTGTTCTGCCTGCTCGGCTACCACACGGGCAATAGATTCTTTCTCGCGGGCTTGCTCGGCTTCGGTGCGAGCAACAGCCTCCTTTTTCGTTGCTTGCTCGGCTTGTGCCCTGGCGGCGGCTTCTTTCTGCCGGGCGTCTTCAGCCCGGAAGTACATTGCCGTGCTGACGATCAGTCCCAGCACGATAGCGGCGGCCACCAAGGCGACGGTGGCGACGGACCCGGCGTGTTTGTGCACGAACTTCTGCACCCGGTAGATGGCGGTCTCCGGGCCGGCAATCAGGGGATTACCATCCAGGTAGTTCCGGATGTCGTCGGCCATGTCCGACGCTGACTTGTACCGGCGGCACCGGTCCTTGCGCATCGCCTTCAGCGGTATCCACTCGAGCTCGCGGTGCAGACGTCTGGCCAATGGGACTACCTGTGTGCCTCGGCTGGCGGCGATGGTCTTGGCTTTCTCGCCGAGGTTAGTCAGGCGAATGCTCGGGGATGCAGGCTCCTGCTCACGGATCGTCTGCTGAATCTCCGCCAATCCCGCCCGTGCGAAAGACTCACTCTCAAACGGCAGCACACCGGCCAATAGCTCATACAGAACCACACCCAAAGAGTAAATGTCCGAGCGGGTGTCGATGTCCTGAGTGGCCAGGTCCACCTGCTCAGGACTCATGTACTGTGGTGTGCCTAACAACTGGCCCTGTAAGGTTACACAAGTCTTATCTGTCAGCGGCTGCGTAATCGCCTTGGCGATTCCAAAGTCGATGATCTTCGGGACGGCTCGGTCGCCGTGAACCGAGACCAGGATGTTTGAGGGCTTGAGGTCTCTGTGGATGATGCCTTTCTGGTGGGCGTGATGGACGCCCTCGCAGACCTGCTCGAACAATCGCAATCGCTGTTCAATACTCAGCTTGTGCTCGTCACAGTACCGGGTGATAGACATACCCTTGACGTATTCCATGACGAAATAGGGTCTGCCTGTTTCGGTTGTCCCGGCGTCAAATACGTGAGCTATATTCGGGTGGTCCAATACAGCTAAGGCTTGCCGTTCAGCCTCGAAGCGGGCAACGACTTGCTTGGAATCCATGCCCGGCTTGATGATCTTCAACACAACCTTGCGTCTAACAGGCTCTTTTTGCTCAGCCAAATAGACCAGGCCCATGCCGCCTTCGCCGATCAGCTCAAGCATTTCATAGCGACCGATTCTCGTGCCGGGCCCTTCGATTGAAGCAGATCCTTCGATGGTAGCATCGACATCGTTCTGCTGTACCACCTTCATAAGACATTTGGGACAAAGGCCTTCCGGGGCATCTGTGGGCAGGTCCGCACCGCATTGAGGACAATGATTCATCTGAGCCATGGTAATCGCTCCTTTCTGGATAACGGTTGTATCCGCCCATTACTAAGGAAAACCGGCCGGAAGGTTACAGAGAAAGAGCAGCGAACAAGTCCGCAATTTCTTCGTCAACCTGGTCCTGCGTGGCAACGGTCTGAGCGATTTGGTCCCGCACCAGCTCACGGTAGCGCCGGCGAAGCCGATGCACCGCGACTTTTACAGATCCTTCGGTCATGTCGAGCTGTGCGGCGGCGTCCCGGTAAGAAACGGCGTCCGTCTGGGCCGTAAGGCAGCCCTTCAGACAGTCAAAAAGCCGCTGCTTGTCCGGGGCTGCGGATTCGGCCTTCAAACGCTCCATCGCCTGGTTCAGCACGGTCAAAGCCCAGGACCGCTCAAAGAGCTTCTCAGGCGACAGATAGTGGGCCGGCTCCTGGCCATAACGGCTTTCGGCAGCATCAATGTCCAGCGAAAGAACCTTCCTGTCTCCGCCGCGTTTCGTAGCTCGGGCGCGGTCCCACTCGTCGCTCAGGAAGTTCTTCAGCGAAGCCAGCAGAAAGGAGCGGAATTTCCCACATTTCGGGTCGGCCCGGCCCAGGCCCCGCCTTTCCAATAGGCCGGCGAAGAACCCTTGAGTGTAGTCCTGGGCCTGGTGAGTGTCGTAGCCCCGCCGGCGCAGATAAGCATAAAGCGCAAACCAGTAGGTTTGGCACAGCGTGCTCAGCGCCAGCTCGTGCTGTGGGGATGAGCTATCCCCCGCGGCCAGTATGACGCTCCAATGCGTGGTTGTGAATCGCCCCGCATCGGCACCAGGCCGCCCAACGTATGGTGGACCAGTAGAATTTGCAGGCTTGCTGTCTGGCATTCCATTTGTATCGATTAGACGTCAATGTCCCTGCAACCGAATCACTCTACTTCCAGGACCACTACGGACTTGGACGGAAGGGTCACTGTCAGGACATCGCCATTCAGCCTGAAATCATCAAACCCGGCGGGCTTGACGGCATCCGGGCGATCAAACGTATTGTGTGCGGTCATAGCCTCCGCAGTAAGCACTCGGCCGGAGACCTGCTTGGCTTGAAGGCCCTGGAATTTGCAGTTAAGCTCGCGCGAATTCGCCGGGTCCAGGTTGCAAAGGGATAGATGGATTTTGCCTGACTTGTCTTTTGACGCCGAAACGTTGAGCGCCGGGATTTTCTCGCTGCCAAACTGATAGTCGCCGCATTGCAGCTCGACAGGCAGCAGCGTCGCATCGTGGTGAACCTTGTACATCTCGAACACGTGGTACGTCGGCGTCAGAACCATCCTGTCCTGGTCGGTGAGAATCATCGCCTGCAGGACGTTGACGGTCTGGGCGATGTTGGCCATCTTCACGCGGCGGCAGTGAGTGTTGAACGCGTTGAGGAATATGCCGGCCGAGAGCGCGTCGCGAAGCGTGTTTTGCTGGTATAGGAAGCTCGGATTTGTGCCGGGTTCGGTGTCCCACCACGTACCCCACTCATCTACGAGCAAACCGATACGTCCACGCGGGTCGATCTTGTCCATGATCTCGATGCTGTTGTCCAGCAGCGGGTAAATGGTGAGCGTGTTCTTCATCAGTGCAAACCACTCCCTCTGGTCGAACTGCGTCGCACTGCCCTTTCGCGTCCAGTCGCCCGTTCCTCGGACATAGTGATGCAGACTGATTGCACCCATGTTTCGGCCAGAACGTTCCATCACGACCCGCATCCAGTGGTAGTTCTCGCTGCCGGGTCCGCACGCGACTTTAACGATCCGATTGCCGGAGTAGCCTCGTACGTACGTCTGGAAACGGTTGTAGAGATCGGCGTAGAACTCGGCAGTCATGTTCCCTCCACAGCCCCAGTTCTCGTTGCCCACGCCGAAGTACCTCACCCGCCAGGGCTTGTCACGGCCGTTGGCCCGGCGAAGATTGGCCATCTCGCTATCGCCGTCGAACGTCATGTACTCGACCCAGTCCTGCATCTCCTCGACCGTGCCGGAGCCGACGTTACCCGCGATATACGCTTCGCATCCGAGCTGTTCGCACAGGTCCAGAAACTCATGGGTGCCGAAGGCGTTGGTTTCTGTGACCATGCCCCAATGCGTATTGACCATTGTCGGACGCTGTTCGGGCGAGCCGATGCCATCCATCCAATGGTACTCATCGGCGAAACATCCGCCCGGCCAGCGCAGCACGGGGATCTCAATTTGCCTCAGCGCCTCGACCACGTCGTTGCGAATGCCGCGGGTGTTGGGAATCGGGGAGTCTTTACCGACCCAGAATCCGTCGTATATACATCGGCCGAGGTGTTCGGCAAAGTGGCCGTAGATGTTCCTGCTGATCGTCTCTTTTCCCTCGTCCGCGTGAATCACCAGACTGTTCGCAGCCGCCTCTTTGGGCACGGGGTCCGTCGTTGGGGAGCCTGACGCACAGCCGGTCATCAATGCAATCGCCGCCGCAACAATGACTCCTTCTGCAATAGTAATCCCAAATAACCACCTTCTTAGTTTGCTGCGTTCCATCTTCTTATCCTTTCCATAAAAATTTAGAGGCCACATTCGCAAGAGAATCTTTCGCATCCGCCCGCCGCACAGACGAAGTAGCAGCAAGCCGCAGGCGGTCTACTATACGCACTCCCAGCCCTTGGGCGTTGATGGGCGGCCAGCAGCTAAGATACCACATTGCCTCAAAGATGCAAACTCTCCCCAGAACCCGTCCATCATCACGGCTGGAATCGAGCCGCACAGGACAAAGGGCCTTTTCGTGAAGGCAAAGGCAACGCGGCTGAAGGCGGCATCGGAGTGTCCTGTGTGATGATAAGGGTCTGAACAGGGTCTGCGAGACGACGGCCTGCAGCGCGTTGGCCAGCATCGTTCGGGCCTGCGTCTGCTGATTCGCCGGATAGATGTCAACGACGCGCTCGATCGACTGCGAGGCGTTAGGAGTGTGGAGCGTGCTGAAAACAAGATGTCCGGTCTCCGCGGCGGTGAGCGTGAAGCTCGTGGTCTCGAGGTCTCGCATTTCACCGACCATGATAATGTCGGGGTCCTGGCGAAGAATATGCCTCAATCCCGTGGCGAAATCCGGGCAGTCCGAGCCGACTTCGCGCTGCTCGATCATGCACTTATCGTTCACCAGCCAATATTCAATGGGGTCTTCTATTGTAATCACCCGCTTTCCGTACTTCGCGTTGATCAACCCTATCGTTGAAGCCAGCGTCGTGCTCTTACCCGCTCCCGTATGTCCGGTGACCAGCACCAGCCCTCGCGGCAGATCGGCAAACTCTTTGATCTTCTCCGGGAGATTCAATTCGTCGATTGAAGGAACACGGTCCGAAATCAGCCTAAATGAAATCGCCACCGTGTCACGCTGATAGTGAGCGTTGACACGGAACCGCTGGTCCGGATCGGTGATGCTCGTCGAGAAATCAAAATCTCTTCTTTTCTCGAACGTATTGAATTTGTCCTGTCCGATCAATGAGCGGACGATCTCTGTCGCATCCTCATCCGAGACAGGAGGAAAATCCGTCTCGATGAGTTCCGTATTGACCCGGACGATGGGCCGCAGACCGACATTGATATGGACATCGCTCGCCCCTCTGTGGACGGCCTCGGCTAATATGCTCTTTATCTCTGCCATTATCAAACGTCCCTTCTAAGCTACCCGGAATAGCTCGTAGATAAACGCACTTCTGCCTTCATTATTGAGATCCTGCTCACGATCAAAAGGCCGCATCCCTGCTCCTATGCTCCGCTCTTGCGGGCACAATCCCACCTGGGCTTCAAGCGGGGGCAGGGTCACCAGTCTTTCTTTCGGCGAGCCTGCCCCACACTTGATACGCCCGATGAGAATCATCAACCAAGGTGCAACGAAGCACTTACAACTCTGTTATGCGCTTAAAGCCAACGTCTGCTTCCGGCGGGGAACATCTTACCTATAAGAGTCCTCTGCCAGCTTACTCTTCTCTAAACTCCCTTGTGGACGGATCGATCTTCGTAGCGGGGGGCTTCGGACTAACAATCTCAGTATCCTTCAAATGTTCCGCTTCGGTCTCTGTCAGCACGGATTCCTCTACGAGCCTCGGTGTGATGAAGACGATCAGCTCGCTGTTGATGGTTTGTTCGCCTTCAAACTTGAACAGTGCACCCAAAAGTGGAATGTCGCTCAGAAGAGGGATCTTGCTAATCTCTTGGGTAACTTCCTCCTTTCGCAAGCCCCCGATCACGACGGTATCTCCAGGTCCTGATTGAAGCGCTTCTTGACTATGTCCACGGTCTCGAGCAACTGTCTCAAACCTTCGAGGGCGTAATAGTGGGTCTGCACCGGGATGATGACCTCATCGCTGGCGACCAGCGCAAAGCCGCCGCAGACTAACATCTTGTGAATGTCGAAGGACCGCTCCTGGGCCCCGTAATAGCGGACGGTCTTGGTGATATCGTTCATCAGCCGCTCGCAGGCCCGCTCGAAGCTCTCGCGCATCGGCGGCGGCAGGTCCTTCGGATCGCCGGCGAACGCAGCCTTGACCGCTTCGGCCGTTGCGTCGTTCTCGGCGGCAATCGCCTTGATAATACTTTCGCCGGCGTAGTTCAGGCTGCGGACGAACGGCCGGCCGTTGTTGCCCTCGACGGCCAGCGTCGTCTCGTGAGCGCCGATATTCAGGATCGCCGTACCGTGATTGTCCGGCGGCTTCTCCAGCTCCTTGAAACAGTTCAGGAGGGCCAGGCCCTCGACATCCATCAGGCCGCAATCCAGCCGGGCCTTTTTCGCCAACCGCGCCTTGTGCTTGACCAGATGGCCGGCCGCCACGACTAGGTACCCCGTTGTTTTGCCTTTGCCGTCGGGAATTAGGTGATAGTCCACGGCGATGTCATCCGTGTTGAAGGGGCAGACCTGCTTGGCTTCTAATTGGATCGCCCGTTCGGTTTCCTCGGGCGGCACGGCGGGAAACTCGAAATTGCGGACGGCAACCTCCGGCCCGCCGACCCCGCAGACGGCCAGCTTCGACCTGGCCCCGCTCAATCGAACGCAATTGAGAAGCGCCCGGATGCAGTTGGATTCTTTGCGGGCGGGAGTGTCCGCCCCTTTTCGGAAATGTCCACGACCCTGGCGCCCGTGACAATCCAGTGGCTGCTGCTGCGCCGCAACTGGACTATCTTCACCGAGAATGACCCGATATCCACCCCGATAATTTCATGGCGTCCAAATCCAAACATTTCGGTCCCATCGAATCTGAAATTCTCGGAGTATAATATCAGGCTGAAAAGAAAAAGGCAACCCAATTATTCCAATTATTCTTACGGCCCCATCGTTTCCCACCAGCGTTCGATCCCAAAGCCTGTGTCGTAGATACTCACATCCGACAGGCGCACATCATAATGCAGGTTGGCGCTATTCCTGTTGTCAAAGCTTTTTCCCGAAACGGAGCCAAAAATCTCACCTATCGCCTTGACGATTATTTCGGCGTTCGGAGCGTAGTAAGCGCCATAGAAGTTGCCGCTGTTCTGTATCTCCCACTTCTGGACGGGAGGGCCTGTCCCGAATAGTCTGAAGTTGGCGGGCAGATATGTCATGTTGTTGATTCCGTTCGAATTGCCCGCTCGCAGGTCGCCATCGAGATAGATCGCCGCGGAAGAATAGGTGGCAGGGTTGCCAAAAAACCCTTTTACGCGAATCTCAGCACTGTTCTGTAGCACGATGTCACCGAGGACTCGAAGGTGAACCACGCCGTCCAGAGTCAGTACCCCTCCTGACGGCACAGTTATATTATTGTAGGTAACGTATGTGACAGTACCCAGCTTCCCAATCATAACATTAGGATCGTTGATGGACCCCAGTGAAGGCCCGGTGTTGGGCGGCACTATGGGTTCAAACACGAAGGGCGTCCTCTGCGCGTATCGTGGGCCGGTTGTAGCACCATGGTCAACAATTACGTCCTCAGGATTAGCGCCGGCGCCTACAAGCACGTCGCCGATAACGGTCGCACCGCTATTGAGTATTATGCCCTCGTCGCCCGTCCCCTGCGGCGGCAGAACACTGTTCGTCCCAATCCTCGGGTCCAAGCCTGAATTGCCGGGCTTGCTATATAGATCCAGACCGAAAGGACCAGAGTCATATCCGTCAAGATAAACATTGCTTTTCAATACAATGCTGTCCGTCACGATTAAGCCATAGTCAAACAAGTTAAGCGTACGAGTCATCGCGTGGACTATCTTGGTCTCTCGGCCTGATACACCCGTCGAGGTAATCAACAAATGTTCACCGGGCGTTCCTGGATTAAACGGTCCTTCGATGTGGTAGCTATACCGCGCATTAGAATGGTCTAGGAGTTGGTTCGTCACGTCAGATGGAACGACTCCATCCCAGCCCACTCCAAGCACGAAGTGCTGATTCAGGTCGTACAGCGCACGAGTCAGGCCGGCGTCAGCGGCGGTACGCGCGGTTATTCCGGCCTCCGTGAGCGCTGCCATGAGTCGGCTGCCGAAACCTAACTGTATCAAACCCAGGCCCAAAATGGCTAAGCACACACCAATCATGATTACGAGCGGAAGCACGACGCCCTTGCTCGCTTTTCTCGCGTTTCTTTTCCCGGCTTTCATCTCAGTTTCCCTTCCAAGTTAATCCCCCTTTATTCTGCCGACGCTGCTTTTCCGTGTCGATTAAAAAAATAGCTTCTCATCTGAATAATCCGACTCCATAAAAATTCAATCGACGCTTAGCCAATCCCGGCCAAATGGCGCTATTTCTTTTCTACACAGCGCTCGTATGCTGGAACTACCAATTGTACCTGATCGCGGTGGTCGTGACGGTCATCTTCACTGTCTCGACCTTGGTGATACCTGCTGCTGCGCCGGTTTCATTATCAAGGAGGAAGGCCATTCGCACGGCCGCGCCGCGCATCGAAAAAATGCCGGACTCGGGCGCCGTGACATCACGCGCAAGCAGCACATTGCCGGTGGAAGACAGTCCAGGCAAACCCGGCGGAGGATTAGCGAAACCACCTGTCACGTTGCCCTGCTCAAGCCACAGTTCCGTACCGTTCAGCCGGAAATGCGCATAGCGGCCAGGGTCCACTCTGGTCATGTCTTGGGGATCAGAGAAATAATAAACGTACACCTCGTTATTACCGCTGCGAAGGTCGCAACGGCGGATGCTCGACTTGCGAACAATCCGGTCAAACGTCAGCCTTGCCTCGTAGGAGTTTCTCACGACCTCGCTGTTGACACGCCTGAAGAGCTTCCGGTAGCCGAGATGGCCTTCGGCCAGGATTGCGACGACGGCCACGATAAGAACGAGGGCTGCCAGGACGGCGATCATCAGCTCGATCATCGTCAATCCTTTGGCGCCTTTGTGCGTGCCAATCATCATTTCTTTCAGCGCCTCCTATCCTGTCGAATAGGTCGCGTATTTGGTCAGACTGACGAGTTGTCCGGCATCAAAGTCAAGCGTATTCGATCCAAAGTCGTAATCGGTCAGTTACGGGTGGGTGGGTGGGTTTCTCGTGCTGCGATGTAACAGGGATGTTTTCTGGGCTTTTCCCCATTTCAAGGTCTTATTTGCCGTTGTTTGCTCTGAGGCTCAAGTACGATCCGCACCACTTCCGATAATACCTGAGGCCGATGAAAGAAACGGAATAACCCGGCCGTCAGGGGCTTCGATGACGTACTGTAAACAATGCCTTGAGAAACAGCGGCGGATCAACGAGCTTGAGGAGGAAATAGCCTCTCTGAAGCATAGATTACGTTACCAGGAACGAACGGCCAAAGAAGGCTTCTTCGGTTCATCGACGCCCTCCTCCAAGCGTGCGGTAAAGCCCAACAGTCCGCCCCAACAGAGTCGCAATCGCGGGGGAGGCAAGGTCGGCCATCCCGGGCACGGCCGCTCGGCCATAGAGGAACAGCAAGCCGATCAGCTCGAGCGGCTCACGGTGGCGGATGTCTGTCCGGATTGTGGGGGCCCTCTGGAAGACAAAGGCGTACGAAGCCGAGCCGTCATTGACTGTGAGCCGGTGCGCATGAAGAGGATGCTCTACCATCTCGAACGCCGATGTTGCCCGAGATGCCGGAGGGTTTTCAGCGCCCGGGCTCCGGGCGTTCTGACCAAATGCTTATACGGCAATCAGTTGCTGACGTATGGGGCGGTACAACATTACCTCTACGGCCATACGTTGGGCCAGATCGAAAAGCAAACCGGCGTCGGCTATAGCAGTCTGGTGGACGCGATGCACCAGGTGGCCGCCCGGTTGAAGGACGTCCCGAAGGCGTTGATCCAGGCCTATCGGGACGCGCCGGTCAAACATGCCGATGAGACCGGCTGGCGGACCGATGGTCAAAACGGCTATGCGTGGCTATTTTGCACCGACACGATCAGCCTCTACCGGTTTCGCCGGAGCCGTTCTGCACGCATTGCCCAAGAGGTTTTCGGGGAAAGAGGCGTGCCCGGCGTTTTGGTGGTGGATCGCTATAACGGCTACAACCGAATGCCCTGCTTGATCCAGTATTGTTATGCTCACTTGCTGCGGGATGTCCAAGATCTGGAGAAGGACTTTCCGGAGAACGCCGAGATCCAATCGTTCGTTGAGGCCTTGGCGCCGCAGTTAGCCAAGGCCATAAGCCTTCGAACCCTGGATATCACCGACAAACAGTTCAAGCGGCAGGCGGCCCGGATCAAGAGTGAAATCATCCGTATCACCCATCGTCAAGCCAGACATCCTGCCATACAGAAGATTCAAGATATCTTTCGTGAAAAGGCCGACCGATTATATCATTGGGCCGAGGATCGACGTATCCCGGCGGACAACAATCTGGCCGCGCGTCAGCTTCGTCCACTGGTGATCGCCCGGAAGATCAGCTTTGGCTCGCAATCGGAGGACGGGGCCATGACGCGTGAGATTCTGATGACGGTGCTGCACACCCTCCAAAAGAGGACGCCCGATGTGACGGCCGCTTTCAAGGCCGCACTCGACAAGCTCGCCGAGCAACCCGACATCGACCCCACCGACGCCCTCTTCAACCTCAACTCCTCTTAACCATCCTGTTCCCACCCGTAACTGACCGATTACGAAGTCCGAGACATTTCACTTGACGTAATCATTTAGTTCTCCCCCCGAACTTTGAATGGCAAGATTGACGGATGACCGGCGGAAATGAGCTGCGGGTGCGGCCAAGCCCAAAGCATCGCATGGTGCCTCTTGAAGTGCACGGACGGCGTGCCCACGACAGTCAGAACACGCAACGCCCGCGTTCAGAACATTACCGCTACCACGGCCAGCCGCCCGTTTAGTGTCTGTCTCTATTGTCACAAACAACAACGACTGCAACAGAGCCATACAAACGCCGCTTTTCCCTAACAGCCTCATCATCTCCGCCTCCTTCAAAGACGTATGCGCACACAATACATCCTGGCCTTCTCGGCACCCTCCCAGGCGCGGCCGAAGGTTACCTTCTCCCGCTCTGAACTTCCAATATTTTCCTCATTATACAAAAAACAGAGTGAGATGTCAAGGAAAAACTGGAAATTTGTGGGAAATTCCGGATGTAGCGGATGTAGCGACTATGCGTGATCTGACACGACCAAAAACGGCGGCAAGCCTGTCAGGCAGTGCTTATTCGCAGGATATCACACGTCAATGCTACCGCTCACCGATGGCTCCGGCACCTCCGCCCGTGCCGGCTTTGAGCAAAGAAGGTCGCAGGATTCGTACAAGGGCCTGGTCTGTCTCGTCGCATTTGGCCACTTTCAGAAGAATGAGCACGTTGGCCATGAGAATGCCGGCCACAAATCCTCCCACGTGCGCCATATACGTTGTCGGATAGCCCCCGATGATGGCCGCCGTCAGATTCAGCAGATACCAGGCCAGAACCAGCCAGGGCCCCGCAGGGCTAAAACGCCTGAAACAGAGAACTACGTGCATTCCGAGGACGCCCATAATGGCGCCGCTTGCCCCGATCGTCGGACGGCCATCGTAAAGCACGTGGACGGCGGCCGCGGCGAACCCTAACATCACATAGACAAGCGGATAGTTGGCGTTGCCCACCTTGAGACTGACGTACCGGCCAAATATCCACAGTGTTATGAGATTGCCGATAATATGCACCGGACTCATGTGAAGCCATATATGACCGAACAAGGCGGCGAAAGACAAGTGATCCAGGATCAAGCCATTCAAGTATTGCTGATGAGGATCGCCGGCCATCTGAATCGCAAAAGTCACCGTCGCCAGCAACATCACAATATAGTTGCCGGCAGGCCACTCCTGCGCACAAATATCCCTTCTGAGTCCGATTCTCACAAGAAAACACCCTCAGGAACACCTGATACCCTGTTTATATCGGACGATCATGCTCTAAGCCATCACGAAAAACCAAACATCGTCCGAAAATATTTGGGAAATGTAAGTATCACCGCGAAGTGAAATAGACCTTCGTCACGGGAGCACGCCAATTCCGACCGCACGCAAGGCGACCTTCGATTCTGATTGTACTACGGCGAAACGAATTCGTTCTGCCAAACGACCTGGCCGCCGGCCTCAATACAGAAGACAAGTTTTTGGATGTAGAACAGGTCGGCCTTGCACCAGGGTATGTCGAGAAAGCGTTCGAGCTTCTCGGCGGACTGGCGAAGGATCGCAGCGCGCGCCGCAAAAACCTCGGCAGACATCGTCGGAAACGCGAAAGGACACTCGTTGCGCCACATTGTCTCGACGTTCCACGCCAAGAACCAGGTCGGCCGGTGATAATCGACGTAGGTATCCATCAGGTATTGGTGTGTCTGGCCAGCATAACTGCCGCAAAGCCGCCCTACTTCGGGCGTCAGGTGTCGCCAGCGTGAGAAAATCGAGCGTAAAGCGGGCACTTGCGTAATCAGTCCGCCGCGCGTATAGGCGAGCTCGTAAGCCAGCCGTTCGCGCAGCGCCCTGCGCGCGGCCGCCACGCCCTCTTCAACGGCAGCACCGTCACGCATCCGCCGCGCCACTCGGCAATAGGCAATCAGACCTGCCACATAGCCGTTGCGGCAATCTTCCTCCATCGTGTTTGGCGGCTCCTTGACGAGTTCTCGCAACTGCGGCCAGCAGCGCTCGACCCCGCTCCAGTCGCCGCTGACGTGGGCCCACAGCCACAGCGGATACAGCCGGGCCAACGGCTGCCGGGTAATGTCATCGTTCACACGAAACAACTGCTCGACGGAAATGTCATACAAAGAGCGAACCTGACCCACATTCGGCTCATACGTGCGCCGCCCCGTAGGGCCATCGAGCGCACCGCCAGGACGGCTCAAGCCTGCAACGTACTTTCTGACCTCCTGTTGAAGCGGACTGTCAAGGTAGTTGTACGCCCGCGCCAGAGACAAGAGCGTCTCGGTCGGCTCGACAAAGAACCGATACGCCTCGCGAGGATGCTTGCCGGGCGGAAAAATCAATGGCCGCCAATCCTCGGAAATCAGCTCCCTGACGCAATCCGACAGCTCTGCCTTCAGAGCCGCCCCAGCGCCGTCGTCCACAAATGCCACCGTGGCCGTCTCCCAGATGAACCGGTCGAGCTCGTCATGGGTTATTCGGCTCACCGATTGGGCAGCCTCGTCCGTCAGCGGCTGCCGGCGCGTGCCCGGAACTTGGGCCGGGAAACTCTTGGACAAATGATTCAGCCTGGGCATGTTCAGTGTATCCCAGTCCCAGGGCAATTGCTGAACTCTCTTCCATTCGTCCTGGCCAAATTCGGCGGCGGGCAGTTCCGAGGCATTGCCCGCCTTGCCGGCGGCCTGCATCCTGTACGCGATCAAGGCCGCACCCGCGTTGATTTCGTGGGTTGGGATATAGTAGAAGCTGTCGCCGGCGATGGAGACGGGCATATCAATCACCGAGCCGCCGCCATAGACGGCCGTACCCCGTGCCAGCCACTCCTTACCGACGGGAAGAGTCTGCCCGCCGAGAAGGGCTGCCCAAATAGCGGCCCCCTCGCCCGGCTTGGGCTCGTGGATATTGCGGCAGAACGGCTCGGGGTATCCTGCCAGCGTGTCCAGGTCCATGGCGTTGACGTTGTCCTGATGCGTGTTGATCAGCACGCGGCCGCCCACACTGAGCTGACACTGCTCATCGTGCACCAGCAGCAGGCTGTCGTGCCAGCCGTAGGTCCGCGACTGGTCCATAATCGGCGTGATGTGGCCGGTGGCCGTGTCGAGGTACCCCACATTTAGAAACGGGGAGTAATGCTGGTACCGGCTGCGGAGCAGCGCCTGGAACTTGACAATGACTTTGCCGCCGGATGTCACGAGGGCCGGCGCGCCGGTGCCGTTCATGCTCTCAGCGTACACAATCGGAGCAACAAACCTCTGCTTACCCGTATTGGGGTCCAGGACGAAAAACGTCTGGTAAACCGGCTGCTCCGTGAGCCTCTTGCGAATGTAACCAAGCTGTGCCTCGTACGTGCCGGGCTCTTCCATCCGCTTGAGGTTCTCCTGGCGCAGCCGCTCATTCTCCTGCTTGGTGTGGCGCCAGCTTGCGAAGTCCCCGAAGATTTCCTTAACCATGTCCATCAGGATAGGCTCGAACGAATCCAGGCAGAGAGACGGCGTCACGGTGACCATGACTGAGCCGTCGGGCGCGACGACGGGGTGATACCCGCGGAAACTGACCCCCGGCAGCTTATCGCTGCGCCACAGTTGCCTGCCGCTGTGGAAGTCGAGGGCATAGACGTGCATATCCTCACTGCCGATGTAAACGCGATTTGTGCTCACATCAAGAGCGGGGCTTGAGAGCAGCGGCCCTCCGGTCTGCACGGCCCATTTCACTTGGCCGCCGGCGGTTTCAATGGCATAGACCTTGCCGTCGCGACTGCCGATAACGACTACGTCTTCGTGAACCACAGGGGCGTTCCACACCGCCGCGCCGGTTTGAACGGCCCAGGCGACCTTGCCGTCGGTGACGTCAACCGCATAGATTCTGCCCTCTGCGTTACCGAAGAAGACTTTATCACCGGCCACGGCACACGTGTGAAGGATTGCACCAGGTGTCTTGCACGTCCAGAGGTCCTTCCCGGTGGCATCGTCCAAAGCGTGCAGTGTTCCCGCCATTGTACCGACGAAGACTTTTCCGTCCTCTGCAATCGGCTGCACGCCCGCCATCAAACCCTCGTCGGCAAACAAGCGGTACCACTTGCGCTCGAACGGGGGCCTGATTTCCGTTGAGGTAGCTCCGCTGCGCGCCGGATCGTGTGCGAGCATAGGCCAATGATCGCTCGCCCATGCACGCGACTGCGGCCAGGCCGAACCGCAGCAAAGAACCAGAACGAGTGCCAGGGTTTCCACTGTCACCCGTGCGCCGGCTGTCATAAGCGACTTGACCATCTTATTTGATCAGGTATGGCTCCTCTGGTAGCTCGCGTATCCAGATGTTGCGGAAGCGGATGGGGTTGCCGTGGTCCTGCAGGTGGATGTACCCAGTTTCGTGAGGAGTGTATTTGGCTTTTTGTTTGTGAGACGTCGTACCCTCAATTTCGAGATTATTGTGCACAACCACACCGTTGTGCAATAGGGTGATTCGTCCCTTGCGAACCAGATTGCCGTCGGCGTCAAACAGGGGGCGAAGGAAGCTGATGTCGTAGCTCTGCCACTGGCCGGCTTTGCGGCAGGCATTGACCATCGGCGGGTGCTGGCCGTAGAGCGCCGCCGCCTGACCATCCGCGTAGGTCCGATTGGTCTTGTAGTTGTCATCCGTGTATGAGTCGAGCACCTGCACTTCGTACCTGTCCATGAAAATGACGCCGCTGTTGCTGCGCTTCTGATCGGTTATCTTGGGATCAACGCCTTCCGGCGTGCACCATTCAATGTGCAACTGGCAATTGCCGAATGACTTCTTCGTGCGAATCCCGCCCGCCTTCGCGGCGACCTGCATGTATCCATTCTCAACAATCCATTTCACCTCGCCACTGCCCCTCTCGCTTACCCATTCGGCGGTGTTCTGGCCGTCAAAGAGCACGATGGCATCGGACGGCGGCTGGCCGACCTGTTCAGGAGGCGTAATGACCGGCGGGTTCTCTCGTGTCGTGTCGTGGACATCGTATTTCTTCAGCTCTTTCGCGGCGTAACCGCCTGCCCCCAAGACCGTCACCAAAAGTAAGCAAACAACAATCCTCACCCCTCTTGCTCTTGTTCCCATGACTTTCTCCTTCGTTCTGCCGTTAATGTGAATCTCTCGAACAGCCCGTGGCCGGCAACGGCGCCGGCGCTTCTGTCGCCGATATGATACCCCCATGGGGGGCGAAATTCCATTCAATTTCGGGCGCTTTTCAAAGCATCCCGCCCACCTGCCAGCCGGGCAGCTACTACAAGAGGATCGTCTCCTGGCCGGCGTCGAACCGGGCGACCTTGCCCTCCCGAAAACTGAGCATGCCCATTTGTAATGCCGTTTGCACGTGGTATGCCAGGTCCATCGTGCTTAGCGTATTGCGCTCACGCGAACGGCAGCAATCAAGGAACTTGCGCCAGTATCCGACAAAGTCTTCCCCGTGCTCGATGGCAAAACGCTGCGGCTTTTTCTGCGAACCCTGGGCGGGAATGAAGACAATCTCGTCCTTCTCGATTGTCAATGTGCCTTCCCATCCACGGACGACGGGAATCGTGCCTCCGGAGCCGCGGCCTCCGGCACCCGGATAATCGTTCGCCTGCGTCCCCAGCACGACGACGGTGATCTTTTCGGGGTAGTCGATGAGCATATTGAAGGTATCGGGTATCTCCCGCTCCTGATAGCGGAACTTGCCGCCGGTGGCCACAACGCTGCTGGGCATGGCAACACCTAACATGGACAGCACCGGCGTGAGGCTGTGCGGAAACAAATCCGTGGAAGGCCCGCCGGCATAGTCTTCATACATCCGCCATCGGAAAAACCGGCTGACATCGAAGGGACGCTTGGGTGCATCGCCGAGAAAAGCTTCCCACTGCAATTCAAGGCCGGGCTTCGCGTCCGCATCGTCGATTGCCATCCCTCGCTCACCCCAGTCGCCGACCCGGAAATATCCGCACTCGGCGTGAACCGGCTGGCCAATCAACCCATCCTGGATCAGCTTCTTCATCTGCCACCATGCGGAGTCGTACATCCCCTGGGTGCCGAGCTGGAAAACCCGGCCGCTCTTTTTCACTTCCGCCGCTAAACGCTTGGTCAGCTCGAATTGCCGCCAGTGCGTCACAGGCTTTTCACAGTAAACGTCCTTGCCCGCGCGGATCGCGTCAATAGCCTCATAGCCGTGGTGATGGTCAGGCGTGGCGATGCAGACGACATCGACGTTCGGATCGGCAAGCAGCTCATGGTGGTCCGAGTACCCTTTGGCTTTGTAACCCTCTACAACTTTCTGCATCCGGGGCCGATACGCGTCGCAGGCCGCAACGATGTCCACGTTGACACCCTGGTTCTTGAGGTAATGGACCGCCTGAAGGTGCGCCTGGCTCCGGCCGCCGCAACCGATGAAACCCACTCCAATACGCTCATTGGCCCCCATCGCCGCGCCGGCGCCGTGCTTCGTCGAGACCGCCGCAACCGTTAGCGCCGCTGCTGCACTCGCTCCGCGAATGAACCGCCGGCGCGTCATCATACCATTCAAGCTATCTGGTGATTTTTGTGTGTCAGGCATGACTTTCTCCTCAATTTGATTTTCACTGTACGTTAGTTGTTCTGAATCCACGCTTGGTAGATCCGACTGATTTGATCGTCTTGGACGGGGCCGTCCCAGAGGGCAACAGCGTAGCGTAAGACCAGTGGTTTGTCGGATGCGACTTTCAGCGGTTCCCTGTGAAGATTCATCGTCGCCGACAGGTAGGCGAAAGGTTTGGTCATTGTGAACCACAGCGTCGGATACCGCACATTATCCGGATGACCGAACATGGCAACGGTAACAGGCTTGCCGTCGGCCTGCGCGGTATAGGCGCACCAGTTCGCCGGGGTAAGCCGCTCATCACCTCGTACAATCTCACCCGTCTTGCCCTCGGCGTTGCGAAACTGACCGTTCACGTCCATCGATTCGACAAACCGCATGCCCAAACCGAAGTAATGCGAGCCCGTGAGCACGACCCAGTCTTTACCAGGCGGCACGGCAAGACTCGATCGCCAGTTTAGGAGCGTGACCTTCACGCCGCTCACTCGGCAGATTTCGACTGTCCGATTCTCTTTGAGCAACAACTCCTCGCTGCGAGGGTTAATCCAGTCGATCTGCTGCGTGAATCCCGCGCGCGCCTCACCATTGGAGCTGCCAATCTTCACGTCAGTGAAACAACGGTGCAACTGGCGCCCCGGCTCTTTCTGCTCCTCCCAGAAGTTCACGCCATCCACGGCCACAGCAAACATCAGTGCGTGATGATGCTGGTGGTCGGCAGGTGCATCACGCAAAACGTTGACGCCCTGCGGCGAAAAAAGCTGCTGCACGCATGGTTTGAAAGGCACGTCCTGGTAACGATAACGGAGCAAGACACGCTGGCCTTCGCAAATCGACGCGGCATCCGCCTCGACCACAACGCGCAGTGGGTCCTCCGCGTACGCTGCATTCGCCAGAAAGCCCACCGCCAACGTTAGAAGGACGATGATTTTGTTGAATTTTCCCATGACTTCTTGTCCTCTATCACTTGTCGACGCATCTAAAGCGGGGCGTCTTTTCCATCCCACTGGTCCGCGAAGACAAAAACAAGATTCGGCTTATCGACGGGGCGTTTTGCAGCCGAAGGCGCCGCCCCAGACAATTGTCGCGACAGAGCCGCCGACGCCGCTCCAAGGGCCGCCGTACGGAGAAACTGCCTTCTTGACGTGCGTTCTTTCACGGGAGCCACCTATGCTATACACTTCGGCAGACCGGGTTTCAGACCAGCTTCTTGAGATGTTTGATGCTCTTCTCGGCCTGCTCTATTGTTCCGCACTCCACGCTCAGCACGATGTCACGCGGTGCGCCCCGGCATACTTCGATGACCTTTTTCCAGTCTATGACGCCGTCGCCGCAGGCGCAGCCGGCCGGCGTGCCCGTCACCTTGCCGCGCTCATCCTTAGATTGCTGCACCGAAATGTCTTTGGCGTGAATGTGGACCAGCCTGTCCTTCACCCGCTTGAGCCACTTAATCGGGTCCTGGCCGGCCAGATAGGCGTTACCCGTATCAAAATTGATGCCGATGGCCGGAGAGTTCACCAATCCATATATCTTGTCCAGACCATCGGGGCTCTTACTGTACTGCTGGTGCGGCTCTATGCCGATCATAACTCCGCGCGGTTCGGCAACGGCTGCCGCCTCGGTCAGCACGTAGCGCATTAACACGTGGTCTTCTTCTTCCGTGGTCCAGGCGGGTTTCGGACCTTCGTCGGTGTTCACCACGGGGGCGCCGCACTCGGCGGCGAAGCGAATCGCCTGCTTGAGGTAGTTGCCGCTGATGTCCGGCCGGCACAATGCCGTGTGGGAGGACAAGCCGGAAAGTCTTATCCCGGCCTTCTCACACGCTCGCTTGACGCGGTACGGGTCGTCCAGCATCGAAACCGTCATATAGTACCCGGCTTCGCTCATCAACTCGCGGCCCCAGTGAACCCAGGGTTCGATGTATTCGTATCCCAGCTCCGCCGCCTTTTCCACGCTCCACTCGAACGGTTTGTCCGCGTGTCGGACAAACTCCGTATTCACTCCGATATGCACCTGTGCCATTTCATAATCTCCTTATTCGTAATTCGTATTTTCGTACCGGACAATGATCCGACCAATGACTGCCTGATTGCCTTTCGCCTCTCGGTCAAGCGCCCGGCTCACGGCTGCGTTCCCACCGGGTCGGCTTCCTCTGCTCCTTCGGCGGCACGCAACACAAGCTCTCTTCGATTCTGCAAGTAGTCGCGCAGCTTGGAATCATTAGAAACCAGCGCAATCGCTTTTTCAAGCGTCTTCAGCGCAAGATCGTACTTCTTTTGCATAAAGTACGACCGGGCCAGCTTATCGTAAATATCAATTCTCTCAGAATCAGAGGCCACAGAGACCGCTTTCTCCAGTGTTTGCGAGGCCGCCCCCGGATCGCCCCGCTTCTCACGAACAAGAGCCAGGTTCAGATAAGCAGGCACCCATTGCGGATTGAGCCCGACCGCGTTCTCAAAGGCCCGGACCGCCCTATCGTACTGCTCCAGCCTGTTGCAGCAAATTCCCAGGTTGTTCCACCCTGCCGCGTTGTCCGGCTCCAGCTCCACAAGACGACTATACTGCTCGACGGCATGATCGTAATCCCGCAGCAGGAAGTACTTCTTGGCCAGACGCAATCGCAGGGATGCCTCGTGCGGCGTTTGCTCAACCGCCTTCAGCAGCGATTGTATTTCGCCCTGGAGCTCGTGAAGGCAGCTCTCGATGTCTCGATCCTCGGGATTGACCTTCAGCGCCGCCTCAAATTCGCCATTCACGGCGTCAGGGTCGCCCTGCAGCATCGCCACCAGGCCACGCAAAGCATGACCTGTCCCGGCGTAATACCGCTCCATCGCATCTCTGACCTGCTGGGCCTCCCGCTCGGTCGCGCTCATATTGACCACGTTGGCAGAGATCGGGGAATGATTCTGACTCATCGCGCCGAGAACCGCCAGCCAGCATCCCTCATTGTCGCGCTTTATCGCGGTCCCGAACTCCAGCGCAGGTCTGTCGTCCGTATGCAGCGGTCCATCCCCGCCTATCTTTTGCAGTCCCTCCTCACCAGCCACGAAACAATCCAGAAGCTCATAGACCGAGTGAATATTGATCTGCGCCAGGTCGGCGGAAATATCCGGCCTTTCAACCAATTCTCTGACCCGCTGGAAATCAATGCGCATGGGCGACAGGGTTCCTAACAGCACAGCGTGCTTGTTGAGACAGTTGTTGACCATCCATAGCGAGCAGTGCGGCATCGCCGCCTGGAAACTCCTGACAATGATCGTGAAATCTTCCGGGCGAAGGTCCAAAGGAACCCAGCACGACAAAACGCCCCCGGAATTGAGACGCTCGCGGCACTGGCGAAAATGATCATACGTGTAGAGAGCGGAGCTGCCCGTCGTGCCCGGATAAGTCGAATCGTTCATAATGACGTCGAACGTCTCGCCGGTCAGCTTCACGAAGTTCTTGCCGTCCATGATAATTTTTCTCAGGCGCGGGTCTTTGTACGAGCCACGATTGATCTGCTCGAAGAACTTCCCAGCCTCAAACACGCCGGGGCAGATCTCGACGATGCTATACTGCTCGACGCCGAACGCCAGGCCCACCCCCGACGTTTCGCCGCTGCCAAAGCCGATTTGCAGGACCTTCCTGGGATTGCCGTGCACCAGCAGCGGGGCATACGCCTGGAGCTGCTGCGTCGTTCGCAGCATCAAATCCACGCCGGCGACGTCCACGCCATCGACGGCAATGAGCCGGTCGCCGTCCGGCAAATCGTGCACGGTCACCGTCCCCGTCGCATCGTCTTTGATATAGATGATTTCGCTGGGGTGGTGATACGTATTCATCGTTTTCAGGAATACGTCACGATCAAGGAACAGGACACTGGCAGCCAGCAGCGATACCGAGACCATTCCAGCGCACGCGCTGAGCACCGTTCGGCGTCTCTCGCAAAAGAACAGGACGACAACAGCCAGGAAGAGCTGCACGCCGACAACGACCAGGAAGCTGTCCCGCAGTCCCAGCAGAGGGACCATCAAAAACCCTGCTGCAAAAGAGCCGACGACGCAGCCCACCGTGTTGCAGGCATAAACATCGCCGACGTTCCTGCCCGCGGTCCTCCACGATTGAACACAGATTCTGATCGCGATAGGGAAAACCATCCCCATGAGCACTGTCGGAATGAAAAGAACAACCGATGCGTCAATGAAGTGGACGGCCGCCTGTCTCCAGAAGCTGATCACAGGCACCCTCTGGGTCAGCAGATAGTCAATCTGGCCGAGCGCTCCTAACAGCGGCACCGACCCCAGCGCCGAGAGTCCCACCAGAAATTCTACAAGACCCAGCGCCAAGACCGGCTTGCCGATTCGCGGCAGCAACAGCCGGCTGCAAAGCAAACTGCCCACTGCAATTCCCAAGACAAAGCAGGTCAGCATGCACGCGAAGGCGTACGCCGTTGTCTCGAGAACGAAGACCAGCACTCTCGTCCACAGCACCTCCAGAGCAAGAGCACAGAATCCGGCCATCGCCACGGCCAGCAGGACGACCAACCGCTCTTTACCCGAATCTCCCCCGACCGTCTTCTCGGCGTGTGGCAGCCTCAAGCGCAGCGCTCCCCTGAGCCTGTCGAATGGGTTGGGGATGGCCTGGGCTGACCCATCCCCATCCCCAAGGGATGAGGCTGCCACCCTCTGTGTCAGAACGTGCAAAGCAAAGGCTAGCAGCCCCAGCGCAACGTTCGCGGCTGCCGCCGCGAAAATCGTGCCGCTCACACCCAGAAGCTCAAGCAGAAAGTAGCCCGCCAGAAAACTGCCGGCCACGGCGCCGAATGTATTGATGGCATAGAGCAGGCCCACACCCTGGCCGATGCGGGTCCGGCCCGGCTCTTTCCCCGACGAAATCGCCCACAGCCTGCTCAGGACCGGCAGCGTGCCTCCCATCAGCACCGTAGGAACAAGTAAAATAACGACAGACAAAACGAACCGAACCAGGCTCAACGGATAGAAGGCCGGATGAAAGCTGCGGAAAAACCATCGGTAGAAAACGTCTGTTGCCGTGAGGAGCGATGGAAAACCGATCGCGTAAGCCCCGACCATCACTTCGAGCAAGGCATAGAACAGGAGGGGGTGGGAGCTTCTGTCGGCAATCCGTCCGAAGAACCAGCTCCCCAGCGCCAAACCTAACATGAAAGCCGTCAGGACCGTGCTGACAGCCAGGACGGTGTTGCCAAAGACCGTGCCGAACGCCCGGGTCCAGGTCACCTCGTAAATCAGTCCCGCCGCCCCCGAAACAAGAAACAGCGGCAGCACCGCTCTGCGCGCGACCGAAATTCTGCGTTGCGTCCCCGCGATTTCTCTCACCTTTGCCGACTCATTCGACCGCCGGCGCGCCGGCGTCACTTTTTGAATCTCCACATGTCGATGGTTATATCCTCAGCGGCCATCCAATCGACGTGCCAGTCCAGAAACAGGCAATTGGATCCCTTTCTGTGCCGAGCCCGCGCGATACGCCTGCCCGTGGTGACGTCCTGACTGTTTGAGGAGGGCAGATGCCCCGGATTCCATACATCGCACCGATTGTTTCCCTCGCCGTCGGCCCTCTTGACGATGTGTCGCCACGGGCCGTCCTCGTTGTCCGCAAGATAAATCGTGTAAGCTCGCTGCGTACATTCGCCCAGCTTCGAGGGCTTGAGTATCTCCACGCCCGTCACGTCGTCTCTGTCCCGGAAGTCCCAGCCGTTGACGACGTAGCAAACGGTCTGCTCTTTATCGGGATAGCCGGGGCAGCGGTAGATATCAACCGTGCGGTAATCATTGTTGACCGGCTTCTGAGCCAAAAAGGGCATAAAAAGCTGAAACCAGGCTCTGCCCGTCCCCCCCGCCAGACCGCGAGGAACGAACTGCTCGTATTCTTCCGCATACAAATTGGCCCCCAATCCAATTTGACGCATGTTGCTCTGACATATAACACCCTTGGCCTGTTTCCTCGCTCGCTGCAGGGCCGGCATCAATATCCCCATCAGCAGCGCAATGATGGCAATTACTACCAGAAGCTCAATTAACGTGAACCCCCTACGATTTTCGATGGTTCGACTTTGCTCACCACAAGTTTGCGACTTGCGATTTTCGATTTTCAATCGGCATTCGGCAACCGGCAATCGACAATCCATTTCTAACGGGGTGAATCCCCTTCGTCTGTGAATGTCCATGCCCTGCCTTTCATGTAACAAAGCCGCCGATACAAAACCATTATACGCTTGCCGGGCCGCAGGTCAAAGAGAAAATCAGTGTCACTTTGTGGCACGGGCTCGCAGCCTGTGAAAGACATGGCCAGGCATGTCATGCTGAACCCTTCGACTTCGCTCGGGGTAAACTCCGTGAAGCATCTGGGCGGCAAGTTGGGAGACAAAGCCCGGATTCTTCGGCTTGGCCTCAGACGCCACCCTGAGCCTGCCGAAGGGATGACAAACGCTCACAGGTAATTCGGATAGGCTCTTATTCATCGCGGGCTCCCTGCCGCGGTAATGCCTCCTCTATGGAGATTCGGTCTGAACTGTATTGGGATCCTCAGCCTTCGGTGCCGTAGTATTGGGGTCTTTGCTCTGCGGTGCGGCGGTCTGAGCGGGTGCCGCAGTATTAGGGTCTTGGGTCTGTGGTGCAGCGGTTTCTGCGGGCGTCACGGCGTTGGGGTCTTTAACAGCCTCTTTCTCTTTGGGCTTTTCCTCGTCCTCGATCAGGTCCGCGAATTCCTTCGTCAGGTTCTTCGCCTTCCAGTCGGAGATTTCATAGGCCCATCCCTGATGGTCGGCTGCGAATTTCTGGGCCTTGTCCCGCGCCAGCAGCTTGGCCTCCTTGGCCTTCAATTCCTCCGGCGTTTCCACGTCGCTGCCCTTCACCACGGGCGTGGTATCGGTGAATTCCGCCTGGCAGGTGATGTACGTCTTGGTCTGCTTCTCCACCGTCGCATCCGAGGCGGCTTTGGCGGACTCGGCTTGGGCAATCTTGAGCGTATAAACAGTCGAATCCTTCAGCTTGCAGACGTACTGCTTCTCGAATTTCAAGTTAGTGTCCGGCTTCTTAACGTCGTCAAACCGCAGGCTCGTCAAGGCCGTAAAGACGCTCTGGCCGTCGCTGTTCTTGAACTTCTTGCCCGGCGGGATATTTTCCAAGACGACGTCCTGGCTGCCCTCCTTCGTTTTGAGCACGTAGGAGCCGTTCGGGGAATTGACCGTCACCGACTCGATGTCCTCGCGCTTTGCGGCGACAAGCTCCTGCTCCATGAAACTGGTCGCCCCGCTTGCGAACCAGGGGGCGCTGGGCGTGACATAAACCCTATTGCTCAAGGCGGGATCTCTCGATAGCAATCGCACATACGTGCCCTGTCCAAGCTCTTCGCTCTTGCCGACGACCACGCCGGCAAGCACCACCGAATTAGGCTCCGGCGTCATGAACTTGACGAGGCTGCGCGCCTTCGCCTCGGTGGCCTCCAGGTCCTCATGATTGGCCGGATTGTCCGTGATGAATTCCGATGTCTTGATCTCCAGGCATTTCGAGATCAGACTATTTATCTCGCTGGTCTTGGCGGGATAATTGTCTTTACTGGCAATGACGAAGCCGCCTTTGTCGCGCTTGAGAGTGACGGCGTTTTCGCCCGTGCCCACAGCGATGCCGCCGATGTCGGCCGGGTCAAGCCCCTGGATGAGATAGACCGGCCTGTCCGGCTCGGCCTTGGGCCTATTCGAGACGCGGGATTGAACCACAGCCCATAATACTAACACGGCAGCCGCCGCACCCAATATCGCAAGTTTCCTGTCACTCATCGAATCGGACTCCTAATGTATTGGCGATTTACGATTTGCGGTTTCCGATTTGGCGCCGCCGCCACGTGCGGCATCGCCAGTTTCGCCTTCCTTCAATCGTAAATAACAAATAGTAAATGGTAATTGTTCAGGCGTCACTTGCATGGCTGATATAATGTCTTTTTCTGACGCTGCGGCGCACCCCTAACACGATGGCAATAATCAGGATCACCACCGGCGCGCCTAACATATTGGCCTGGCGCAGCTCATTGCCCAGCCGCTCGATCCGCTCGCGCCGGGTCATTTTCACCTGGCGCAATTGGCGCTGGGCCTGAAGAATCTTCAATTCAAGCTCCTGCTTCTTCTTGACGATCGAGCTGCCGATGACCTCTTCCTGGCCTTCTTTGGCCGTGGCGACGATAGATTGCAGCTCGCCCTGGAAGCCGGCGATTTGCATGTTGATCTTCTCGACCTCCTCGGCGGTTTCAGCCTCCGCCTGCCTTTCGATCTCATCAACCACCACGAACGGCCTCTTGAAGTTTCCCCTCGAGCGGATTGAAACCAGATCGCTCGAGCCGCTCAGGTCATCGACGGCGTTCTGCATCAGCGTGCTGTTGTCGCCGACAATCATCTTGCCGAAGAAAGAACTTTGATAGGCCATGTTGTCGCTGATGAAATCGACGTCGGCGAAAACGACCACGGCACAATCCTCCTGGGCCTCTTTCAAGCCGGTGAGCCGCTTTTTGATTGTCTTAGGTTTATTCGGATCTTCCGGCTTTTGCGAAGAATCATCTTCACTCGCCGGAACCTCCACTTCAATGCCGTCCGGGAAGCTGCTCTTCAGGCGGCCCGTAACCAAATACGCCATCGCCACGGGCTTGGTCCCATCCGTGAATTTACGCATGAGACTGGTGGCATCCAGGATCATCAATTCGTACGGGCTGCTGATCGAGAAGGTGTTGCCCTTGTTGCCCGTCATTACCAGCGGCGTTCGCTGAATCTTCGGCTCACCTTCTTTTGCCTGGTTCGGGTCGGCCACCTCTTTGAGCACGCCGGAGAACAGGAATCGGACCTGGTTAAGCTCGGCCGTAATGACGTTGTCCGCGGCGAAACACTTTGCTTCCGGCGTCAGGCCGAGATAGCCGATGATGCGCTCCGGCCTCTGGTTGGCGCGGATCGACGCCAGCGACGCGAGGGTCCTGTCCCCCGCAAACGTGTCCGCCGGCATCTCAAGACCCCAGGTTCGCAGCAGCTTATTCAGATCCGAGCTGTGCGACTGCTGCATCGCCATCTGCATGGACGCCCCGGGGGGTTTATCGGAGAAACAGTAAGGATCGACGCACACAATCGTCCGGCCGCCCTTGAGCACAAACTGGTCGATCGCGAACTGCGTCTTTTCCGGCAGCTCTTTCGGGTGAACCACCAGCAGGATGTCCACGTCGTTCATGTCGTTCACGTCGTTGACATCCGTAGAGACCGTCTTGACCTCGTACTGCTTGCGCAACTGTTCAATAAACGTCCACGGCGGCTCCGGCTGCTGGCCCTGACGCATCATCATCTCGGCCATATACCCGCTGACGTCGTCGCCCATGACCGGCAGCGAGCTCAGAACGCCCACCGTCTTTTTCTGCCGGGTCACCGCCGTGTCTATCAGGTAGCTTATGTCATATTCGACGAAATTCTGCCGGTCCGGCGAAAAGAACGGAATCGCTTTTTCCACACCGAACGGCGTCTGCACCACCAGGCCGAAGAAGAAGCTCTCTTCCTCCGTGATGGGGAAGCGGCGCAGGCCGTACTTCAGGGCCTGCTCTTCGTCGTCGGTGAATGGACGCGGGTCGATGATTTCCAGCTCCACCATGCCCTTCGAGGCCGCGACATACTCCTCCAGCAGTGCCCTGACGAACTCGTAATAATTGCTGAAGAATCGAATCTGGTCCGGCCCTTTGAGCGAGGCTGCCTTGGCGTAGTACAGCTTGGCTTTGACCGGCTGATTGAGCTTGGCCAGAATCGACTTGGTGCCGTCCGAGAGCGAATAAAGCTTCTGGTCGGTAATATCGGCCTTCAACGGCTTGCCGATGTTCTGGCATATACTTATCGCCGCAAAAACAATCACCAGGACAAGGACCGCCCCAAGAATGGCTCGTATCGTTGTGTTCATTACTTGGCCTTCCTTTCATCCAAAACAATAGTGCAGGCGGCAATCCACCCGACGATCAACAATACGAAATAGCAAAGGTCTGCGAACTTCATCACGCCCCGCTGGATCGACTCGAAATGCACCTGAAAACTCATGCCCTCTATGGCCGAGACCAGGCCCGCGGGCAGGAACGTCGAGGCGTAGCTGAGCGTGGTCGGCATCCCCGCGAAAACCAGCACCGCACAGGCCACCACGGACAGCACGAAGCTGATGACCTGATTCTTGCTTGCCGCCGAAAAGAAGCAGCCGATGGCCAGGAACCCGCCCGCCATGAGCAGGCTGCCGATGTAGCCGGTGATAATCAGGCCCACGTCCGGATCGCCGAGGTAGCAAATGGTAATCACCATCGGGAACGTCAGCGCCAGGGCAATGGCCAGAAACAGCCACGCCGCGAAAAACTTGCCCAGGACCGCCTGCGTGATCGTGATCGGCAGCGTGAACAGCAGCTCGATCGAGCCGACCTTGCGCTCTTCGGCCCACAGACGCATCGCCGTCGAGGGCACCATGAAAACGAACAGCAGCGGCAGATTCGTGAAAAAGGCGCTCATATCCGCCTGTCGCATCTCATAGAAGCCCTGCTTGAACGTCAGGTACCCCGAGAAAAACAGGAAAATCACAAGGAACACATACGCAAGAGGAGTCGTGAAGTAGCTCTTCAGCTCCCTTTTGAACACGGCCCGAAAACTATTCATTCTTTTCTCCTGTACAACGGTACATGGGGGCAAACATCGCTCGATTCACTACGCACTTTTCGACCTGGTAATCCTGCGGAAAACGGCGTCGAGACCGCACTGGTGCTCCTCTTTGAGCTTGTCCGGCGTCGAATCGACCAAGATTCGGCCCTTGGCAATAATGATCGTCCGCGAGCAGACGGCCTCCACCTCTTCGAGAATGTGGGTCGAGACGATGATGCACTTGTCCTTCGCCATTTTACCGATGAGCTTGCGAACCTCGTATTTCTGGTTTGGGTCCAGGCCGTCGGTCGGCTCATCGAGAATGAGCACGTCCGGGTCGTGAATGAGCGTCTGGGCCAGGCCGACGCGGCGCTTGTAACCCTTTGATAGGGTCTCGATGGACTGATGGTAAACGGATTCTATCGAGCACATCGGAACGACGCGGTCCAGCGCGGCCTTGCGGTCCTTGCCCCTGATTTCCCGCACGTCGCAAATGAAGTTCAGGAAGCCTCCGACCGTCATCTCATTATAGGCCGGCACGTTTTCCGCCAAATAGCCCAGCGACATGCGGACCTCGACGGGGTTGCGAAGAATATCGTACCCGCATACGCTCGCCGTGCCGCTGTCCGGCCGCAGAAAACACGCTATGATTCGCATCGCGGTCGTCTTGCCGGCCCCGTTGGGACCCAGAAGGCCCAGGACTTCGCCTTTTTCGGCGCTGAACGATATGCCGTCAACAGCAACGACCGGCCCGAAACTGCGCCGAAGCTCTTTGACTTCTATCATATCTGTCTCCACAAAACGTAGATCCGTTTTTGCCCCCAACTCTCCCCTTCCTCAATTCAGAAACAGGTAAATCTACCCGAAAATTCTTCCCAGTCAATACCCCTGCCCCGATTTTTTTGTTCGCTCGGCCAGAACCCCCATAAGCTGCCTTTTTTGAGCCTACATTCCGCAAAAATGACAGCAGAAAAACCTGGCGGCCGTGGCACAATTGGGGTATAATTGTTCTCCATGAGGAATGAGGCCCGGGAGAGACCGGTTTTCGTCGTATTTGTTTCTCGCCAGAGCGAGGATATCTCCGCCGTTTGCGCGTGCACGGCGGCAAAGAGAGGGAGAATTTGAGAATGCCCATACCAGAGGATAATCCCACCAAAAAGCACATTCGCATCTTTGTCAGCTATAGCCACAAGGACGGGGCGTGGAAAAATATGCTCGTGACCTATTTGAAGCCTTTTGTCTATCAGGATGATATTGTTCTTTGGGATGACACGAAGATCGGTACCGGGACCGACTGGTACCCGGCAATCAAGGAAGAAATCGACGAGGCTGACATTTCCATCTGTCTGGTCTCGGCGGATTTTCTGGCGTCGGATTTCATCAATAAGGAAGAAATCCCGGACATGAAGAGACGCCGGAAGGACGAGGGCATGCTCCTGCTACCTCTCTTGCTAAGCCCTTGTCCCTGGAAGCGCGTGAAGTGGCTCAAAGACATCCAGATGTTCCCACGTGACGGCGTCTCTCTCGAAGAGATCAGGTCCAAGGTGCAACGGAAAAAGGCAATGGCGAAATTTGTCGAAGAGATTCATGAGCGAATCACAGCCGAGGATTTCGCGACGCCTGTACCGGTTCCGATGTTCGCTCCTCCGGAGAAAGTAGATATTTCGCGGCTGCCTGAAACCGGCGTGCAGCTCTTCGGGCGCGAGAAGGAACTGCAACTACTGGATGAGGTGTGGGACTCCGGCTCAGCAAACATCGTCAGCCTGGTCGCATGGGGTGGCGTTGGAAAATCCACGCTGGTCAACCAATGGCTTCACTATCTCAAGAGCGACAACTACCGTGGTGCAAAGCGGGTCTATGGCTGGTCCTTTTATAGCCAGGGCACAGGGCAGCGCGTTACCTCGGCGGACCAATTCATATCAGAGGCCCTGACGTGGTTCGGTGATCCCGATCCGAAGCGAGGCTCACCCTGGGATAAGGGCGAACGTCTCGCTCAACTGATCCGCCGGGAGAAAACACTGCTGATCCTCGATGGTCTTGAGCCCCTGCAGTCGGGGCTGGACTTCGAGAAAGGCAGAATCAACGACCCGGCGCTATCCGTTCTTGTCACGCAATTAGCGCGCCGGAACAACGGGCTGTGTGTAGTCACAACCCGAGAGAAAGTCGCCGAACTGAAGCTCCATTCAAAAACGGCCCTCCAGGTGGACCTCGAACAGATATCAAGAGAGGCCGGACGTGCGTTGCTTCGTGTCGGTGGTGTGCATGGAACTGATCAAGAACTGGAGGCCGCCAGCGAGGCGTTCGGCAATCACGCCCTGGCCGTCAGGCTGCTGGCGGCGTACTTGCACGAAATCGAAGGCCACCACATCTCAAACGCCGCATCCATCCCTGATCTTGACATCCCGGACGCCAAGGGAAGACAACCCCGCCGGGTCATGGAGGCATTCGATAGAAGATTCGGCGAAAGCCCGCAGAGACAAATCCTGTACATTATGGGTCTTTTTGACCGCCCCCCCGATCTCGCTGCCATAGAAGCCGTTAAATCACCTCCCCTAATAGAAGGATTAACGGACAAGCTGTTGAGTCTATGCGAGGGCGAGTGGCACGACTTGTTGGACGAATTGCGCGGTTGTGGGCTGCTCGCACCAAAGAGCAAGCACAACCCAACCGTTCTCGACTGCCACCCGCTGGTGCGCGAGCATTTTGGGGAGAAGTTGCAGGGTGAGAGTCCTGATGCGTGGCGCGAGGCGCACCGGCGGCTGTACGAGCATCTGACCAAGAGCACCGAGTACCGACCCGACACACTCGCAGGTCTTACGCCCCTATACCAGGCCGTGGCGCACGGCTGTCTGGCCGGGATGTCCCAGGATGCCTGCGACAGAGTCTATATCGACCGCATCCTGCGCGGCGAAGAGGCCTACGCATGGCACAGACTTGGGGCCTTCGGAGCGGAGCTTGCGGCCGTCGCCTGCTTCTTCGAGAGGCCTTGGACAATGGTCTCGGATCAATTGTCCGAGGAAGACCAGGCGTTGTTGCTGAACCAGGCAGCCTTCTGCCTGGGTGCCCTGAGCCGGCCAACCGAGGGCGTAGAGCCCATGCGGGCCTCCCTGGAGAAATATGTTAGGCTCGGCCGCTGGGAGTTCGCCTCTCGAGTCGCTATCAACCTCAGCGAGCTGGCGCTGACCCTAGGCCAAGCAGCCGAGGGCGTACGGCAAGCTGAGCGGAGCGTGGACTACGCCGACCGCAGCGGCGATGCATTCCGCCGCATGTGCGCGAGAGAGAGGCTGGCCCACGCCCTGTTCCAGGCAGGTCAGAAAGACAAGGCCGGCGAGCTATTTCGTGAGGCCGAGGCCATGCAGGCCGAGGATTGGCCCAAATACCCGGATCGGCCCGAATACCCTTTGCTTCACTCTCTGTACCGCGATCTGCTCTTAGCCCCGGCCGAGCGTGCGGCCTGGAAAAGCTTGCTCAAACTCAGAATTCAAGGCTCAGAACTCAAAACGGCAACCGCCGCCTGCCGCGCCGTCAAGCAGCCGGTGGAAAAGGCTCCGCAAATCGTGCTACATGGATCCCGAAACCTACTCGCTAATGCTCACAACCACCTAATTCTGGGGCGGGCGGCACTGTACGAAGCTATCCTGTCTAAATCCAAAATACGAAATGCGAAATCTGAGATAGAAAAGGCCGTGGACGGACTCCGCAGCGCTGGAAGGACGCACCACATCCCGCGCGGCCTGCTCTCGCGTGCCTTGCTCCGCAACGTGGAGGGTGACATTGATGGTTGTCGGGCGGATTTGGATGAGGCGTGGCAGATTGCCGAGCGAGGGCCGATGCGTCTGTACATGGCGGATATCCATCTGCACCGGGCGCGCCTCTTTCGCGACAAGGCGGAGCTGGCCGAGGCGGCCAAGCTCATCAACGAGTGCGGCTACCACCGCCGGGACGGCGAATTGGCCGACGCCCAGGAAGCAGCCAAGAACTGGTAAAAGAATCTCACCGCGGGGACCGCCAAGATTGTAGAGACAATATTTAAATATCGAATATCGAATAAGGAATATCGAATAATGAAGTAAAAAAACCGTGTTAATCTGTGAAATCTGTGTCTAAGATTCTTTGACGGGATTACAGGATAAGGGATTGATTCATAAGCCATAACTGAGAGGAGAATCAGAAGATAAGAATATCGAATAGTGAACGAAAAGCTGTGTTGAACCGTGAAATCCGTGGCCCTTGTTATTGACTATTTCTTCGTGCCTCAGCGCCTTCGTGATGAATCTAAAACCGCGTTCATCGGCGTTAATCCTTCGGCTCC
>CAYWZW010000039.1:0-35089 GCA_964462945.1 uncultured Pirellulales bacterium
GAGCCGGCCCTCGACATCATCGGGGAGATGGGCTTTGACGGCGTCGAGCTGATCGTGACGGCCAGCAGAGATATCAAGGACTTCTGGACCGATGAGCGGATCGAGCGGCTCAACCAGAAGCTCCAGCGCAATAAGTTGCGCGTGTCGCAATTCGTCCTGTTCCAGCCGGTGGTCGAGGACCTGTCGAGCACGAACCCGGCGGCCCGCGAGCAGGCTTTGAACTATTTTGAGGCGGGCTGCCGGATTGGGAAGAAGCTGGGCGCGCCTATGATCAATATTGTGGCGCCCTGGGCGCGCGAGTTAAAAGGGCCGACGGAGTATCTGCCCCGCTACTACGAGATCGCCAATCCCAAGCCGGGCCAGAAATATCACATCGACATCGCAGAAGGATTCGATTGGGACCGCGTGTGGGACGCATACGTCCAGACCACCAAAGCCTGCCTGTCGCGAGCGAAGGCGCACGGCCTGAAGTTTTCCATCGAGCAGCACACGCACTGCCTGGTGCCGGATGCCGCGTCGTTTCTGAGGCTGTGGGACCAGATTCGCGACGATGATCTGGGCTACAACATCGACGCAGGCTGGACGCTGCTCCAGCGCGAATACCCGCCGGTGGCGATCCATAAAGTCGGCAGGCGATTGATGAACGTGCACATGCGCGACATCGACGGCATGATGCGGCGGTTTCCGGCATTCGGCCGGGGCGTGATGGACATCCAGGCGATCATCACGGCCCTCAAGCAGGTCGGCTTCAACGGCTTCGCCTCGATCGAGCAGGACAAGAATGCCGGCGATCCCGACATGCGAGAAACCTGTCGGCAGTACCTGCGGATCATGCGGGAGTATATCGGGTAATCAATGGGTAGAATACTTCACATCCTCATAGAAAGCTGCGCCGCGGTTGCTATCGGCGTCGCGCTTCTGTTTGGTTCCGGTTGCCAGGTCGGCTGTGCGCTACGGCGACCGATTCCCGCTTCGTCACCCGTAGGAACCTGCGACGAGCGGATCGAGAGGGTCGTTCGCGACACGATGCGCATTGAGGGCATCCCGGGCCTCTCGATCGCAGTGATCGATCATGGCGAACTTGCTTGGGCACGAGGATTCGGGTGGAGGAACGTGCGCGATCGGCTTCCTGTGGACACGGACACACAGTTTCAGGCCGGTTCAATCAGCAAGCCAACCTGTGCCTTGGCGGTTCTTCTGCTGAGTGCCGCTGGAAAGCTCGACCTGAATGCGGACGTGAACGGCTATTTGAAAGGGTGGCGTCTGGAATCCAAGTACACAAACGGCCCGGTGACGCTCCGGCAATTGCTCTGCCATCGCGCCGGGACCGTTCCACACGGGTTCATCGGGTTTGGCGAATCCAAAGAGCCGCCTTCTTTGATTGATATCTTGACCAAACGCCACTTCATGAATGGGCCGGCAAAAGTCGCCTACCCTCCCGGTTCCAGCTTTCGCTATTCTGGTGCCGGCTACTGTGTCGTCCAGAAGGCGATAGAGGATGTCACCGGTCACTCATTTGAGGTAGTCATGAGCCAGACATTTCTGGAGCCGCTTGGGATGGTTCGGTCTCACTTCCAACAACCCCCACCCGAACCGGAGGCTGGGAACGCGGCACACGGATATGGCTGGATGAAGACTCTGGTGTACGGCGGCCGGTGGGGTGTCTTTCCCGAAAAGGCCGCTGCTGGATTGTGGACCACGCCGCAAGATCTGGCGCGAGTGATTGTGGCGGTACAGAAAGCCTATTCTGGCGAACAGGTGGGGCCCATTTCACCGGCCGTGGCGCAGGAGTTCTTGACGCCGCAATTCGACAGTTGGGCGGGAATGGGAGTATTCCTGGATAGCCAGGGCGAAAGCCGCGGGTTTTTTCACAGTGGAGAGAACTTGGGATATTTCGCGAGTTTTGGCGCTGGCGTCTCAAATGGGCGCGGATGGATCATTATGAGTAATGCTCAAAAGGATCGCTTCGGTCCTATTCAGAAGGCAATCAGCAAGGAATTCGGATGGAATTAGACGTGTCACAATGTCTCACACCGCGATGAAACCAATACGAGTTCACACCTTAAGTTTCTCGATGAGTCCGGTTCCGGCTTTTTCGCCAATGGCCCGGCTCAATTCGGCCCTCAGGGCGATCTCCTCGTTAGCCAAGTGCGGCTTGCTGGCGTTGCTCTTGTCTGTCATAAACGGGCTGTCGCCAACCCGAGTAGCAGCGACAACCGATCCGATTCTCTGGGAGCCGGCGGGTTTGTCCGGAGGGGGCGGAATGTTCAGCCCGGCGATCTCGCAGGCGGACCCGAACCTGATGATGCTAAACTGCGACATGAGCGCGGCCTACATTTCGCAGGACGGCGGCCGCAACTGGCGTATGATCCACCACGCGCAATTGCGAAGTGACACACGATGCCGGCCGGGTTTCCATCCATCCGATCCTAACGTGATTTACGCTTCATCAGGCGGCCGGCTCCGTATCAGTCGCGACCGCGGCAGGGCCTTTGCGCCCCTCGGTGATCTCAAAGAGCCGCTCTATGGTGAAATCGCGATCGATTCGTCCGACTCAAACATCATGCTCGTGGGCACACGCAACGGCCGGACCTGCTTGTCTCGTGACGCGGGCGCCACGTGGACAACCTGTAAGGGCCCCGAGGGCATGGTGATAGGGTTTCATTTCGACTCGACAGGCAACCGCCGGGTCATGTTCGCCGCCACGGACAAGGGCGTTTGGTGGTCTGATGACGGCGGGCAGACCTGGGCCGAGAAGACCGACGGCCTGCCCTGGAAGGAGATACAGGGGTTCGCCGGTGGTTCTGATTCGAGGAACAACATCGTCGTGCTCTATTGCACCCTGACCAGTAGAGAGGAGAACGGCACCTTGCGAGGGGGAGTTTACCGTTCCCGTGATCGCGGGCAGAGCTGGCAACAGGCAATGGGTCAAGGCATTAACGTCGAAACGAAAAAGGCCGATCAATGGGCCTACGATTCCATCGCTCAGTACAAACAGCTTCTCACCACGGATGCAAAACCACTCACCGTGTACGCCATGAACACAAGCACCGGATTCCATCCGCCCCATCATGAGACCGTGTATCGCAGCGACGATGGCGGCAAAAGCTGGCGCGCTACCTACTTCCAGGACCCGCGTTTCGAGCGTTACAACGTGGCTCCCAACTACGTCACCGCATCCGCTGGACAATCATTTAAGGGAGGCGATACGCCTTTCGGGGCCGCGATATGCAATAGCGACCCCAACCGGCTGATCCTGGTGTGGAGCCAGTCCTATGTTACTCACGACGGCGGCCGGACGTGGTTCAACGGCGATACGTATCCGGCTCCCGGCCAAGAGCCCAAAGCCGGCTGCGCCTGGGCATGCAACGGCCTCGTCGTAACCACCACGTGGAACTACTATGTTGACCCTTTCGAGGCAAACCGTCATTACATCGCGTACACAGATATCGGCTTCGCCAGGTCCATCGACAGCGGCAAGACATGGATATGGTGGGACAGGGCCTCCTGGGCCCCATGGCGGAACACCTGCTATGAGATCGCGTTCGACCCTGACATACCCGGAAAGATGTGGGGCGCGTTCTCCGATGTCCACGATATACCCAACGACAACATTATCTCCGAGCGTCACGGCCACAACAGTCCCGGCGGGGTCTGCATCTCACGCGACTTCGGTGTCTCGTGGAGGCACGAGGCTCAGGGCATCCCGCCCAGACCGGTGACATCCGTCGTGCTCGACCGGAGAAGCCCCGCGAGTGCACGTACGTTGTATGCGGGGGTTTTCATGGAAGGCGTGTACAAATCAACCGATGACGGCAAGACCTGGACGCTGAAGAAAAACGGCCTGGGCCATCCGCAGAACATGCGAGTCCATCGTGTGATTCTGCACAAGAATGGAACGCTCTTCGCGATGGTGTGCGCTATGCGTTCGGCGCGCGGAAAGCCGCTCATGAGCGAAGGAGTCGGGTTGTACCGGTCCAAGAATGGCGCGGAGACCTGGGAAAAGGTCAATGCGTCACAACTGTTTCTCTACCCCAAGGACTTTGCGGTCCATCCCGAGGACAGCAATATCATCCTGGTGGGTACCTGCGATGCGAGTTGGGACGACAAGTCCGGCGGCCTGTATCGCTCCGAAGACGGCGGCAAGACGTGGCAGTGCATCGGCCGTGAAGGTCCACAAACCTTCGGCGGGTACTTTCACCCGAAACACGTCGGATGGATCTACATGACGCTCACCGAAGGGGCACCGGGTCCTGGTCTGTGGCTCACACATGACAATGGCCGGACCTGGGAGGCATTCAGGGATATGCCGTTCTCGAATGTCCAGCGAGTTATGTTCGACCCATCGGATGACACCGTGATGCATGTCACTACATTTGGGGGCAGCGTTTGGCGGGGGCCTGTCGTGCCGCCATAGCTCCCGTCTTCGTAGCTGTTGCTACTGTGACTACGGTAGGCTCTGGAGCCTCGGCGGCTCACCATCGGAAGAATCGGTATGGGTCATCCCATTCCTCCGGCTGGTCGAGATAGAGGCCGTCCAGCCAGCGTTTTTCCGGTTTTGCGGCATCCACTGGCTGCGTAAAGCGGTCCAGGAGCGGCGTCGAACCGGCGACTCCCATGTTTGCCAGCAGGCGAGAAACGAGGAAGGATATGCGCCGGTGGGTCCGCCTGATGTTGGACTGCGTGCCGGTGAATTGCCATGGCGCAAGCTGGCAGAACACAACATTCGCGTGTTCGGCCCTGGCCAGGACGCCATCGCCGATGACCCGGGCTGTGTCGCGGCCATCCCGTTCGGCAAGCTCAGGGCGGGCCTGGCCGCGTAGTGCCGAAGGCGGCCCGCCTTCGGATCGCGGGCTGGAAGCCCGCGACACGAGAGGCATCTCTCGCGGGTCACGGTTGTGGACATCCGCAGGCCCGACTCCCTCCAGCAGCGAATCGATTCCAGACGGCTCAAAGCAGGCCGAGATGTGTTCCACCTTCTTGATGACAACCTTGAAGGGCAGCAGCGCATCGGCATCCGATTGATCAAGACCGATCGCCAGGACGTTTCCGCCGGCCTTGAGCCAGTTGGCGATTTCTATTGCGCGGCCCGCCAGCTTCTCCGAGCAGCCGGGACCTGCAATGAGGACACAGTCGAGCGGCAGGTTCCCGCTCTCGTACGAGCCAAGTGACACGCCTGCGGATTCGAGATGGTTCTTTCCGGCGGGATCACCGACATAGACGGCCTCCCGTCGCGGGGCCGGCTTCCAGGCCGACACGTACCGGGCGAGATTGCGGACCAGCGCCTCGGCCGCCGGCTCGCTTTCCGTGCGCCCCGTCACGTCCATCTGGCAAAAGATGACCATGCCCTTGCCTTCGCGGTATTCCATGAGCGGGCTGTACTGGAGGCTGAAACCGCCGTCGAGGATCGGCAGGAAATCGCCCCGCGTGGGCTTCTCGATCAGCACGGAGGCCACGTTCCCGCGATTGCCGCAGCGCCAGAGCCGTGTGACCGGGATGTCGCACCACTGAACGGTCGGACCATAACGGGGCCGCATTTCATGCTTCAGCCGCGGCGGCAGGATCGTCGCCTCGCCACGCCAGTCGCGCAAGTGTCCGGCAGCGATTCCCGATAGAAGGGGATGATCAGGCACCCGCACGAAGACTTGTCTCAAGCCATACTCGGCCACGCGGAACCCGAATCGCTTCTCCAAGACGTCCGCGGACTGCTCGAACACGATCACCTTCAGGCCGTCGCGTACCCGCCTGATATCCGGCGCCGGCCCTTCGACCGTAAGCGCGGACTTGCCCACGATGAAGATGTCATACGCAGACAAATCGGCCCCAGCCTCCACAGGTTGGCTTCGAATCCCCAACCTTTCCAGCAAGGCACCTGTCTCACCCTTGGGGTCGAATGAGGCGATCTTCGGGCCCACTTTCACAGCCGTTGGGAGCGGCAGAATATCAATGGAGAAACTGTCTTGCTGGGTGTCGCCGCTGCTGAACCTGAAACTCGCGCTGAGTTCATACCGGCCCGGTGCGAGCGTCGCCGGTAAATCGAAGCGCAGGGGAATGCGCTCGATGCCGCCCGTCGCCACGGTGGCTGTTTTACTTCCGGCCACGGCTTGCGGCAGGCCGAAGGACCACTGGCAATCGCACGTCACGGTTTCGCGGGAGTTATTGATGACGATGATCTGTTTCTCGACCGCTTCGCCGGGGCGGAAATTGTGGTCTTTGCTGGTGAATCGAGCGGGCTTGCCGCCTAAGTAGGCCAGCAGCGGAAGGTTATTACGAATCAGAGCCTGGGCGGCAGCCGTGGCGATCCAGTCGGAGCGCTCGAAGGCTATGTCCATCCGCTCGTACCGCTGCTCGATGTAGTCGGGACTGAAGCCCGGCCGCTGCAAGCCCTCCCAATCCACCTTGAATTGCTTGCGGCTCTTGTCCACGCCCTCACGCAGCTTCCAGAAGTGCCCGTGCTCCCACGGGGAGATCGCAGACACTCCCCAGGTGCGAAAGGCCCGCCAGTTATCCGTGAGGTACATGGCAAACACGGGGTATCGTTCGTCGAAGCGGGCCGAGCCTACCTCGTAAGGATAATCCCAACGGTGCCACAAATTGCCGGCGCTGAACTGCCTGGCCTCCCAGCGCAGATTCGCCTTTTCGGGCTCGCTGATTTGGAACGCCTGATCCCCGAAGAACTGGGCATTCCATTCGGCCAGGCAAAACTCCCAGGGCACCCTGGCGCTGCCGAATTCGCGCTGCCCCTTGTACCACCCGCGGTACATCGTCCAATCCCACGTGAACGGCGCGCCGTATTCGCACATAAATGCCGGCTTGACACCCTGCGTCGCCCAGTGCTCGAACCAGTCGGACAGTTCCTGAATCGGGACGAAGTTCGGGTAGAAATTAATCGCGTGCATCGAGCCGAGGTTGCCCGAAGCGTGGTGATAGACGATGCGGCCCGGGTCCAGGTGCTTGACGATGGCCTCGGCCCGCAGCGCCAGCTTGGCATTTCTCAAGGCCCATGTATCGCGCCCGTCCTGGATCCCGTCGATCATGTCCGGGCTCATGTCGTCGCTGTAGCCCGTGGCGTTGTGGCTCATGGAATACGCCACGACGCACGGGTGGTTCTGTGCAGCGCGGACGTAGAACTCCGCGTGGCGAGCATAGCCGTTGTTAATATCGGCATCGGGTGCCTGCCAATCGTAGTGACTAAAGTGTGGCTGGGAAAAGGATACGAGCATCCCCACGTCATCGGCCGCCCTCAAAACCTCCTCAAAGCTCAGATGCGAGCCCGGCTCACAGCCGTAGTTGTGAGTGTAGACGAAGTTGATGCCAAAGCTCTTGAGACGCTCCATGCTCTCGCGAGCGGCCTCGTAGCTGGCCAGTGCGGCGCCGACCCCGGCATTGTCGAGCGGTACCGCGGATAGAAAGATGCGGGTGCCGTTGAGGAAGAAGTCCCGCCCTTCAATCCAGAACTCGCGGAACCCGAAGCGCACCGGCCAGCTTGTGTCGAGCACCGCGTCCCCAGCGTCCAGAAGCGAAACCTCAAGGTCGTATGTGTTTCCGGGTGTATGGATGTCCCAGAGCTTCTCGGGCATCCATTCTTGCGTGAACGCGATACGACCCTCCTTGAGGTCGCTCTGCTGGAACGCCCGGCTGGTAAATTCCCTGATGTTTTGGCCGTCCTTCCCGATCCTTGCATAAACGGCGTACCGCGCGTCTGTCGATAATCCCTCCAACGCCACCTCGACCGTGAGTTGCTGTCGGCGTACTGACGTGTCCACCTTCACATCGGCGATGCGCGGCCCGGGCGGCGTGCTTACCAGGTAAACATCGCCACACAAACCTCGCCGAGCCACCGTACCCTTGACCTCCCGGGCCGAGGCACTGTCCGTGTAGGAGAGCATGACGCCTTTCAGCGGCATGGCTGCCACGAGTAAACTGAGCTTGTGGGCGCCGCCGGGACGACACACGGAGGTCAAGTCAACCTCGCCTCCCGGAAACTGCGTTTCGCCGGCCTTTTTGCCATCCACATACGCAACCGCGTATGAATTCAGATACTCAATGCGCAGAGCGATGCGCCGGCCGGCCCAGTTGGCAGGAATCGCAATCTGGCGCTCGTACCAGGCCGCCGTGACCTCGCCGAGCCTCCGGGTCCCCCAGCTCGGATGAGCGTGGACCATCTGGCTGTCTTTCTGCATATAGTCGGTGATGCCGGGCCAGCACCCGGGGACTTTAAAATAACCCCAGTTCCCTGCGGGCACCTGGTCCGATTTGGCCTCGGCCGGCTGCCATCGCCAAAGCCCATTGATGCAGATCTGCTCGCGGGTAGGCGTTGTCTGGCGATACGCTTTGCTCAGCTCCCAGACTGCCTTTACACCCGGCGGCAAGGACGCGGCGGACTGCTCCTCACCGACTCCTGGGTTCATAGCCGTGCCGACTGGCGAGACAGCCGGCGCGGAAAACTGCCACACCGCCTGAACCATGTCTTCGGCTCGGAGATTCGCAGCAGCCGTGATTATCGCTGCGAACGCGGTCACTGTTGCGATCATCAACCTTTTCATGCGTTGCTCCTTCTCATTGGTACCAATATTCTCCTCATCGAGCGTTCCGGCAGGATTGCCGGACTCCGGGTAAACGAAGATGATAACAGGTACACGAAGCTTATCTGGCGCTCTCTTGCCGCGTTACACGCAGTGCGATGTCCTCGGAATATGTCGGCGATACGAGCGTCCTCTGTCCGCCAGCGTGGACGGACGTTTCTGTCTTGTCGATCCTGCCGGTTTTCGTGTTGACCCATTCGGCCTTGTAGTCGCCTGCAGGGAATTCCAACACCAGTTCCGCCCGTGTCCCGCCATGGACATAAACCGCATAAGCCTCGCCCGGTGCCACGAGCGCCCGCACGGTACCTTTGGGCACCGCCGCTGAGCCGCCGGCCGCCGGACCCGTGATCCGGCTTTCCTTGATTATTGTGTTGTCGGGTGCCATTCGGGCCAAGGCGAATCCCTCAACAAATTCCTTGAGAATCCGAAGCTGCCGGCGCAGTTCCGAACCACCTCCGCCCGGCGTTCCCGAAGGCAAAGGCACCGCCGTGCCATCCTCATGTTCGGGCGTGAATGAGAAATCCAGATGGTCATAGACGCCTCCACCGGCGAGGATGAACTCCCAGCCCTCTGTACGATACTTGCTGTCACTGCGGTCGCCGCCACCGGTCTCATCGAAGGCAATAACTCTGTTCAAATGATAATTCAGCCGCACAGCCTCCGGTTTCGCGGCGTGGAAGTTGAGAATCGAAACGTGGGGGCTGAGGTCTGAGACTGCCCTGAAACCGGGCGGAAAGCCTTGGGCAATCAGGTGGTTCCAGGGAAGCGATGCCTCTGTCTCCACGATGGCGGCGATAATTCGGTCGTTCCACTCTTTGGTGAGGCCCCCTCGCTCATAAGGTTCGTTACAGACCTCGTAGTAGAGATTGTCGAACTGGTTCAATTCGATGACAAGTTTCCGCACGACAGCTTCCTGCGTCGCCAGCAGGTTCTTGTCCTGGGCATTGTACACCTCATTTCGCCCGAGGTTGCCTGTGCCGTTGATATTATTGCGGGCGTTTATGGGGCTGGCATTCCAAATATCCTCGTCATACATCGTGCAGAACAAAACCAGCTCCACCACGATGCCGCGCCGGCCGGCCTGGGCAACAAAATCCTTCAGCCGATCGAAGTATGCCTCGTCCCACATGGTCAGATCGAACTTGCAGCCGCCGTCGGACGCGCCCGGCGTCCGGCTCCTCGCCCATGGGCACACAAAGCGGCCTTCAGCCGGCGCGAGCGTGTTGCCGATGATCCCAAATGAACCGGGCACCTCCCGATAGATGCCCGAGAAAATGCGGGTCAGATTGAACTGGCTGGTGTGCAGTTCGTCGAGATAGCGCACATAGTCGAAGTCGAGGTTCATCACAGCGCCATAATGTTCGCCGGCGGTGATGAGGATGGCCGGCCGACCACGAAAACAAAAATAATGCGGATTATCCGGATGAAGCCGGATCGGCCCGGCAGCCATTGCGTCCGGCGCATCGGGCGCAGCGGAGGTCCTGGAGCCGGTGGCACGCGGGTCGGCTACGGCAGCCGTGACTCGCAAAGGCAATTCGTTGTCGAATTCCCACGCGCCGAGGTCAGGGCGTCCAGTGCGTGGCCGCCGACGAATGTCGTCAGTTACCTCCGGCAGAGATACGCCCTGGTCAATGGCCCCGGTCGCCGCCGGGGTAAGCGCCAGATTGCCCGATGTCGCATCCACGAAGTAACCATCGAGTCTGCCAGCCAGGTTTTGACGAAGCTGCGCCTGCCCGCCATCGAGCCGAATGTCCCCGTGTACCAGGTTGTTCACGATATCGGTATCAGAGGTCCCGGTTCCGATACGGATTCCGCGAGCCCAGTTGCGCTGCGGCCGCCAGATGGAATTGTTACAGACTTTGACGCGCTGGGCGTACCACAACTCGATTCCACAATCGGGCCCGCCCACAATGAAATTGTTGCGGATGATCCCATCGCGAACGTAAACGAGCGGCTCTCCGGCGAGGTTGGCCGTGGACTGGCCAGGATTGCCGAAAGCTATGCCTCGGTCGCAGTTGACGATAAGATTCCGTTCCACGACGACCCGCTCGGATCGCACCCAGATGAAGATCGCAGCGCGCCCGCCGCCGTTGCGCCCCTTGACGTTCTGGAAGATATTGTCACTGAAGGTCCAGTCCTCCAATGCCATCATATCAATGGCGGCAATGTAGTCGCCCCCGAACAGCCATTCGGCCGGCGGGACCTTCGTGTTCTCGAACCGGCAGTACCGAACGGAACCTTTCACTGCGTGGACGTTCGGATCCTGTCCCGCCGAACCTTTGATGGCGCGCACGCCGATGTCCCTGAATCGGCAGTTATAAATGTGGATGTCCCTCGGCGCGTTTTCGGCTTCGATCTTGATGCCGTAGGACCGGCAGTCGGTGAAGGTCAGGTCCGCGATAGTGACTCCTTCGCAGCGGCCGATATGAAGGATGTCGTCACCTTTTGCGTCGCTGTCCCATCCCCTTCCGCTGAGCGAGACCTTGTCCGGGTCGCCGCCGGCGCTGCGAATCGTGACACCCTGCTTTCCCTGGAGAACGAGGACTCGCGGCAGCTTGTAATGACCGTCGGCCAGAAGAATAGTGCCGCCGGGGCCAAGGCGCTCGGCGGCGGCGAACAGCTCGTCCGCGGTCGCGACGCGAATCACCTCTGCCTGAGGCGGCGGCAGCGGCGGGGCTTTCGCAATCCACGATGGGACTAAAGTCGGCCCGTCTTTGTCGTGCTTGAGGTCGATCGCGGCCTCGGGCGGGTCTGCTTTGGCGGCCATGATGCGCGAAAACAATTCGTGGTAGAACTCGGGGTGGTCGTTCAGCGTGCGATTGCTGCCCAGCCGGACAACCACCATATCAAGGCTCGGTATGACGGCGCAGATCTGCTTTCCCCAGCCGGACATGTAAAAGGCATCGCGCGGCGCTGCGGGGCCGAGACCCTCCTGTGTGCGATTGGTCCAGAAGAGCTGGCCATAGTACCGATTGGCGTGGGGTTCGAAGGCAAAGTTCGGCTGGCGCCACGTCGTGTTTTCGAGCAGCGGCGACCACTGCGTAAATTGTGTGACGCGCTCGGCGCTGATAACCTGTCGCGCGAGCCCGTTCCGCTGCCAGATGCCGCGATGGAGCAGCAGATACCCAACCCGCGCCAGCTCGCGCGCCGTGAATCTCGCTCCTCCGCCTGGGCCGCCTGAACCGCCGCTGTGACCGCTGAAGGCCGGGAAGGTCACGGGCGAAGCGCCGATGGCCGAGCCGATCTCGTCGTTGAAAAAATCACCGAGGCTGCGCCCCGTCACGTCCTCAATAACATAGCTCAGCAGGTCCACCGGCACGGAGGCGTATGCCCAGACTGTGCCGGGAGGTGCTTCAACACGTTGGGCGAAGACCTGGCTCTCGTAGTCGTCCTTGTAAGGACCGTCGTAAGGCATCAGGCCCGACGTCATGGTCAGCAGATGGCGAAGTTGAATCTTCTGCCTGGCGGGCTCGTCCTGGCTCCACGAGGCCGGCAGGTACTGATACACGAAATCGTCAAGACCAATTTTTTTCTTGAGCAAACCTTGATCGCTCATGTCGAGCAGCCTGGCTACCGCGAGGCCCGTGATAGACTTCGTACAGGACGCAATTCCGCGGGGCTGGGTGAAGTTGTGCCATTCCGCAGCGATCCACCCATGGCGAATTACCAGCAGGCTGTGAGACCCACTGAAGCTGCTGCAATAAGTCCATGCCTCAAGGAGTTTGTCCCAATCAAGTCCGGTGTGCTCTTGAATCGCAGCTTTCTGTTCGGGCGTCGCCGACATGTTGGCCGGGACCAGCGAGCGCCAGCCGCCTTGCGCCTCCGGGGGCGGGAAGTACTGGATGCTTGTCCTTCCAGGAGCTTTTACGTCCGTCGCTATCTGGGACAAGCAGGCTTCATGCCCGATGAAGCCCAGGAGTACAACAGCAAATATTCGATGGTTCATCGTTCACCTCATGGCCGGCTCAGCGAGAAAGCGTCCATGTGCCGGCGGGCCCTTCAAACCACGCCGCACCTGAATCTTCGTTAACAAGCAGCTCGAGAGTCTCTGCGGAGCCTTCGCGCCGTGCATTCCAGCGGCCCGGCGACAGGTTGGTCACAAGCATACGCGCCAGGTTCTGCCCCGGCACCGTGAACTTCAGCGGCTCGACGGAGCGCTGGTTATTCTTGTGCATAAGGACGACCCACGCCGACTCGGGTCCCTCGATGACGCAGCCCACCCACTGGCCTGCGTCCAGACGCTGCACGGGCCAACGGCCCGGCGATTGACTGTCCGTCACTTGCATGACGTTGAGGAACAAGTTTTCAGCGGCAGCATTTCTTGGCGATAATTCGATGCGCCACGCGCCGGTCTCGATGGAGCTTCGTTCGAGACGCTGCGGATCGACGTCGTTGGCGTAGTTTTGGCCGAAGACCCAAAATTCCTTGCCCGGCCCGCCGACCTTGACCAGCTCCGCGTCGGCGGCGGTTGGCCACAGTACGTCCAGCGTGAGCCGGCCGCTATTGCCGTGTTGGGTACAGTCCACCACCGCCGAGGCGGCATCGACGCGCGGCTCTTCGAGCGTGTGGAGTAACCAGTATTTGCGCAAGCCGGCATCAGCGCTCACCACCCGGTCAAAGATGACCATAACCGCCGGCACGTGAGGATTGCGCAAATTCAGGAATACAAAGGAACGCTTCACCTCTCGGGCTTTCTTGCTATAGGCGTCGGTTATGTCGCCCTGCAATAACGTGTAGTCGGGCGTTTGGGGGTCAGGACCGAAGCCGTATGCGAGGACCTTCCCCGTGCGATAGCCGTTTTCGGGTGCAAGCAGCACGGCCAGGTCACGCGCCTCGGACCGGCCGTGGGGCAGGCGCTGGCCGCCGTCGTTGCCATAACCGCGTCTGCCAAAATCCTCGCTCGGGTCGTACACCAGCAGGCTGTTGTGTGCGATGGTGCGCCAATAGTAGTTCATGCAATGTGGGCTGCCATACGCGCCGGATAAGCCGGAGTAAAGGCCGGAATCGACGGCCAGAGCCCCCTTGTAATAAATCTGGAAAGCGCCCGCGTCGAGGTGCTGATGGTTCACGAAGTTGTATTCGTTGATTTTCATCTCGGTAATCACGGCGTCCCGGCCCCAGCCGGTGCGCGCCACCATCCAGCCAAAGGGCGGACCAAAGTATCGTGAAAAGGGCAGTGTACCGATAGATTTGCGCTGAAGCGACGTGTCCCGCCAAAGCAGCTCGAAGATTGTCTCATTGCCGCCGCTGCCGCCCTGGCGCTCATACTGGTCGAGCAGGATGCCGTCGCCATAGTAGCTCGCGGTCAGCACCGTTCCGATGTACTGTCCCCAGGGCTGTCCGCGCGGCGTGCTGTGGGCAAAGGTGTCTCCGGCCCGCAGCCGCTGGCCGTCCGGTCGTGTGGTGTAAATCCACAAGTAAGGCACGAAGCGCTGCTCGGGGTTATACATGTTGCCCGCGCCGAGCCGGTCGAAAATCCACAACGGATACGTGTCCCAACTGTAGCGATGCGGGCCGTAGGAATCTCCCTGGTGGTAGGCGTGTCCGTCGTAGAACCAGTTTCGAGCCGGCAGATGCTCCCGGAAGAAGCGCCCGGCCGCCAGGCGATACATCTCCGGGAACTCATCGTAGATGGCAATCCCGGCTGACAGCATGTCCCGCATAATCATCGCTTCGGAGGAATGACCCGTGACCGAACCCTGGCCCGTAGGCGGATAGCCGCACTCCTGCGTCTTGGCCAAACGCACCAGCTCCCGGATGAACACCTCCTTCTCGGCGGCCGTCAACAGGCCGTAGCACCAGTCATACACGATTGCGCCGGTAACCATCATCCGGCCCGTCTCGCGGCAGGCGTCCTGCCGGTCCGCCAGCACGCACTTTTGCAGCAGGGGCAATGCAGACTCGATGACGGTACGCCCCAGCGCCGCATCGTGTGTCACCAGGTACTGAATTGCGTCCCACTCAACCTTGGATTGCGGCGATCTTTTCGCCTGCGATTTGAGCTGCTCGACTGCCGACTGGAGTACCGGATCCTCCAACCGCTGCGCCAGCCGTGCCGCGTGCTCGGCGCGGAGGTAGAGCCGTGGATGTTCGGGCGGCGGAATGGGAATGCGTGTGCCGTCGGCTTCCTGCCATTGCGTCTGCACCTCGGCAGTCAAGGTAGAGGTTGTTGCGAAGAGCGCGGCAGCAGCCAAAGCGGTTTGCATCCAGGATTTTGGTATCATATTCTATTCCTTGCCAACATCACTTGTTTGACTGTCTCAAACGTCTGGACCCAAAATAGATTCTCTCCCTCAGTTCGAACGAACCGCTGCGAACAGCCCTCCTGAGAAAAGAGCTGAATTATCCACAATGAAATATCAAGAATCAAATATCAAAAATGCGAAGTCTGCCGGTTGTCGACGCGTCGCGGGACGAATTCTTTCGTTTTGCACTTTGATATTCGAATTCTGATTTTTCTCTGGACAGTTTATCAGAACCTCCGGCCGTTTGCAAGACACGTTGTCTCGAACAGGCGGTTGAGACCGACGTGAGTGTACCCGGAACAAATCTGAAAATTGTCGGCCCGGCACTTGTGTGAAGCATCCGGCGCGCTTATACTGGGGTTGGATAGACCGGAGAACACTATGGAACGCAGTTATCTAAGCTGGGTCATAAACCACACAAGGACAACCTGGTGGCAGGATTCGGCCGATCCTGCTGAGCTGGCGCTGGGAATCCAGCGCGGGGCCGTGGGCGCGACCACCAATCCTTTCTTGGCAAACCTGGCGATTGTCAAGAATAAGGCCGCCTGGGCCGGCCACATCGCTGCGGTGCTCTCACAGAGTCATCAGCCGCACGAACGTGCCGAGGCTCTGATGCACATTGTCATCCGGCACGCGACGGAGCAGTTGTTGCCGGAGTACAATAAGAGCGGCGGACGGATGGGCTACGTATGCGCTCAGGTGAATCCCGTGCTGGCCGGCGACCGTGAGGATATGCTGGCGATGGCAAGGCGCTACAGTCAGTGGGCGCCCAATGTGGCCGTTAAATTGCCCGCCACGGCGGCGGGACTTGACGTCCTGGAGGATTGTGCCGCCGAAGGCATTACCTGCACGCTGACGGTCAGCTACACCGTCGCCCAAACAATCGCGGTAGCCGAGAGGTATCACCGCGGCACGGTCCGCGCCGGCGAGCGGGGGGTAAAACCCGGCAGGTGTTTTGCCGTCATCATGATCGGTCGGCTGGATGACTATCTCAGGGACGTCGCGCACGACTGTCGCGCCGGCGTCGGTGAGTCGGACATTCGACAGGCGGGCCTGGCCGTCACCAAACGCGCCTGCTCGATCTTCAAGCAGCGCCATTATCAGCCCGTTCTGATCGTCGCCGCACTGCGGGGCACGTATCACATGACCGAATTGGCAGGTGCGGAGGTTATCATGTCCATCGCTCCGCCGTACCAATCCGCCGCGGGCGGATTGTTATCTGATACGCTGCCGCACGAGGAGCGGATCGACGTGCCTGTGCCTGCGGATGTTATAGACAGGCTTTCGCAGATGCCGGACTTCGTGCGCGCGTATGAGCCTGACGGGATGAAACCGAGCGAGTTCATCACGTACGGCGTTACCCAGCGGACGCTGTCGCAGTTTTACGAGAGTGGCTGGAGGCTGATGGAGAGTTTTCAAATGTGAATGTTGGTTGAAGGGCAAGGGAACGGGTAGGCCAATGAAAAAAATAGGTTTTATCGGATTGGGAATCATGGGTAAGCCCATGGCCATGAACATTCTCAAGGCCGGCTATGAGCTGACCGTGTACGACATCATTGCCGAAAGGATTGATGATCTGGTTAAGGCCGGTGCTCGAGCCGGTTCATCCGGTAAAGACGTCGCCGGCCGAAGCGACGTCGTCATAACGATGCTGCCCAATTCGCCGCACGTCGTGGATGCCGTGCTTGGGCCCGATGGAGTCCTCGAAGGCGCCAGGCCGGGGATGATCCTGATCGACATGAGCTCGATTGCGCCGCTGGCCAGCAAACAAATCGAGGCCCGGGCGCGCGACAGGCGCGTCATCATGCTTGATGCCCCCGTCAGCGGCGGCGAGCCGAGGGCCATCGAGGGCACGTTAGCCATCATGGTGGGCGGGCCCGCCGATGTCTTCGAGCAAGTCAGGGACCTCCTCGGCGTCATGGGAGCTTCCGTCGCGCGGGTCGGTGACATCGGCAGTGGAAACGTGGCCAAATTAGCCAATCAGATCATCGTTGCGATGAACATCGCGGCGGTCTCGGAGGCGATGGTCCTGGCGACTAAGGCGGGCGTGGATCCCGGCAAAGTCTTCCAGGCCATTCGGGGCGGTCTTGCCGGCAGCGCGGTCCTCGAGGCGAAGGTCCCGCTGATGTTGAACGGCAATTTCAAGCCTGGTTTCCGAATTGAGCTGCATATCAAAGACATTGCCAATGCCCTGGATACCGCGCACGAGCTTGGTGTGCCCGTGCCGCTGCTGAGCGTGGTCATGGAGATCCTGCAGGCCCTGAAAGCCGACGGCAAAGCGGGCGAAGACCACGGGGGAATCATCCAGTTCTACGAGCAACTGGCCAAAGTTAAGGTCAGAGCGTAGAGTCCCGCCCCGAACCCGCTGCTCTGCCGGGCAACGCCAAGGTCGGTTGCCTGTTTCGTTGCGGGGCCGGTACGATTCAGAAGAAAAAACTTACGCGGCATGGTCTCTATGTCAGCGGCAGCAGCTTTGCAAACACCAGCGTGAATCCGAAGCCGGTCAAACCCACCACGGCTGTGACGATCGTGAAGGATTTCAGAGTCTCGATCTCGGTCAGGACGCTCATGCGGGCGACGACCCAGAAGCCGCTGTCGTTCATCCAGTCGCCGACAAGCGAGCCGCTGCATATCGCCGTCGCAAGATACACGACGTGACAGCCGAGCGCCTCGGACGTGATACCCATCGCAGCGAACATCGACGAAGCGGTGATTATCGCTACGGTGCTCGAACCCTGCGCGAACTTGACCAGCGAAGACACGGCGAATGCCATCGCCAGGATCGCGAGACCGGTGTTCTGTTCACCGGCGCCCATGAGCTTTGCGACCGAGTCCTGGATGCCCGCGGTCCTCAGCATCCCGCCGAGCGCCCCGCCGCCGGCAGTAATCAGAATGATGATCCCGCCGCTGGTCAGCGCCTCGTCGGTGCGTTGCGCGAGCTGCTTCAAAGACAATCTTCGCTTCCAGACCAATAAGGCCATAGCGATTAGCGCCGATATCAGCAGCGCCAAGTTCGGCTGTCCAACGATAGAGGTTACCGCAACCAGGTTTGTCACGAACGCCGGGATACTCTCCCCTTTTGCACAGGCCCTGGCGACCGTATTGGCTGAGATGAGCAGCACGGGCAGCACTACCGGCAGCAGAGAAAGCCACAAGGGCGGCAGTTGCTCATCCGGCAAAGGTTCCGGCTCCGGCTCGCCCACGTATGGTCGCATGGGTATGTCCATGAATCGGTTGATTATCCTGCAGGCGAGAAACGCGACGACAGCCGTCGGCAGCGCGATGAGCGTCCCGACCAGGATCATCAGGCCCAGGTCAATCTTGAATTGCGACGCGGCAAAGAGCGGCCCCGGCGTCGGCGGCACGAGATTATGCGTGACGGCTGCTCCGGCGACAACCGCCGTGACGTAGAGTACGTAGTCGCGGCGCGTCCGTCTCCACAACGATCGCGCCAGAGGCGCCAGCAGATAGAAGACGGTGTCGAAAAACACCGGGATCGACAGCACAAACGCACTGGCCAGCAGTGCCCACGACGCCCGTTTCTCACCCAACACTTTCAGGAACGAGCGCACGATCTGGTCGGCGGCGCCGCTGTCCAGCAGGCACTTGGCTACGATGGCCGCCAGAGCGATGACGATCCCGATGCTACCCGCCACGTTGCCGAACTCGCGCGCGACGCGAGCAATTTTGTCCTCGGCCGGACCCGGCGCCAGCAGGCTGACGAGTATCGCGGCGATTGTCAGAGCAATGAAGGCGTTCACCCGCAGCACGATGATCATCCCCACGACGGCGATGATCGCGATCAGAAGAATAATCAGTGGATTCATATCTATCTGGGCGACTGTACACAGATCAGGTCACATTGAGACTGCGCAGCTCTTTGTCCCACGGACTGCGGTATTCGCGCACCAACATGCGGGCCGCCTCCGGGTCGTCGATGACCTGTTCTTTCTTTGCGTCCCAGCGAATCTTTCGGCCGGTCTTGAGCGAGATATTGGCCAGATGACACGTCGTTGCTATCTGGTGGCCGCTTTCTACGTCGGACGCCGGTCCGCCTGCGGCGGAACGTGATTTGACGCAGTCCAGGAAATTGCGTGCGTGAAGGACGTACTGCGCCAGCCAGTCGCCGCCCTTCGCCTGCTCGGGCTGCGTCCAGAATCTCTCACCCGGCGGCTCGGGCACAGGCTGCGGACCCCCGACAGGGTGGGTTTGGGGGGCGATAACCCCCGCGACGATGTTCGTCGGGTCCCTCCTGGGACTGGGAAGGACCTCGTATCCGTCCCGGCTCAGCGTCATGCTGCCTTTGGTGCCGTAGAAGACGAGCCCGCCCATGCCCGTGCTGCGAGGCATGGACGCGCATTCACGATATTCAACATTCGCAACAAATCCGGGATACTCGATGATCACGTCCTGCGTATCGGGCACCTCACAGTTGTCCTTGAGGAAGAATCGCCCGCCCGCGCTTGTGACGGCCGTCGGGCCATCCACGCCCATGATCCAGTGCACGATGTCCAGCGAGTGGTGCCCCAGGTTTGTCATCTGGCCGCCGGAGTAGTCCCAGAACCAGCGGAAGTGATAGATTCCGCGATTGGGATTGTATGGCCGCTGGGGCGCGGGGCCGAGCATCATCTCCCAATCCAGTTGCGGCGGCGGCTCCTGGTCGGGCGGATTGCCGAAGCCGGGCATGACGTTGCGATAGTACTTGACCTGCACCGCCACGATGTCGCCGAGGTGCCCGTTTCGAATCAACTCTTTGGCCCTGTGATAATGGGGGCCTGACCGCTGCTGCGTTCCCACCTGGACGACGCGCTTGTGTCGCCGGGCGACGTCCGTCATCCATCGCCCTTCGCGGACAAACAGCGTCAAAGGTTTCTCGACATAAACGTCCTTGCCCGCCGCACAAGCCAGCATCGTCATCAAGGCGTGCCAGTGGTCGGGGGTGGATACGACCACCGCGTCCACGTCCTTGTTATCTAACAGCCGACGGAAATCGCGGTATTTCTCCACCGGTGCTGCGATCAGCTCGGCCGCTGCGTCCAGACGCGGCTGGTAGGCTTCCGCCACGCCCACGATGCTGACGTCAGGCTGGGCCTTGAAATTCCGCGTGTGAATCTGTCCGATCAGACCAAAGCCGATCATCCCGACGCCAATGCGCTCATTGGCGCCGTAAACCCTTGTCCATGAGGCCGCCGTCAGCGCCGTGGCCGCACCAGCCTTCATGAATGTTCGTCGGGTAATTCCTGCGTGTTGTTTTTGGGGCGGTTTTTTCATGGTCACGTCTCCTTTCTATCTGTTCTGATTCCTGCCTGCCGGCGGGCAGGGCTGACCTTGGGATTCTATCAGGATGTGAGTTCAATCGCAACTGTCCACTGCACCTTTTGTACGCTTTTTCTGCCGTGACGAATCACAGTCTGTCGAGACGTACGAAATCGTTTGCGGCCCCTCGGGCAGCACACAGACCGAAGCCCCGGGTCCGTAGCGCTTGCGCAGTTGACCAACGGTCTGAGCGATGTCTCGACACGGTCTGAGCATGGCACGTTCTATCTGCTCGTCGGTGAGGTTGTGGCTGAACAAATAAACGTCGGCCTTGGCGCAGATCGAGGCGTGAATCTGTGCCTGCCACGCATCCTGAACAGAGCAGCCCCCGCCCCGGATTTTGTCAAGCAGCGAGCCGGCCCCTTCGGCCTCGAACAGCAGTCTCTTGTATTGCCCGTACTCCGGTATCCCGTCACGACACTCCGCCGCAACGATAATAGCGCCGCGATTCTTCACAATCCGAGCAGCGGCGCTCATTCCCTTTACCGATTGATAGAGATTCAGATCGTGCGGATGGCCCGAATTGGCTGTAATCACGATGTCGTATCGCTGCCGCACCGGAACTATGGCGTGTCGGCCGACAAACGCGCAACCGCGCTGGTGGGCCTGCTCCATGTCCCCTGCGAACACCGCCGTGATCAGCCTCTGGCGGTCGAGGGCCACGTTCAACAGAAAAGTCGGCGACGTCATCAACGCGGCCTCGCGGATCTCTTCCCATACCGGATTGCCGTGCGTGACGCCCCACGTTGCCTTCGCGTGGTCGATGTTTCGCGCACTGTGATTGGGCAATATGCTGTCCAGAAGTGCCAAGCCCGGCATACAGGCCTTGCCTCCGCCCGAAAAACCTGCAAAGAAATGGGGCTCTACGAAGCCCGTGAGAATGCGCACGTCGCAGGCAAGATATTCCTTGTGAATCCAGATGTCGTTTTCCCGTGCGGTCGTTCCCACGCGAGCGTGCGAATCGCGATCCTGAGCATCGTTCTGCACGATTCGGAATTTGCCTGCGACTTGTTCGCCGAACATTGCCCGCAGCTCATCAGGCGTATTGGCCCTGTGCGTGCCGGTGGCAATGAACAGGATGATCCTGTCGTCGCGGACGCCGTTCAGTTCGCCGAGCAACGCCGGCAGGATCGTGCGATAAGGCGTCGGCCGCGTGATATCGTTGCAGACGATTGCGACCGTATCCGACGGCTTGACCAGATCTCTCAGCGGCGGCGAGCCGATGGGCTTGCGCAAGGCGTGCCGCAGCGCCCCGGCCTGATCGGCTGGAGCCTCCACGTACCTGGGCTCAACGGTGTCCACTTTCAAGCCATCCGGCAGGCTCAGGTCGATGCCGTCCCTGCCGTATGCCAGCCTTATCTTCATGACAAACACTGCCTTGATCAGGTATTCTCGACGAGGGCCGGGTTCCCGTCTCTGGCCGCTTCGAGGATGGGCCGCATGTACCTATCTACCATCTCGGCCGTCATGGGCACCGGCATGTTTTGCAGCTTCATCTTCAATTGCGGATCCTTGGCCGCCGCCAGCGCCCGCTCGATATGAGCCTGGCTGAATCCGTCAACCTCGCTCAGGCGCGTCGGACAGCCGACCCTGCGAGCCAGCCCGAACATCGCCTGGGCCGCCGCAAGGCCCAATTCCCTGCCGCTCAGCTTGTCTATGTCGGCCCGTGCCAGCCCGCCGTCCGCGTGGCGGGCCAGCCCCGCCTCTCGATAAATCCGTCCGACAAGTCGAAGCGGCTCCTCGATCGCGGGCGCGAAAAAAACCGTGTAGTAGGGGTTCATAATCGCACAGGCCCGGCCATGCGGCAGTATGTCCACAAGTGAGAAGCTGGTCAGATGCCCGCCGTTGGTGCCTCCGACCATGATGGCGTATCCGCCCAGGTCCGTGGCCAGACAAAGGGCCTCTCTGGCCTTCTTGTCACGCGGCTCAGCCATGACCGCAGGCAGGTGCTTCACCGTCAGACCAATGCACACCTCGGCGATTTCACGCACCTTCTCGTAATAGGGTCTGCCCACCGCACCGTATAGAACCTCCAGCGCATGAGACAGCCCGTCCATCGCCCCGTCCACCGTCAGCCCCGGCGGTGTGTCGTAGGTCACTTCGTAGTCAAAAATCGCCCCTGCCGGCACGATCGCGTCGTCCACGAGCAGCTTTTTCTGTCCGCTCGCTACGTCCGTGATATTTGAATACTTGGTCAGATGGGCTGCCGAGCTGGCCACCGTCTGGATCGCAATGTGCGGCCTGAGACGTTTGCCTGCTCTGGCGGCCGCGGCGGAGACCAGACCTGCGCCGAAATATTCGTCGATCCGGCCGCCCAGCGTACAGAGAACCTCTGCGGCCTTTGTCGCGTCAATTGTGCTGCCGCCGCCGAAACTTATCAGCACGTCCGGCTCGGCCCGCCTCAGTTCATCGGCGATGCGAAACAGGTCCTCTCGCGGCGCGTTCGGCCGAGCACCTTTGATCTGCGCAACCAGCTCGATGCCCCCCTGCGGTGAGCCTGCCGAACCCATCTGCCCAAGTGAGGTCTCTATAGTCCTGACGTACCGATCGCTGCCGGCAAATGTGCCCCGAACCAGTGCGGCCCGCTTACCCGTCATGGCAGCCAGCCCGCCGTGCGTCTGGCGGGCCAGCTTGCGTGTCTCAGGCAGGACACCGGCGCCGAACAGATAGGCATCACCCTTGAACTGTCGCAGCAGCGACCGTGCTCTGTCAAAGTCATTCGTCATCGTCTCACGCCACACCTATCTGAATGCCACAACGCCGGCCACGTCCTGTGGGCCACCCGCCCATTTGAGCGGCACCATCTCGATAGCCCCCGGTGCGGCATAGAACATCTTGTGCAACTTCGTACAGTGTGCCTGTACAACAAGAACTTGCGAACAACCTTGCATTCGAGTTGGTCAGTTTGAGTAAATACTTGTCAATTTATCATATATATTTTCAAAGCTCCCAACCCTTCCGGTATTCCCGGGTCAGGTACTTATTTGCCTGTTGAAAGTTGGTTATTTTCATGCCTTCGGTGTCATAATCCACCTTTCTTCCGGCCCTTAACGCTACGGCACCGAGGTTGATGGTTTCCGTAACAGGACCCGCCAGCAGGAAGCTGCCCGGTGATTCTTCCTTGTTCTTGATGGAATCGACCCAAGTGTTCGATCTTCTTGCCCGGTCTTCCTCCTGAACCTCTTTCTGCCCGGCGTAAGCCTGCATTTTCTTTGCCGGGATAATGTGCGGTTCTTCACCACGGAAACCGGCCAAGATCTTGCCTTTGTCCCCCACAAACATCATTCCTTCCTCCGGCAACGATTTTCCATCTTCCTCAAGCTCTTCCGGGGCAAAGGGCTTCATACCTCCGTCGTACCAAAACAAATCGAAAGCAGGCAAATATTTCTGTTTTGGGAAATTGAACCGGATCATGCAAGAGTAGGGGAAGGCCACGTCATTCTTCACCGCCTGGCTGACATTATCGACGATGGTCCGCGTCGTTGTTCCGTATGCCTCCGCGCTGGTCGGCGGGGTCTCTATGCCGAAGGTCAGGAACAAGGGAAACAGGCTATAATGCCCCATGTCCGCAATACTACCGCCGCCAAAATCATACCAGCCGCGAAAGACGTTATGCGTATAATTCGGGTGGTAAGGACGGTCCGGCACAGGCCCTAACCACAGTTGCCAGTTGAATCCCTCTGGGGTAGGAGGGGTATCCGTAGGGTTGGACGTCCATTGGGGCCAGACGGGTCTCTGCGACCAGTTATGGATTTCCCTGAGTGTGCCGATTACGCCGTCCTTGATCCATTGGAGCGTCAGCTCGTTGTCACGGCTCATGCTCCAGGCCAGAAGATGCGTTATGACCTTTTTCTGGCGGGCTGTTTCAATAGCCAGCCTTCCTTCCGACACCCTGTTGGCAATTGGCTTATGGGTGACGACGTGCTTTCCTTTCTTCATGGCGGCAATGGCTACGGTAGCATGAAGATGATCTGGCGTCATGATTTTTATGGCATCCACGTCTTTTTCCTTGTCGAGCAAGTCACGGAAGTCCTCGTAAGAATTACATCCCCGGTATTTTCCGGAAGAGCTGCTCTTGGCGTAATACTTTTCAACATACTCCCGGCCGATGTCCCGCCCCCCGGGAATACCTTCGATGCCTGCCCCCCACGTCGGGTCGTTCAATGTCTTACGGATTCCGTCTCGGATGCCGTTCCGCGACCAATCAATATAATTGGTGGTAAATTTATTCGGATCGCATACGGCCACGATCTGTACATCCGGGTTCTCGAGCATATCCGGCATTTCGCGAAGGCCCTGCGTGCCGCATCCGATATTGGCAACGGTGACCTTATCACTTGGAGCCACATAATTCGGGCCTCCCAATACGTGCCGGGGAACGACCGTCAAGGCTATCGAAGAAACGGCGGCGGATCCCAGCAATTCACGGCGGCTTATCTTTTCTTTAGGTTTCATTTTGCAATCTGTGCCTCCAATTGGATTTATCATTTTCGATTGTCGATTTTCGATTTTAAATCGGCGATGGGCAATCGGCAAGCGCCAATTGCTCAAAGAGGCTCGCCGTGCGAGATGACGGTCAGTTTCACACGGGGGGCCGGGCCCTCTACGGCGTCACAGGAGAACCGGACCTGATTATCCCCCGCCGAAAGCACAGGTGTCGCACCATCCGGTGCTACCCTGGCAAGCGTCTCACCCTTTGGGCCGTAGAGTATGCAGTCGCCGCCTTCGCCCCGTGAGATGGCGGCTTCGCCTATCTCACGGCGTAAATTGAATTCCAGGAAGCTGCCCGACTGCATCTCAGCCGGGAAGGTTATGGCTTTGCCGTTGAATGTCACGACGGGGTTTTTCACTGTGCAGGCAGCCAGCGGCAGGGCCTTGATCGGGCCGATGGTGCACTTGGTTAGTTTGTCCTCGGCCAAGCTGTTATACCATACGCTGAGCGACTCAACCGTACCAAAATCAATCGTCTCGCGGTAAACGTTGTAGAGCCATTTGTTGTCATTCCAGATGTAGTCGCTCCAGCGGGCCGATTCAGTCTCCACGAGCGTAAAGAGCCTTGGGCCGGTGAAGTCAACCGTGATATAGCGGTCCGCCACCGCACCGTAGGAAATGTGGCGTGGGCTTTCGAGCCGAATGGCTATGATCTGTCCCCCGCCGTCGCCCTCGATCCACACGCCAATTGCCTGATGATTTTTCAAATTCAGACATGGCGCGAACTTCCGGTCGAGTCTGGCCCATGCCGCGTTGCGGGGGACTTTGCCGGAATTTGTCGCACTGAATATACCTGCGCCTTCCGGTCCGCCCGATGCTTCATTCAGCGATGCAGCAACGCCATCGGCGGTACGCGGCGGCCCCTCAAACTGGGACGGCCTCGAAAATTCGGCCAAAACTACGTTGTTGGCATCATCATACGATTTTGCAGACATCAATACTTCCAGACGGAGTTTCGCCGGCTGCTCGCTGAAAGGATTTCGTGCTGTCCATGACAGGCTCCAGGGCTCCGAACTAGAGGCCGTATGCGAGTCATAGTGAGCGGGGCGGAACCGCCACGCTCCGCTCTTGTCGCGAAAGAGCGAGAACTCTTTTCCCGGCTCACGCAACTTCGCCCTGAGCCTCTCATCGAATGTGTTACCTCGACGAAGTTCCTCACAGGTGCGGAGGACATCTACCGCCCGGCTAAACAGCGGCACCGCCGTGAGACGATCACGGTCTATCGCACCGGTAAGGGAAATGCCCGCATCCCATCCGATGAGCTTGGCGCCAAGATACTCGATCACGTCAGGATAGGTTGGCTCAACCTGCGGCGGATTGAACTGCTGGAAATTCCACCAGCCAAAATGCAGAGGCAACAGGAGCCCCCCGTTCACAGAGGCGGCGTGGATATCAATGAAGCGTTTGTGCCCCCGCTGGGGATAGTCCCACGCCTGCCATCGGGTGCGGAACTGCCAGAAATGGTGCCACATGGCACTCATCTCCATACCTACCGGTTTCTTGAGATGCTTCTGGATTTCAAAGACGAATTTGTCCGCCCAGTACCAGCACTCGTCTGCCCCTCGCAAGATGCTGCTGCCGTCGATAGCATCGAGGTAAATTCCGTCGAAGCCGCACGAGTTCACAATGTCCGCATGATTCCTGGCAATCTCTTCAAGAAGCGACGACTCCGGATCGGGCACCAGAAGGCCGAAACATTCCTTGAGATGGCGGGCTTGGGCTCCTTTCTGATGGGCAGCCGGCTTCGTTCCGAATGCACCGCGCCGGACCTTCGTGAATCGCCAGGGCGGCTCTTGACTCACAGCACCGAAGGTAATCAGCTCGTCGCCAATATGGAGTATGACGCTGTTGTGCTCAAAGAAACCGGTAACGGTGTTCATGCCGCTTGTGGATTCATTGACTGTGATTTCCGTGCCATTGGAATCAACGGCTTCAGCAAGAGTGAAGGTTCGAAAGGCATCGAGCCGCTTATCAGGAACTGGAGTAACGTACTTTGACTGCTTGTCGATGAAAAATGCGTAGGTGTGGAAGATGGACCCGATTCCGGCATCGTGTAGGCGTTCTACAATGCGACGGTAAGTCCCCCATCCTTCAGGCCATTTCGCGCGATTGAGTACGAAATCGCCGAACCGAAAGAATTCCCTTCCGCCGTGGTGGTCGATCTGGGTCACCCCGAGGTTCTTCGCCATCGCTATCCATTCGTCCACATTTGAATCCGTGAGCGAGCCGAAATTGAACAGATATGAGCCGCGGTTAAACGGTACATCGCGCGCCCACGGCCCGGCGACCGTGCAGCGGGGCATCTCATCCGCCTCGGTCAAAACCTGTTTGAGAGCTGTCAGCATCTTCTCCATAGGCATCGCTACCAGTGCGACCTTGGCCCCTTCCATACCGAACTTGCGGTAGCATAACGCATGCAGACTTGTCTGAAGGGCGGGCAACTGGTTTACCCGTGTGATCAGGTTCAGGGACAGAGCGCACGAACCGAATGATTCATCCGGCCGACCCTGCAAAGTAAGTGGAACATTCAGGAACACGAGCGATTCGATATTATCACCGCTCACCGACTCGACCGCGAAGCGGATGTACGATTCCCGGGACTCGACGTGAAGAACCGCTTTTACATTCACCCTGCTGAACCCTATGGTCAAGCGGTCATTCGCCAGAAAGGCCGAAGTCGCCGGATATTCCGCGCCGCCGCACCGGACCAGGGCACAGGCTGAGGCTGTATCGCTTCTGAGATAGTCAACTCCCGACGCGCGGTCGATGAATGCGAGGTTTCTTCCCTCTCCGGAAATGGTGTATCGCATGTGTGCGTTCTCGATCACGATGGGACTCTGTTGTGCACCGCTCGCCGACGAGCAGGCCACGAGCACGCCAAGAACAACCTGTGCCGTTTTCATAATCGGTCTCCAAACGTCGGGAACCCAAACAGCTTCTTTGGAGTCAAATACCATCGTTCCCTTTTGTCAAGTTCAAGTTGTTGACCTGCGGATTAGCGGCACAAGCACGGCCAGTCACCTATGCTTCTTCAACTACCTTCCAGCCCATCGCGTCAGCCAGGGCATAGACCGGTTCCTTCAGGTCTCCGTAGAAAGTGACTCGGTGCCAGCCCCATTGGTCCCACATGGTGAAGAGCTTCTCAATATCGCCGACCGGTTCGGCCGCCAGCTTCGTTCGGCATGCCCGGTCATTCCGGTCGTTCGCTACGGCTCTACTCTGATGGAACAGTATCTCCTTTCTCTCCTGCGCAATTTCAAGCGTCGTTGTCATATAACCCAGAGGAAGGATCGAACGCACCGATGCACCTTGCCGGTCCTCCGAATGGGTGAGAATTTCGAACGGGTTGGCATCACCTTCAGGACCGAACACTTTGTTTGAAGCCACACAGTGAGCATAGACGATCTGACGCTTCGAAGTGTCGATGACCGGGTCCGAAATACAGCCGGGTCGGCCCTGGGTCAATGCCGTAATCGCAACCATGGTGGCCGTCGACCGCACATCACATTCGCAGGCACCCACCAGGCCCTCGTTGTTCAGCTCATGGAAGCCCAGGCATGGATAGGCATGGATGTGGCCGCCGTAGAAACCGCCCAGGCAGTTCATCGTGATGGCACCGGCCCCATGATTTTTCAACACAGCCTTCATGCCCAGGTACATCGCGGCTGATGATTCAAGTGTCTCACGTGAAACGTCAATCACCACGGAGGCGTTCTTCTGCCAGCGGTCGGCGACTGCACGAGCCTCGTCCTTGTCCGCAGCCTTCCACGCATCGTTCACCTCAGCGAAAGACACGTATTCCATCGGGATACCCATAATCGGTTCTGTGGCCCCGGACTTCTGATCACGAACCGCGAGGATTTTTGACTCCTTCATCCGGCGAATACATTGCTCCGGGGAGATCGTCTTGAGTCTGTCAGGTTTGCAGGCGAGGTCGCCGGGCGTCGGCGTCTGCGCCTTTCGTACTCGCGCTGTTGCCGCCACGAAATCGGATACCGAGCCGCCTGTCTTTACCCGCTCAAAGCACTTCACGGCTTCGGCCAGGTCCTCGATGCGAGATGACGCCACAAAGCCCACGTTTGGTGCCTGGCTGCGGAGGAACCCCGCCGTGTAAACGAGGAATCCGCCGCTTCCGCCATACTGGAAGTCGGCGTAGAGTACGGGCTTGCCTGAGGTCGCTATCGTCTGAACTACCCGGTTCCAGCAGTTCATCTGATAGACGAGGTAACCGTCAATGGCAGCCGACTTGTCCTCCCCAAGGATCTTCTCGGCCTCTTCCGGCCCATTCGCAAGAGAGGACACGAATTCAAAACCAGGGCATCGCTTAACCAGCCCGGTACTGATTTGTTCCATGACGGGCCTGAAATCAAATCCCTTGTTTGGCCAGTCCGGGCGGTTCTGCTGCGGCTCGTGAAGCGAATACACGATCCGAATTCGCGCTTGCCTCTTTTCTTCATTTGCAGCCAACACCGCTGGCTTGGCCAGGAGCTCAGCAGCTCCCACGCAGGCTGCACAACCCGCGGTCAGGAATTGCCGCCGGCTCACACCGTGGCACGCACAACTCGAAGTTAACTTACGCGTTCTCATAATGGTTCTCCACAAATTCGCATCACCATTGCTCTGGTCGCGGTTATTCAACCCGTCGGCCGTTGGGCACAGACTTCGTTATACGAGATGACCCGAGAAAAGATGACTCGTGCCAAATCCACTGGTCATACTACCGTTTGGTCCTTTTGAATGCAACACATATCGCCGGTCTTGCGGGGCGGAAATCCTTACAGAAGCTGAGGCTGCCAACGGGTCTTCTCGTCTCTTTGGCCGGCGACAAACAATTTGATTCGATACCATCCCTCGCGTATACTGTGTCGGGCCATCTGAGACACTGTGGTTTGAGGCTTAGCTGGTGGCGGCAAACACAAAGAAGGACCTTGTCGGCCACCCATCAGGTTTCTGGATGACGCAGCAGGAGTGACAGAAGTGGGAACCATCGAGCAACTCGTCCCGGCGGAGGCCCGAACCGGAGTGGGATCGGGACCGCGATTGCATGAGAGGCCGAACTGCGATATAAGAGGTAGGTGATGTAAACGAGGATAATCAAATGATGGATAAAAACACCTTCGGCAGACCTGCCCGATCCGGCCCGTCGGCAAACCGCCGGGACGGAGCAGGCGGGCTCATAGGGCCGGGCTTGCCCCCCTTCGGCGGTGAGTTTATGGCCGAACCGCACCACGATTTAGTCGGTGGGCGAAAACCCGCTCTACGAAGCTATTCCTGTTCCCTCTGGTTGGGTCTATGGCTTGCGTTTTCCCTCGTTTGCAGCGCCGAGGAGAACAACTCGTCTCGGCCAACGCCCGAGCCGCAGCGCGACCGGCAATGGACCGTTTATCTGGCCCAAGACAAACATCTTGACTACAACTGGTGCGGCTCAACCACCGAGATCGAGCTGCGGATGGCAGCAGTTCTTGACTACTTTGTGGATGCAGCCCAACGGGATGAGGCGTGCTGGAACCTCGATGGAACTCTCTGGGACGAGGTCTATCGGCGTCATCGCGGCGACGCCGGCTGTGTGCGGCTCCACGATGCAATCCGCAAGGGCCGCATTGGTTACGCGGGCAACTACGCCGTGCTCCTGTGGGGTATCCTTGACACGGAAACAGCAATCCGAGCGTGCTATGGGGCAGTGCCCATCGAACATTCTACGGGCGTGCCGGCGCGAACAGCACTGATCATGGAGAACCCTGGACTTACCTGGGGAATTGCCAACGTCCTGACAGAGTGCGGCTTCGATTTTGTCGGCCGGGGGATATACCGGCTTCGGGCGGAGAGTTACAACCCCAACCGCGACGCATACCCGCTGTTCTGGTGGAAAGCACCGAACGGAAAACGCATCCTCATTCGCTGGGACCTATACGACGATACGAAGAGCTGGGGCGGCTACGCCGAGGCGTTCAGGCTGGCTGAACTGGCTGGAGTTCGACCCGATGCAGGTCGTCTCCAGGAAATGGACGTCTGTAATGATCAGGACGTCTTCGAGAAGAGAAAAGCGTATATCCACCAGACCGTCGCTCGCTACGAGACTTATGGCAATGCCTATCCAATATCGAGCATTCTTCTCCTGGGAACCGGTCACGACGGCTGGATCCGGACGACGGACATCAGCCATTTCATTCGGCGCTACAACGCCGATTCGGACGGCAGAGTCCGCCTGATCGACGCGACGTACCAGGACTTCTTTGCGGCCGCAGAGCGCCAAATCCATGACAAGAACCTCGACATACCAACCTTAACCGGCTCGTTCGGCATCTGCTGGGAGGAGTGGGCAGCACACTTGGCCGGACTGACCAGCCAGTTCCGTGAGGCCGAGCGCCTGCTCCGGCTTGCCGAGGCGGCGAACGCCTTCGAGAAGCTTGCCCGCCACGCAGATAGCGGGCTTGCAGGGCGTGAGGACGCGAACAAGTCTCGCTTGATCCGCCACGGCATGGTGCAACTGCTGAAGTTCGCCGAGCACGACTTCGGCGGGACCGACCGACAGCGGGCCGCACTATCGGCCGGGGCCCGAGCCAGTGCGGTGACCCAGGCAATGGACATCGCCCGTGCTTTGGCGCCGAAGTCCTTGACGACCGCGGCCGTGCCTGCCGGCAGGCAGGCACCACAAGCCGGGGCATTCAAGCCGGAGGCAATGACGTTCGAGTGGCGAGGCGGCCGTGTCGTGTTCGACCCGCAGAGATGTGCTGTAATCTCTCTAACGGATGCTGCTGGACGGTCCTGGGTTCCTGGCGGGCAAGCTGTAGCTTTGGGCGAGTTCAAGCACACGCGGTATCGCAGCCGGGCCCGGCCTGACTCCGTTTTCCCGCAGCCGCTCCCCGACCCGGCTGAACCGGTCCTTCAAAATCTGGTGAGCCGAAGGGCCGACCACGGAGTGGAGATCATGGCAGACTTCGACCGCTCGGGCTTTCGGGTAGAGAGCACGTGGCTCTTTCATGCGGCGAATCCCTGGATCGACGTTACATATCGGCTGAAGAACGGATGGTCTGATGATCCTCAGACGGTCGAATTCTGTTTTCCCTTTGTCATAGACAACCCGACGTACCGGTACGATGCGCCGGCGGTGATTCTAGCGGCCGGACCCAAGCAGGCGGGTGGCGACGATCTGCCCGGGGCCAACCCCGAGTTGTACGCCGGATTGACATTTGCCGCCGCCAGCGGGGACGCTCGCACTGCTCTGGTCCTGGCGCCGGATACACTGCTTCTGCGGTTTGGCCCGAACGCCGTTCGTGCTGCCGACGGCAGCACGTCCGACGTCCCGAGTCTGATCACCTCGATGCCCATGATGAACCTTACCGGCAATGACTGGCAATTCGGACAAGGTGGCTGGCACGAGTGGTCGTTCAGCTATCGCATCGTCCTGCTCGACGGAGAGTTTGATCCGGTGCGGGCTATTCAAGAAGCACAAGAATTCGGGACGCCGCCGTTCCTGCATGTGCCGGGACAATCCCCGGCTTTGTCCGGCTTGGAAGCTCTCGACATCGACTTCGATAGTGGGCCACTGACGGCTTTCAAAATCGCGGAAGATAATCGACGCCTGATCTTACGGTTTTGGAACGTGGTGAACCGCACGGCCTACGGTTCGCTGAAGCTGCCTCCGGGATGGGCACAAGCGGAGATTTGCGATGCACTCGAGCGGCCCCGGAAGAAGCTGGACGCTGTTGACGGTCGGGTCCGATTCAGCGCGGGACCTCTGGGGATCCTGACAGTAGCGCTGACGCAGCAGGAGTGACAGAAATGGGAACCATCGAGCAAGGCGTGAGGCAGGCGGTGGAGAATTGTCTGAGAGTCAAAGCAGGCGAGAGTGCCGTCATTATTACCGACGCCCAAACGCGGGAAATCGGCTTAGCTCTCAAAGCGGCCATAGAAAAGGTCGCCCGCAAAACTCAATTCTTTGTGATGGAGGATTTCGGTGAAAGACCGATTGGGTTTCCAGAAGCCATAGAAGAAGCCATCAAGGTCGCAGATGTCAGTGTCTATGCCGCCCAGGGAGCCAAAGGCGAACTCCAGACCTTCCGGATGCCGATGCTCAAAGCAATCGAAGCCAATGTCAAGCTCAGACACGCCCACATGATCGGGATTACACCGCAGATCATGAAAGATGGGATGTGCAGCGATTACAAAGAGATTCAGCGAGTCAGCAGGCTCGTTTATGAGAAGGTTAGAAAGGCAAACAAGATCAAAGTGGTGACTGAAAAAGGGAACAATTTTGTAGCCGAATTCACGCGGGAACTCAAATGGATCGTCAGCGACGGTGATATTACCCCAGGCATATGGAAGAACCTTCCTGACGGCGAGGTGTTTACGTCCCCTCTGAATGTCAATGGCAGGGTCGTTATCGACGGCTGTCTCGGCGATTTTTTTACTGAGAGATACGGTTCCCTTGAGACTGCGCCCGTCATCATTGAGGTTGTCGATGGCCGGGCCATAAAGGAAAGCGTCCAATGCAGCAATGAAGAGCTCCGGAACGAGCTCAGCAGATACGTTTTTGAAACCGATGAAAACAGCAACAGGGTAGGCGAATTTGCCATCGGTACGAACACCGGCCTGACCGAGCTGATTTACAACCTGCTTCAAGATGAGAAGTTCCCCGGCGTACATATTGCGTTTGGCAGCCCCTTGCCGGGTAAAACCGGCGCTAAATGGGACAGCAAAGCACACGTGGACGGCGTCATCAAGAAGCCAAGTATCTATGTGGATGGCGAAATGCTCATGGACCGAGGCGCATTCCGCTTTCCCGAATTCACGTAAGCTCCTCCGGCAATTAACCAATCAACTGATTCACTCACTCTTGCCAAATGTTTCTATGAAATAGGCCGAAGTCTTCGCCGCGTTGATGAAACTTTCAATCTTAAAGCGCTCGTTCGAGGAATGGGCCCCATCTGAATCGAGCCCAAAACCCATTAGAATGACGGGCTTTCTCAATTCCTGCCAGAACGTATTGGCTACGGGAATTGAACCTCCACATCTTATGAACACCGGTTCGGCGCCGAAACCAAATTTGAGAGCTTCCCTCGCTACTTGAATCGCGGGGTCGCTGACGTCAAACAGCGCGGCTTCTGTGGCGGAAAACGGTCCTTTAATCTCCACACTGGCAAAAGCAGGACAGCTCGCCTTTATATGTTGTGCCGCGAGATTGAAAACTCTGTCAGGCTTCTGATCAGGAACAAGCCTCATAGATACTTTGGCGGCCGCAGAGGATGGTATTATGGTCTTTATACCTTTGCCGGTGTAGCCGCCAAGCAGACCGTTGACATCAAAGGTTGGACGAGCCCACATCCGTTCAAGAGCTGAAAAACCTTTCTCTCCAAAGCCTTCTCTTGAGCCGGTTTCGCATAAGAGCTTGTTTTCGTCGAATCGCAGTCTCCGTATGTTTTCCCTTTCCCAATCCTCCAGGGGCCTTATCTGATCGTAGAAGCCTGGAATAGCGACCTTGCCGTCTGCTCCCGTACAAGCGGCGATCACCTGGGCCAGAGCAACGGCGGGATTCCCGATCACGCCCCCGAATGTCCCGGAGTGCAGATCCCAGTTTGCCGCCCGAACTATCACTTCCAGTCCCACAAGACCCCGGAGGCCGTATGTAATAGCCGGGGTGCGCTCGTCGTACATCGCCGTGTCGGATATGACAATGGCGTCGGTGGCCAAATTGGCCTTCTCAGTCTCGATATACTTCTGCAGGCTCGTCCCCCCGGATTCCTCTTCACCCTCTATAAGAAACGTCAAGTCACAGGGTAGCTGTCCGCAGGTCCGCATCAGGCTTTCGACGCCCTTAATGTGAGCAAACAGTTGTCCCTTGTCATCCGATGCGCCGCGTCCGAAGACGAACCCGTTGCGAACGGCAGGAGCAAACGGCGGAGAATCCCACTGCTCATTTGAATCGGCTGGCTGGACATCGTAGTGGCCGTATATGATGAGCTTTCGGTTTGATTGCCCCGAGCCTTCCGCGCTTCGGCTCGCGCCTTCGCCGAGGTGAGTTGCCTGCACAATGGGATGACCCCCGCTCTTTATCAGACGCGCTTCAAGACCAATGTTTTCCAGATGGTTCCTCAACCAATGGGCGCATTCGATTACGTCATTCTCGTGTGTGCTCTGACTGCTTATCGACGGGAATCTCAAGAATTCCTGAAGCTCCTCTATGAATCGGGTTTCGTTGGCATGTATGTATGCAATGGCGTTAGCCATCCTGGGGAAGACATTTTCGATTTTCGACTGTCGATTTTCCATTTTCGATTTTACCTCATCACCCAGCAAGGAGATTTTCGATTGCCGATTGCCGCTTTCTAAATCGAAAATCGCCAATCGCAAATCCGAAATCACTACTGTACCTCGACGGTCGGAGAATTTCAAATGTCTTAGAGCCGCCGCAGAATTTGGGATTGAGAATGCCGAATGTAGAATTCTCAATTC
>CAYWZW010000039.1:35189-48546 GCA_964462945.1 uncultured Pirellulales bacterium
AATTCTCAATTCCCCGATGCGAGTCAGTTCTGAACGGTGGTGTCGTACCGCACGCCGTCGGGTACCGGCACCGGCACGGAAACGGTGATGCCGTGGTCTCCGGCGGTTGTCCGGGAAGAGTCGACCGCGATGAAAGCCGTATAGGCCGACATCAGACCATATTCGAGCGCGACCTGCTTGATCTCGCCGGGCAGGTCTGGGTTGGTGTCATAAATAGCCTGATTGGCCAGGGTCTCGATTTTCTTCCGCGCCCATACGCAGGCGATGCCCGGGTGTACAGCACCGGAATCCTGGAAATTCACAGGAATGTTGATTTCCTCGGTCAGGTCTCCCACTTTACCGGTGACGCAAATCCGCGTGCCGCCCTGGCCCGTGAACTTGCCGGTCAGGACGACGGGACGGCCTACAAAGAGGTCGGGAATTTGCTGGGGATACACGTCCGTGACCTGCATCCGGCCCCAATCGATAGTCAAATCCGTCAGAGCCGGGTGGCTGATGCGGTCATAGAATAAATCGACCACTTCTGACGTGTCGTCGTCCAGACCGATATAAGCTACAGCGCCTTTTCCGAGCTTGGCCATGCGGTCGAGCAGGTAACGATTCACGGAGGAGCCGACGCCGAAGCTGAAGATTCGGCTGGCTCCGAGACGCTGGTGAATCGCGGCGAGGATTTCGGCCTCATTGCCGATGTAGCCGTCGGTCATAAACGAGACCAGACGGAATCGCTTCGGGTCGTGGGCAAAGTCCAGAGCCGCCTTGATGCCCTCAATCATCATCGTGCCGCCGCCGCCGTCGAGGGACTCGACGTAGGCCAAAGCCCTGCGAATATTCTCAGGCGTGGCAGGCAGAGGGTTCGGGCCAAGCTGCGAGGCATTATTCGAGAAACGGATCACCTGGAACGTGTCATCCGGCTGGAGTTTCCTCAGGGCACGAGTAATCGCCTGTTTGGCCTTGGCGATGGGTTTTCCGTTCATGCTGCCGGAGCAGTCCAGGACGAAGATCATCTCCATCGAGGCGCGTTTTAGATACGAGAGATTCTCCGGCGGATACAGCATCAGTGTGAAGAATCCGCCTCGCTCGTCCTGGTGGGTAACCAGGGCCGATTTGACGGTCTTGCCCGCGACCTTGTAGCGCAGGACAAAGTCTTTGTTAGGGATGCTGTCGAGGCTGCTGAGCTTGACGGTCAGCGTTTCGGGTGTTGTGGGACTGTGGGTGATAACATGACTGGAACAGGCTACTTGTTCAATGGCTACGCCGGCGTCGATGTCAACGGCCAGCGAAATATCATGTCCGCTGCGCTCGCCGGGCTCGAGGTACTGGACCTCGGTCTTCTGGCCTGAGATGCCGGGCATGCCGCGGGCCACGGCGCCGACGCCGTCGGTAGAGCCGGGAGGATTGAATCGCGGCCCGACGACCATCGGGAACACGAACTCATACCAGCCGTCCACATAGGCTAAGGTGTTGAAGTACTTGATATTGACGTCGATGGCCTTGCCCGGCTCGATGTTGGCGACCTTTTGTGTGAAGATGTTGGGCCTCTCCTGGGTAAGCAGCGAAGCGACGTATCCCTGACTTTTGGCCTCCTGATAGATTCGTTCCGCCTCCTGACGCTCGCGAATGATACCGCGAATGCGACGCTCACCGATGGTCATTATGAACTCGTTGACCGCCGCGTTTTCAGGCAGCGGAAAGACATAAACCGCCTCGATCTTCTGATCATACGGATTGTGAAACTGCTGGGTGACATCAACGGCAGCGATATAGCCGCTGATCTGCCCTTTGACGTCCGTGTGCTTGAGCGGCAGCGGTATCTCCTTCCCCTCTTCCGGCAGCTTGGCCAGCATCGCTCCGCTGCCAGGCGTGTCCTCATCAGCCGGCACCGCCTGCATTTCCGGCTTGGCGATCACCCAGATCTCATCCGCCGAGACGTGAATCAGTTCCGCGGCTATCGGGCCGCCGCCGACAGAAGCCAGTCCTGCTCGTCTGCGAGTGATAACAGGAAGAGGGGCGCCTCTGCCCCGAGGTATCGTGGTCAGTCGGTCAACTTCCGATGGCTGAACGCTTCCGTTCCATTCATAAGTGACTTTACGATCATACTCTTGTGAATCCGATGGCTCTGTTCTAAACAGGTCGCCCCCGATGGGTATATCTCCCAGCGATGGCACCGGGCCTGTCTTGATCCGAGATTCTGCCTCCTGGCTTTTCGATTGCTTGTTGATTTCCCCCCACGCCATAGGCTGAGTAGCTTCTTCGGCAGGCGCACTTTGGGGCATGTAGCGCCCGCCGGCTATCGGCCCCGCTGCGGTGCCTGAGACGACCTCGTCCTTCGGCTGCTGGGATTTGTCAGGCGGCACTTCCATCACGGGCGTTCCGACGAAGCGCGGCTGCTGGGCTCGCTGTGAGTCTTCGTCTGGCATCGCTGCGCTTTGGCTCGATCTGTCTGGAAGCTGTCGCAATGCAGATTGTTGTGTGGATGAGCAGCCGACGATGATATAGCCAACCAATGCCATTGCGGTTAGGCCAAGAAGAATTGATGTGATTAGTGCTTTCTTATTCACTTTTATTCTCCTTTTTCGAATGAGATTCTGGCGGGGATTTCTTTCCCATCTGCGTCAGCGGAAACGACGAGCTTCAGCCCATATTGCGGCTCGGCGTCGCCGAGGATTTGCAGATGCAGCGTGGCGACTCGTGTCCGGCCCTTGGGCAGATCCTGTTGCGTGCTGAAAGCTGCAATGATGATCCGGTCGTTGGCCAAAGCGGCGGGGTCGTAGTAAGGCGGCGTTTTGCTAAATGCTTCGTGCGAGCCACCTTCGACGCCGACGATTTTGACCTGCCCGGCGGTCGCTTTGAGCTCGAACTGAAAGGCCGCAAGGGCGTTGCTGCCGGAATCAAGATATACATGCAGCGGAGCAAAACGCACGCTCGGCTGCTCGGTTGGATAGCGACGCTCTGACTGCTGAGCCAAAACCGGAACGATTACACAAACGCCCGTCAGGATTATTGCCGCAATGGTTTTCATCATAAGACTCCCTTATCCAGACGGACGGCGGCGAACGCGACCATATCGACGTCGCCAACATCGACAAGGCCGTCGCCGTTAATGTCCCAGTTTTTCTCGGCGGAACCGGCGGATTCGATGTGCCGGGCCAATTTGAAGGCGTCGAGGATGTCCACCCGACCGTTTTGGTCGATATCAATGGCCTGGGCTCTGGCAAGGACTGAGCGATCCGCCGTCGGTTCAACTCGCTGTGTAAGGTCCAGACTGAAGGCAAGAATGATAACCGCAGCCGCGGCGGCCACTTTCCAGAGTCCAACCCAGCGAAATCGTCGGCGTCTGCTTTCTGAGGACCTGCCGCCAACGAAGTGCCGACGAGCCCGGTCCAACACAGCCCGGTCCACTTCGGGCGGCACCTGGCGTTGGGGCTCAAAAAAGGCACTTAGACCCGCCGAGAGCTTTGGACAACCTCTCAGGTCCAAGTCCTCATCAAAATGTTCCATTCTTTCAGTCATAATTGCGGCTCCAGTAGGTTAAGCGGCCGAAGGTGTCAAAAGGTTCCGAGTTTCTAAGATTTTGTCCGAGCCGGACAGATAATGTGCTTATTCGAGGAAGTAATCACGTGTGCGGCGGTCGTCGCGCAACATCCGCAAAGCACGGTGCAACCTCGATTTGACAGTGCCTACCGGGATATTCAGAGCCGCCGCGACCTCCTGAAGGCTCATATCATCCACAAATCGCATCAGCAGAACCTCGCGCTGCTCGTCGGGCAATACGGACAGGGCGGCGGCCAAGTCCGAATGGTGGCGATGCGTTTGCTCTTGCGGGCCGGGCGCGGCCAATTCGCCCAGAACCTCATCATCGGATGTGAACCGGCGCCTCTTGGCGCGGATAGCGGCCGAAAGATGCCTGACCGCCGGGTAGAGAAACGTCGTCATTGAGGCAGTAAGCTCGAAACCGGGGAACTTGCCCAGCAGATAAGCAAAGGTCTCCTGGAGCACGTCCAGGGCATCCTCCTGGTCGCCGGTGAAGCGCCAGGCCAGGCGGTAAACCCAATCCCGGTACCGGTAGTAAAGGGCCTCGAACGCCTCCGGGTCGCCACCGTTTGCCAATTCAATCAATTCCCGGTCGGATTCCATGAAAAAGGTCCACAAGCCGTTCTAAGCTCGGATTTCCCATATACATTTCACGAAACACCCCTGCAAACTTCATGTCCCGTAATACCATAATTCCATTTCAATATCTGCGATTTTCGATTGCCGCTTGCCGATTTGTACATCGAAAATGGCAAATCGCAAGTCGAGAATCACCGCAAGCCGCGTGCCGGGGGCTGCTCTTTCTTGTATTGTTGCATCTTCATACCCCCCAACGCACGGTGCCATAGGTCGCGCTCAACCCGTCGCAGAAAGACTTGAGATTAGGGAGAGTTGTGCTATGATATCTTGTCATCAGGAGTCCGGCATGAACGTTTGGACTGGACAAGATTAAATCCCGGAGCAAGAAGAGCCATGAAGACAACTAATAACAAAACCAGGCAAGGTGAATCATTCGGAACAAGGACCGGCCGCACCGCGGGAGTGCTGACAATTGGAGTTCTAATTGCCGCTTTCACCTCGCCTTGCGATCGTGCGTGGGGCGACACGGCCGGCTCAGGCAGCGTCGTTACTTATCCCGCACCGGCCGGTGAAACCCTGTCGGCTGATTATGAAGTACGGGCGGCAGGCCAGCCGGTTGACGTGTACACAGCGCGCGTTCTCGACCCGCCATTCGCGGGCAAGGAGTGGGACTACGGTGGCCCGTATTCGTTTGCCAGCTTCGACATGTCAGGACCGGTCGTGGTCCGCATCGTGTCCAAGCGGTCGCTTCGGAACGTGGTTATCCGCCCCCAGTCATTCGGGATTCAGCCAAAGCTGGAGGATGATTATACTCTGAACTTGACGCTTGATCAGCCACGCAAGTTCAGCGTGGAGCCGGACGGCAAGAAAGGCCCGCTGCTGCTGTTTGCCAACCCCCTGGAACCGAACGCACCGAAGCCCGGCGATGAGGGCGTCGTTTACTTCGGCCCCGGCGTGCACAAGCCGGAGAAAATCGTCCTGGCGAGCAACCAAACCCTTTACCTGGCCGGCGGCGCCGTCGTGAAGGCCGAGGTGCTTGCTGAAGGGGCCAATATCCGGGTTTGTGGGCGTGGCATTTTGGACGGCTCCGATTGGGAGTGGCGCAAAGGCCCGGTCGGCAACTTGATTGCGATTCGCAACAGCACAGATGTCGAAGTGACCGGCATCACGCTGCGCGGCTCATCCCATTGGACCATCGTGCCCAGGAACAGTCAGCGGGTGACGATCCGGAACGTGAAGTTGTGCAACTCCCGCGTCCAGAACGATGACGGCATCAATCCGTGCAACTCCCAGGATGTGCTGATCACCGATTGCTTCATCAGGAGCGATGACGATTGTGTCGCCTTGAAGGGACTCGACTTCAGCGCACCGAACAGCGACGTCGAGCGAATCACGGTGGAGAACTCGGTTCTCTGGTGCGACCGGGCCCGCATCTTCCTGCTCGGACACGAGAGCCGTGCCGCATTCATGCGGAACGTCACGCTGCGGAATCTCGACATTATTCACTTCAGCATGACGGCGTTCCTTCTGGAACCTGGTGAGGACATGCGGCTGGAGGACGTCACGGTCGAGGATATCCGGATCCACGGCGAGGGCCAAAAGGAGCTCATCCGCCTGCGTCCGGTCGTGAACCAGTATATGCGTAAGAAGGTGCCCGGATTTATCCGCAACGTACGGTTTAGAAACGTGACTATAGAGGGTCAATCCGGCGACTACCTCGTGCAAATAGAGGGTGCGGACACCGAACACGACGTCCGCGACGTGACTTTCGAGAATGTTTCGATTACAGGCTCGAAACTTACGGAAGGATCGAGGCCCGTGCGCATCGGCGAGCACACTGAAAACGTACGTTTCCGTGCCGAGGCTCAGTAAAGGCAGGTTTGGCGACAGGCCATCAAGACCTATCGCGTGCCAATGATCAACATCTGGACCTGCCCGATCCAAGGCAAAGAGCTCCACGCCAGCTTAGCAGGCATTGACAATGCCTTCGTGAGCTGTTCATTGACTAAGCTCCTGCAGCGGATAGAATGAACAAGTGAGTAAGCCCGAAATACGGTCGGGAAAGTGATAACGGCGTAGGTCGGCGTTCTCCGTCAGGAGTCCCCAGGACAGACGCCCCATGCCGGATTCAAGACTATAGGAGGCTAAAATGAATTCAGACGGACACGAAGCACCGGGAATGGGGCGTAGGGAGTTTCTTTCACAACTTTCGGCGGCCGTAACTGGTTCGACCGTGGCCCTTGCGACTGCCCAAGGGCAGAGTATATCGGCGGCAGACACATCTTCGCCTGCGCCGCCGCTGCCGACGATACGTCTTGGTGAACACCACGTTACCCGGCTGATCGTCGGCTCGAATCCCATCAGCGGATACTCCTACATGGGCCCCGTGCTGGATCGGCACATGCAAGAGTATTTCACACCCGAGCGAATCGTCGAATTCCTGTGGACGTGCGAACGTGAGGGCATCAACGCCCACCAATTCAGTCGCCCGGAACAAATGAGCGACGTCTTCCGAGCGTTGAGAGAGCGGGGATCGAAGATGAAGTTTATCTGCCTTCACTCCGGCGGCGCCCAGAACGCTGCCATCGAACAAGTGGTCAAGAGCACGCAGCCCATCGCCATCGTCCATCATGGCGGGGTCACCGACAGGCTGTTCCGGGAGGGCAAGAGCCGGGAGGTACAGGATTTTGTAAAACGCGTGCGCGACGCGGGTGTGCTGGCCGGTGTCTCAGCCCACAATCCCGATTGCATCAAGCGGATCGCTGACGAAGGCTGGCCGGTCGATCTGTTCATGACCTGCTTTTACTACCTGACCCGGACGCCAGAGGAGCTTGAAAAAATGCCGCCGGTTGTCACGCTCCCGATAGGCTATTCGTTCTTCGCCTCCGACCCGCTTGCCATGACGAAAGTAGTCCGGCAGGTCGATCAGCCCTGCCTGGGCTTCAAGATTCTGGCGGCAGGTCGCATGTGCGACCGTGAGCAGAAAGTCGAAGCAGCGTTTAAGTTCGCCTTCGAGCATCTCAAACCCACCGACGGTGTTATCGTTGGCATGTATCCTCGGTATCAGGATCAAATCCGCCAGAACGCCCAATACGCGCGACAGTTCGCGGCGCTCGGTTTGCTTCCCGGCGGAGCTCCGTCCTCACGCCCGGCTTAGTCAGGACAGGCGCGGGTGAGTGGACTTCGTGCAGTGGACAGGTCCCTATCGGGCTGATGACAAGCTCGAAACAGCCCGCGAAGCGGTTCTGCTGTTGAGCCGAAAAAAGTTCCGTCCACAACAGGCGTTCACCGTTGCTGTTGAGTTCCCAGGAAGTCACGCAGCTCCCTGTACTGAAGCCAGAGTTTCTGGTTTAGCGAGCTGAGCACTCCGAGTTCACCTCGCGACCGGACACGATTGGCATACGTCTCAAAGAGCTTTTCAATCGGCGCCGCCTCGAGAGCAGCCAGGGCGGTCTTTCTATGGGAGGCAAACTGGTTGGAGTCAAGCTCCCCCAAAAACCACTCGTTCTTCAGGCGGTATGCAGGCTCAATCTGCCGGCTGACCTGATCGAGCAAAAGAGTGAACTTGAAGTCCGCTGCCCGCCAGTCAAGGTTGGCCCGATAGAGAGGATTTCGGGTCTGCTCCCTCAGCTTTTCAACAGTGGCAATTAAGTCGTTCAGACGATTTTTGAGCTCTTCATCGACGCGTCCCCATTGTGGATCGTACGGAAAATACTCCGGTGAATCCGGGCCGTTGAGCCACCCTTCACGGTCCGCACGGGCGAGAATCGGAGCCAGTTGAGAACCTGCCTCTTTTCCGAATCTCCTTTCACAATCCTCCTGATAAATATCCTCAACAGTAGCGGGGTCCGCAGGATTATTTACAAAACGGGCAAACGTGTCCAAATTCAGCCGAGTTTCTTCAGTGCGCCAGTGGATTGCAATCACCCCGTCCAGCTTTTGCTCATGGGCAAGTTTGACCTGTTCACGCATCAATGTCACACGCGGCTGGAGATGCCAAAGCTGTCGGTCGCCTTCGAGCCAGGGAATGGCCCAAACCGTACGGTTCCTGGCGATCTCGGCAAGGAACTGCGGCTGGGCAGACCACCCTTGATTCGGGTTCAGGCATGTGAACACGATATCCTTTGGAAGTGCCTTGTCCAGGCCCTGCATGATAGCGGGCAGTTGTGCTCCTCCACCCCATCCGCTGATGGCGATCTTGACCTTTGGTGCCTTTTGGCGGATGTGCGCATGCGCCTGGCGGATGTACGCCAATGACCAGACACCCGTGAACTTCGCGTCGTCATCGCCTGTTTCGCCAAACAACGGCGATTCTTTCTCGTACAACGCTTGAAAACCACCTGACATTTTCGCCTGTCCAACGTGCATTGTGTGTTCATGAAGCCAAAGCCAGATCCAGTCAATGTCGGGGTAAGCTCGCAGAATATCATCAATAGTGGCTCGGAGAATCTCTATCGAGGCCGGATGAGTCGGGTCCGGCAGCATGGCTCCGCGAATCCACGAGCCAGGTGGAACAATCGAGGCAAATTCCGGAGGATGTATCCCGAACTCAAAGCCCATAGCCATTTCAATACCGCGTGCATGGGCCATTTCCAGCACTCGGTGCATCAACTGTTGGGCCCGGCGGTAATGGTCTTCGTTGTCCCGGGCCAACACGGCGCAGCGGGCGCCAAACGCCTTGGCCCCTTCCGGCACGTCAAACAGCTTGGAAGTACCGAATGCAAAATCTCTCACCGCCAGCGGCCTGTAGCCCCACCGAGCCGTAAGAGATGTATCGAAGCTCGCAAGAGGAACAACATCACGATATTCAATCCGGATCAGGGGCTCGACGTAGGGCGCATAGCGTTCCGCCCCGCCTGTATAACAGTGAAAAACGACCAGGTTAAGGTCGAGGTCTTTGAGCCTGTCAAGATATTGCCTGTAGTCCTCTTCGTTCCATGCCGTGGGCCCTGAAAGGAAGTTGTGCCAGGGCAGAGTTCCGCGCACAGGAAATATTGCCTTGTCAACTTCTAATCCATGGGCGGTTCCACCTACAGCCAACACACACAGGATTTGGAGGCCGACCGAAAGGCTCGTCCGTCCAAAGCGCCCGCAGACTTTAGTTTTTGAAACGTTCATATTGCACCAGGAACAAATCCCAATTCCCATTCTTTTCCGAGCAAAAAAGTACGGATGAACCATCCGGGGAAAAAGATGGGTGTGGATGCACGGTGGCCCCGTGGGGACGATGCCCCTGCGTCAGCAACTCGGCCTCACCGGTGTCCCCGTTTATCAGATAGAGTTCTCCGTCAAAGGTATCGCCAACAGCCCATTTTCCATCAGGACTTCCTCCTACGTGCCAATACTTCCTTTGATTCAGAATATGCAGCGATCTATCTTCCACGCAGATGTATGCGATACCGTATGGTTTCTTCAGCATTTCCTCGTTCCTGGGCCAGATCGTAAAAAGCGCCTTGTTCGGTCCCCACCAGACTTCATGTGTAACCCATTCATCGTAGGTCTCTTTGTAGAAGGGGCCGTTTCCTCGTCCGTCTGCATTGACAATCCACATTCGCTGCTGCGAATCACCACCTGTTTCCCAACAATACATGATCAACCCGCCTGTTGATGGATGGGCCTGGCAATGACCTACTCGAAACTCGGTATCAATTATTTTTGAATACTTTCCCGTGCAAGTGTCCAGGGCCAATAAGCCCCAAGAGTTTGCGGTGTATTGCACGCCCAAATACATGTCTTTTTCATTGCTGTCCACAGAGATCGTTCCGCTGAGGCTTGTGTTTTCAGGCAGATCAGCCACTTTGCGACGGAACTCGTTCTGCGGCTTCCGCTCACTGCACTGCAGAATTGAATCAATATCGACGTTCCATATTTTGTTATCGGATAGGTAGTAAATCTGATTTCTCGTCTTGCCCAAGCAGGCGTTGCCGGGCTGCTGATCATCCGTAAGTTGAACGATAGTCCCGGTCTTTACTGAGATGGCAAAATACTGACTTGTGCCACTTCGGTCGGACATGAACACGATGTGCCGGCCATCTGCCGTCCAATTAGGGTGCGTCTGATAGATCTTATCGTCCTTTGCGCTCGAGGTCGTGAGCATCGTGATTTCCTGGCCGGTCTTCGTGTCGTTGTAGGCCATCATTTCAGAAGGAAATTTGCGGGCCGCGTAGTACGTGCTCTGGAGCGATTGGGAACAGTCGCCCTTGACATTGATCGCCAAGATCAGGAATGTTAACTGCCAAATTGTCTGACATTTCCTATCCATACATTGCACCTCTGTAACCGCGGCAGCGCATCATTTCGAGGGAAGTTCTGCGCGGTACTCGTCCTTATATAAGCCAATTCTCTCAAATGGAATCCGCTCAAAACCAATCCTATAGGCCGGCGAGTCGTCGCGCAGACGGAACGTTTCCGGCGGTGTCCCATCGAAAAGAGGATCCTGATTCACACAATTGTCCAGAAATTTGGTGTGAGGTCTCGCGTCGCTACTCACCTCGTCCCACTGTCCACCCCAGGAAATGTTGCGGGCAACAACGTTGCCCTTGGGTGCAGCCGGCTCGTCTTTCAGTATCCCCACAAGCTCAGGATAGCGCTGCCGCCAGATCTCGGAGGTGTAGGGCATAGCCTGGAGCCGTTGCGTCATAGTCGTATCCACGTGGTAGCCGGCCCAGCCCAAAGCGCGGGCGTCGATGTGAAGCGATGGCTGACAATCCACGAAAATGTTGTTCTGGACGATGCAGTCCCGCCCGCCTCCGATGAAGGCTGCACGTGTTACTCGGTAGAAAACATTGCCATGAATCTTCGTGCCACAAAACATATCGTCGAGGTAAACACCGACGCACCCGCGTCCCCTGAATCCGGTGATGTCGTGCAGGTAGTTGTGGCGGATGACGGTGCCCCGCATCGTCCAGTCCCGGCCGGCGTAAATGGCCCCGGCATCGTTCGATTCCAGGCAAACATTGTGGATTTCATTCAGCTCAATGACGTGGTCGTTGCCCCCAAATCCAATGGCCATGTGTGGAGCGTCATGGATCAGGTTGTGCGCGGCTCGGTTACCGACGCCGTCAATCGCGATTGCGGGTGTGTACATGCGATTCCATCGCCCGTAGTGGTGGATATGGTTATTCTCGGCGAAATGTCCACCGGCAGTGAGCGACGTTCGCACGCCGCCCTGCAGACCGATACCACCGCTTCCGGTTCCATAGATATCACACGCCACGACACCATTCCCTCTACCACCTTCAATCTGTATGGCCTTACCGCCCAGGTTGCGCAGCGTGCATCCGGCGATTCTCGTGTCCATGCAGTCCTCCATCACGATAGCCGTGCCGCGACAAGCCTCGAAGATCACCCCCTCTATGGCCATACATGAGACGCTGTTCAGGCTGACAAGTCTGTCTGTTACGGAAACAACCGCACGTCCTTTCTCGATAGGCGCCGGCGGCCAAAAGTAAAGGACGCCCGTCTCTCGATTGAGGTACCACTCGCCGGGTGCATCGAGTTCCGCCAGAATGTTCATCCCATAGAACCATTGGCCGATGCGGTAGCCATAGCCATGATATGGCGGTACAACCGAGATGATGCGTTTTTCCGTATCGATCGATTCAATCTTCTGCCGTTCGTCGGACCAATCCCAAAACCAGTAGCCGTGCACCCACAGATCGTTCTCCCCGGCCCAGCGTTCTGGTCGGTCGCCCTCGTACATGAACTTGCCGGTCTTGCTGCCCTTTGTCCCCCTCACGTTGACCGTATCGGGTTCGACCAGACCGGCAATCTTGACGAATCCCTCGTTCGGCCACCGCGCCAATGTCATTGGCTTGTCCTCAAAGAACAGCTCCAGTCCGCCACCCTTGACCTGGCCGTAGTCATTGAGACCGGCCGCTTTCAAGTTCGTTTGGAGCACTTTGTCTCGGGCGTCGGGGACGAGTCTATTCAGAACCGCTTGGTCTGTTACCGGCTCCCAGCCCGTTATCCGTTTGCCGCCAACAATCCGTACCTCTTCGCCCGGCCATGCGCGGTAGATCACGGGATTCCCGTTGGTGCCTGAATCCTGGGCTGTCAACTCGAAGGGCGCCCTGCGTTCATACACACCAGCTCTCAGCCAGATTGTCATCTTTTGGCTGTGATCGGCCTTACGCACAGCATCGCGAACTGCCTCAAGAGTTCCGAACGGGCGGGCCTCGGTTCCAGGCTGACCGTCGTTGCCTTGTGGGGAGACGAAAAATGCCACCTCCGCGCAGTAGCCACAGTTTGCGGCCGAAACGCCCAAAAATACCATCGCCACAAAGGCTTGTGCTTTCGAGGCGTTGATGAGACGAGAGAATAACTTCCTAAACCACTTGCCGCACGGGACCATCTGTAACACCCCATATATTAATCGCACGTTTCGCTTAACGACAAGTTGATGCTTCAGTAACGCTGATACGGCCGCAACCGCTCTTCACGATGCCAAGGCTGCCTGCAGCATGGCCTTTGTGTACGCCACGTTGTAGGCGATGCCGGCATACCCGCCGCCGCCAGGATAGCCCCCGCGGAAGCCAGGCTGCTGCCGGTCGTAGTTTAACGCCCGTGGATGCTCAGGATAGATCGTCCCGGTGTACTTCTGCCGCACCAGCTCCTTCATCACGCCGAACATATCGACCTGGCCTTCGTCCGGGAACACCTCTGCGTATTTCTCGTAGGGCTTTTCCACACGCACATTGCGGAAGTGAGCGTGGTTAATCCGTTTCCTGCCGGCGAAGTAGCGGCAGACTTCCACCGGGTCCTCACCCATTTCCTTTGTTACCCCGCAGTCGAACGTGATCCCGTTCGCCGGGCTGGGGATGATCTCAATAAGGCGCTTCCAACCTTCCACCGTTCCCATGATCTGTCCGGACCCTCGGCTCAGCGGCGCGGGGGGATCGTTGGGATGCAGGGCCAGCCGGACCCCCGACTCCTCGGCGGCCGGCACCACCGCCTTAAGAAAATAGGTAACGTTCGCCCACATCTCTTCCAGACTGTGGGCGCCTTCCTGTGGAAGGGGCGGCAGGTCTTTCATGCGGTCGTAGTCGAATGCCGTGTATCCCGCGCCGGCTCTTCCCGTCTGCTCGTAGTAGCCCTCCATGGCGCGGTGGGCATAGAAGTTGTACTCGATCACCGGCAAACCGGCTTTGCCGGCTGCGCGTATGGATTGCACAACCTTCTCGATCTCTTCGTCGCGGCCCGGCCTGCCGTAAATGGTGTTCCGGAATCCGCCGATCATCAGGTTGTA
>CAYWZW010000040.1:0-47689 GCA_964462945.1 uncultured Pirellulales bacterium
ATCTTACCGGATACCCTCTAATCCACAATGGTACACTTTTCGGGGGTCACATCACTGGTACATGTACCTCTTTCAGCGTCGATTCTGGTTGTCGATAATAGCAAATTTAACAAAGGAACTGCTCATCCCTATGCGCCATACAAAGATTTGCCAACTTCTGAGTGTGAGGCAATGAAATGTCGAGCGGAGGAATATAGAAAGAAGAGTAGGAAGACCAGGATCAGCCGGCTATCAAAACTGAAGAAAGAGGAGATTGGCGAGAATTAACGCTATCCGGCGATTGGTTTATTAGTGGTTTATTAGGAACGTTTACCTGCTGGTAATATTGTCAGCGCCTCAAAACAGCTTGGAGCTGCCGAGCAGGAAGGTGACGGGGCCGTCGTTGATGTTGGCGACTTGCATGTATTCGCCGAAGATGGCTTTCTCGACATGAGCGCCCTGCCGGATTTCTACAGGGTGCTTCAGGACAAGAACTCGAAGTGAATCAATCCCTGGGGACCAAACGGCCCAAAGACGGCAGAGTGAAACCAAGTGCTCCTTCATAGATAGAATAGGATTGTGCAGGCTCCGGCGGTACTGAGCCCGAATACAAAAGACCGAGGGCTTGCTCTATGGGGAAGGACGATTCGTCCATCGTCCTTTCGTCTCTTCGTCCATCGTGTTAGAGGCTCCTTTCGACCATTTCGCGCGTGATGATGACTCTGCCCTCGCTGCACACATCACACTTTCTGATGATGCGGTCAGGAACCTGCCGGCCGGTGGCAATCGGGCTTCCATCCAGAATGACCGTCGAACCAAGCACGTCTTCCAGATTGATCTCGTTGACGTGCCGGCCCGCGCCCGTACATTGTACGTTGATAATGTTTGCCATCGTTTCTCTCCGTCGTAATTACCCTTGCATTCAGTTCATCTTATCCACTACTGACGATTCACGAAGACGTCTTTTGCCTTCACAGCCCCGGCAGTTCGTAGCCTTTTCGGTATTGCTTGGTCAGGTAGGTATTGGCCTCGGCGTCGTCGATGAATCGTTCTGTCTGGGCGTCGAATCTCAGGCGCCGGCCGACCCGCATGGCGATATTGGCCAAATGGCACAGAGCCGCCGAGTGATGGCCAACCTCGGCGCCGGCGTTCAGGTCGCTTGTTTTTCGGCTGCGAACGGCCTTGATGAAGTTCTCGGCGTGTGCGTATTCGCCGCGCGGGCCGCCCGGGCCGGGTTTGCCGTTCTTGAACGTCACCTGCCATCCGTCCCGGCCGATGGACAGCGTTCCTTCGTCGCCATAGAAGACGTCGCCGTTATCGTGCCCTTCGAGCCCGTACGGCGTCCACAGCCGCATCTCGTACATCAGATAGACGCCGTCATACTCGAACGTGGCGACCTGTGTATCGGGCGTTTCGTGGTCGTCGTTGTAGAACAACTGCCCGCCGCTGCACGAGACGGCCTTGGGCATTTCCACGCCGAGGCCCCAGCGCGCGATGTCGATCTGATGAATGCCATCGTTGCCGGTATCGCCCGTGCCGTAGTCCCAGAACCAGTGCCAGTTGTAGTGGAAGCGGTTCTTGTTGAAAGGCCGCTTCGGCGCGGGGCCCAGCCAGAGATCGTAGTTGACGTTCGGCGGCGCTTCGCTGTCTGCGACGCGGCCGATGGGTCCCCGCAGTTGGCAATTGATCGCCTTGGCCATGCGGACCTTGCCGAGCTTGCCCGAGCACAGGTATTCGATGGCCTCTCTCGTGCCCTCGGTGCTGCGGATCTGCGTGCCGTGCTGGACCATCTTGCCGTGCTTGCGGGCGAGGTTCACGAGATAACGGCCTTCGGCGATGGTGTGGCTCATCGGCTTCTCGACATAGACGTCCTTGCCGGCGACAATCGCGGCGGCGGCCATCGGCACGTGCCAATGGTCGGGCGTGGCGATGCAGACGACGTCGATGGCCTTATCTTCAAGCATCCGCCGATGGTCGCCGTAGCCCTGGACGTTGATGTTTTGCTTTTTGAAATCTCTTACCTGCTTATCCAGGACGTCCCCGTCCACGTCACACACGGCGACCAGACGCACACCGGGTACATCATGGAATTCGCCGGCGAGGCCCGAGCCCCGGCCGCGAACGCCCGCGACGGCCACGCCAATATCATCGTTCGCGCCTCGCACCTTCGAGAACGGCAGCGCTAACGCCGCACCCGCCACGGCCGAATGCTTCACAAAATCTCTGCGTGTGAAATTTCTCATAATTAACCTCCCTTCAATACAATGCCCAGCGTCATTGCGAGCGAAGCGAAGCAATCTCAAACCATCCGCAAGCTGGAGATTGCCACGGCCTGCAAAACGGGCCTCGCAATGACGGCTCTGCAAATCGCACGTTAGGAAACAATAGCTCATTCTATCACGGTTCATTTAGCGAATTCTCTGAATCGCTCTTCAATCTGCTGCTGCGTTCTGATCCCTTCATAGACAATCACGAGAAACCTAAAATGTGCCGTCTCGCCTGGCGCGAGCGTGAGCCGAAGCGGGATGACTTTGTTCTTGCGAAACTCGCGGGGCTGCTGTCTTTGAAAATCGCCCTGGCCCAACGGATTCGCCGAGAACAGGCCGTAATCTCTCACGTGCCAATAGGTGGGGTAGTTGATGCTGGCCGGGTGGTTGAGGATCGCAACGCCGACGACTTTGCCTTCTTTCACGCCCTGCAGCGCCACCCATCGTGCTCGCTTGCCCCATATATTCTTTGCCGTCTGGTCGCCGTTGGAGTTGAAATATCTTCCGGTGCCCGAAAGCGCCTCCTGGGGCGGCGGCTGTCCAGCTTGCAGCACAGCGCCGCCGTCACTCTCTCTCAGGTAGTCGGACACTCGAATTGCAAACATGCCTTCTTCAATATCTTCGAACAATACGGCTGTGTTTTTCGCCGTCAGGTCGATGCTAAAGTCGATGGCGTACTCATCGCCGTGCCCGTCCGCGAGGAACGTCATGGTCCTTTTTTCCTCCAGGACTATCTGCTGCTTATCGTCGATCCAATGGGCGATGGTTGTGAGCGTTCCCTTGCCGTCGTCGGCGGCCATCTGCGTTGTCTTTATGTGCCTGATCTGCGGCGGCACGGCGGTGTTCTTCCAGAAGTTGACGCCGTTCACCTGGTCCACGGCAAAGAAGATACCCACGTGATGGGCGTGGTCCGTGCTTGCGCCTTCGATTTCCACCAGCGGATAGCGCCGGTTCACTTCGATGCCGGAAGGCGTTCGCACCGGAACGAGCACCGGCTTGGTCAGATCACCGCCGTAGAGGTAGCTGGTGAAAGGCTTGCTGGCAATGACAACGTCGATTCTGTTATCGCCCTGGACAAACTCCACCTGCGTCGGCGCCGCCCTCCCCTCGCCCGCAAGCACACATATCGACAGGACAAGAACCGCCTTCTTCATACCATCCCTTTCATGCTGAAACCGCCGGCCATCATACCACGAATCCTTGCGGGAATCATCGAAAAGTTCCGATTTCACCGGCCGAAAGTCCGGCTGCAAGATTTGCGCCAAATAAACATCAATTCGTTTCTATTCGAGCAAGATTTTGTTTATGATATGCCTGCAACGAAATATTGATGTGGCCTGCAAAATCGACTGCTCAAGAAAGGAGTATTGCCATGGAAAGAAAGGTTGTGCTGGCGTTTGTCTGTATAGCCGTCACCCTGGGTGCCGAAGGCGCATCCGCCAGAGAGATTCACGTGGCCAAGACGGGAAGCGATTCGGGTCCCGGCGACCAGGCTGGTCCCTTGCTGACAATCAACAAAGCAGCGTCCATCGCTCAGCCGGCAGATACTGTAATCGTTCACGCCGGAACGTATCGCGAGTGGGTCAAACCGCCGCGGGGCGGCACTGCCGAAGACAAACGCATCACCTACCGGGCGGCGCCGGGCGAGAAAGTCATCATCAAAGGTTCCGAGCGAATTACCTCCTGGACGCAACAGGAGGGCTCGCCCGCCAATCCGCGTGGCGGGCAAGTCTGGAAGGTCGAGCTGCCTAACTCATTCTTTGGCGACTATAATCCCTACGCCCTGACGGTCTCCGGAGGCTGGCTGGATTACGGCCAGTGGCATCGTCGCGGCGACGTCTATCTCAACGCAGAAGCATTCTACGAGAAGCAAAGCGCCGAAGAAGTCCATCAAGCCGAGCAAACTTGGCATTGTCAGGTTGGCGACGAGGTAACGATCATCCGGGCGAACTTCGGTAAGGCCAATCCCAACACGGAGCTGGCCGAGATCAACGTCCGCGAGAGCCTTTTCATGCCGGAGGTCTCCGGCCTGAAATACGTCACCGTTGACGGCTTCGAGTTCATGCACGCGGCGGCGAACTGGGCGCCCCCGGGGCCGGAGCTGCAACCCGGCGCCGTCGGCCCGCGGATGGGAAAGCATTGGATCATCCAGAATTGCACGATCACCAACGCCCGCTGCGTCGGCATAATCTTAGGACAGGCGCCGGGCGTGGATTACACCGACATCGACGCCTACGGGAACCACATCATCCGCAACAACGTTATCCGGCGCTGCGGGCAGGCGGGCATCGCCGGCCAGAAGGGCGCGACGCGATCGGTCATCAGCGGCAATCTCATCGAGGACACCAATTACCGCAAGGAGTTCGGCGGCTGGGAAACGGCCGCGATCAAGTTCCATAACAGCGTCGATACCGTCATCAGTGGCAATCTGATTCGCGGCGTCTATCGGCAGAAGGAAGGGGCCTTCGGGATTTGGATTGACTTCGGCAATCAGGGCATCCGGATCAGCGGCAACGTCATCTATAACACGCAGGCCGAGACCGTTTTTTTGGAAATGGACCACGGCCCGACCCTTGTGGATAACAACGTCCTTATCGGCCAGCCCGTCAGGAGCAATTCGGAGGCGACGGTATTCGCGCATAATTTGTTCGTCGATTGCGGGTACGAGTACAGTCCCGACACGAACCGCCGCTCCGGCTATTTCAAGCCGCACACGACCATAGACGCCGGACGCAAGACCGGCACCGCCCAGGACGAGAAGTGGTTTAATAATATCTTCGTCCGGCGGGGACTCGATGACGTCAAAAATGCTCCGGGCTATGTATCAGATTACAACGTTTTCTTAGAGGGCGCCGCCAAGAGTTCCTTCGGCGACGAGCACAGCGTTGTTGATCCTTATGTCACCGGGCTTACCGTCAAAGATCATCCTTTGGGAGCCGCGATCACGTTTTCCATGAACGACGCGCCGTTCCGCGTGCAAGGCCCGTGGGTCAATGCCGAGCTGGTCGGTGTCTTCCCGACTGTCGGGCAAACCATCGAAGACCGCAACGGCAATCCCATCACCGTCGATACCGATCTCAACGGCCGCAGGTTTACAAAACCCGTCGCCGGCCCGCTGGCCAATCTCACGCAAGGCCAGAACGCAATTACATGGACGTTTCGCAAATGGTAGGGGCAACCCCGCGTGGTTGCCCTGGGCAGGCACATAGGCCTGCCCCCTGCGGAAAACATGGTGTGCTGGCACAACAGAAGCCACAAATCCTGGGTCGTCGAAAAACGCCGAACAGTTTGAATTTCCAGCGTGACGAAGCCGATACCTGCCTGACGAAAAAGTGCCGCAAAGGATAGCTTTGAAAATAGCCGGCAAATGTGTATAATGCAAGTATGCAAACGGTTTATATTGAAACGTCGATTGTGAGCTATATGGCGATGAACGATGAAAAATGAGATTCTGCAGGAAGTCTGGCGAAACCGGGACGAGTTTTCCAGAGAGCATAAGCACGATATCAAAGCAATGGTTGCCGCGTTACAGGAAATGGAGAAACACCCCCTCACTGGAACGGTTGATCGCCGCGGCCAGACACCCGTTGGGCTGTCCGGTCATAAGAAAAAGAACACCGGACGGCGTGGTTGCAGATAAGTTGCCCTGGGCAGGCATATAAGCCTGCCCCTACGGAAAACGTGGTGTGCCGGCGAAAAAAATGGCAAAGTTCGGGCTGGCAGACCGAACCGAGTATCTTGAATTCTCAAGGTGGGACTGGTATTCTGCCGAAAATGAGATCGAGTTGTGCGAACGAGCACAACAACAGAGAAGATGCTCATCACTTTTGCCGGAGGGAATTGAAATGAGGCGAAAAAGACATTTCTATGTGATCTTAGCCCTGATGTTTTTCGTGGTCGGATGCGAGAAAAAGGAACCTGCCACGCCGGAAGCACTGTGCCAAGCTGCCGAGTCAGGCAACATCAAGAGTGTTCGGAAACTCATTGGAGGTGGTGTTGATGTTAATGTCAAGATCAACGCAGACCTTGCTCCCTTGCACTATGCGGCGATGTCTGGGCACAAGGATGTGGCTGAACTGCTGCTTGCCAAAGGCGCTGAGATAGACGCAAGGGACCGATACGGCGAAACGCCACTGTTCCTCGCGCTGGGCGACGGACACAAAGCCGTGGCGAAAGCCCTTGTGGCCCGCGGCGCTGACGTCAATGCAATGGATCAGACTGGCTATATGCCGCTCCTTTTGGCGTTCCGCTGTGACGACGGAGAGATGGCTGAGCTTCTCATTGAAAAAGGTGCTGTTGTGGATATACCAACCCCACAGCGCCCGTGGCTCCGGCACGGGGGCCCTCTTATGCCGCATCCCTTGGGATGGTGGAAGAGGCCGCTGCACTACGCTGCCATGTTTGGGTACGAGAAGGTAGCTGAACTGCTGATTGCCAAAGGCGCCGACGTCAATGCACAGGACTTTGAGCGAGGTACACCTTTACACGAAGCGGCTTCGCAAGGTCGCAAAGAGGTGGCAGAAATGCTTATCTCCAAAGGTGCCCAGGTCAACGCGAGGGACAAGAAGGGAAACACACCTCTGCACCACGCGGCACATGGGGGCCACAAGAATGTAGTCGAGTTGCTGATCGCCAATGGTGCGGACATCAACGCAAAGACCGAAGACAGCCAAACTCCGATGGACATTGCACTCGACGCCGGCTACAGTGGCATTGTAGAACTTCTCCGCTCTGCCGGTGGTGAACTCGGCGTAAAGGACGACGGAGCCAGATAGCCGGAATTGGTGCGATTTATCGTACCCTACTGGTTGAGAGAACGGTGGGGCAAGCCCCACCCTACCTTTCTGCTGGGGGCTTTTTGGGGAAGTGGGGCGAGTAGAGCAGGCGGTCTTTGCGGATGGCTAATTCGCCGTTGGAGACAAACGGTTCGCCGCGCTGCGAAAGGTGTTCGACCATGCTTTTGCCACAAAGTCACCAAGACACCAAGGATTTGCGATTGCAGATTGTGGCGAGGCCGTCCCGGCCTTGCGTCGCGCTGGCATCTTGCCAGCGGTAGGGAACAAGGGCAATCCGGCAGACCTGCCGGATCGCCACATCGAAAATCATAAATCGACAATCACATTTGTGCCTTTGTGCCTTCGTGGCTAAACCGGGCGACGGCGTTGACGTCCTCTTTGATGACCTCGATACAGTTGATGATCGGGGCCTGGCTCGCTTCTGGATTGGCAGTCTTGGCGAGCAGCTCAAGAACCAGAGCGTTTTGCGCCCCGATGCCGGTAAACTCCTTCACGACCGCTTTGTTCACCGCTCCGGCCGCCGCGACGATGTCGAAGCCCTCCAGGACGACGTTGTCCTGGAGCTTGATATCGAAGACGCGCTGGCCTGCTTTGTCCGCCGCCGGCGCATTGAAGCCCAGGCGGACGGTGTACAGGGCGGGCTCTGCTGCGGCGGCATCGGTCAACGGAATTTCGCAGCGCAGCAGCCCCTGGCAGCCGGATGTGAATAGCCAGGGCTTGTCGGTGCCGGCAATGCTGACGCCTTTGAAGTCGCGGCAGAAGTAACCCATCCCAGGCAAGGTCTGGACACGCAGATCGAATTTGACGCCGTAGCCGGGGTAGTGCGTGTAGGAATCGGTCTTGGGATTCGGATAAGCGAACCAGACGGTCCCATCATTATCCTTCATGTCCGCCGGAGCGCCGAAATTTATGGCGAAGCGCTTGACGGGTTTGAGATCGCCCGGCGTGACATAGACCGTCCAGGGCTGGGTTCTCTGCGGCTTACGTATCATCGCCAGCGAGCAGCGGACGGGGTACGAGCATGTGCAACCGGCCGCCGCTTCCTGGCTGAGCAGCAGGCCGCCGGCCGGAATTACGCTGATGGCACAGCCCGGACGGTAGGCGCCGAAGATGGTGACACCGTTATCTTGTTCGAGGTCGTAAAACGCCGTGCACGCCGAGCGGTAGAACAGGCCCTTGGCCGAGGCGGCGGTGATGCCGCAGGTATGGCCCGGCCGCAGGAACTCCCAGGGGACCTGCTCGCCGGTGATCGGATGATCGCGGGTGAGAATCTCGCCCGTACGCAGATCGCAGGCTTGCGGCTCCAGGATAATCTTATCCCCGACGATGACCGGCCGGGTGCGGTAGTTCAACGCGCGGGACCAGACCATCCGGCCCTTGTCGGCTGACAGCGCCGTGATGCGCCGCCACTTGAGGCCGCCTTCTTTAGACCGCCACGCATCGTGGTTGCCGTGGTTGCCGAAAAATAGCAGAAGCCCGCCGCGATAAGCAGTTCCCATCGCATCGCCGCAGCAGCCCGTCAAATCAACGGGATGTTTCCACAACTGCTCTCCGCTAACGGCGTCGAGCGCGACGACGAATCTCACGTCGGCGTCGGCGTCCGTCAGAGTTCCTTCGGGATGCTCATCCTCGAACAGCTCGGCTCGCAGCGAGCTAATGAGGTATTCAACCTGCGTTCTTTGTCTGTACGATGGGTCCTCTGCGAGCTTCGCAGCCAGGAACTCTTTTCTCTCCTTCAACTCTTCAAGAATCCCTTCTCGCTGTCTGTACACACCTTTTTCCGCGAGCGTTCGTCTTCTGGCCAGAGCTCGGCTCCTCTGTTTTTCCAATACTCCGCTGTCGGCGTAGAAGATTTTCCCGTCGCCCAGCGTGATCGTTATATTGGCGATCTTCTTGCCGTCACGCTGCCAAAGGAGCTTGCCTGTTTGCGTGTCCATGGCGAAAACTTTGTCGCCCGTCATCAGATTATCGGTCACGGCGTTCTTTTGCAGAAACTCTCCGCCCCCGGCAAAGGTCGTCATGGATCCGTACATGATGCCCGACCTTTGGGCGGCCATCCGCAAATCTTCCGGCCCGGGATACAGCTTCTTGGCATACTCATAAGACTCCCTGTCCTCTTCGGCGATGTCCTCACTATTCTTCCATCTGCCGTTTTCCACGAAGCGCTTCAGCATGGCGCCGTAATCTTCGTCCATGGCCTTGGCCGCCGAGCCGTAGAGAATATTGCCGACGACTGACAAATAGCCCCACCGGCGAGGCGTATCATCGGACGAGGGCGGGACTTTGTATTCGCGCATCGTTTCGCCCGTCTCGGGATTTAGGCGGTAACATTTATCGTGAGCCGCCACATAAAGACCATCCTCCGTCACGGCCAGATTTCCGCAGTCGCTCTTGACCCTGACGCGGACCGCGCCCGGAATTTCCCTCTTCCACAGCAGCGTCCCGTTGAAGGCATCGACGGCCATGATGATCTCTTCACCCTCCATGAACAGCCGGCCGTTCATCGAGACCGGGCTTTGCGCGCAGGCGTGCCGCTCGACCATCCCCATCGGGCCGGGCTCTCCAAACCAGAGGACCCCTAACGGACCATAGACCAGCTCGTCGCCGGAACAGGCGGTGTTTTGAGGATCGCCGTACTGCTGCGTCCAGGCCCCGGCGCCCTCCAGGGGGTCTTGGACGTATGTTCTCCAGGACAGTCCATCATCACGGTGAAAGCTCAGGCACGCCGTGCCACCCCAAGGGCGAAGAATGCGCCGCCCCTCTTCTGTTGTCCCCGTCGTCTTGCCCGTCAGAAGCATTCCGTCGGAGACGATCAGGTTGGCGAAATAGGCCGGCAGAGACGGCATATCCCAGGGTTCAACCACGATGCGCTCACCCAGCAAGCCGGCCGCATCGAGCCTCTTTCGCGCGATAGCCAGTTTCTCCGGATCCTGTTCCAGGCCGACAATCTTCAGGTCGGTTCTTTTGGCCAATTCGTAAGCAAGGCGGCCTTCGCCACAGTCCAGGACCAGAGCGTAGCCTTTCTTCACGCCGCTCTCGGCCAGGATTCTTTCCGCTGCGGCCTTGTACGTCTCGGTGAGCGAATCCTCGGGATAGGGATCGTCTCTTATTTCCGGCTCGATCTCTTTGGCCGCCGCGACTTCTTTCTCGCCGAAGCAGTAGATGGGACCTTTATCGCTGCTGACAACCAAATGGCCGTCGGACGCGGCCAGCCCGACGGCGGCACCATTCACGTCACTCTTCCACAACTCCTTGCCGGTCGCCGAGTCAATGCCGACGACGATCCCGTCCCCGCCCGCGAACAGGACATCGCCCGCCAGCAGCACTGAACGAAGCCCTCTTCTGGCGTAGCGCCACCGGATACAGGTGCTTTTCAGACGGTTCTCTTCCTGCTCGGCGCTGCTTATTTTCTTTGCCAGCTCGGCAGCTTGCTGGTTAAGCTCTTCGCGGGCGGCTTCATCGGCGGCGGTGAGTTTTCTTTTCAGCCCATCCAATTGGGTCTGCCATGTTTGCCGATCAGTCATGAACCTGCCGGCCTTGCTCACGGCCTCAGCGTGCGCCGTGCGGTCTATCGCATACGCGCCTTCATCGGTCAGGATGTATGAGAATTCGCGGGTCACGGCCATGTCAACTCCCGGGAACCAGACAAACGCATCTCCCTGTCGCTTGCCGGTCTTGGCATCGTAGGCGACTTTGTCGGGCTTGCCCGAGAAATCCACGCCGGAGATGAGTCTGTCGTTGTCCAGCAAAGCCCACGTCCCGCCCCGCTTGCCGCTGGGGGAGGCACAGTAGAGGAACTTGCCGGTATGGCGATCGAAGGCCGCCGGCATGGAGCGTCCGGAGGGGACGTACAGGACATCGCGCGAGGCAACCAGATAGCCGTGCGGCGATATTCCGCCGAATTCCAGCTCGTGGGCGCGGTCGCCGATGGTATCGTTCTTCCAAACGACCGAGCCGTCGCCGGCCCTGAGGGCACATACGTACAGCCCTTCGTACGGGAAGACACCCGCCGCGAAATAGACAATCCCATCATCAACTAAGACGCCGGTTCTGACCGGCCAGAGCGATATCATTCGCCCGTTGCCGATGATTTTTTCGTCGCTGGGACCGGCCCGGTATTTCCATTCGAGCGAGCCGTCTTTGGCGTCAAAACAATACACATACCCGTCATCGGAACCGGCGTACACCTTCCCTTCATAAACGGCCGGAGCAAAGCGAACCGGGCCCTGAGTATAGAACGTCCAGCGTATCCGGCCATCGGCTAGGTCAATTGAAGTGACTTTGTTCGTCGTGCAGCAGCCGAAGTAGGCGCAGTTGTCGGCAATCGCCACGTGATACGCGTTGTCGTTGTGCATTCGGGGCAGCTCTTCTGAAGGCATTGGCCAGGCGGGCTTGGGCGGATGTGCGGGAGTGTATGTCCATTGCAGGAAAAGCATCGGGCCAATGGTTTCCGAGGTAATCGCACTTCGCGCCGGGTCGGCCCTGTACGTCGGCCAGTCGTCAGCGACGGCTGCGGTGCAGATAACCAGCAGGATTAGAAAGCCCAAAAAACCGTTGAGACTGTGAGAAGACACAAATACACACTTGCTGCGATTGGTCCCGGTTTGCCGCTTCATTGAACAACTCCTCTCAAAACGATAAGAAAGTCCTGACATATCAAATCAGGCCGGCCCCCAGCCCCCATGCCAGCTTACTGAGCTTCATTATAATCATACGTACTGCTCTGTGACAGTACTTTTTTGGTTAATCGTCTCGGCGGCGAGTCTTTGAGTTCCGCTCCCTCGCCGGCGTCGGCGCACGCAGGTCACAGGCGTTCCTGGGATTTTTTGAATTTTTCAACTTTCTCTCGCGAGAGCGGGGCAGGCCGCAGTTTGCCCTGACTCCACAAGTCGTAGCCGCTCAGTCTGTATGGGCTGTCGGGGTGCTCAGACTGGCCGATGGGCAGCAGGGCCAGCGATTCATCCGCATTATTCATTGGGACATATTGCGTATAAGACTGCGCCTGCTGAGAGAAAATCGTGCCGCCCTCGATGCAGCTTAGTCCGGGCAACGTCAGGTCGTTCTGTTGGTCGAGCGACTCAAAACCATCCAAGGTCGAGAAATATGGAAGGTTCGTTTCGAGCAGCCCGGCCATGCCTCGCTCGTGCCATTTCGCCGGGTCGTCGCCGTAGCTGGCTTTGCCGTACCGCCAGGCCGCTCTGAGAATGAGATTAACGTACTCGGCCTCGGGCTCGGTCAGCGGGGCGTTGGGGTCTTTTTCAATCCGGGCGTTGATGGTCTGGAGCATGTTGCACAGCCCCGAAAGACCGCCGCCGTAAATCGTCGCGGCTTGGAAATTCTGCCTGAACGCCATCGGCATCAGGTTGATGATTTCCGTCCCTTTGACAGCCATCTGCGATTTGCATCCGTTGGCGCGCCACTCTTGGAGATAGTCCAGCGCCTGAAGTGTCTCTTCTTCCAGCGCAAATGCCTGCACGTCGCGCAAGTGATAGCCGAGACGAACCAGGTCTCGCTTGATGGCGCTGACCGTATCGTAATGGACATCGAGCACATCCGCCGGGCTGAAGATGTCTTTGGCGAGCACGCGCTCTTTGAGCCGCCAGGAGCGGTCGCTGTCGCCGAGGCTGCCGGTTGAGATGCCCATAGGTATGGGGTAGAAAGAGGCAATCGGCCGGTGATTGGCCGTGACCAGCCAGCCCTGCCTGGGGTTGATGACCTGGGGCAGCAACTCATGGGGCAGGATTCCCTGCCAGTCATTCTCAGAATTCCATCCTTCGTGGGCGGCCATGGCGTCCAGCAGGGCGCGGGCGGAGCGGACGGGCAATGCCAGGATCGTCTTGTACCCGATATTGCCCTTACTGTCTCCAAAGACACAGTTGGCACTGGGAAAGCGCCAGCCCCCAGCCGCCTTCTGAAATTCATAGACATCTTTTGCCTGCATCATGGCCAGTGCCCCTTCGAGGGTATCTTCCTTTGGCTCGCATATCGGGATGCGTTTGAGTGCGACCTCATCGCCAGGCCGGACGCCCGCAGCCAGAGACGTCACCACGGGGCCGAGGTATGTTTGTCTGACAGTGATGGTTTGCTCCGGGCCGTCTTTGACCTTGATCGTTTCGCTGCGGACCTGCATGTCGCGCCATTGGCCGTCGAAAAGATACTGGTTCGGATGGTTAGGGTCGGTTTTGAGGACGAACAGGTCAGCCTGGTCGGCGCCGAGCGCGGTCAGGCCCCAGGCGACGTTCTGCGTAAAGCCAATCAAAATAATGGGGCTGCCCGGAACTCCGATGCCGCGGGCGTTGAACGTCCTGCCGCTGACGTGGAATTCGTAAAAGAGCGAAGGATTGCGAACGGGCGTCTGCGGGTCGCTCACCAGCACGGATGAGGCGTTGGTGGTCTTGGCCCCGCCCACGACCCAGGCATGGCTGAACCGTGGGGGCGGCGGCTGCCGGCGCGGCACCGAAGAATCAACCTTCCGATTCAGATTGTGCTGCTGTGCGAAGTCCATGACCCTGCGAACCCACTCGTCCGTGACATCATCGCGTTGGATCACAGACGCATCGTCCCTTACGGGTCGGCCGCGGATGGCGCCCGCAGCATCGCCCGGCGCAAAGGTGTGAATTTCCCTTGTGCCGTCCTTGATTTCATAATAGGCCGTCATTTCGTTCAAGCCGTCGCCGGAGAAGAAAAGGCCCAGCCGCCACCAGGAGGCAATGCACGCCGCAGGCGTCCAGGGCTCGGGTTCCAGATCGAGCTTCTCAAACAGATAGAGCAGATTGTCGGGGTGACTGTGCATGTAATCGTTGACGCCGTCGCTGTACGCCCGGAGCAGGTCGAGCGATTGGCCGTCGAGGTTGGCGGCGACCTCCTGGGCGGCGCGGTAGTATCCGATGGTACGCATCTCAATGTCATTACGCACAGCGGAGTTTCTGCCCTGTGGCGCCGCGCGAGAGACGCCGATTTTCACATCGCCGACAAGCTCGGCCAGGCGGCCTTGAATGATGCGGAGATTGTAGTACATCTGGAACGCGCGATCCTGGGCGGCGGCGTAGCCTAAGCCGTACATAGCCCCGGCGTCCGTCTCGGCAAAGATATGTGGAACGCCCCACGTATCCCGCAATAGGTCGATGTTGCCGGACTTCATCTGCGGATTGCGGCCGGCTCTCTGAGGACCGCAGCCAGCGGCCAAGAAAAGCAACAAAAATGCTATAGAGACGTGTGTGCGCTTCAGCGGCATCGTTTTCTCCTTATCTGCCGTCCTTCGACTTGACTCAGGATGGTGAGCTTGTCGAACCATTCGTAATATTCACCGGGGCTAAAACGTAATAGCATGGCGCTGCTTTGTCAATCTAACATTTTTCAGGCTGCTCACGCGACCCGGAATTTTCTTGCAATGCAGGCTGGTTCCGCTAAACTGTACGGAGATTTGTTGGTACTGTTGGGGAATAGTGTAATGGTAGCACAAATGACTCTGGATCATTTAGTCCAGGTCCGAATCCTGGTTCCCCAGTTTCAAATCGTGATTCGTGAATAGCGAATCGAGCCGCAAACCCGTGTCTATTTGACACGGCACATACTTGTAGCTGGAGGAGCCGACAATGGATGAACCCAAATTCGTATCGCAATTCTTCGCCGGCCCCGCTCCGGCTTGGGCCTCCGCTGAAACAGGCGTATGGGCGGGACTATTGATGTTTGCGCTGTGCTTTGCCTTCCGTGCAGAAGCCGCAGAGCCGGGAAAGCAGGTTCGCCAAAGCACACCGGACAACTCGGAGCTGATTGTAAAGCCTGGCGTGGCAAGCAGATACAAATGTGACCAAGGGATCGAGAATGACCCGAATGTGATCTTTGCAGAGAACTTCGAGGAGGGTTCTCTGGACGCCGTGAGGTCGCGCTGGGAAAGCGTTCAGAATATCGAGATCATGTCGCTTTCGAGCGATGTGCCTCTGGGAAGCGGCGGCAAACAGTCCCTCTTGATGGCCCATATTGGGGGCAAGAGTACGGGGGGACATCTATACAGGCGTCTTTTGCCGGGCTACGAGCAGCTCCACGTTCGCTTTTATGTGAAATTCGACCGGGATTGTTTCCCGATTCACCATTTCGTTCACGTCGGCGGCTACAATCCATCGACGCCATGGCCTCAAGGAGGAGCGGGAATCCGCCCCGCCGGCAACGAGCGGTTCACCACCGGCGTCGAGCCGTACGGCAGGCAATGGAGATGGGATTTCTACTCCTACTGGATGGAGATGCGGTCCTCGCCGGACAACAAATCATGGGGCCACGATTTCATCAACGATGAAAACCTCAAAGCAGCACGCGACAGATGGACCTGCGTCGAGCTGATGATGAAAATGAACGATCCGGTCACTGAACGCAACGGCGAACAGGCGATATGGATTGATGGAAAACCCTGGAAAAAAGACGGGCAGATCACCAGCCATTTGGGGAAAGGGTTTCCTAAAGGCAAATGGGTATGGGACAGTTTCACTCCCGACCCGGAAGGGTCACCTTTCGAGGGCTTTCAGTGGCGCAGCGATGAGAAGCTGAATTTGAACTTCCTGTGGATTCTTCTGTACATCACAGATGCACCGGCGGGGCACATCAGCAAGGTGTGGTTCGATGATATTGTCGTGGCAAAAGAATACGTTGGGCCGAGAAATCCACGACCAAAAGATTTATGATTTGCGATTTGCGATTTTCGATTTGAAATCGGTCCGGGATTCCCCGCGGCCCGCGGGCGATGACGGACCGGCTTTGGTTTTATCAACGAGGGCATCACTTTCGACTACGGCCAAAAGGCTTAGCAGAAAACTCAGCGTGCTTTCCGCCCCTTGATTCGGATTAACGCCGTCGGGGCAGAGGCCGTCGCGGCACCCTTTCGATATAAAGTCATAGAGCGGGCTGCGCAAGTCGTTGCAGCCGAGGAACCAATCAAAGGCCTTTCTTTGAAGGGTCAGGAATCTGTCGTTTTGTGTGGCGTCATAAGCGGCCCTGAGCATCAGAACCGTACTGCCGGCCTCTATGGGCTGCTGGTCAAAGGCGGCCCTTCGCCCGCCGCGTTTATACCATCCCATGCAGCCGATGAAGCTGAAATGCTCGCCGTTGAAAGTATTGGCCAGCAGAAACTCACAGGTTTTCTCTGCAATTTCCCGGTATTTGTTGTTCTCAAGAGTCAGGCCGGCGACAAACAACGCGTGCGGCAAAACAGCATTATCGTAAGTGAGCATCTCCTCAAACCACTGCCAATCGGGGTGACTGCTCTGCCGGTACTGCGTTACAAGACCGTCGGCAGCGAATTCCAACTGGCGTCTCACGTCGCCGGCGTCCGGGAATTGTTTGAGATAATCGCTCATGCCGAGTATCGAATACGCGATACCCTTCGGGAGCTGCATCGGGACGCGTTCTACGGATGTGTCAAAGCAGTCTCTGGCAACGGACAAATAGGCCGGCGCCGGTGGCTTGGCTACAACCGTTCCAAGGGCCCACAACACCCGGCCGAGGGCGTCATTTCCAGGCTCGTTCTTGTACCAGGTTCTGTCGAAATTCATCCAGTTCCTGATTGTGCCGTCGCTGTTCTGTGAATGGATGACAAATGACAAGTATGTGTCCAGAAGCTGGAGGGCCTGCGGCTGGGCGTATTGTGAGTAATACCTGGTCGTCGCTATTACAGCTCTTGCATTGTCGTCCGTGCAGTAGCCGCATTCGCGATCGGGGATTATGAGTTTGGCGTGCTGGTACAGGCCGGTATCATCGGTCAGCCTTTTCAAATGCTCTAACGAAGGTTCGGGCACCTTAACATTCGATGTAGTCTCGGCCACTTTTTTCGCGTTACTTTTTGCCATCCGCAATATCCCCTTTCAGAGTGCCGTGAGCCAACTTTATCTATCTTAGCTGTTGCCGGCCGGACCGTCAAGGCAATTGCGGACTCGGCTCCCTGAATTATGCCTTTTCCGATGAAAGAGCTGATCGCGGCTTGTCGGCGGCGGAGATAGGGAATGTGTCGAACGCTCTTGAGATTTTTCGCTATTTCCTGCTTTTTCTTTTGCACCCAAGAGGAGCAGAATCGTATAATATCCTACTCTTAAGGTAGGAATAATGAAAGAATAGATTATGAAGCTCTCGACTCGGACCAGATACGCCGTACGGGCCATGATAGAATTGGCCCAGAACGAAGCAAACAGGCCTTTGCAGCTCAAGATCATTGCCAATCGACAGGATATATCCGTTAAGTACCTGGAGCAACTGATGGCTATTCTCAGATCGGCGGGACTCATCAGGAGCGTCAGAGGCTCAAAAGGCGGGTATGTACTTGCCAGACCCCCAAACCAGGTCAGACTCAGCGACATTCTGCATTGCCTGGAAGGCCCCGTGACGACCGTCGAATGTGTGGAGGACAGCAATTACTGTGTACGGGCTGCCGAGTGTGCGGCCAGACAAATCTGGACGAAGGTTCAGCAGGCAATCGAAGAGGTGCTGCAGTCAATAACACTCCAGGACGTCGTGGAGATTGCCAGGGGCGAAAAACAATTGGACTATCAAATATAAGAGGGCAGAAACGAAACCATGAGCGCGATATTCGAAGATACTACAGCTTCGGTCGGTTTCACGCCTTTGGCAAGGACACACGACAATGGCAAAAGAAAAGTTGACTGACAAGAGAATCCAGAATCTCGTCGGCGAGATTGCGCGAACCTACGAGGGCGATTCAGGCACAAATTTTATCGACGTTTCCAACCTGCCCGTGCGAGACAAGATTCTGGAAGTCCTCGATCTGCTTATTGAACTTCTCTTTCCCGGCTATACAGGCAAAAGAACGGTCACAAGGTCAAACGTCCATTATATCGTTGTTGATATCCTATACCACGTATATACGGAGCTTTCAGAGCAAATAGAAAGAGCGTATAGATACCAGTGCAGAATGCAGAATTGCGACACCGGCGACTGCCGGGCCACGGCCGAGCAGGCCACTTTGCATCTGTTAGCGCAACTGCCCAAGATAAGAGAGCTGCTCAAAGGCGACGTGGGGGCGGCCTTCGAGGGAGACCCGGCGGCAAGATCCCATGAGGAGGTTGTGATAAGCTATCCTTGTATCACGGCCATCGCCACCTATCGTATCGCCCACGAATTGTACCTCGAACAGGTCCCGTTGATTCCGCGGATCATGGCGGAATGCGCACACGCAAAGACCGGCATTGATATACATCCCGGCGCAACCATAGGCAGGAATTTTTTCATCGACCACGGAACCGGAGTTGTCATAGGTGAAACATCGGTCATCGGCGACAACGTCAGGTTCTATCAGGGCGTCTCATTGATCGCGATGAGTATTCCCAAGAAAGCCCGGAGCATCAAAGGGGCTAAGCGTCACCCCACGGTCGAGGACGATGTCACTATATATGCTGAGGCGACGATACTGGGTGACGTTACGATAGGCAAGGGCTCTGTGATCGGAGGAAACGTATGGATTAGAAAGTCCGTTCCCCCCGGAATGACGGTATCCATGGCAAACACCGAGTCGTTATATAAGCACCGTAAGCATGACAAACATCATAAAGATCGCAAGGATAAATGACAACTGACGACAGGAGCAAGCGGTTGAGAGAAACGTTGATTGAGAAGATTGCCAGGTTGAAGCACGAGAATAACGCGGTGATCCTCGCGCACAACTACCAGCCGGGTGAGATCCAGGACCTGGCTGATTTCACCGGCGATTCTCTGGGGTTGAGCGTCCGGGCGGCGGAAACCGATGCCGAGGTCATCGTATTCTGCGGCGTGCGGTTCATGGCGGAGACCGCGGCGATACTTTCACCGGAAAAAACGGTGCTGTTACCCGACAAATCGGCCGGCTGTCCCATGGCGGACATGATCACCGCCGAGCAGCTCCGCCGGCTGAAACAAGAGCATCCCAATGCGCTAGTGGTCTGTTATGTCAACAGCTCGGCAGAGGTCAAGGCCGAAAGTGATTACTGCTGCACGAGCGCCAACGCCGTCGAAATCGTGAACTCTCTGCCGCAGGACGGGCGGATTATTTTTGTCCCGGACCAGCATCTCGGCCGGTTTGTTGCCGAAAGGACGGGCCGAGACCTCGTGCTGTGGCCCGGCTATTGCACGACGCACGTCTTGATCACCGAGGACGATATCAAGACCGCCAGGGCGAAGTATCCGGATGCGGTTGTCATGGCGCACCCGGAATGTACAGAGCCGGTCAAAGAGCTTGCGGACGAGTTGCTCAGCACGGGCCAAATGCTCAAGTTTGCCGCCAAAAGCACAGTGCAGCGATTCATCGTCGCAACGGAGATTGGAATCATTCACGCCTTAAAGAAGCAGAACCCTGAAGCTGAATTCTACCCGGCCAGCACCCGGGCCGTCTGCCCGAACATGAAGAAGATTACGTTGGATAAGGTCATCGCTTCTCTGGAAGATAAGCGATATGAAATTACCGTGCCGGAGCACATAAGAACCAGAGCGAAAAAATCGCTTGATAGAATGGTAGAGATTTTACCTATGAGATAGAAAGGATCAGAGAAGATGGCAGACCAACCACAATACCGCCTGGAAACGCTGGCCCTCCACGCCGGCCAGACAGTCGATTCAGACACGCGCAGCCGGGCCGTGCCCATCTATCAGACCACGAGCTATTGCTTCAAGGATACCAGCCACGCTGCGAATCTTTTTGCGTTGAAAGAGTTTGGAAACATCTACACCCGGTTGATGAACCCCACGACGGATGTATTGGAGAAGCGGTTGGCCGCGTTGGAAGGGGGCGTGGGAGGCCTGGCGTTGAGCTCCGGCCAGTCGGCTATCTATGTGAGTATCTTCAACATTTGCGGCTCAGGCGGCCATATTGTGTCCTCGAATTCGCTCTACGGCGGGACCGTGACGCTCTTTAGCCAGACCTTTGCCAAGCTCGGTATTAAAGTGACTTTTGTTGACCCGAAAGAGCCCGGGAACTTTGCCAAGGCGATAAAGGACAATACCCGGCTGATCTACATTGAAACGATCGGAAATCCGAAAAACGATATTTTGCAGTATGAAAAGATCGCCGACATCGCTCACAAGCACGGGATGCCGGTGATTTGCGATAGCACGGTTACGACGCCGATCCTGTTGCGGCCGATTGAATACGGCATTGACATTGTCGTTCATAGCTGCACGAAATTCATCGGCGGACACGGAACGTGCATCGGCGGGGCGATCGTCGATTCGGGCAAGTTCGACTGGACGAACGGCAGGTACCCGGAGCTGACCGAGCCGGACCCAAGCTATCACGGCGTGAAATACGTCGAGTCGTTCGGCCAATTGGCCTACATCATCAAGGCCAGGACCCAGTTCCTGCGGGATATGGGAAGCTGCATGTCGCCGTTCAATGCGTTTCTGTTCTTGCAGGGGCTGGAAACGCTTCATCTGCGTATGCCCAGGCACTCGGAGAACGCCCTGAAGCTGGCCCAATGGCTCGAAAAGCAGAAAGCAGTCACCTGGGTGAATTATCCCGGGCTTGAATCCCATCCGGATTATAAACTGGCCAAGAAGTATCTGCCCAATGGTCAGGGGGCCATCCTGGGTTTTGGAATCAAGGGCGGCAGAGAGGCCGGCATCAAGTTCATCAACAGCGTCAAATTGGCCAGCCACCTGGCCAACGTCGGCGACAGCAAGACGTTAGTGATCCACCCGGCCAGCACGACCCATTCGCAGCTCAGCGAAGAAGAACAGCTTGCGGCCGGCGTCACCCCGGACTACGTCCGCGTCTCCGCGGGCACAGAACATATTGACGATATCATCGCGGATTTCGATCAGGCACTCAAGGCCAGCCGATAGTAAAATAGTGGACGGTTGCAGACTCCTGCCTTCGCAGGAACAACAAAATACGAGAGACGAGAGACGAAGCTATGTGGGAATACACGGATAAGGTCAGAGACCATTTTTTCAATCCGCGGAACGTCGGCGAAATTGAAGATGCCGATGGAGTCGGCGAGGTCGGCTCGTTGGCATGCGGCGATGCCTTGAAGCTGACCTTCAAGCTCGATGAAGATGGCAAGATCAAAGATGCAAAGTTCAAGACCTTCGGCTGTGCCAGCGCCATTGCAACGTCGTCGGTGCTGACCGAGATGATAAAGGGCCTGCCGCTGGATGAAGCCGCTAAGATCACCAATAAAGATATCGCCGACTACTTGGGCGGGTTGCCGGAGCAGAAGATGCACTGCTCCGTGATGGGCCGAGAAGCGCTTGAGGCGGCCATTGAGAATTATCGAAGCGGAGGCAAGAAGAAACATGAGCTTGAAGGCACTATCGTCTGCACCTGCTTCGGCGTGACCGACAGGGAAATCGAGAGGGTCATACGTGAAAACGACCTGACCACCGTCGAGGAGGTCACGAATTACTGCAAAGCAGGCGGCGGATGCGGCGGATGCCAGGGTGAAATCGAGAAGATCATTGAAAAAGTGCGGGGGGAGCAGGTAAAAGAGGTCCCCGTATCCGCACCTCGGCACACGGGCAAACTGACCAATATCCAGAAGATACAATTGATTCAGCAGACCATCAACGAGCAGATCAGACCGGCCCTGCGGGCCCACGGAGGCAATATCGAGCTGATAGACGTTGACGGAAACAAAGTCGTCGTGGCATTCAGAGAAATGTGTGCCCAGTGCAGGCTGGCGGAGCTGACGATGAAGGATGTGGTCGAAGCCAAGCTAAGAGAATTCGTTTCGCAAGGGCTTTTCGTGGAAGAAGACACAGACTCCGCCGGCCAGCCGCACAACCATATAGAATAAGTGATCAGCAGAAGCGCCGGCTTCTCCGCATTCAGCCTGGCGGTTTTACCGCAGGTTTGGAGTTTGGCAGTAACGCAGGATCAGATAGGATGAAAACGATATATTTTGACAACAACGCGACGACAAAAGTAGCTGAGGAAGTGCTTGACGAGATGAGGCCGTTGTTCTGCGAGCTTTACGGCAATCCTTCAAGTATGCACACGTTTGGCGGACAGATGGGCCGTAGAATCCGCCAGGCACGCGAGCAGGCGGCCGCCCTGCTCGGCTGTGAGCCCAGCGAGATCATATTCACAAGCGGCGGCACCGAAAGTGATAACAGCGCGATTAAAGGTGCATTAGCCGCCCAGCCGCATAAACGTAAAGTCATAACCACCAGAGTTGAGCACCCCGCCGTGCTGGCGGGTTGCAGGGACCTGGAAAACCACGGCTATACCGTTGTGGAGCTGAGTGTCGATAAACAAGGCCGGCTCGACCTGGCGGAGCTGGAAGAACAGCTCGACGAGGACACCGCCCTGGTGACGATCATGTACGCCAACAATGAGACGGGCACAATATTTCCCGTCGATCAGATCGCTCCATTAGTTGCAGCCAAAGGGATCGTTTTTCACACCGACGCGGTACAGGCGGTCGGCAAGATACCGCTGAACCTTGCCGAGAACGACATCGATTTGCTCAGCCTTTCGGGCCATAAGCTGCACGGGCCCAAGGGGATCGGGGTCCTTTACGTCCGCAAGGGGACGCGGCTGTCGCCGTTCATGTTAGGCGGACACCAGGAGGCGGGTCGAAGAGCCGGCACGGAAAACGTGCCCGGAATCGTCGGCTTAGGCAAAGCCTGTGAATTGGCGGCAGAAAACTTGCAGGAGGAGAACAGCAAAGTCAAATACCTGCGGGACAAGCTTGAGGACGCCATATTGAGAAAGTGTCCCGATTGCCGGCTCAACGGCGATCCGGAAAATCGCCTGCCCAACACCTCCAATATCAGCTTCGAGTATATCGAGGGCGAAGCGATTCTGCTGATGCTCGACAAGTACGGCATCTGCGCCAGCAGCGGCTCAGCCTGCACGTCCGGCTCACTGGAGCCCAGCCACGTCTTGCGCGCGATGGGTGTGCCCTTCACCGCCGCCCACGGCTCAATCAGATTCAGCTTGAGCAGATATAACACCGAAGATGAGGTGGACTACACAATCGAGAAGGTCCCGCCGATCGTCAACCAGCTCCGCGAACTATCGCCCTTCGTGGCCAAATAGACTATTCGCAATTGGACCGTAGCTGATTGTTCCTGCCCAGCAAGCCCGGCCTTTTCTTCGGGTAAGAGCCTGCTGCAGCCGCTTGCAGAAATCGACCGGCTGATTCACGAGCCGGCGAGACTGCTGATTCTGGCGCATCTATCCGTGGTCGAGAGCGCAGACCTCCTTTTTCTCATGAACCAAACGGGCCCGACCTGCGGTAATCTTTCCTCGCACCTCAGTAAGCTTGAAGCCGCCGGCTATGTGGAGATCAAGAAGGAGTTTGTGGAGAAGATTCCTCGAACGCTCCTGCGGCTGACGGAGCCAGGAAGGAAAGCATTTCAAGAATGTCGCAGCAATGTGAAACAGGTTCTCGACAGCTTTCCGGGATGATGCGGGTGAGTCAATTTCCCACCGGTCACAGAATAACCACCGCGCGTGCTTGCATCTTCAGACGAGCTGGAACGACCAAATCGGGCGAGACCTTGCGATTTCCACACGCGGTCCGCCTTTGTTCGCTCGCTCGTCTTGGCGCTGCAAAGCCCAGTAGCGAGGGCCTGCTCTCAGTCCAGCCACGTTCCCACCGGCACCTCACCGGATTCCGGCTCTTTCTTGGCCTTCTGGAGCGGTTGCGGCTCAGCCACTTTGCGATAGCCCAGCGCCTTGATGACCTCCAGGACCTCTGTCCACGTGGGGAAGGGCCTCGTATTCTTCCGCTTGTATTCGTCGATGGCCATGAGAAACTCAAACTGCTCATCGGACATCTGCCCTTCTTCCGCGGATTTGCGATCGTCCGTCAGCCGTCTGCCCGGTCCGCGCCGGCGGTCCAGCCCCAAACGCCTGTCCACGACGCTCAGCCTGCGGTCCTCGCTTGTACAACGCTCTTGAAAATGTTCTTTGTCCATCTTAATATTCGTCTTCCATGAAGTCGCCGTCGAAGTCACTCTCCTCATCTTCGTCCATCGCAAAGTCGCAGAAATCATCGTAGGTGTTCTGCGACTCGATGACTACGTGAGCCTCATCGAGATATTCCTCGCACACCATTACCGCAATTTCCTTGGAGCCAATCGCCTGTTCGTCATGCTCGCTGATCAGGGCCGGGATATCGTTCGCTTCCAGCAGACTCTTGTATTCTGTGGCCTGCTCCATATCCTCCGCAAAAGCAACAACAACATACCCTTCAAGCTTGGCCTGCGATTTTTGACCTTTCTTAGAACGCTTTGCCATCTTATTCCTCCCAAACTAACTGGTTTCCCGAACGTTTTTTCCGCACGTCAGGAATTCCGCCTCATCTGTCCCGGCTTATTGGGTCCAATCTCCGCCAGGTTTTTCACCCACATACTTTCGTCAAATTGAACCTCATAAATTATTAAAATTTATGCACTTGTAAGAAAAACTCCGTCCGCGGATATCGGCTCTCGCAACCGACTTGTCTAACTATCGACTCGATAACCGCAAAAAATTAGCAGTTTGGCGTATTTTTTTGTTGCAAATTCTTCTGCTTGCATGTAATTACAGCACTCGATGACGTGCCGGACTCAGGGATTTGGTGCCGGCCTATTATTTTTCAACCTTGTCAATATGGAGGTTTTTAGAATGGCAAAGAAAAGAGAGGCTTTGATTGTAGCCAGCAAAGTGAAGGCGCACATCAAGAGTAAGAAGATGATGACCTCATCCGAGTTGCTGGAGGCATTGAGCGAGAAGGTTTACGACATGCTTGATGCTGCCGCAACCCGAACCAAGGCGAATCGTCGCAGCACAGTCAAGGCACAGGACCTGTAGCCTCGTCGGAGGTCTGAGCCTGACCCTCTGACCACAGAGGGAGAGTGTGCACTAATATCGTCTGGTCGCACATTTTAGCGGTCATATCATAATTTCGAAATGAGCCGTTCCGCTTTTTTCAGGGTGGAACGGCTCCTTTTGTTTGATCACCGACCTATAAAATACGTCTATCAACATCGAAATTCATGGTTTTTGAAAAATTTTTTCAACTTATTACCACTAAAATCCCGATTTACTAATAAGTGTTGGAGTAAATACCGTGTCTTAAACCAGCTTTAGGGTTAAGATTGGACAATCACTTGCCGATGAAGGAGCTTGCCGACAGTCTGTAACTTAGCTGGGCAACGAGATATTTTCTGACCGAAGGGATGACTATACCAGGTATTGTAAAGTGAGAATCCTTCTTGATCCATTGCTAAATGAATAGTTATAGGACTACATCTGTGGGTTATCACATGAGAGTCTTCATGTTAGGCTGGGAGTTTCCCCCGTTCATCAGTGGAGGGCTGGGTACGGCCTGTTATGGTCTCACCCGAGCGATGGACCAGCTTGGCATAGAAGTCATGTTTGTTCTGCCCAAGATGGTCGAGAGTACATACGCTACCCACGTCAAGCTGCTGACACCGGGGTCGCGGACAGCCTCCGCGTCCTTCAAGTTAAGCGAGCTGAAAAACGTGAAATTTCGCACGATCAACTCAGCCCTGCAGCCGTATTCCACACCGGAAACGTACCAGCGACGAATTGAAGAGACCCTCAGAAGGAAACACCAAGAGCACGGCGGCGAGATCAGGTCGGCCAGCCAGCTCGTCGTCTCAAGAGATTACAGTTGCGATATGTACACGGAGGTCCGTCGCTATGCCGCGCTTGCCGCCGAGTTAGCTGAAAACGAGCAGTTCGACGTTGTTCACGCCCATGACTGGATGACCTATCCTGCGGGAATTGCCGTCGCTGCGGTCAGTGGGAAACCGCTGATTGTGCACGTGCATTCGACCGAATTTGACCGCAGCGGCGAACATGTAAACCAGACGATCTATGACATCGAGCGAGAGGGCATGGAGCGGGCGGACCGAGTCATCGCCGTCAGTCATTTCACCCGAAATGTCATCATCAGCCGGTATGGCATCAGCGGCGAGAAAGTGGAAGTCGTGTACAACGGCGTGGAACGCAATGGAGGATGGACTTCAAGCGATGCGAGCATCGCCAAAGATGAGAAAATCGTCTTGTTCCTGGGCCGCATTACAATGCAAAAAGGTCCGGAGTACTTCCTGCAGGCCGCCAAGAAGGTTCTTGGGGTAATGGATGACGTCAAATTCGTCATGGCCGGCTCCGGCGACCTGATGCATCGAGCGATCGAAATGGCGGCGGAACTCGGCATTGGGCACAAGGTGCTGTTCACGGGTTTCTTACGCGGCGAAGACGTGCGGAAGATATACAAAATGGCTGACCTGTACGTTATGCCTTCCGTGTCGGAACCATTCGGGATTGCCCCCCTTGAGGCGCTGGACAACGATGTGCCCGTCATCATCAGCAAGCAAAGCGGCGTGTCCGAGGTTTTGGTCCATGCTCTGAAAGTTGACTTCTGGGACGTCAACGAGATCGCCAACAAGATAATTGCCGTGCTGAAATACCCCCCGTTGCAGATGACTCTGCGAAGCCACGGCAATTTCGAGGTCAGAAAGCTGCGTTGGAGAGACTCTGCGGCCAAGTGCGCGAAAATTTATCAAGATCTGCTGGTTCCGGTCTGAGAACCGCGATACAATAAGCCTGATACGGTATCCGGTCGGAGCGGACTGTTATCCGGTGGATACACATTACGAGACGTGAGATTATGCCGTCGGTATGTTTCTATTTTCAAGTACATCAACCCGTGCGATTGAGACACTACACGGTATTTGACAAAGACGACGAGTATTTTGACGATCACAAGAACGGCGCGATATGCAGGAAAGTAGCAAATAAATGCTATCTCCCCGCCAACCGGCTCCTCTTGGACATCATACGTCGATTTCGGGGCAGATTCAGGATCGCCTACAGTATTACCGGCATATTGCTCGAGCAGCTCCAGCGTTACGCGCCGGAAGTGATGAGCACTTTCGACGCCCTGGCCGAAACCGGCTGTGTGGAATTTCTGGCGGAAACGTATTATCACAGCCTGAGTTTCCTGTACTCCCGCGAAGAGTTCGCGGAGCAGATAAGCAAGCACATCGCCGCGATCGACTACTTCTTCGGCCAAAAACCCAGGGTGTTTAGAAATACTGAATTGATATACAACAATGATTTGGCGGCCCTGATCGAATCGATAGGTTGCTTCGACGCGATAATCACCGAGGGAGCAGACCACATCCTGGGCTTCAGAAGCCCTAATTTTGTCTATCGGCCAAAGGGCTGTAGCAAACTGAAACTCCTGCTGAAAAACTACTCTCTGAGCGATGATATTGCTTTTAGATTCTCCAACCGCAGTTGGCCGCAGTGGCCGCTGACGGCGGACAAGTTTGCACGCTGGATAAGCAACGTCAACGGAAACGGTAACGTCGTCAACCTGTTCATGGACTACGAGACACTCGGGGAGCACCAATGGGAGGATACCGGAATATTCGATTTCATGCGGCATCTGCCGGAGGAGATTTTGAAGCACCCCGACAATAACTTCAAAACCCCAGGCGAAGTTGTCCAATGCTATGGCAGTGCCGACACAGTCGATGTGCCGCACATCATAAGCTGGGCCGACACCGAAAGAGACCTCTCGGCCTGGCTGGGAAACGCGATGCAATCCAATGCCATTCACGAGCTCTATCGCATCGAGAAGAAGATCAAGAAGACCAACGATGAGAAGATCATTGGAGACTGGCGAAAGTTACAGGCATCGGATCATTTCTACTATATGTGCACAAAATACTTTGCCGACGGCGACGTCCACAAATATTTTAATCCGTATGACTCGCCTTATGACTCTTACATCAACTTCATGAATGTGTTGGATCATCTGCAGAGCCGTTGTTCCGAACAAACGACTGGGGGCCCCTTGCGTTCCGTACCCGGGCCCAATCCGACTGAGGGCTTCTGCGGTGCGGCATCAGAGAGCAAATGCCCGCCGAATGTGCAGCCGGTAGGTTAGATGTCCTTTTTCCTTGAGCACTCAGCACAATACTGGTTTCGTGCCCCGGGAAATCTCACAGGGGGGGCAATATGATAAGACAGGCAGCCGCCAGCATGGCTCGGACTTTATCGTGATGACGTCTTTGGGAGTACGGTTGTGTTAACATTGCAGAAAGCTGCCGAGGCGGCGGGCGTATCCGTATCCACCGGGGAGCAGGAAATTGAGAGTTTACTGGCCGGGGAATGGTTATTGACCAATGGGCGCGGCAGCTACGCATCCTCAACGATTGCAGGCTGCAATACCAGAGGCTACCACGGATTGCTTATCGGCTCGTTGAAGCCGCCGGTCAACAGGGTCATGGCACTGGCGAATTGCCTGGAGATGATTATATCCAAGGCAGAGGTCTCTCATCTTTCAACCTTCGAATTCGCCGACAGATTTGCACCGGCAGGTTTTGGCTTGATAAAGAAATTCCGCCGCGATATCGGGGCACATTTTGAGTACGAGCTTGAGAAGGTTGAGCTGACCAGGTCCGTGTATCTTGCGCGCGATACGAATATCGTCGCCATCGTGTATGATTTTACCCGCGTACGGGAGCCGGTGGAGTTTGTTTCCCGGCCGTTTGTCGGCTTGAGAGACTTCCATACGCTGCAAAAATCTTACGCCCCGCTATGTTCGACCTGGCTCGGGTCCGCCGCACGCGGTTTGCTGGTTCATCACGATGCGCCGAACAGTTGCAGCTTGCTCTTGCGCTGCCCGTCGGCGTATTTCGAGAAGGACCCGCAATGGTGGTTCAATTTCGTTTATCGTGCCGACAGAGAAAGAGGCCAGAATTTCACCGAAGACCTATGGACTCCCGGCTTTTTCAAGTGCCGGATAGACTCACCGACCAAAATTGTCCTCTGGGCAAGTCTGCATCCCTCCACGGCCGGCGGCAAACCTGAGCAGTCGATGAATACCGATATGGATACCCTCTGTAAAGATTTGCGAAGATATCAGGAGAATCTGAAACATCGGGCGAAAAAGGTAAAACACGATTTTCGACCTGCGATTTCCAATTCCCAGGGGAACAGCTCGGATTTCAAAATCGCGAATGGGGAATCTTTCGAGACGCTTTGTTTAGCTGCGGAGCAGTTTATCGCAAAACGTCAAACAAACCACAGGTGCAGCGTGACTATTCTGGCCGGCTATCCCTGGTTCGCCGACTGGGGCAGAGACGCTCTCATAGCCTTGCCGGGCCTGTTGCTCACAACCGGCAGGTTTGACGAGGCAAAATCGGTCTTGACCACATTTGCCGCGGCGGCGGATGAGGGTATGATTCCCAATCGTTTTGATGACAACAACGATACCACGTACTTCAACAGCGTCGATGCTTCTCTCTGGTTCATCAACGCCGCTTTCCAATACCTGCAGGCAACCGGTGATTCGAAAACCTTCCTGCAGCAGTTTTTGCCGACAATCCGCTGGATTATAGACTCGTACGAAAAGGGCACGCGATTCGGAATCCATGCCGATGCCGACGGGCTCATAACCGCAGGCAACGAGCAAACGCAGCTTACCTGGATGGATGCCAAATATGACGGTGTCGCTTTCACGCCCAGGTATGGAAAAGCGGTTGAGGTGAACGCTTTGTGGTACAACAGCCTCTGCTCGGTAGCCCAATTCTATGCCGACCGGAACGCCGAAGACGCGGACCATTACAGATCCATGGCAACCAAAGCTCGGGCCGGCTTCTGTGGATTATTCTGGAACGAACGCAGAGGTTACTTGAACGATTGCATTTTGCCTGACGCCTCGACCGATGAAAGGCTCCGGCCGAATCAGATATTCGCCGTCAGTTTGACGTTCTCGCCGTTATCAATCCAGCAGCAAACTGCGGTGGTGGCAGCAGTGCAAAGTAAGCTGCTGACCCCTTACGGGCTGCGAACGCTGAGCCCGGATGCGCCCGGCTACAAAGGCCGGTACAGCGGCCCGCCCCGGCAGCGCGATGAAGCCTATCATCAGGGTACCGTGTGGCCCTATCTTATCGGACCGTTTGTCGAGGCATATCTGAAGGTCAATAAATTCAGCCGCAAGAGCAAGAAGGAAGCTGCCGAATTCATTGAGCCGTTGCTGCGACATCTTACTGAAGACGGCTGCATCGGGAGCATCTCAGAGATATTCGATGGAGACCCTCCCCATAAGCCAAGAGGCTGCATCGCCCAAGCCTGGAGCGTCGCCGAGCTAATCCGGGCCTGCCAACTGATAAACAGTCCATAGAATTCGACTCCGTTCTCACGAGTCCCTTCCCTTAACGCCCCTTCTCTCAGCGAACTCCGCGTTCTCTGCGGTGAGAAATACAAATTGGCTTTGTTTTCCAAAAAACTGACCACGAACGAACTCGAATGAACGCCAATAGCCGCCAGAGAATTGGCTTTGTTTCCTGTCGCCCCTGACGAGGTGCATCCTCATAATCTTTTTGTGTAAAACAGCTTACGTTCGTTTTGACCTTTCGGAAATTGGCTTTGTTTTTCAAATCAACCACGAATGAATCCGAATACACACCAACGAGCTCCAGGAAACCTGTCCGGCAATTCGTTCCTGACGGATTGGGTTTGTTCCGCAAATTCACTCGTAGCCACGAAGGCACGAACTGATACTTCGACATTCGATATTCCTTGTTCAATATTCGATATTCCGTTCCACCTCCTGATTTCCTGCTATCCTGATGTCCACTTCCTGATAATCCGATATCCTGATAACCGCCGTGCCTCCTTATCGTCTATGAACTATACAATCTTCTATTATTTAGTTAGATATACATAATACAAACAGTCATCCCATCCGTCAAGCAGAATCCAACTTTTCCCGCAGATTTATACGCATCGTGTAGGGTGGGCCCCGCCCACCGAATCGATAATGGTGGAGCAAAGTCGTAGGCCAATTCACCTGCGCTCAAGGTGAACTCTGTCGAATGGGCCAGTCCGATAAGTAATCGTTGCCTGCCCGTAATCAGATCAAGAATTTTTTTCCTCCTGTTTTGCCTCTTGGTCTTATGACTTTTTCCTTATAATGATCTGCTTCCGGACCGATAGAATAATCAACGGCGAGATTTCACATCCTTGATGACATCGCGAGAGTTCTGATTGTAGTTTATTGACAATTATGGAAACGCTTCAGGTATCAGCTTAACCTGTGGAATCAGGGGATTTACAATGGAAAAACCACCATACGAATTCAAAGTTATTACGCACTTTTCTGTACGAGATGTGGAAAAGGCGAAGCCGAGGATCGACTATATTGCAAGGCTCAGCCTCGATATTGAGTCGAGCATCCCGAACGGCAGGTATTCCCTCATACTGTTTGAACCATTCCCACCTCTTTGCAGAGGTGGTGAGAACCTGAACAAGCTCAAGTTTTTGCACGCTGACGACATTGAGTGTATCTCGGTCTTTCGCAGCCCTGACGAGATAAAATCGGCGCACATCGAGATCCACATGAAGACCTCTGATACGACCATTCTTAGGTGCAAGCACGTCAAGGGCGTGCCCGGCTGGGATGACAAACAGATTGATAGCAATAATTCTGCTGTTGGGAGAGTAACCTAAAATGAAAGAGCATGGAAAAGTATTGATTGCTATTGGATGGGTGCTAATTGTCCTTTCGGTCATAGCGCTTGTTGGGATAGTTCAAGGACCACACCATAGAGATCCTTCCGTCGAGGCATTCCTGAAGCATCCAGACAGTCTATCATTAGCCAGCACTATCGGTTTCCTGATTGGTTCAAACACCTTGTCCTTGCTTGCACTTGGATTCGGGATTTACGCTGTTGTCAGGAAGAATCGGAAGGGCAAGACTCTCGTCATAACATCAACTGTAGCTCTGTTAGTTATGTCCGCCACGCAATTGGGTCTGCCATCGTCCGAATCCGCAACCGCAACATCCGTTGCTACCCAGACTGACATTGAGGCAGTAGCCGAAGAAGTTTCACATGCTTTAGGCGGCATCTCCAGAGAGAGCATAACCAAGGAGTTGATAGAAAAGTTGGATGATGCTCCAACCCAATATACGTCATTAAGTGACGGCTTTACTGTTTCTTTCCCCTCCACACCTCAACAAATTACGATCGAGAACGTAATGGGTTGCACTGTAAAGAACTACCAATCCTCTAGCAAGGATGGACCCGCGGTCTATAACGTGTTTTTCAATATTCTTGACAAAAAGATCTTAAGTGAAGAAGCCCAGGTAGCGTTCATGGATGGCCATTTGGCCGGAAAATTGGTAGCTCTTAAGAGCACGAACGTTATCGCAGACAAGCGAATCGATTTTCGTGGCTTCAATGCAAATAGGCATAAGTATGCTTATGTTCAACAAGGAGTTGAAGTGCTGTGCGAGGGAATCGTTTTCATCCTCGATGGGGATTCCGTTTATCTTAGTTGTTTATACCTGATGGGAACAAATCCAAGACCATCTTTCGATGAGTTTGTTCAATCGTTTGAGCTTTTGCCCCTACAGGCAAGGTTGTCAGATGGCTACTGGAAAGACCTTTCTACTGGTCTGTTGTTCAGACCTCCTATCGACATGGAAGAAAGGAAAGGGAAAAGTCTAAAAAGCACTATTGTTACATTCGCAAATAAAGCAGGTCATTCCCTAAGTATATTCAATGTGACGGCTCAGTATCCCTCGTTCACACTTTCAGATATTATGCAAGAGTTTTCGCAAGCAACGAAAGACAGAGATGGCTTCTTGGTCAACACTATACATAATCCAGCAGCAAGTATCGATTTTGTTCAACTGGTGAAGTTAGTCGAGCATGAGAAAAGTATCTTTATGTTGCAAGGATATGCTCCGAAACAGACGTTCTTTAGATCGGAACGAATGTTCAAGGAATCGATGAATACAGTGACTTTTGAAAGTCCGTGAAGGGGACAAATGTGGGATCGTTTTTAACTTCGTGTCCCGGAACAATGGCCAGCGATTCTGAACAGCCAGAGAGGTACAAAGGGAGCAGGGCATGTTTCAATCTTGGAGTAGTTTCTTATCTTTTAGAGAGAAGACAGAGCATGAGGAGCGGTATTCCCATAGCAAAGAGGTTCAAGAATTCCTCCATGAGGTAATGATTACGGCCCGTGAGCGTGTTGAGTCCGTTCCGAAGGGTCAGTGTTACTGGCGTGCTCAACTGGGGAGCGACGATGAGCCTTGCTGGGATTCCGACGGGCAAGTTGTCGATTCCCGTCCGGTGCCATATACGCCCGAACGAATGAAACCGTTGACGGAGAAAGCAACCGAAGGGCGGGTGAATCCGAAAGGGATTCCTTACTTGTACCTCGCTACAGATCAAAAGACTGCTATATCTGAAATACGCCCATGGGTTGGAAAATACGTTACTTTGGCGGAATTCGAGACGTGCAAAGACTTGACGCTTATTGATTGTTCTCGTTTTGATATAGACATAATGAATATGACGGCTCGAGATCTCGATATGTTATGGAAACTGAGGCCACCAGAGCCAGAGGAGGCTACAAGGACCGTATGGCGATGGATCGATATGTCATTCTCAAAACCAGTTGATCGTGATGATCGTGGTGGTTCAACGGCTGATTACATTCCGACTCAAATCATCGCTGAGTTATTCAGGGCAAACGGTTACGATGGTATAAAGTACAAAAGCCTTTTCAACGGCGGCAAGAACATAGCTCTATACGACATCGGGTCTGCGAAACAGAAGAATGACAGTGCCAAAGTTATCCAAATAACGAAAATAGAGATCGATTTCAAGCAGGTTTACCCGTTTCCAATAAGAAGAAGGTAGGGTGGGCCTGCTACTCTGCGAAGTAGCTCGCTACGTAGCACGAGTCGGCCCACCGAATCGATGACGGTGGGGCGAAGCCCCGTAACGAGTTGGTGTCACGGGCTTCCAGCCCGTGGAAGCGGTCACGGCCGAGATGGCCATGCCACTAAGCAGCCGTCGCAGGGGCAGAAGGCGCGGAGGTTGGCTTCGGGGGTGGCGGGGGGGACTTCGCAGCCGGGCATCAAGATGAATCGGTCCGGCATCGCATTGAGACATTCCCTGGCAGCGTTGGCAACGTCTTGGGGGCTGCCCTCAAACAGAACGCCCGCGGGATTAAAATTCCCGCACAACGTGACTTCTGGCCCGGAAAGCTCCCTGGCCTTCTCAAGGGGAACCATCCAATCTACATCAATAATATCCGTACCGCTCTTGGCTATATGTTGCACAATATTTGATATGTTGCCGCAAACGTGCAGCTTGACGGCGGCTCCGGCCTCGTGGATGGCGGCGATGAGCTTTCGCTCCAGAGGCAGTACAAGCTCGGCATACATCGCAGGTGAAATCAGACTTGCGGCCGAATCGCCGATCCCCACCATGTCCGCGCCCGCTTCGATCTGAGCGAGGGCAAAAGCAATCGCATTTTCGATAATGACTTCGCCCGCTCTGGCGAATATATCGGGCCTATCGATCAGGTCGAGCATGGCATTTTCCACGCCTCGCAGGTCGCCGTATTCCGCCAGCGGGCCTTCCACCCAGCCTAAGACACTGTGGGTCTGCCCAACGCGGGCGGCCATCTTTCGCACACTTTCTATCCGCTGCTTCGGCCGCTCGGCTTTCTCAATATGGATACGTTTTAACTTTGATACATCCTCGCGGGTTTTCAGGAACACTTCTTCCGGCCTGCCGACGCCATCCGGCGGATAATCGAATTCCATCCCGTAGGCGGAAGCCTCGCGCCACGGATCGCTTATCGCGCTGACCTGGTCGAGGTTGAACGCCCCGGCTACGGCAAGCTGGGCTTCTACCAGGACATCACCATTTAGGTAATAGTCCCTGTACGTGCGCCCGATGAAGTTAGCGGCCCAGGCCATGAGAATAGGGGTCACCGCGGGCCGGTCGTAAGAGCCGCCCTTGAGAATCGCGTAAATTCGTTCCTTTGGAGTCATATTCGTCCCTCGTCCCTCGTGAAACGTTCCTCGTGTTTCGTTTCACGTTTCACGAGCCAGTTTCTTCACTAAGGCCAAAAACGAGGCCCTTACTTGTTCATAACTCGGCTGTTCTTGCGTCTTGTCCTTCGGCCACTGGTTTGAAATCATCAGCACGTAATCAAAGCCGGCGGGAATCTGCTCCTGGCTCTGCCGAAAGGCCTCGCGCAGCAGGCGTTTCAATCGGTTCCGTACGACCGCGCCCCCGTGGGATTTCCCGACGGAAACCCCAAGTCTCGGATAATCGAGATCGTTTTGGGCCACGTAAAGCTTGAGCAGGCCGTTGCCGGCACTTTTCCTGTGGCTTAGCACGGCCTTGAATTGTGTGTTGGAAGTGAGCCTCTTGTTTTTTTGGAAAGAAAACTGTTTCACGGCTTCACCGATCCGGTTTTTGGCTCATGCGAGCTATTCGGATTATTTTACTGTTGTTCTTTGTCAAAAGCGCTGGCTACTACGTCTTGACGCCTGGTGTTGTCAACTCTAATAAATGCGTTAGAAGTGCAAGTTTTTTTGCCTGGTGCTGACGCTGCGGCTGGTCAAGAACGTCAGAGGACAGCTCTTTTTTCAGACCTGTCGTTATCCGCTCGAGACCTTCTGGTTTAAGATCGTGTGGAAAGATAACGTCGTAGGAGATAACCTTGAGCAGATTGGAACAAACCATCGAAAAACCGCCATCGACGAGGATAAATACATCCTCCATCTGCTGGTTGTCGCCGATGCGTTTGACCTCCATGATTCCCAGTCCCAGCTTGCAGAACATCGGCATGTGGTTATACCATACACCGATCTGGCCGTCATGCGCGGGAAATATTACAGAAGTCGTTTTACAATCCATGAGCTTCCCCGTCGGTGCAACGACAACGCAATTGAACGCTTTTTGAACAGCCAACGGTCGTCCTTTCCTTATCTGTTAGCCAGCGTCATGGCCTTCTGGGCGGCATCAGCGATTGTGCCGACATACATAAAAGCTTCTTCCGGAAAGCTGTCACCTTTTCCTTCGCAGATCTGTTTGCAGCTTTCGATCGTATCGGCAACGGTCACATACTTGCCTTCAAGGCCCGTGAATTGCCCCGTAACCAAGAAGGGCTGCGAGAAGAAACGCTCAAGTCTTCTGGCTCGCGCAACCACGACCTGGTCCTCTCTGCTGAGCTCGTCTATGCCGAGAATCGCAATGATGTCCTGTAGATTGTTATATTGCTGCAGATACTCAAGCACTTTCTGTGCCACATTGTAATGCTCCCGCCCCACGATGTTGGGGTCAAGGATGCGGGACGTGCTCTCAAGAGGATCAACAGCGGGATAGATACCCTTTTGCGTAATGGAGCGTTTAAGCACGACAAACGCATCAAGGTGGGAAAACGTCGTGGCCGGCGCCGGGTCGGTCAGGTCGTCAGCCGGCACATAAATAGCCTGAACGGAGGTAATCGATCCGGCCCTTGTCGAGGCTATTCGCTCCTGCAATTCTCCCATTTCCGTAGCCAAAGTCGGCTGATAACCTACTGCAGAGGGAATCCGTCCCAATAGAGCAGAGACCTCGCTGCCAGCCTGTGAAAACCGGAATATATTGTCTATGAAAAGCAGCGTGTCGCCTACGCCGGCCTCGCAGAAATACTCCGCCTGCGTCATTGCCGCCAGCCCAACCCTTAGACGCGCGCCCGGCGGTTCGTTCATCTGCCCGAAGACCAGACACGTATGGTCCAGCACAGTATCATCACTGTCGCCGATATGTGTCCGCTGCATTTCCAACCACAGGTCGTTGCCCTCGCGTGTCCGCTCCCCGATGCCAGCAAAGACCGAATAGCCGCCATGCTTGGTCGCGATCCTGGCAATAAGCTCCTGAATGATGACGGTCTTGCCGACGCCTGCGCCGCCGAACAGACCCATCTTGCCGCCCCGCACGAACGGACACAGCAGGTCAATGACCTTTATCCCTGTCTCGAACATCTCGGTCTTCGCGGAAAGGTCAACCAGACGCGGCGGCAGACGATGAATTGGCTTCCTCACCCCCGTCTCAACGGGACCTCGTTCATCAATCGCCTCGCCGAGCAGATTAAACACTCTACCAAGAGTCTGCTTGCCGACGGGTACGGTTAGCGGCGAACCGGTATCGATAACTTCCATTCCCCGGCGAAGTCCCAGAGTGCTGCCCATCGCAATGGCCCTTATCTTGCCGTCCCCCAGATGTTGTTCTACCTCTCCCCAAAGGCTGGTTTTGCCGGTTCCAAAATCGCCCCGCACTTCGATCGCGTTGTACAACGCAGGGACGCTCATGGGCATAAACTTGGCGTCAAAAACACTGCCCATGATCTGTATCAATTTGCCCTTGTTCATCGCAAGACTCCGATTCCGCTTATAATGTCGAGTAATTCACTTGTTATGTTCGTCTGACGTGCCCGGTTGTATTCGGCTGTCAAATCCCTGATCATATCTTCTGCGTTTTTTGTGGCATTTCGCATGGCCACCATACGGGCGACATGCTCACTCAGTGACGCTTCAAGAAAACACGCTTTAATAGTCGTATGCATTATCATTATCGCCAGGCTTGCGATAATCTCCTCGGGCGATGGTGACATCAAGAAGTCCTCAAAAACCAAATCCCAGGGCCAGATCGCTTTTGCCCGGGTGGTTAAATGATCGATCAGGTCGGCCAGCGGCATAATAGTCATTGTTTGCGCCTGTTGGTGGCCCGGCGAATGAAAAGCCATATACACAACGCCAAAATAATCAAGCTGCCCGGCCATGTAACGATCTACAAAATCGACCGCTATATCGTGAATCTGCGAATCTGAGGGGACCTCATTAAGACCGCTATACGTTTTTGCCACGGCGACGCCGCGAGCGTGCAGCAGGCCAATCAGTCTGCCGTTTGGAGCATAAATACTCAACGTCTTGCCGGCTGACTTTGCCATGTTTATATGTTTTCCAAGGTGTTCGTAGATAGCGGTGTTGTAAGAACCGCAAAGCCCTCCTTTGGACCCGATCACCAGAACAGCGGACTGCCCGGACGAATTATCCTTCAGTAAGGGATGCTCAAGGGGTATCTCGGAAGTGACAAGCAGATAACCTGCCTGTGCCAATGCCTGGTGATAGTCGGCAACGGCAAGCCATTTTTTGTAATAAGACTTGAACGCTGCCGTGGAAACTATCTGCATCGTTCGCGTCAGTCGGCAAATGTTGCTTACTGCCTTACGGCGTTGAAGTATCTGGCGTATTCCAATCATGGTCTGATCGAGACCCCTGTGATTTCAGGCTCTTGTACTGTGTCAGTGCGGCTGTCACCTTGTCGGCCAGGATATCGCTGAAAGTCGTAGTCTTGTTTATCTCGTCAATATACGCGGGATATTCCTTCGTAAGCCATTGGAGGAATTTGGCCGCAAACTCGCTCACCTGGTTGACAGGGACATCGCAGAGTGAATCCCTGGAACCTATGAAAATTGCAATTACTTGCTCACCCACGGTCATCGGCGCGAATTGCGGCTGCTTGAGCAGCTCGACCATTCGGTCCCCTCTATCGAGTTGGGCTCGTGATACGGCGTCAAGCTCCGTGCCCAATTTGGCAAAATTCTGCAATTCCCGAAACGCCGCCAGGTCCAGCCTGAGTTTTGCGGCAACCCTTTTCATGGCCCCGACCTGAGCATGGCCACCTACCCGGCTGACGCTGATCCCAACATCGACAGCCGGCCTAATACCGGCGTGAAACAGATCTCGCACCAGGTAAATCTGCCCGTCGGTGATCGAAATGACGTTCGTCGGGATGTACGCGGAGATCTGGCCTTCCAGGGTCTCAACGATTGGCAGCGCCGTGAGAGACCCCCCGCCGAGCTTATCCGACAGCTTTGCACTTCGTTCGAGCAGGCGGCTGTGCAGATAGAAAATATCGCCGGGGTAAGCCTCACGCCCCGGGGGCCGCCGCAAAAGGAGGCTTAGCTGGCGATACGAAATGGCGTGTTTGCTCAGGTCATCATAAACACACAATGTGTCACGATGTTTTTCATACATGAAATATTCCGCCAATGCGCAGCCTGAATAGGGTGCAATGTATTGCATCGGCGCGCTATCGGCGGCGGATGCGGCGATCACAATGGTGTACGCCATTGCGCCGCATTTTCTCAAAATCTCGACAATTTCTGCAACTGCAGATGCCCTCTGGCCGACGGATACGTACACACAAATTACATTTTGGTCCTTCTGGTTTATGATGGTGTCTAAAGCGATAGCCGTCTTACCCGTTTTGCGGTCGCCTATAATAAGCTCGCGCTGACCCCGCCCGATCGGAATCATCGAATCTATACATTTCAGACCCGTCTGTAATGGTTGCCCCACAGGCTGGCGCTGTGCGATGCCGGGTGCATCCGACTCAATAAACCGTCGCGATGACGTCTCGACAATCGGCCCCCCGTCAATGGGTTCACACAGAGAATTAAGCACCCTGCCCAACAATTCCTCGCCGACCGGAACGGACATCAACCGACCCGTAGCCCTGACATCCGCCCCTTCCCTGACTTTCGTATAGTCGCCGTAGATAACGGCTCCGACCGAGTCTTCTTCGAGGTTAAACGCCTCTCCGAAGACGTCGTTTTCAAACTCCAGCACTTCGCCGACCATCACCTGGTCAAGTCCGTAAATGCGGGCGATACCATCCGCCAGCTCCACGACGCGGCCCACCGTCGAAACATCGAGCTTATTCCTATACTGGCTGATTTCCTGCTTGATAATACCGCTTATTTCCGTGAAATCCGGCTTCATTGAAATTACTTCCTGCCCTTTACCTGGCTTATTATCGTTTTGACGGCGGTCCGCAGCCGGTTGTGAACGGAGTTGTCGATGACCTTATCGCCGCACCGAACAATGGCCCCGCCAAGGATGTCCGGATTGACCGCCAACTCTAATCTGACGGTACCGCCAACGGCCGCCCCTATATCCGTCGTTAGCTTTTCGGCCTCGCCCTGCTCCAGTGGACGTGAAACCGTAACTTTGACGGGATAGCAGCCGCGATCCGCATCCCAGAGCTGCCCATATCTGAATATGATCTCCGGCAGCAGCCCCACGCGGTTGTGCTTGATAAGCACCATAAGAAAATTCATCGTCAGCTCTGCGATTCTCGCCGACAGTGCCGTGACCACCAATTGCTCTTTGCATTGCCGGGAAAAATACGGTGACGTTAGAAACTTGACCAGATCGTCCTGTCCTTTGAGGATGCCAGCGATAGTTTCCAGGTCCTCTTTAACGGCATCGATGGCCTGATTCTCTCCGGCAAGCTCAAAAAGAGTGTTCGCGTAGTTTTCCCTTAAACGTATATCCGTGCTCATCATAGCGATTGATTAGGGTCCGTTTGCTGCCTGACCGGATTCGCCGAATTCCGCCTGATCTGCTCGACGGCGTCCCGGATAAGGTGCTTATTGTCGTCCTGGGTGACTTCACGTCCGAGAACCTCCCGCGAAAGGGCCAGGACCATCGCGCCGGCCTCGTTCCACAATTGCTCAAGTGCTCTGGTACGAGCGTATCCGATATCCTCCTGTGCCTCTTGTTTGATCGAACGAATCTCCTGGCTCGCCCTTTCCAAAAGCTCTTCCTGGCGCTGCTGGGCCTCGTCGTTAGCGTCTTTAAGTATCTTGGCCCGCTGTTGTTTGTACTCGTCAAGGAGATTCAACGCCTGCTGGCGGGCATTGTTTGCCGCCTCAATCTGCTGCTGAATGTACAGCTCCCGGGCTTTGAGCCTTTCGAGCATCGGCTTCCAAGCCAATCTGCCGAGAACGACCAAAAGCACGACAAAAGCCAGCACCGTCCACAGAGCGTCCGCAAACGTTCCGCTGAACAGCCCTTGCTCGGCAGCCTCTTCGGCTTCGATTGCCAGGACCTCGATCCAGACAAACAGTCCGATTGTAGATATCGACAGCATCTTCGCTGCTACCCGCCGTCTTCAACAATCTAACGCATCCAGTAAAGCACCAGGAAACAAATGAGCAAAGAGAAGAACGTAACTCCTTCCACGAGGGCGGCTGCGATAACCATCGTGGAAAAAATACGCGCACCGGCCTCCGGCTGACGGGCAATGGATTCGACCGCCCTGCTTCCGATCCAACCTATTGCAAATCCCGCGCCGAGAATAATAACCGCGCAGCCGAACGTCACGGCCAGAGGTACAAACGCCGCTGCATTTGTTCCAACCTCAGCCAACATACTACCTGGTATAACTGCCATGTCTCTTAAACCTCCCTAATATTCTTAATGTTCCGGCGAAACCGAAAAACCAATGTAAAGAGCCGACAGAAAAGTAAATATGAACGCCTGAATAAATGCTACAAGCAGCTCCAAAAACGACACCGCAACAACAGCTAATACGGAAGCCGCCGCAACGCCGTAATTCTTAAAGATCAGTATTAGACCCAGGAACGTACCCACCAATATATGACCGGCAACGATGTTCGCAAAAAGACGGACGGCCAATGTCAAGGGCCTGACAAATGCAGTGATAATCTCCATCACGTATAGAAGCGGCATAATCCACCACGGAGCTCGCGGAGCAAGATTGACAATGTAACGTCGAAATCCTTGCCGCCTGATGCCGCAAATGTGCACCGTGAAAAACGTTACGGTCGCCAAGGCCCCGGTAACCCAAATATTCGCTGTGGGAGGACCTCCAAAATGACTTTCCTTTCCTGTCAGCAAGGTGACTATTTTCTCCGAAGGAACCATGGCAAGCAAATTGAGGCTGAGGACAAAGAAAAAAACCGTCCACACAAACCCGATGTAGCGGTCCGTATGCTCTCGGATAACGGGCCTGGCGACTTCTTCCCGCAGAAACACGCATATCATCTCAACTAAGTTTTGCAATCCCCTCGGTATCATTATTCTTGGCTTTGCCGCCAAAGGGATGGCGACTAACAATAGAATAGCCGCCACGCCGACCATGAACATGTGGTTGCTTACGCTCAAGTTCCACTGCCCGAAGGAAACTGTGAATACAGGGACAGATTGACTGGGCTGAAGCGGGTTAAATTCAGCCAAAACAACAGCTTGTAATGCCACTGCACCCAACAGTCATAAACTCCAGCTCATTTGTAGTTACGCTAACAGCAAAACAAACAGCAAGAAATACCACCGAGCACAAATATATCCCGGTGCCCAATGTTGATGCTCCGGCGCCGCTGCTCGGACTCGTCCGACAAGTCGGAAATCAAGAGTATTAATCCGGGAGACGGTGTTTGTCAAACGATTTTCGCTGGCTATCGAAAAAATATGGGCCAAAGTGCCACGCCCCCCAGTGAGAGGCTCAAACGAAAATTTTACGGCAGCCAAAAGCGTTTCTCGCCATCCTATTTCTTGTCAACGGTGATGCCGGGCCAATCGTCCGTGCGGAACGCAGACGCAGGCAACCCCTCTTTGTTACAGAGATTGCATACGGGATTGTCGGCCCAGGCGTAGCGCACCGCAACGGGCTCGGACACTTTGTCGCTGCTGACGACAACCGTATCGCCGGCAATCTTTGCATCGGCCCAGACGAATTTTCGATCCGCCCCGGCGACGGCAAAACCTCTTAGCGGCTCATCCGCCGCCGCAGCAAGGCCGCCGCCCACGTGGTCAAAATTCAGAATAATCCGATCGCCCTCGACCTTCATCGACTTGTAAATAGGCCCGCAATAGTCCATCTTCTGCCCGTATGTCGTGCCCAAAGCCCACAATGCCAGACGCCTGCCGACATCCTGCTTGTTTTTCGGATGTATGTCGTTGGCATCGCCGATGTCGATGATTACCGCCATCCCGGTATTGGGCAAAGTCAGCGTCATGAGCTGTGCCTCGCGCAGCTCCGCCCAGTCACTCTCGGCCGGCTCGGGGTTGACGGCCTTGAAGTTCGCCAACTGCACGAAAAGGAAAGGAAAATCGCCCTGCCCCCAATCGTCGCGCCAGTTCTTGATCATGGCGGCAAACAGCTTGCGATACTGGTAAGCCCGGCCCGCGTTCGATTCCCCCTGGTACCATATTGCACCCTCGATACTATACGGAATCAGCGGAGCAATCATCGCATTGTACAGACCGGACGGCGAGTTAGGATTCCCAGGGCCAAACAGTTCACCCGGTCGGCGAGGTACCTGGCTGCCTTCGGCCTTCGCCTTTTCAACGGCCTGCTTCCATTCCTCCAACTTCTGTTCATATTCCTGCTTTGCCTGCGGATACTTCGCAACGGCCTCGTCGTAGCGAGCTAAGATAGGCTTAAAGTCCGCATCCGCCTTGAGCACCCCCCGCTTGGTCCACGCCTCAGCCGGTGTTCCGCCCCAGGAGGTGTGAATTAAGCCGACCGGCACACCGAGAGTCTTGTGCAACTCTCGGCCAAAAAAATAAGCCACGGCTGAAAAACCCGGTACGGTCTGTGGACTGCACGATGTCCAACTGCCGGAACAGTCCGGCTGCGGCTGGTCGGCCACCTTCCGCTCGACGGTGAACAGCCGGAGCTTTGGATAATTGGCCTCGGCGATCTCCTGCTCGGCGTTGGCTGACTGGCTCACCGCCCACTGCATGTTCGATTGGCCGGAACAGACCCAGACTTCGCCGACCATGATGTTCTTGATTCGTATCACATTTTTTCCGCTGATGGTCATTTCATAAGGGCCGCCCGCCTTGGGTGGATTCATCTTGAACACCCATTTGCCGTTTGCGTCCGCGGTCACCGCCCAGCTCATACTGTGCCAGCTTACGCCGGCCGTCACTTCCTCGCCCGGCTCCGCCCAGCCCCAGATAGAAAGTTTCCGGCCCTGCTGTAGAACCATGTTGTCGCCGATCACCGCCGGCAGCTTCACGTCGGCACAAACCACACCTGCGACTGCCAGCAACATAACGAAAGAAACAATGCTCATTCGCTTGCAACTCATCTTGTCAACTCCTTAACAGAACTTTGCATCATTTAATCAAATCTGCTATGATAGTGCAACGATCCTGTTAATAATGTCCATGAACCGTGCAGAAAGGCGGTAAAGTCATGTTGAGGCTAATATCCATCGCGATGGCGATTGCGGGGCTTTCGGCGGCTCAGGCCGCCGAGCCTTATCGCATGGTCATCACCGATGTTGAAAAGAACATCTATAAGGAAACGGTTGACATTGCCGCCGGCGGTGTAACCCCGGACTGCCCCGTCCGGTGGTCGGTGCATAAGCACGTCCTGCACGGCGGCAAGCAGGAAGGCGTCGAGGTCATTGACGTCGACAACGGCAGGCTCCGCTTTACGGTCGTTCCCACGCGAGGGATGTCCGTTTACCAGGTCGTGATGGGCGATTTGCGGCTCGGCTGGGATTCACCCGTCAAGGGCTTGGTCCATCCGAAATACATCGACCTGAACGCACGCCAGGGCCTGGGCTGGCTCGAAGGCTTCAACGAATGGATGGTCCGGTGCGGCCTGGAGTATTTTGGCGCGCCTGGAACCGATGAGTTCATCGACAATACAGGCCAGAAAGCAACGATGGACTTGACGCTCCACGGCAAGATCTGCAATACGCCGGCCTCGATGGTGGAAGTGACCGTCGAACGCCAGGCGCCCTACCGCATCGCCGTTCGCGGCCGGGTCGAAGAGACCGCCCTGCACGGACCCAAGATCGAGCTGTGGACGGAGATTTCAACGGCGCCCGGCGCCGCCACCTTCCAAATCTCGGACCGGATAACCAACCGCAGTGCCGTCGAGCAGGAGTTCGGCATCCTCTACCACTCGAACTATGGGCCGCCTCTGATGGAACAAGGCGGGAAATTCTTCGGGCCGGCGCGCCAGGTCACGCCGATCAACGAGCACGCGGCGGCGGATGTCTCAGACTACTACGTCTATCGCGCTGCCCAGGCCGGGTTCGCCGAGCAGGTGTATTGTCTGCGTCTGTGGGCTGACCCGAACGACCGGACGATGGTCATGCTCCGTAACGCCGCAGGGGACAAGGCCGTCTCAATGGCCTTTTCCGTCAAGGAGCTGCCTTTCTTTACGCTCTGGAAGAATCCTGCGGCGGATGAAGATGGATACGTGACGGGGCTGGAGCCGGGCACGGGCTTTCCCCGAAACAGGGCGATTGAGCGTCAATTCGGCCGCGTTCCCAAGCTCGGCCCGCACCAGAGCCGTTCCTTCACAATCGACTTTGCGCTGCACACCGGCAAGGAGCAGGTCCACGCCGCAGGCGATGACATCGCACGGATATGGGCTGGCCGGCCGACTCAGGTCGATACTGCTGCTCTTGCCGACACCAGCCCGCCGGACGTAAGGCGGGCCAAGCCGAAACTCGACGACATCATCAAGGCCGCAAAGACCTGGGAGCCGGGCTACCAAAGCTGGTACGGCAAGCCCGCGCCGGATTTCACCCTGGCCGATCTGGCCGGCAAAGAGCACAAGCTCAGCGATTACAAGGGCAAGAACGTTGCGATTATCTTCTGGGCGACTTGGTGCCCCCCCTGCCGGATGGAAATCCCGCATCTGGTCGAACTGCGAAAGACCGCCGCCGACGCCGATCTGGCGATGCTGGCCATATCGAACGAAGGACCGGAGCTGGTGAAAAAGTTTGTCACCCAGGCAAAGATCAACTACACGGTTTTGATCGACCCCGGCACCCTGCGGGAACCGTATAACACGATAAGAGCCATCCCAAGCAGCTTCTTCATCGACCGCCAGGGCAAAATGAAGCTCGCCACGACCGGCTTGGTGTCATTGGAAGAAATCAAAGCCATCCTCGAAGCCGAATAGAGACGCAGACTCGTCGCTCGCGTATCGCTTATCACGTATCTTGTATATTGACCACAACGTAAGGTGTTTGCTTTTCCAGCTCCGGATAGATTCTGCCGTTGCCGTCGCTGAGGGCCACGACGCTGCCTAAGGCCTGCCCTGAGCGTAGTCGAACGGGGCGTCGAAATGATAGTAGTAGGTCGCATTGCTGTCGGCCACCTCGATCATGCAGACCGGCTGGTCGATGCCCGGGCCGTAGATGTATTTTCGCAGCAGGTTGTTATTGCCGTCGTATTCGGCGATCACGTGAGGGCCCTCATAGACGTACCGGGTGCTGTAGCCATCGACCTTCTTTTCCACGCGCCGGCCGGTCACGTCCTGTGGCGCAAGCCATCCCCAGGCGGATTTGTAGTCGATTTCCTGCCAGTTAGAGGGGTTCTGGTCCGGCGAAGGCCCGGTCCACTGGACAAAGTCCACCCAGCCGCAGTCGTCGCCGGACTGGCCGCTGCCGTCCTTGACGTAGCGCCACTTGAGGATGTGGATGCCGGAGGTAACGCTGTAGGACTTCTGCTGCCAGCCCGTCTCGCCGCTGATCTGGCCCGCCACGCGGATCGGCGGGCTGGTCCTTGAGCGTGCTGTCGATGTAAAACTGCAGATAGTCGTGGCTCTGCTCGGACGAGACCTTCCAGTAGAACTTGACGGTTTGCGAGCTATCCGAATCGACAATCGCCTGCAGAGAGGTTTCGCCGCTATTCGGCAGATTATAATCGCTCTGGGCCGCGTCGGCCTCATAGTAGTATTCGTCGTCCTCACCGGACGCAATCCACCAGCCTTGCCCTCCGCTCTCGGTGAACTTAAGCTGGGAGTCCAGGGCCTCGCTCATCTCATCCGGCTGGCCGACTATCGAGGTGGTGCCGACCATCAGCCCATCCACCCAGCCGCAATCGGAGCCGGCGGAGCCGCTGGAGTCCTTGGAATAGACCCATTTGAGGGTATGGGAGCCGGCGCTGAGACTGTAGGACTTCTTCTGCCAGTCCACCTCCCCGCTGATCCCGGTCTGGTATTGCGAGTCGATATAGAACTTCAGGTAGTCGCTGCTCGACTCGGACGAGACCTTCTAATAGAACGAGACCGTCCCCGAGCCTTCCACGGTCGCGCCCATCTCCCAGGTCTGTGAATTGTGTAGGTGTGACCCCCGATGTTCTGGGCCCATAGTCGCTTTGATAATAGGGTACGTCCCAATCCTGTTCGGCACAAGAATTGCGAGGTGATTTGTTGGGGAAAAGTAGCCAAAGATTTTTTTTCAAATTACCTATTCTAAACTTACGCCCTGTGCACGTCCCTGTTTAAATGCCTTCCATGAGCCAGAAAAGGCATAAGATAAAAGAGAGCGAACTTCAAGGCTTCAAATATTTCAAAGCTATTTCAGGGATGCTGGAGCGCTTACATCAAGCCAGCTGTCAACGCGACCGGGCCGGCAACCGCGCGTTGCACATGGATCAGTACATGGCCCTGCTGCTTCTGTACATGTTCAATCCGATCTGCACATCCCTTCGGGCCGTTCAGCAGGCCAGCGAACTCAAAAAGGTTCAACGCAAGTTAGGATGCCCCCGTGCGTCACTGGGCAGCTTGTCGGAAGCGGCCACCGTTTTCGACAGTGCGTTAATGGAAGAGATTGTCGCAGCCCTGGGCGCTCAACTGCGGCCTGTATCCAGCCATGCCAAACTGGATGATATTAACGCGATTCTGACGGCCGTGGACGGGACGTTGATCCATGCCCTGCCCAAGATGACCTGGGCCTTGTGGAAGAGCGAACAGAACGCTGTCAAGGCCCATACGCAATTCGACATCCAAAAGCATGTCCCTGTCAAGATGACGATTACAGAAGGCAATAGCGGTGAAATAGAGGTTTTGGCCGGGAATCTTGAATCCGGCCGTATTTACGTTAAAGACCGTGGTTATGCCGGTTTGGCGTTGTTTCAGCAGATATTGGATAATCACAGTTCCTTTGTCTGCCGGGTCAAAGACAACAGCGTTTACGAATGTCTGGAAGATTATGAACTGACGGACGATGCGTTGGCGGCCGGAATCGTTTTTGATAAAAAGGTTCGTCTGGGCTGC
>CAYWZW010000041.1:0-46334 GCA_964462945.1 uncultured Pirellulales bacterium
GGCGGCTACGGCGGCGGCGGCATGGGCGGCTACGGCGGCGGCGGCATGGGCGGCTATGGCGGCGGCGGTATGGGCGGCTACGGCGGCGGCGGCATGGGCGGCTATGGCGGCGGCGGCATGGGCGGCGGCAGCGGCGTCGGACAGTTTATCGCCCAAGACTTGACATATCTCATTCAGGATGCCACCGGGTGGGAGAACTGGGCCGATACCAGTGAGACGGGTGAAGGAGGAACGGTAACGCCTTATCCGACTCAGCAGCCAAAGAAGCTCGCTGTTCTGGCCACTCATGAGATTCACGCAGAGATCGAGAATCTGCTGGTGGCCCTTCGCAAGGCATTAGGGTATCAGGTCTCCATTGAGGCGAGATTCCTGGTCGTCAGCGAGAATTTCCTCGAAGATGTCGGTTTGGACATAGATTTCTCGGCTAATCTTGGCGCCAATTGGGGTCAGCTCTCTTTCGACCAAGACTCCGCGCTTATTACAAAAGCAGAGGCCACGCAGGTTCCTTTGAGCCTGGGCGGGATCGGTGCCGCTGCCTCCATTTCAGGTGGGTATGGCTCCATCCTCGATGACTTGCAGGTTGCGTTCCTGTTGCGAGCGACCCAGGCGCACAGAGACTCAAAGGCGTTGACCGCTCCGATAGCCAGTGTTTTGAGCGGCGAATCGGCCAGCTTCAACATTCAGAGACTGTTCTACCTTGCATTGCCCCCTATTCAGCAGCCCGGGGTCACTACGGTGAGCGGGCAGGCCGGCACAACGACGGGCGTGGGTTCGTCCAACGTCCCCCAATACATGCAGGTGCCGTCTGGGAGTAATTTGAGTATTACTCCGGTCATAACCCACGACAAGAAGAACGTACTGCTCGGCATCATCACCCGGCAGCAGGATTTCCTCGGGCTTCGAACAAGCAAAATCGAGACGCCCATTGTCGGTGGAGTCGGGGGGGCGCAGGTTGTGACGTACGATGTTCAGCTTCCTGAGACAGAGACTTCCTCGCTCATGACACGTGTAAGCGTACCCGATGGCGGGACCCTGCTGTTGGGGGGCCAGAAGATAACGGCTATGGTGGAAAAAGAAGCGGGCGTCCCGATATTGAGCAAGATACCTATCGTTGGAAGACTCTTTGGCAACCGCAGCACGGTCAAGGACCAGAAAATACTGCTGATCCTGGTCAAACCGACGATCATGCTGCAGGAAGAGCGAGAGGCCGAGGCCATTGCCGCACTGGAGAACCAGTGATGGGCTCCGGGCCGTCGTAGGGGTGTCTTGCGATTGTTCCGGCATTATTGCAGAACGTAGTTTGTGCCGTTATGGCAGGCTGGAGTACCTTGGGCTATGGACAGTTTCAGAAATGATGATCACTATCTTGTTAGAAAACGGAGCATGAAACGAACAATTCTGCTTGGCATATTGGTTCTGTTAGCTGTCTCGGGCTTCGCCGGGGCGGCTGAGCTGCCATGGTCCACGCTTCAAGACTTGCCGCAGGATGGGTCGGCCGCCTACAGGCCGAATGAATTGATTGTGCGGTTCGCCGACCCGGCTCCGGGCGAGCAGCTTCAAGACGGGCCGGTGATTGCGGGGCCTTGGGCACGCCGGACCATCCGAAGTATGATTTCCGATTCCATCGTGGCCGGGGCCGCGGTGGAAAAAGAATATGACGACGTCGCACCCGGTCTGGCGGCCGTCGGGTTGCCCGAGGGCACGAATGTTCTGGACGCCTTCATCCAGTTCAACCTGTCGGGCAACGTTTTGTACGCTGAGCCGAACTACAGGTACAAACTGCTGCGGGTCCCAAACGACCCGAACTTTCCCCAGTTGTGGGGGCTGGACAACACGGGCCAGACGGGCGGCACGCCCGACGCCGACGTGAATGCACCGGAGGCGTGGGACGTTCATACCGGCAATCCCAATCTTATCGTGGCGGTGACCGACACGGGTATTGATTATACGCATCCCGACCTGGCGGCCAACATGTGGGTAAACACCAGGGAGAAGAACGGCAAGCCCGGCCTTGACGACGATGGGAACGGGTACGTGGACGATATTTACGGCTATGATTTCGCCGGGGCTCGGGCAAACGTTCCGGGCGACGCTGACAGCGATCCGTGCGACACGTTCTTTCACGGCACTCATGCAGCAGGCGTCATCGGAGCCGTGGGCAACAACAGCGTGGGCGTGACTGGCGTTGTCTGGCGGGTCAAACTGATGGCCCTGAAGATCTTCGCCGACGACTTCCGCACCGAGCCGGCGGTGTTTGTCAGCGACGCAGCCGAAGCGATTGGCTATGCCGTGAAGAACGGCGCCAAGATCATCAACGCCTCGTGGGGCGGCAACTACTTTTCCCAGTCTCTTTATGACGCCATCAAAGACGCCGGCGACGCGGGTCTGCTCTTCGTCGCCGCCGCAGGCAACGACGGCAAAGACAACGAAGCGTTTCCGGTCTATCCGGCCAGCTTCGACCTGGACAGCATCATTACCGTCATGTCAACCGACCACGATGACAAGAGGTCGGTCTTCTCGAACTACGGAGCCGGCTCGGTTGACGTTGCCGCGCCGGGTACAGACATTCTCAGCACCACTCCGGTCAAGCAGTTGTTCCCGATGATCGTCTTTAACGTTTCCACCAGCTATGCGACGCTGAGCGGGACATCGGCGTCCGCTCCCTACTGCGCAGGCGCTTGTGCCTTGCTGTGGTCGCAATACCCGACGCTGCCGAACCGATTGGTCAAGGGTCTGCTGCTGAAGACGGTCGATCCGACGTTGTCGTCTCCGCGAGTGTGCCTGTCGGGCGGGCGCATCAACCTGCACCGGGCGCTAACGCTGATCCCCAGCGGGCGAGCCGGCAGAGTGCGCAACGCCAAAGACGACCCGAGCGATCCAAGCAATCTCTACCCCACGATCCAGCAGGCGATAGACGCGGCCAGTGACGGTGACACGCTGGTTGCGGAAGCGGGCACTCTCTTCCTTGAAGCCATCGACTTCAAAGGCAAAACGATTACCCTTCGCAGCGGCAATATCGACCAGCCGAGCGACCCGAACATCAGCCCCGAAGACACACATCTGCTGGGCCTTTTGGCCGAGGGTCCCGTCGTCACCTTCGCCAACGCCGAAGGCCCCGCCACAACGCTCAAAGGCTTCACCATCAGTTGGGGCAACGCCGACTTCGGAGGCGGCATCCGGTGCGACGGAGCGTCCCCGACGATCACCGATTGCATTATCACCAATAACTTCGCAAAATACTACGGGGCCGGAATCGACTGCTACGATGCTTCGCCCACAATTCGCAACTGCACCATTACGGACAACCGCACATCGGGAAGCTCCGGCATCGGCGGCGGGGCGAATTTCGAGCTATCCGCGGCGGTCCTTGCAAACTGTGTCATCAGCAATAATTTCGCAGATAATGTCGGCGGCGCAATCGCCTGTTATAATGCGAACCCCGCGATATTCAACTGTGTCATGGCGAACAATTCCGCCATCTATCAAGGCGGCGGAATTCATCTGGAACAGTCCGCGCCGGCGATCACCAACTGCACGATTGTGGTGGACGACCCGAATGCTTCGAAAGACGGCGGCATCTTCGCCCACAATGACTCTTTCCCGCTCATTACGAACTGCATCCTCTGGGGCAACGGCGACGACCTGTTCAACTGCTCGGCGACGTACTCCAACATCGAGGATAACGACAAGGGCGTGGGCAACATCCACGTGGCGCCTACGTTTGTCACCGGCCCGCTCGGCAATTATTACCTGAGCCAAATAGCCGCCGGACAGCTCACCGACAGCGCAGGCGTCGATCTCGGCAATCCCGCCACGGATCCTGCCCTTGCAATAAATACGTACACGACAAGAACCGATGGAGTCGCGGATGCAGGCCCCATTGACATCGGTGCCCATTATCCGGCTCTGCCGGCAATACTTGTCCGGCTGAACATTACCGTGGTCGAGGCCGGTGTGCCCGCCCGTCCGGATCTGGCTCACGGCCGCGTCGAACCGCCCAGCGGGGACTATCGGCAGTTCGAGGTCGTACGGCTTAAAGCCTACCCGAACGAAGGATATCGCGTCAAGGCATGGACCGGAACCGATGACGATTCGTTAAAGGGGCCCGACAACATCATCACCCTGGCGGCCGACGCGAACGTCACGGTCGAATTCGAGCAGGTCCCCTTGTATCAATTGCGCACCGAAGTCGTCGGCGGAGGCGGAACAATCGCGCCCTACCACAGAAGAGGCCAGCAGTATCCCGACGGCACCGTGGTGACGCTCGTTGCAGCGCCGGACCAGACGTACATTGTTGACCGATGGTCCGGAACCGACGACGATACCTCCTGGTCCGGCACCAATACGGTGACCATGAATTCGGATAAGGAGGTCACCGTCGTCTTCCGGCGTCCGAAGAATCTGCACGTGCCCGGACAGTATCGAAGCATTCAGGAGGCCGTACAGGCCGCGTATCCCCATGGCGACAAGATCATTGTCTCTGCCGGGACGTATTTCGGCGGTATCGACTTCCAGGGCAAAGCCGTTACAATCGCCAGCGAACGTCCTGACGATCCCTGCTCTGTTGCCGCTACGATAATCCAGATCGCCGGCTCGCCTGCTTTCATCTTCCAGAGCGGTGAAGGCCATGACTCCGTCGTTGACGGCTTCACGATCACAGGCGCGGGCGATACCGGTCCTCTTGGTCCGCCCGACACCGGAGGGACGGGTGCCACGGGTCTGAATGCTCTCGGCGGGGCGATTTCCTGTTTGAATGCAAGCAGCCCGACTCTCGCTCATTTAGTCATCAGGGATGTGGTCGCACGGGGCCAGAATGGCGAGAACGCCACCTTTGTTTTCACCGCTCCGGCGCCTCCTCCGGATCCGCTGGATCCCCTGGATCCGAACGCCCCATTGCCGGATCCCCCGGTGCCCGACCCGAACGACCCGAATCATTGGTCTCCGGCGGACCCCAACAGGCCCCCACAGCCTGATCCCAACGACCCCAACGCCGCTGCGAACGCATCGGCCGATGGTTTCAACGGCCAGAACGGCGCCGATGGTCTGCCCGGTGATCCGGGCGCCAATGGTGCCGACGGCGCAGCCGGCTTCCCCGGCGGCAACGGAGGGGCCGCCTACGGAGGCGCCATGTATTTTGCCGCCGACAGCAATCCAATTATCCTCAATTCTACAATTATCAACTGTCAGGCCATCGGCGGCAACGCTGGTTTCGGTGGGACCGGTCAGGACGGTCAGGATGGACAAGCCGGCCAGCCCGGTCAGGACGGACAAGACGGCCAAAACGGTGGTGAGCCTCTGGGCGGCGGTGCGCAAGGGGCAGCCGGTAACGGCGGCGCCGGTGGAGACGGCGGTCCAGGCGGCAATGGCGGCGCCGGCGGCGCCGGCGGAAAAGGCGGCGAAGGCGGCGAGGCCTTGGGCGGGGCAATATACTTTGGCCCCAACTGCCGTCCGACGATACGCTTCTGCACGATATTGAATTCCTCCACGCTGCAGGGACTGGGCAACGCCGGCGGGGCCGCCGGAAACGGCGGAAACGCCGGCAGTGGCGCCGCACCCGGCGGCGGGGCCGGAGGCGGGGACGGTGAACCCGATGGCGCCGACGGCGCCGACGGCGGTGAGGGTCCCGGCGGAAACGGCGGGAACGGCGGAACCGGCGGGAGCATGGGAATAAACGGCACAAGGTCGTGGGCAGGCGCCATATTCTTCGGCGAGGGCTGCCAGGTGGACATGGCCGATACGGCCATCAGTTACAATGCCACTAAAACGATTGTCCCGACCTATACCTACTCCGGCGGGGACGGCGGGGCCGGCGGAACCGGCGGCGACGGCGAAGGAGCCGCTCCGGGCGGAACCGGCGGAACCGGCGGCGACGGCGGCGCAGGCGGACCTCCGCTCGCTCCGGGCGCAGATGTTAACGATCCGAACATATCTCGTCCCGGCATCGGAGGCATCGGAGGCCCCGGAGGCGCGGGCGGCGACCCGGGCGCCGACGGCGCGGACGGCGCCGTCATGACCAGTTACACGACCGGTTACGGAGGTGCCGATTTCTACGATGTCAACAGCTATGCAGCGCTTCGCGGCTGCACGATAAGCTACAACGCGTCAAGACAGTATGACGGCAGCGGCGTGGACGGCGGCGGCGAGTACTACCACAACGAGTGCACCGCCGTACTGAATCGCTGCGAAATCGTCGGCAACCTGGCCGGCATCAACGGCCGTGGAGGCGGCCAGTACTTCAACTGGTCCTGCTCGGCGGAGATTCGCGACTGTAACTACGTCGATAACTCTTCCGGCAGCGACGGCGGCGGATTGTTCTGCTTGTCCGATTCCTCGTTCAACATCGCGGGCAGCAGCTTCATCGGCAACTCGACAGTCGGATTCTACGGCTCCGGCGGCGCAGTGTACGGCGGCGGAGTATGGGACTGGAACACGGCAAAGTGGCACAACGGCAACACTATCACGATCGACAACAGCTACTTCGGCAGCAATGGCGCGGCATTCGGAGGCGGTCTATACTGGCACGGCGAGGATGCGGACGTGTCGATCGCCGGCTCGGTCATTAGCGGCAACACGGCTGAGCACGGCGGCGGCTTATACTGGAGCAGCGGAGCCGTGCAGATTACCGACTGCAGTATCATAGGCAACAAAGCCAGAACGCGATATTTCATGCCGAATAGCATTGCCTATCAACAGTACTATTCGTACTTAAGTCCTACGAACCCCAACGGCGGCGGCGGCGGAATGTTCTGCTGGTCTTCCGACGCTCAAATTGAAAACTGCCTCATAACAAGCAACTTATCGGCCGGCTCGGGCGGCGGCGTGTATTTCGGCGGCAGCCCCAGTCTCCCGAATCTGCGAAACTGCGCGGTCAAAGGAAATTCCGCCGTCCTCGACGGCGGCGGCATCGTCTCCTACTGGGACACGGCGCCCACGATCTCCAACTGCACCATTGTTGACAACAGGGCGACCGACCCGGAGAGCGCCAAGCACGGCAAGGGCGGCGGCCTGGCGTCCTCCTATGGCAGCCATGCAACGCTCATCGACAGCATTCTTTGGAATAACACGGCCACCAACGGCAAGCAGCTCTCGATTGGCAGTGAGAACAAGCCGATCTTTATTGACAGGCCGGCGACCCTCACCGTTTCGTATTGCGACGTCCAGGGCGGCAGGAGCCGGCAAGCCATCCACATCGAGCCCGGGCGCACCCTCAACTGGCTCGGCGGCAATATCAATGCCGACCCGCTCTTTGTCGGCTCGAACCTCACCCTCAGCCAAAAGGCCGCGGGACAGACAGTGGACAGCCCGTGCGTCGATGCGGGCAGCACGTCGTCGGCGGCCCTCGGCCTCGATCAGCTCAGCACGCGATCCGACAGTGCCGGTGATGCAGGCACCGTGGACCTGGGCTTCCATTACTCTGTCATCCAGGGCAAGTACCGGCTGACGGTCAGAGTCATCGGCGGCGAACACGGCACGGTCGAGCCGCTCGGCGGCGCCTTTGACAGGTTCACCGTGGTAAGGCTCCGGGCAACGGTGGATCCGGGCTATCAGGTCCGCTGGACGGGCACAGACGACGACAGCTCCCATGCCCTGACCAATACTGTGACAATGGATTCCAGTAAGACCGTGACCGTGGAATTCGCAAAGCACGTGGGCCAGACCGTCACGGTGCCCGGCAACTTCCCAACGATCCAGGAAGCAGTCAATAACGCCAAAGACGGCGACACAATCGTGGTCGATCCCGGCACCTATTTTGGCGGGTATTCGGGCTATGCCCTCATCGTGGACAAGGCCGTCACGATCCAATCGAGAAACCCCGACGACCCCTGCTCCGTCGCGGCCACAATTATTGACGGCTACCTTGGAACCTATACATACCAGCATATCGGCGTTGCATTCACATCCACTACAGATGCCCGTACGGTTCTGAACGGCTTTACGATACAGAACTGCGGCGGAAACTTCGCGAACGGCGACGATGGCGACCGGGATGCCGGTCATCCGAACGGCTTTGACGGCTCGCCCGGCCAGGGCGCTGCAATTCTCATCGACAAGGGCGCCGGACCCATTATCAAGAACTGCATACTCAGAAATAACTTAGTGCGTGGCGGCGACGGCGGCGACGCCGAGGATGCGGACGACACGGCCAATGCAGGCCGGGGCGGCTGGGCCGGCTGGGCACACGGCGGTGCCATCTATTGCGGCCCGAACAGCACGCCCAAGTTTACAAACTGCGTCATCGAGAACAACGTGGCCCGCGGCGGCGACGCCGGCAACGGCGGTAATGATGCCGACCCGGGTGGAGAAGCCAACTACGGAGGAAACTACAGCAGGTCGCAGGCAATTGATTACGACCCCGACAGTCTCAATGCCGCACTTGTGCCCGGCAACCTCTGGGAGGTCTGGGATTGGGATTTTGCATCCGTATTCGGGCCGGTCTTTGATGAACCCAATCTGACCTCCTACTTCCGCGACTACCCGTACTACTCGGCGCTGGGAGGAGGTGCATTCTGCGACATCAGAAGCAATGTTGCTTTTGTGAACTGTGAAATACGTGGAAATCGCACGTACGGCGGGCTCAGTGGAGTGGGCGGCGTCCTGCCGAGCGGCAGGAATCTGGAGCCTCTGGTTGCCTTTGAGATGCCGACGTTCGGAGCCGGCGTCTATTGTGCGGCCGAGTCCACCGTGAGCTTCACCGGCTGTACGTTTGAAGATAATGTGACGTCCGAAGTCCTGGCCGGGGTTGATCCCAATCACCGGCTTGACCCGTACATTGGGTACGGCGGCGGCGTATGTGCGCAGAAGAGTGCTGCCGTCGTGTTTGTGGACTGCAACTTCGCGGATAATGAAGCTGATTCGGGCGGCGGAATATACATCGACGCCACGAACGTCACGGTCGTGGACTGCAACATTGCGACTAACAGGGCGCTTCGCGGCGGCGGCTTCCTCGGCGTGAACAGCCTGACCAATATCGCAAGGACCCGCATTGCCAACAACAGGGCCGCCCCCGATGTGAACGATCCCAACGATCAAAGCGTTCTGGCCGACGGCGCCGGCCTGTATTGCTGGCTCGGAGGCCTGAACGTCAGGGATTGCAACGTCACCGGCAACCGGGCAGACTACTCCGGAGGCGGCGCGTACCTGCGCGACGTAAACAGCGCGTCATTCACCAACAGTCTGATCATCAACAACGGGGCAGCCAGAGACGGCGGCGGTATCTCCGCCAACTGGTTCACCGCCTCGGTCATCACCAACTGCACGTTTGCGGGCAATGCCACGTCGGGGTCGCCGGGAGAACCCAACAACATCGGCTTCGGCGGCGGTCTGTTCTGCTCGTACGAGAGTGACTGCGTCGTGACCGACAGTATCTTCTGGAACAACTCCGCCCTGCAAGGCAACGCCATGGCCGTCGGGTCCGACTTCAAGTTTGACACCAGACCGTCCCGGCTGGCTGTCTCGTTCAGTACCGTCAAGGACGGCCAGGCCGGCATTTGGGTCAGCAGGGGCAGCACGCTGCTCTGGGGCGACGGCAACCTCACCGAAGACCCGCTGTTCGTCGCAGGGCCGCTCGGCGATTACTATCTCAGCCAGAGAGACGCCGGACAGGCGCGCACCAGCCCGGCGGTGGACGCCGGCAGCGATTTCACAAGCAGGCTTGGCCTGGCGGATTACACCACGCGGACCGACGAGGCCGCCGATTTGGGTCGTATCGACATGGGCTACCATCACCCGATAAGACAGCCGTGCAGACTGGGCGACCTTGCTCTGGACGGCATTATCAACTTCCGCGATTTTGCCAAGCTGGCCGAGGCGTGGCTCGAGACAGGCTGCTCGAAGCAGGATTCCTGGTGCCAGGGCGCAGACCTCACGTCCGATACACGTGTGGACTTTAGCGACGTGCTCTTCCTGGCCGGCTGCTGGCTCGTCCAGGACACGGATGCCCCGATTCCCAACCCGAGCCGCTGGGAGACCGAGCCGTACCTGAGTTCAGGCTCGTCCATCAGCATGACAGCCGAGATGGCTATCGACGCCTGGGGCTGGGCCGTTGAGTATTTCTTCGATTGCATCGACGGCGGCGGCTGCGACGACAGCGGCTGGCAGACGAGCCCGACATACACCGACGGCGGCCTCACTCCCGGCGTCCAATATGGCTACAGAGTCCGAGCGCGGGACGGCGTGGGCAATGAAACCGAATGGTCGGAGCCGCGCTATGCCGGTATAGACAGCACACCGCCGGCGCCTGCTCCGCGCATTGAGAGCATCGTCGCGGCTTCGCCGACCTCCATCGCGATGATCGCCACGACCGCCTTCGACGACAGCGACGTCGAGTACTACTTCGAGAACACCGAGGGCAACGGGCACGATAGCGGCTGGCAGACTGATCCGAATTATACGGACGTCGGACTCGATCCCAACACGGAATACAGTTATAGAGTCAGAGCCAGAGACAGATCGTCTAATCGTAATACAACAGCCTGGTCGGGTACGGTCACGATTAGGACGCTTGTGGCTCCGGACCTGGTTCCTCCGACTCCGAATCCGATGCAATGGGACCCGACCACGGATCCGAACGGCTTCGATGGGACGCCTCGGGAGATTTGGGTCGGTCCCAGCCAAGTCTGGGATTATGCGGCCACAATGACGGCAGTCGTAGCCGTAGATGCCGGCGGCGGACCGGTGCAGTATTTCTTCGAATGCACGACCGATCACGGCTTCAACAGCGGCTGGATCGCTGCACCGACATATAGAGTCACAGTAGGCCGCAGCGGACAAGGCCTCCGCTTCCGTGTCAAGGCACGCGATCAGTTCGGCAACGAAACCGCCTGGGCACCTGAGGACGTGGCCGACTGACGACGGAAAGATACAACTCAAGAAACAGAATACAGAACACAGAATACAGGAGACAGAATTGACAAAACTGCCTCCTGTGTATTTTATTCTGCTTCCTCTTTGGTCCTCAGGGCCTGGTAGCCGTAGTGTGCGATCAGGTGATCGAGTATGACCATCGCCGTGTAGTTCTCGGCAACCGGCCATATCCGCGCGACAATCGTCGGGTCACGCCGGGTGATGGCCGCCAAGTCTCTGTTCTCCATCGTGTACTTGTCGATGGTTTTCTGGGGTTTGTCAATCGTCGACGTAGGTTTGACGGTCAGCCTGACGATGATGGGTTGGCCGGTCGAGAGACCCCCTGTTATCCCGCCGGCATTGTTCGACTGAAAAACGACTTTGCCGCCTTCGGCTCGCATTTGGTCGTTGTCCTGGTAGCCCGTCATGTCCCTTACGGCAAAGCCGGCGCCGATCTCGACCCCTTTGACGGCGCCGATGCCGAGCATCCTGCCCAACTCACCATCGAGCTTATAGAAGACAGGTTCGCCAAGACCTACCGGCACCCCGGTCACGACCACCTCAACGACGCCGCCCGCCGAATCACCCGTGGCGGCGATGCGATTACACGCATCAACCATGCTCTGGGCCGCACGGATATCAGGGCAGTTTACGACGGGATGCACGCCGTATTTGTCCTGAATCGCAGCGCCGGTGAGCTTGGGAGCCTTGGCCCGGATCGCGTCGATCTGCTGCTCGATCTCGGCCAGGATTCGCATCTTTTCCAGGAATCTCATCTCCATGGTGATACGGCCTTTGACGTAAACCTCCTGGTGAAACGGGTCCAGCTCCCGCCGCATCGTTTTGTAATCATCGGTGTATTTCAATGCCTTCTCGGCAGTGACGTCGGGGCACCGGACGCCGGCAATCTCTTTCACGTAGGAAAAGACGCGGATGCCGCACTTCTTCAGCACCTTTTTGGCGACACAGCCGGCTGCAACGATGGTCGAGGTGTAGCGCCCGCTGAAGAATCCGGCGCCGATCGCATCGTCGTCGGGGCCGTACTTCACAAACGAAGCATACGAAGCATGACCGGGGCGCGGCGTGCGATTTGTGTCCTGATACTGCTTGATATGGATGAAATGACGGTCCAGGTTGGGAATCAAGATTGTCAGCGGTGTGCCGTTCGTGTGGTTCCTGTTCCCGGCGTTTTCGATGGTATCGGCTGCGTTCAGGCCGGAATAGATGATCGGCAGGTCCGGCTCTTTCCGCGGGCTGCTCAGCTCATCGGCGCCCGGCTTTCGCAGAAGCAGGTCGCCGTAGATCTCCTGCTCAGTCAGCAGCAGGCCCGGCGGGACACCCTGAACAACCGAAGTGAGGCCCTCCTGATACGAGCCGCCGGCAACCGTTACCTGAAAACAGCGTCCAATATGACATCCGATCATTCTTTGCCACCCTTTCAAAAAGCATGAATTAACAGATGTTTATGTGTCACGCTGAGCGAAGCGAAGCATCTGGGCAGCGAGCTGCCAGATGGAGCCAGATTCTTCGCTGCGCTCAGAATGACAATGAATCTAATCTGCCAATTCCATCCGCGCCCCGATACCTCTCATCAGCTCAACATAGCTGGGAAACGTAACGCTGATGGCCTCGGCGGTATCGATGACACACTGGCCGTCCAGCATCAACCCGGCCAGTGAAAGAGCCATGACGATTCGATGGTCACCCCACCCATGCAGCTCAGCGGGCTTGGGCCTGCTGCCGCTTATGACCAGGCCGTCGGGCAGCTCTTCGACATCGACGCCCATTTTCGTCAACTCTTCGGCCATGCACTTGATTCGGTCGGTCTCTTTGGCTCGCGCCTGCGGGACGTTGAGCAGCTTGGTTGTCCCGGCGGCGAAGGCGCCGGTGACGGCCAGCGCAGGCAGTGCATCGGGAGTCTTGTTCATATCGAGCTCGGTTCCGTACAGCGGCGAGGCTTTGACCGTTACCGAATTCGCTTCAATACGGATATCGGCGCCCATCGCCCTGAGGTAATCGACCACGGCTTTGTCCGGCTGACTGTCGGCAAAATCCAGCCCGAGCAGGGTCACCCCCCCCCCGTTTCTGTCTTCGCCAGAAGACATGGGGGCGACCAGGGCCGCGGCACAGAGGAAAAACGTGGCACTGGAAAAATCGGCGGGAACCGGGGCTTCATAAGCCTTGTAGCTCTGATTGCCCTTGATCCGGAATTTCCGCATCCCGCGATTCTCGTATTTGATGTGCTGCTTGTCGAGCCAGTCGAGCGTCATCTGTGCGTAGCCGGGCTCATTGAGAAGGGTCACGTCTATCTCGGTATCCTTCGCCGCTAAAGGTGTGCACAAAAGCAGGCTGGACAAATACTGACTCGTCGATGCGGCAATAGCGGTTCTTCCCCCCGTCAGTCTGCCCGTGACTTGAACGGGCGCCTTGCCGTTGTTCTTCAGGCTGACGCACTTTGCTCCCAGATCGTTGAGCGAGTCCATCAGCGGGCCGACGGGACGGGTCTGCGTTTGTGCGTCGCCGGTGAAGGTTATGGTTCGCCCGGGTCCGGCTAAAGCCGCCGAACCTATGGCGATATTCAGTGTTGTGCCGGAATTGCACACATCGACAGTCTCCTGGGGAACGGCAATCTTACCGCCCGTGCCGGTTATTCTCCACAGATTAGGATCCGATGTGTCGATCGCCGCGCCCAAGGCCCGGTAACAGCCCACCGCAGCCAGCGTATCGCTTGAGTCCAAGGGATTGCGGACGAGGCTTTTCCCCGCTGCCAGAGAACCGATCGCGACCGCGCGAATCGTGTGCGACTTCGACGCCGGGATCGAAACTGTCCCCCTCAATCGAGATTTTTTCACAATTAGTCTCATTATGATCCTGCATCTTACCACGTATGCCATTTTGGGTAGAGTATTTCTACCGGAAATGCCGAAAAATTGGAAGAAGATTTTCTTCCATACCTGCGGCTTGGTGCGATTGCGAATCGCGGCTTTAACCAGGTCCATCAGCCAACAGTGCTCTGGCCCACACGTGACTGACGTTTAGTTCGAGGGCCTTTTCAAATTCGGCTTTGGCCATATCGGTCAATCCTTTGCCGCGATAGCCCAATCCAAGCGTGTAATGTGCAGAGGCCTGGCGAGCTTGGGCTGTCTGGCCCTCGCCGAACTTGGCGAAGACATCTTCTGTGGCCTTTTCGGAGAGCCTCTGTTTGCCGGTCTCGATCAGATCGTCGAATATCCCGTCGGCTGCACTCTTCTGGCCGAGCTTGATGAGGGATAGTCCCTGGTAGTACCGGGCTTCCGGCCAGCCGCCCGCGCCCTTCTGATCGGCAGCTTTTTTGTAGGACTCCTTGGCCTTCCCGGCGTCGCCGAGCGCCTCATAGGCTGTGCCGATGTAGTAGGCCACCTGGGTAGCCCGGCTGTCATTTTTCGGTCTGCCCACAGACAGGTTCTCGGGATATTCCGAGGCCGCTTGGAAATCCGCCACGGCCTCGTTCAATTTGCCGTTCTTGAGGTAATGCGAGCCTCTGAGCAAATAGCCATCCACATAGACATCATGGATCTCGCCGCCCCCCTCCCGGACATGGAATTGATTATTTGCCAGAAAATCCAGCGCCTTGTCGTATCGTCCCACCAAAACCAGGACCGTAATCTCACGCAGGAAGCTATCGTTCCGTTGGACCACGGTTTCGTGGTTGTTCTCAAGCAGCGCAAGGCGTCTTTCGAGTGAAACGTTGCCGGCTTCATAAAGGCTGTCCAGCTCGACGTAAAGCCGGGGGTCTTTGCCGTTGCAGGCCACGGCCTTTTCGTAGCTGGCGACCGCTTTTGGAATATCCTTTTCGCTGCGATAATAGGCCCAGCCAAGATTGCGGTGCACAGTGGCAAAGGAATCGTCTGTCTGCCGGGATTTCTCCCAAAGCTTCACCGCCTGTTCCGGCTGAAGATCGTAAAGAAGGTTGCCCAGATAATAGTACGCACGGGCGTCGGACGGATTGTGCCTGATGGCGGCGTTCAGGACCTCGATGGATTCGGCGCGGAACGGGAAACAGTACTCAGCCGGCATTTGAGCCGCCGAAGCGAAATACTTTGAAGCCTTAGCAACGTCGCCCTTCTGCCCGCAAGAATAGCCGAGATAATAATGCACCATAGGATAAGTGCCGGCGAAATCCGTCTTGCTCTCCACGGGACGCAAGAGGACTTCAACCGCCTCATCCCACAAGCCGCAGTTGCCGTAGTCAGCCGCCAGCTCAAGATAAGACTCGACTTGTCCCCTCATCTTCAGCTCCAAATCAGCCAGGACCTGCTTGGCGCCGCCCTTCGAGCCTGAAGCGACGTGAGCGAGGTACAGCTCATTTCTCGCCAGGAAATCGAGCGGATCGACGGCGATGACATCCGAGGCGATTTGTTTCGCCTGGTCCGTCTTGCCAAGTTTTCGCAGAACGACGGCCTTTACGTTCAGGGCCTTGGTATTCAGCGCGTTCGTGGACAAAGACTGGCCGATCTGCTCCAGCGCCGAAGCAAAATCCCTTTTTCGGCAGGAAAGTTCCGCCAATTGATAATAGGCCACCGAGTGAAAAGCGTAATCCCAGGTGGCTCTGTAGAAAGCATCGTAGGCTTCGTCGAATCGGCCCTGGGCCTTTAGCGCAAGGCCGAGATGGTAGTACGCTTCGGTGTTTCCCGGTCTGGTGTATTCGGCGGAAACTCTCTCGATAGCTTTCCTTAGCTTCTGCTCGGCCTGCTTGAACATGGCGCGCTTGATGTAATTGACGCCCACTATGGTATTTGTGCGAGAGTCACCGGGATCCCTTTTCAACGCTTCCTCGTAGTAGGCGCAAGGGTCCACACGCGGGTTGTGAATTTGTTCGACGCGCAGCCCTGTGAAGTAAAGCTCCTCGACGCTTGCGATGTCCCCGGGGGCAGGCGGAGCTTTCACGACATCCGGCAGTTTGGGATCATACTCTCTCTCAACCGGCTGGTAGGAAACCAAAGTCTCACTCGAAGACGAGATCAAAGACGCCTTCAAATCGGTCTGTTTCGTGCCGGAAGGGACGGCCACCTCCTGCGTGAAGGGCCTGTTGGGTCCGATGTCAATCGTCCGCTCCAAAACCGATTTCTCGCCGGCCTTGAGAAGCACTTTGGCGTTTGAATATTGTGACGTGGCGCAGAAGCCGAGTTTCGCCGCGCCGTTCGCGTTAAGCTCCAGATTGACCGCCGCGTTCAGGTTTGCATTCTTGAATCCGCCGATATCGCGAACCGGATACCAGTATTGCTTGAATGTCTTTACCTCGTATGGTTTGATCCAGCTATAGTCCGGCTGGTTGTCGGAAAAGGCCCCTACCATCAGCTCGGCATACGGGCCGTCGGTATCGGTCAGTATCTTGTCCCACATCCGGCCGCCCGGACCCGGGCTCCATTCCCACAGTTTCGCACCGCAGACAACGTGATGATTGCCGACGTGCACGACGCCGGCGTGTTTGCCATGGTCGTAGCCGCCGGAGAAATCTTCCTGCAGGTTCCAGGCAAAAAACGAGACAGGCGCGGGGTGGTTCTTCCACCAGCTCAGGTCCATGCCTTTGTAATCAACGCCGCGATACACTTCATCTGAAACGGGCCAGTGCGAGAAGTCATTCTTCGAGTGGTACGTTGCGGCCCGGACGCTCGGCGGGAAAATCACCTGATAGTCATCGTTCGCATGGACGGCGACGTTCGCCCAGTACAGAATCGAATGTGGAACAGCGGTGCGGTTGAAAACCTTAACCGTCGCTTCAATGTATGATTTATCCGGATACAGGGTGACGCCGATGATCCATTTCATCCGATGGCGGCGCTCCGTCTCACCGAACCAGATCGTTTTGCTGCCGTCAGGATTTTCCGCCAACGTGTAGTCCACCGGCATAAACGTCGTGTTCCGGTGATGATGAAAGACGCACCATTCGATCCCGCCCGAAATCCAGGCGCCTAACATTCCTATCAACGCGGGCTTGATGACGTGCTGATGGTAGAAGATCTCATAGCCGTTGGTCTTGTCCAGGGCGGAGAATAGCCGCCCGCCGATTTCAGGCAGAATTGAAAGCCGTATGTAGTCGTTCTCCAGGTAAAGGGCCTTGTACGTCCGTTCCTCGCGGTTATCCGTCACTCTGTCCTGGAAAGGGTAAGGATAAATCCTTTTCTCGGCACCCTGATAAGACTCGTGCGTGTAGAACATCGGGTTGGAGTCCGGCGCTTCGAGCCTGTACGTCGGAAGGGTCACCGGCTCTTCCCACACCCTCACCGAGCCTGCGGCCCGGATTTTCGAATTCTGGTTTTCGATTTTCGATTTTTGCGTCTGAGCTGCTGGACCAAGTGTGGTTATGATGCACGCAAAGATTACTACTGCCGGGATGTATTTCCTGCACTTCATCATTGGACATTCCTTATTCGCTATTCGATATTCAATTTGGACTCTACGGGTCTCTTACGCCCCGAAAGCCCATAATACTGCTCTCTTTGAGCGGCAGTTGCGTGGCCCCGGTGATGGCATCGCAGGCCGCCGGGACAGCCATCCACGAACCGCCCCGCACGACTCGAAAACCGTCCAGGCCGGCGTGATGCGAAGTCGAATACCAGTCCAGCGTCCATTCGGCCACGTTGCCTGCCAAATTGCAGACCCCGTACGGGCTGGCGAATTTGCTGAAGCTTCCCACCGGCGCCGTGTAAGCGAATCCGTCGTCCTCGCCGTCGTAGTTGCATCGGAAAACACCGCCCTCATTCGGCGATTCATCGCCCCATGGATAGCGCCGTTCCGGTTTGGGATTGGGCTTCTTTTTCGTTTCGTCGCCGTCGAGATAAATGCCGCCACGAAGGGCCTTTTCCCATTCGGCTTCGGTCGGCAGTCTCAACCCGCACCACTGCAGGAAATTCGTCGCGTCGTACCACGATACATAAGTGACCGGATAGTTTTCGCGGCCCGCTTCGACGCGGTACGTATGGTCGTCGTTGCGGATGATGCCGCACCGGTCACTGTTGTTCATCCGCGAATTCCAGCCGGCTCCCTCGGTCCCAACCTCGTTGAGATAATCGGCGTACATGGAAATGGTGGTTTCGGACCTGGCCATATAAAATAGTGGAAGAACAGGCTCCGGCGTAATCTCCTTTGATTCGTCCCGTCCCTCGCCCGGCAGGCTTTTCATAATGAATTTTCCCGCCGGAATCCGCGCCATGGCGATGCCGCGAACGTGAACCTTCACCTGGTTGGCGTCGGCGAAGCTGGTCTGTTCCGTGCCCCACCAGACGATCTGCTTACGTCCCGGCCTGTCAACAATGTCAAAACCGTTGCCCCGCAGAGAAGCCATCGGCACGAGCTGCCAGCCCGCCTCGCGTCTGGCGGGCGAGCTTTTGCCTGCATCCCGGCTGTAGCGGACGAAAACGTACGCCGGCGAGGCCTCCGAAATGTTCGGATCGTTCACATCGTACTCGATGATTATCTTCAGGCCGCCTAATTCCGTGGACTCCTGCCTGAGCTTCACGTTGGAGATTTCCAGCCATTGGCAATAAGAGCAATGGCAGCATACTACAGCGAGGCCGGCAGACAGCAAGAGTCTATGTAACATCATTTCCCTGCGCGCTCAGTCAGATGGTTCCTATACGTTATCCGGCACGATCCAGGGGGCGCGATACTCGCGCTTCAGAAACTTATTGGCCTGATCGCAGTTTGTGAACGTCTCGGTCTGCGGATCGAATTCGAGCCTTTGGTTCCCAACCCGATACGATATGTTGGCCAGGTGACACAGCAACACGGAATGGTGGCCGATTTCGACGTCGGCGTTGGGCTTCTGCCGAGACCGGATACACTCGATAAAATTGTCCTGATGCTCCTTGTCGGCTTGACGGCCGTATTCGGAACGCACCAGCTCACCCTGGGCGTCATACGCCTGCCAGCCGTCACCGTGCCTGCCGTAATACATGAACCCTTCGGTTCCCAGCACTTCCACCCTCGTGCCGTTGAACGGCCAGTTCGGGAAGCGGTCTGTATCCCGAATCTCCGTGGGCGTCTTGGTCATATAGGGCGTCCACAGGGCGGCCTCCATCAGCAACGTGAGCGAGCCGTATTCATAGGCGGCCAGTTGCGTGTCGGGTGTGTCCCGCCCGTCTTTCAACGCGATGACGCCCCCGGCGTGAGAGACGCTCTTCGGGTACGGCAGGTCATTGATTAAATAGCGAGCCAGGTCCAACTGATGGACGGCGTCACCGGCGATGGGACCGCAGCTATACTCCCACTGGTTCAGCCAGTGAAGGCTCGGATTATACGGCGGTTTCGGCGCCGGGCCGCACCACATATCGTAATCGAATCCCTCCGGAACCGGCTGGTCGGCAACCTGTTTCTGCCTGGGGTGCTGCATCATATTGAATACGCGGACAAGGTAAATCTCACCCAGTTTGCCCGATTCAATGTACTCTTTGGCCTTCTTCGTGTAGGGGGCGCTGCGCGACTGCATACCGACCTGGACGACCCGCTTATACTTGCGGGCCGCCTCAACCATCTTTCTACCCTCCCAGACGTTGTGGGCCATTGGTTTTTCCACATAAACGTCCTTGCCGGCCTGGCAGGCCATAATCGTTCCCAGCCCGTGCCAGTGGTCAGGCGTGGCGTTAATCAGGACATCGACGCTGCGGTCGTCAAGAATCTTGCGAAAATCCTGTACCAGCGTTGTTCTTTTGTTCTGAGCCTCTTCCACCGCCTCGCGAGCCCGGGCGAAGCGCCTGCTGTCGGCGTCGCATAGGTAGGCGATTTCCACATCCGCTCGTGCGGCGAATCTCTCCGCCAGGAACGTGCCCCGACCCCCCAGCCCCATCACGCCCATGATAACCTTGTCGTTGGCCGCGTATGTCCTGGGATGCGACAATAGCGTAAGGCCGGCGGCGGTCCCGATAGAACCTTTCATAAACTGGCGACGATTTAGTGATTTCATAGTTTCTCCTATAGAACGCTTCAAGCGGCAATTGCCCTTGCCCATAAAGGTCAGGACTGATAATATCCACACGAAGCCGGCTGTACAAGAGTTTCCCGGATGTCGGCGAACAGATATTTAAAAATTAGGCTGGCATCGGGCGGCCCGCTCGGGTATTATTATGCCTATTGAGACAAATTACAGAATTCTTACAAATTGAAGGGAGATCACGATGAATAGAAAGAATTTAACCAGACGAGAGTTTTTGGCTGTGGCATCAACCGGAACTATCGCTGCCGTCGCGACGGGCGCAGTCCCTGCGTACGGAAACGTAGCCAAGAAAGCGGACAAACCCGCGATCCTCGGCGGCCAGGCCCTCAGAACCAAGCCGTTTCCAGGCTGGCCGGTCTGGGATAAATCGGCCGAGGAGTCCGTGTTGGCCATACTGCGCAGCGGAAACTGGTACAGAGGTCAGGGCAATACAGTTACCGAATTCGAGGCAAAGTATGCCGAGATGCTGGGGGCCAAGCGCTGCGTCTGCACGGTCAACGGCACCAACGCCCTCCTTACCGCCCTGCACATCCTGGATGTCGGAGTCGGCGACGAGGTGATTGTCTCGCCGTACACGTTCATCGCCACGTATAACGTGGTCCTCAACTCCTCCGCCCTGCCGGTATTCGCCGACACCGACCCGGAAACCTTCCAGATCAATCCGGACAAGATCGAAGAGAGAATCACCGAAAGGACCAGAGCGATCCTGCCGGTCCACATTCTCGGGTTGCCGGCCAATATGGACAAGATCCTTGCCATTGCCAAGAAGCATAACCTCGTCGTCATAGAAGATGCGTGCCAGGCGTGGCTTGCCGAATGGAGAGGCAAGAAGGTCGGCACGTTAGGCAACTTAGGATGCTTCAGCTTCCAGAACTCCAAACATCTGCCCATCGGCGAAGGCGGCGCCGTGGTCGGAAACGACGAAGAGATGATGGACAGAGTCATGTCGTTCCACAACTGCGGCAGGCCTTATGGAAGTGTCAAGAAGACCAGCGGCTATCCGATCGTTGGCACCAACCGCAGGATGACAGAATACCAGGCGGCCATAGGGCTTTCGCAGATCAAACGCATAGAAAGCGATACGCAAAGACGCAACGAGAACGCCCAATACCTGACGTCGAAAATCAAAGACATTCCCGGCATCGTCCCTCACAAGCTCTACGAAGGCGTGACCAGAGCAGCATACCATTTGTACCCGTTCCGGTACAAGAAGGAACAGTTCAACAACGTGCCGAGGGCAAGATTCCTGGCCGCCCTGGAGGCCGAAGGCATCCCCTGTTCCGGCGGGTACGGGCCGCAATACAGAGACGGCTTGATTGAAGCGGCGCTGAGCTCCAAGAATTTCACAAGGAGCTTCCCGAAGGTCCGGCTGGACCAGTACCGCAAGGAGCTGAACTTTCCGGCCAACGAGCAGCTTTGCGAAGAAGCAGTCTGGTTCACTCAGAACCTGCTGCTCGGACCAAAACAGGACATCGACGACATAGCAAACGCCATACAGAAGCTCTACGAAAACAGAGACAAGCTCGCGTAACCCGAGACGATCTGGTTGCTGAGGGTTCCAACGTGTGGGCTTTGACGGTGCCCGGCGCCTATGCTCCGGGCCGAAAGCTTTCATTCTGCCGGCAACTTTATAGCTGCCGGAAACATGCCGCCGGCCTTCATACAAAACCTCTGCAGAACGTCATTGCGAGGCCCGATCCATCGACCCGGCGCCGGACGGGAGGGCCGCGGCAATCTCCTGATTGGCTGATAGCCACGAAGACACTAAGCCACGAATTTCCCCTTCGATATTGGATATTCCTTGTTCAATATTCGATATTCAATCCTGATTGCCTGTTAGCTTGATCACCTGCCTCCTGTTATCCCGGTTCCCTGCTGTCCTGTATTCCGTATTCTATATTCTGCCATTGTAATTCCCTAACTCCTTGTTTCGCAATGAGATACATTCTATCGCCGTCACATTCTGTATCCTGTATCCTGTATTCTGTCTTTTTGACTTTTTTTAAGATTTTCAGAAAATCATTATCAACATTTGCTCCCCGACAATCGCTTTATAAAGTAGAAGGGCCGGATAGGCCCCCAAAAGCCGGAATTCGGGATTCGTGATTGAAAATCCCGCCGGAGCAGTGTAGATTTGTGCTTAGCCAGCAATGACGCGAGACATCTTGGATTTAGGCTTCTTGATAATGTCTTTGGGACCCGCGTAGAAAACGATGGCCGGCCTGGATAAACCTGAATAAACTTTGAGGTAAGACTAACTTCCCGATCACAAAGAGGAGGTTGAAGGAGAATCGAATGCGCCACGAAACAGCAGTTCTCAAAGTATCAGAGATCATTGAATTCAAAAAGAGAAACCTTCTGCTCGTTGATGAGGAATATCAACGAGGAGCTGTTTGGAGCCTGCGGCAGGAAAGACTGCTTATTGATTCCATTCTCCGGGAGTATCCCATTCCTAAGTTTTATTTTCATCTCACATCGAGCGAGTACGGAGGACTTGCGAATAGGTCGTACCAAATAGTGGACGGACAACAAAGAATCAATGCCATTTATAAATATATGAATAACGGATTCAAACTTTACGATCCCAAGAAAGATAGAACGGGATTACCCCGATTTTTGGATGACAAGCAGTGTTCCTGGGCCGGAATGACTTTCGAGAGTTTGCCACAAGAACTGAAAGATAAATTTTTGAACACTGACTTGCAGGTTTCAGTTGTTAAAAGCGACAACATAAATGAGATCCGAGAATTATTTGTTCGCCTACAAGCTGGATTACCGCTTAACTCGCAAGAAAAAAGAGATGCGTGGCCCGGAGAGCTTTCAAAATTCATAATAAAGACAGCTGGCAAGAAACCAAGTGTTATAGGACATGACTTCTGGGCCCAACTTAAACATAGCGGGACGGACAAGAGAGGATCCCTCAGGCAAGCTTGTGCACAGGTATTCATGACATTTTATACGAGGCACACGAATGGTAACATTTTTTGCGGGATTGGTTCTCAGCATATTGACGAATTTTACCGGCACCTGCTTGATTTTGATCCGAGGTCACCTGGCTCGATGGTTGCCCGCTTCTACAGGGTACTCGACAAGGCATATGAGGTTTTACATTCCTCAAAAGGAAAACGACCTCCACTTAGAGTGCATACAGTTCTGCATTCACTTCTGTTAATAGATGCTTTGCTCGACCATTTTACCGATGAATGGGAAGCGAAGTTTGCAAAAGCATTAGACAGATTCTTGCTTGAGCTTTCAAAAGCAACAAAAGAGAGGGATGAAAGCAACGAGTTTTGGGCGCATTATGGTATTTTAGCAAGAACAGATTCAACCAGAAAAGAAACCATATCGAGACGACATGAATTCTTCGTTAAGAAGATGGTTGATTTTATGCAGCCTTTGAAAAGAAGGGATCCTAAGCGGATTTTCACACGTGAGGAAAAAGAACTCCTCTATTTCCTGCAAGAAAAAAGATGTGCAATGTGTAATAATGAAATAGCCTGGGAGGACGCCGAAGCACATCATGTGGAGGCACATACAAATGGTGGACCAACTCTAATTCAAAATGGGCAAATTGTGTGCACGAAATGTCACCCACGCGGTGCTGGGAGTTATGGCAATGTTAATAATAATGTGAAGAACGAAAATGCCTTAGGGTGGGACAATGAGGAACTTAATATGGAAGATGATGAAGAAGATACAGAGTAATAATGCATATATAGTAGCGTAGGGTGGGGCTTGCCCCACCTTCAAGAATGTCACGCGCTTTGGTCGGTGGGCTAAATCGCACCCTGCATAACCGAATTAGTCGCGAGTTTCCGCTATCGGCTGGAATTAAGTATGGCGTCCCCAATGGCACTAAGTTAAGGGAATTGGGGCCCAAAGGACAGTTTGTTTACCAGCGAAATCACTGAGATTTCCAATCAAACGGCACTCTTAGTCAGCCTCGAAAGCGGTTGAATATGCTTAACTTAGTGCCATTATATGGTGTCCCCGAATTCGTCATGCAGTAATATGTTTTGACAAATTAGAAAATTTTGAGTTAGGATAAGAGTATGAAAAAAGAAGAAAAAGAATATTATCCAATAATTAAAGATAAATTAGAGGAACTTCTGAAAATAAAAACTCAGAATTTCTATTTAGAAATCACAGCAAATAAAAAATTCAGTGACAAATTGAAAGCCGAGATTAGAAAAGATAGAGATATAATTTTTCAATTTTTAAAAGAGGCATCTCCAGATGTCACAGGATTTATAAAGAACAACTATTCTTCGGATTTTATTGTTGTTGAATTTAAAAGAGAAAAGATAAGGTTAGATGATATTTATCAAACAAGAAAATACAGAGATTTGTTTGCGTCCAAATTTGCTTTTTTGATTTCTTTGGAACCTATTCCTGAAGAAATAAAAAGACTACATAAAGTTACTTATCCACTCTTATCTACTCAAGGTACATATGAAGCCTTTATTCTTGTCTGTTTTAACGAAGACACCGGAGAATTTAAAGAATGGTACGCAGAGAATCCTTTTGAAAAGGATCTCTACTGGAAGTAGGCTTAATCATAAAGCTATGATAAGGGTAATTGTTTCAAACGTATCCTGTCTGGTATTAAAGAATAGTAAACAGTAATGCGGCCTGGGAATAGCGACAATGTGCCTCTGGGAAAAGTCGATCCAGTCTGCAAAAATACGTTGGTTCTTTGAAAAGATGGGTATTAGATGTGTAGATGGAGGGTTTCGTTTTCTCCTCCTATTAACGGCTAAAACCTATCCTTTTATTTTTGCTAATATATGATTGAGATAATCGATAAAGTCACAGCGGTATGTTTCATCGTTAATACTAAAAAGAGAGACGAAATTCACGAAGATTTTTTAGATAGATTAAGGAGATTGTTCGTGAGAAATGGATATCGAGTTCGTTTAGAATATCCACTGCGTTTTTATTCAATAATAAGGAGAAGCGGCGATAAGGTTTCGAGAAATGGGAACTTAGACTTATTAGCGGTTAAAAATGAGCAGAAGATTGCGATCGAATTTGATAATGGGATCCATCTGAAATTCAAGAGTATTGAAAAGCTTTTTCAAGTCGATGCTGACTTATGCATCGGAATTGTTAGGGGTAAGTTAAAAACATTTGATGCAAATATCGAGAGGATTGAACAGGTCAAAGAAGAATTTGGGTTTTTAAAGAAAGATTTTTGGCTGATTATTGCATCTGACAAGGTTGCTCACAAAGTATAGGTTTTTACGTTAGTTGAAAAGAAGCAGGTCCCCGCGCCCTCACTACGGGGGATAATTTAGGTTCTAATGATGTCGGCGATTTTCATTAGGCGGGAGGTGTTGTCGCGCTCGGCTTCTGAAAATTTTTTGAATTTTCTATTGACAAAATTTCTACAAAAGTTAAACTACAAATAATCCATACGTGGGGACACCATACTTATTAGTAGAAGCAGCCGGGAAATTCGTATGCTGGTCAGGGAGTTCCAAATAACGAATGAACGAAAAGAAGGATGAAACAACCTGCAAATGGTGCAAAGTCTCATTGCCTCCATCACATGAGGGACGAAATCGGGGGACGCCATATATAAATTCGTCTCTCGTGAAGCGTGAAGCGTCATTCGTCATCATCGAGTAACATACGTCATGAAGAAAGCTTCGTGCTGATGAGGCGGTTCAGGCTGATGCCTTCCTCGGCGGCCTCGAGGGCGATCCGTCGGTGTACCTCCGGCGGTACGCGGACCATAAACTTGCCGCTATACCGCCTCGAACAAATTGGTTCGGGCACAGGTTCGCCGCTGGCTTTCATGTCCTTGACAACCTTAGCCGCCACCTTGCGAATTCCCCGCAGGACTTCCTCCGGGCTGGACGCCAGCCAACTGAGGCTTGGGAATTCCGCGCAGAGCCCCACGTACTGCTCATCCTCGTCGGACCAGATCACGCGATATGTATAATGGTCAATCTCTGCCAGCCGTTTCATTTTTCAACCTCTCAATAGCTCTGAGCACCTGTCTTACCTGGTAGGGCTTTGCCATACCCTTATCGTTCTGAATGTTGACTCGTGGATCCCCCTTCCAGGGCATCCGATACACGCGATGGCTCGTACCTGCCTGCCGGGGTTGCCCAAAATAGTGGTCGCATAAGCGGCACAAGTCGCTGAAACGTACAGCCTTCGGGTTATTTCCGGCCTGATCAAGAATATCTTCGATACGAGCCACAATTAAATAGTAGCACTAATGATACTATCTGTCAAGTAGAAATTTGGAATTTTTTGAAAAAAACACCTGTGGAACAGCGGATTTCTTGGCAGGACGGCGGGGCGGGACAAATCAATTTACGATTTTCAATTTTCGATACCCGTTTTCACGGGCACAAGTTTACGATTTGTTCCTCAGGCAAGCGGTGCTACGGCTTCGTTCGAATCGGCTTAAAATAACTGTATCGCAATCGCTCGATCTTGGTATAATGCCTGTCATCCTGAGCGAAGCGAAGGATCTGGGCGGCGAATGTGAACTGGTGCCGGCACGAGAAAACTACTCCGCGGGCCGGATTCTTCGCTTCACTTGGTTCCGCTCAGAATGACAAACGGCGGCGTTTCGCTCTGATTTGCCTGGCTTTGGCAACGCCGAACAAGAAGGCGGATTTGGGCACTTATGTATCGTGAGTTTTGAATGAAGTTTCCTGTTAGTTTGTCTTTGTAAGGAGGCCCTGCAATGGAAGGTTTTTACTCTCGTCGCAAATTTTTGAAGACCGCCACCGCCGGCGGCGCAGCTCTGGCCCTTTCGGCTGCGAGCTACTCCCGCGTCCTTGGCGCCAACGACCGGATATCCATCGGTCTCGTCGGTTGCGGGGGCCGGGGGATCGACGCGCACATGGCCGGCATACATGCGCATCAGGCTACGCAGAACTTCGAGATTACCGCCGTATGCGACCCGTGGCGGCTCCGCCAGGAAGAGGCCGCCGCCAAGGCGAAGGAATGGTACGGGCGCGAGGCGCGGAAGTTCTCGTCGTACCGCGACCTGGTGGCCCTCAAGGACGTGGACGCCGTAATGATCGCCTCACCCGACCACATGCACACGACGCACCTTGAGGCCGTCGCAAAGGCCGGCAAGGACGCCTACTGCGAAAAGCCGCTGGCGATGACCCTCGAGAGTCTCAAGAAAGCCTGCGACGCCGTCAAGGAGGCGAAAATCGTCGTCCAGATCGGCACGCAGTTGCGGAGCTTCCCCACGTTTACCGGCTGCCGCGAGCTATACAAGACCGGCGTACTCGGCAAGGTCGGGCGGATCGAGCAATGCCGCAACAGCGAGCGCCCCTACTGGTACGGGTACGTCAAAGACGTCAAGGCCGAAGACGTGGACTGGAAGGAGTTCCTGGGGGATCGGCCGATGCGCAAGTTCGACCCCCTGCTCTATTCGGGCTGGTACGGGTACCGCGAATTCTCCGACGGCCCCGTGGGGGGCTTTGCCAGCCACTACCTTGACCTGGTGCACTACATTACGGGCGCGAAGTTCCCCACGAGCAGCGTCTGTCTGGGCGGGACCTTCACATGGAAGGACGAGAACAACTTTACGTGCCCCGACCACGTCCAGGCGCTGTGGATTTACCCCGAGGGTTTCATGGTCAGCTACTCGACGAACTGCGGCAACGGCAGCGGCAACAGCTTCAAGATATTCGGCGACCAGGGCGAACTGGATATGGTCAACTGGAATGCTCCGTTCCTGACCGCCGAAGGGGCGAACAGCAAGAAGAAAGGCCCGATACGCGGCAAGAATCCCGTCAAGGAAGTTGATTGCCCGGAGCATTTCCTCGACTGGCTCCAGTGCCTGCGGACCCGCAAGACGCCGAACGCCTCCATCGACGCCGGTTACCAGCACGGCGTGGCCGTCATCATGGCGATGCGCTCGTTCGACACGGGCCAGAGAATGGTCTATGACGCTGAAGCGCGCGAGATTCGCCCGGGGTAAAAAGAAAAACGTCTGAAGACTTTCAGCACGAAACAGGAGAACAAGACGATGAATGCTTTTGAAGACTTATCCCGCCGGGGTTTTCTGGGCAAGGGCCTGAAGTTCGGGGCGGCTGGTTTTGCCGCTTCTTATGCCATGCAATCGCCTGTCACGACGGCCGCGGCGAGCGGCGAGCGCTGGCAGATCGGCTGCTATACGCGGCCCTGGGCCAAGTCCGACTACCGCGAGGCCCTGGACGCCATTGCCGAAGCCGGTTTCAAGTACGCGGGCCTGATGACGACAAACACCAAGACGGGCCTTGTGATTTCGGTTGACACCACGCCCGAAGAGGCCGAGCAAGTAGGCCGGGAGGCCAAGAAACGAGGACTCCAAATTCCGTCGGTCTATGGCGGTGACATCCCGGTCGGCAAGTCACTGAAGGCGGGCGTCGAGGGTCTGAGGAAACTGATCGACAACTGCAAGGCGTGCGGGGCGACCAATCTGATGATGGGCGGCGTCGGCAATGAGAAGCTCTACGACGTGTATTACAAGGCCATCGCCGAATGCTGCGACTACGCCGCCGAGAAAGGCATCGGCATCAGCGTCAAGCCGCACGGCGGGCTAAACGCCACCGGTCCACAGTGCCGCAAGACCATCGAGATGGTCAACCACAAGAATTTCCGAGTCTGGTACGACCCGGGCAACATCCTCTTCTACTCGGACGGCAAACTCGACCCGGTCGCCGACGCCGCCAGCATCGATGGACTCGTGGTCGGTGTAAGCATCAAGGATTACAAGCCCCCCAAGAATGTCGCCGTGACGCCGGGAACGGGCAAAGTGGACTTTGCCGGCGTGCTTGCACGGCTCAAACAAGGCGGCTTCACCGGCGGCCCGCTGATCGTCGAATGTCTTGAGCCGGGCGATTTGCAGCAGACGCTCGCCGAGGCAAAAAAGGCGCGGCAGTTCCTGGAAGAGCTGACCGGCCAGAATACCTCGTCGTCATCCCGGACGTCTGTCGCCGCTGGCCTGACGGCGGGCGTCGCGGTCGCTGACATCACGCCGCCCGTCGGTTATCGCATGAGCGGGTACTTCAGCGAGCGCCTGAGCACCGGGACGTCGAATCCTCTTCACACCAAAGCCATCGTCCTTCGCCAGGGCGACGTGTCCGCAGCGCTGGTCTTCTGCGACATCATCGGCCTGTCGCTCGACGTTTCATCGCGTGCCCGCAGGCAGGCGGAGGCAAAGACCGGCATCCCGGCCGCGAACATCCTTTTGGCCGCCACGCACTCTCACGCCGGGCCGCTCTATGATGACGCTCTGAGGAAGCACTTCCACGACACGGCCATTGCTGAACATGGCAGTGATCCGTGCGAGAAGGTGAACTACGCTGACGAGCTCGTTGCTAAGCTCGTCGATGTCATAACGGCAGCGCAGGCCGAGGCTAAACCCGTCCGCCTGCAGGCCGGTTCGACCGAGCAGCAGGGCCTTTCATTCAATCGGCGGTTCCATCTGAAAGATGGGACGGTCCGCTTCAATCCCGGAGTCCTGAATCCTGATATTGTTCGTGCCGCCGGTCCGATCGACCCCCAGGTCGGGATCGTATTCTTCCGCGAGGCCGGCGGTCGCGACGCCGTCGCCGCGATGGTGAACTTCGCCTTGCATCTGGACACCGTCGGCGGAACGCTGTACGCCGCCGACTATCCTTTCTATCTGGAACAGTCGCTTCGTGAGAAGTATGGGGATGGGTTTATTCTGCTGTTCGGCACGGGCACCTGCGGCGACATCAACCACATCGACGTGACAAAGAAGGATCGCCTGAAAACAGACTACATCGGCAAAACGCTTGCTGAGACGGTGAGCGCAAAAACAGAATCTCTGGGGACCGTTGCGGAGCCAGACCTGGCGGTGCGAAGCGGAGTTGTCGAAGCGCCGCTTCAGCATTACAGGCCGCAGAAAGTCGCCTGGGCGCGCGAGAATATCAAGAAAGTCGGCACCGGCGATCTGTCATTCCTTGAGCAGGTCGAGGCGTACAAGATACTGGAGCTTGAGATGCTGCAAGGCCAGACCATACCGCTTGAAGTCCAGGTGTTCCGGCTCAGCCGTGACGTGGCCGTGGTCGGCCTGCCGGGCGAGGTCTTCGTCGATCTCGGTCTTGCCATCAAACGAGCCAGCCCCTTTGCGACGACACTCGTCATTGAGCTGTGCCAGGATTCCCCCGGCTACATCCCTACGAAGAAGGCGTTCGCCGAAGGCAGCTACGAGACGGTCAACTCGCGGATTGTCCCCGGGGGCGGGGAAATGATGGCCGAAGCGGCAATCCGGCTGCTGAAGGAGCTGGGCCCGCAGTGATCTGCTCGTCGCAGGAAGAAGTCCGACGAGATTTACGAAGATGCACGGCTTGTGCGGCAGCGGCGCTGACCGGGCGGCAAGAATGTGTATGCACCGCACATCTGCCCGGCGGTGGAGGTCTTCGCGGGTGTTTGGCGGCAAGTGCAAGTGTTAGATGCAGAGCTTGAGGGGCTGGCAGAATTGCAGGGCAACACCGTACCTTTTCGAAGATGAATCTGGGCCGTTAAGGGAGCCGCCGATATTATCCGCCCTCAAAACTCTCGCAAAGCCTGCGATCTTGCCGCCGAATTCAAGCAAACCCGGCGTCGGCGGTATTGACAGCTCGACCCTCAGCAGGTTGCCCGGCTCAAATATCTCGGCCGCCGTCTCGAAGTATAAACCGCCCGAGCTTACGTTTACGGTATGACCCTGCCAGGATCTGTTTGCCGCTGATCCTACCCTGTAACAGGAAATGTCAAACTTGGCCCCTAGTCGCTTGTCCCTGCGTTTTTCAAGTCGATCCATCGTGCGATTCCTTGCACCAATTTGGTTTTTCCGTTGTCCTTACATACCTGGCCGGATGACGTAGACGTGCAAAACCTGTTCCAAAATGTATCACAGACAAGTGCCCTATTTTAGCTTTTCCAAGTGCTTGCTGAGCATAGGTTTATGCCAAATTGTCCAGCCTGGATAGATATCTGTGCCAAAGAAGATTATCCAGGCGTTGAGAAAAGGCAACATCACAAGTCAAGTGTGGTGACCGGCAAGTGCGTTTCACTGCGGCGTCAAATTCTCTACCAGCTTATTCAGCAAAATGTTACGTTTCATATTAAGCGCCCGGCCCCACCTGTCCGAAGAGGGAAACTGGTGCGTTGTTTTTTTGCAACGCGGATACTTGACAGGCGCTGGATACATCCTATCATCGTTGCTATGAAGAAACGCTCAAAACAACAGTCAGAGAACTCATGTGTGAACGCCCATTCCCCGAGCGGGCATGTCACGGATGACCGCTCAGGTTCTGCACTGTTGGGCCAATCCATCGTTCAGTCACTGCCGATAGGCGTGGTCGCCTTCGACGCCGACTTGAGAATCATCGAGGCCAATTCGCAGGCGGCAACGTTAGTTGACCTGGGCGACCACATCGACAAGTCGCTGGCAAGAGGGACGGACGAGAAGATATGGCTGGGCTGGACGCAGCAGCTCAAATCGGTGATCTCGACGGGTGAAACCTGCCTGTTTGATGACGTGGCCTACACATTCAACGAAAGAACAAGACTCTTGCGGATTATCTGCTCGCCCTTGAACGAGGTCGCAACAGCTAAGAATCTCGGCGGCACCATGATCATCGAAGATATAACCGAAAAGGTCAATATCCAAAGAAGGCTGGCCAATGCCGAAAGGCTCGCGACCGTCGGCAAACATGCCTCTAAAGTGGCCCACGAGTTGAACAACCCTCTGGACGGGATACTGCGATATATCAACCTTGCGATGAGAATTGTCGAGCAGGAAAAGCTCGAAAAACCGAAAGAGTATCTGACCCAGTGCCGGCAGGGACTGATGAGAATGGTTCAAATCGTAAGCGAGCTGCTGGAATTCTCGCGCAGCACTTATACGCCTCTGGAGCACGTCAAAATAGAGCAGATTATCGAAGATGCTCTCAAGACCATGGAATCGCGGACGGAGACCTCAAATATTCGGATCGTGCGGGACTACACCTTTGGCCTGCCACAGGTCAGGAGCGGCAATCTGTTTCAGGTATTCTGCAATCTTGCAAAGAACGCCCTGGACGCGATGCCGAACGGCGGGGAGCTGAGAATCTCAACCTGTTCGGCAGCGGATAATACCATTGTGGTGGAGCTGCGCGACACCGGAACAGGTTTGCCGCCGCAAGACACGGACGTCATATTCGAGCCGTTCTTCACTACAAAAGCCAACGGCAAAGGGACCGGATTGGGCCTGGCAATATGCAGGGACATTATTGAAAGCCACCACGGTCGAATAACGGCTGAGAATGCCCCCGGCGGGGGCAGTATTTTCACCGTGTATCTGCCGGCGTCAAAGTAACATGCAAAAAGATTCATAAGAATCGGTTGGGAAGCTCTATGAGACAGAAGAACATTCTCGTTATAGACGACGACAAGATCATATTGGACTCGCTGTGCGAATTCTTGTCCCTTGAAGGGTTCCGTACCCGTGGGGCCCAAACACTAAAGGGCGCTCTGGCCGAGCTCGAAGAGGAGAACTATTGTCTGGCCCTGACGGATGTCAACCTCCCGGACGGAGACGGCCTCGACCTGCTGAATATTATCAGGAAGAACCACCCTCAAACGGTCGTCATTGTGATTACCGGCTACGGCACTATCGAAAGCGCGGTCAAGGCCATCAAACAAGGCGCCTACGACTATCTGACCAAGCCGGTTATCGACGATGAATTGCGGCTGGCGGTCGAAAGAGCACTCAAGCAGCAGTCGCTGATCAGCGAAAACGAAAGCCTTCGATCGCAGCTCAGCCAGAAGCACCGGCTGGAGAACATCATCAGTCACAACTACAAAATGGCGAAAATCTTTGACCTTGTCGAGGCGGTCGCCGACAGCAAGACGACGATCCTGATGGCCGGCCCTTCGGGCACGGGCAAGAGCATGCTGGCAAAAGCGATCCACCACCGCTCGAGCCGGCGCGATAGGCCGTTTGTCGAGGTCAGTTGTGGAGCGCTGCCGGAGACGCTGCTGGAAAGCGAGCTGTTCGGCCACGTCAAAGGGTCGTTCACCGGCGCCGTGCAGAACAAAGAAGGCAAATTCCTGGCCGCCGACGGCGGGACGATCTTCCTCGACGAGGTCGCCAATGCTTCGCCGGGTCTTCAGGCAAAACTCCTGCGGGTTCTCGAGGATAGGCAGTTCGAGCCGGTCGGCAGCAACAAGACCAGGACCGTGGACACGCGCATTATCCTTGCGTCGAATCGCAATCTTCAGAAGGAAGTGCAGCAGGGTCGATTCCGGGAAGATTTGTACTATCGGATCAACGTCGTGACCATCGAGCTGCCCCCGCTGTGCGAACGAGTCGGAGATGTCCGGTTGCTGGCGGAGCATTTTTTGCGGCTGTACTCGGCGCAGCATAACAGGGACAAGCTCGGCATTATTGATGAGGCCATGGTCTATCTGGAGCGCTATTCATGGCCCGGCAATATTCGCGAGCTGGAGAACGTGATCGAGCGGGCAACCCTGCTGAGCAAGACGAAGTTCATCGGCCCCGACGACCTGCCTGATACAATCAAGCAGGAACAAAGCCGGCCCGCCGGGCAGTACAAGCCGATGAGCCTGAAGGAAACACTGGCCGAGCCGGAAAAGGACATTATCCGCCAGGCGCTCCAGGCCAATCACTGGAACCGGCAGGAAACCGCCAAGGCGCTTGAGATAAACCGCACGACATTGTTCAAGAAAATGAAGCATTACGGGCTGTACGCCGAGGCCGAACGCCTGGGTTTAGCCTGATAGAACGCCGCTGAAAATGCCTTCTGCCCGGCAGGTTTAAAAAACCCCTGCTTTTTTGCGGAGGGAGGGGAGAAGGAAGAGAAAAGCAGGGGTAATATCGAAAAAAGCTACTCCCTTATTATAGCATTTTCCCCTGTCGGGTCAACAAAAAAATCGGGAAAATAGCCGCAAAAAGGCCTTTTTAGCTTGAGAAGCCGTTCCAGCTTTCGAGACTCGGGCAAGAATGACGTGACTTCTCGAAAAACCCTGCCTCGCTGCTGCAAGAGCACGGGACATCATCCCGATTTCTGAGCCTGAGCCTCAAATCTTGATGAACGTTTTCTTGCGATACATCCACCACAGGATCAGCCAAACAACCGCAAATCCAGCCACGGCCTGAATAAAGGCATACCAATTCCCGGTGTATTTCTCCAGCCCGCCCACGAAAACCTCGCCAATATTCCGGAAATTGATCAGGTGAGTTGCCATATAGACCGCAATGGCGTTGGCTCCGATAACGACAAAGCCGAACGACCACTTTTTCAGACCCCACACGTCTATGACAAGGTAGAATATTGCCAGCAGCAGGTAGCAAAGGCCGCCCGAATAGAGCACGAATGAGCTTGTCCACAGGTGCTTGATGATCGGAAATGCCAGGCTCCAGACCTGCCCCAGTACCAGACAGCCGGCCGCGGCCCCCAGCAGCCACAAGACCTTCACCTTGTCGTTTTTGCCCGAACGCAGCAGGTGCCCCGCCATCACCCCAAGCATTACCGTGCAGGCGAACGTCATGCCGCTGAGGATCCAGGTGTAAGGCGGGTTGGTTCCGTCGATGAAGGGGCCGAGGATAAGCTGATCCACATAAATGGCGAAGTTCTCATCAGGCGTCAGGACGCCGGCGCCGTGATTGGGCACGGGGACCTTTACCATCAAGGCCCAGAACAAAAGCAGTAACGCCGCCGTCACGCCGATCTGCCAGGTGAGCCGCAGATTGAGGATCAGGATGGCCGCGATGAGATACCCCGCCGCGATGGCCTGCAGGGTATTAGAGTAGATGTGCAGCTTCGAGAGGTCGTATTCTAACAGGTTCCCCTGGGCGATCATGCCTAACACAAAGAGAATGACCGTTCGCCTGATGACGTGCAGATGGAGCTTTTTCTTGCTGTCGCCGCGGTCGATGCGTTTCTGGAACGAGAACGGCATGACCACGCCGACGATGAACAGAAACAGCGGCATGATCAGATCTTCGAACCGGAACCCCTCCCATTTGACGTGCGTAAGCTGCGTCTTGATCCACGCCGTCACAGGGCAGTCGCACACCTCGTTCAGGCTGGCAAAGATCGCCCCCCCGCCGATAATCCAAAACATATCAAACCCGCGCAGCGCATCAATCGACATCACCCGCCTCTGCGCTTGCGCTGCCTGTTCACTATCCGGCACGCTCGTCTGCCCTTCGTCTATCATCATGTGATGTTGCGGCACATCGACCCCAAAGGACCGCTGGGGAATATGTTCTTCAATAGTCAATCGTAAATAGCCAATAATCAATATCGACTGCCCAGGACAGGATTTGAACCTGCATGAGATTACTCTCACCAGCCCCTCAAGCTGGCGCGTCTGCCAATTCCGCCACCTGGGCGCTTCGATTTACGATTTACTCCGTCCAAAGAAGGCCGGATCTTCGATATTTACTATTTTCTATTGATTATTGGCCCCGCTTTCGCAGGGATGACGACATTATTCACGATTGATGACTGCTTGTCAATTTTCATTTCGGGGGCGGGCAGAAGAATTATGCAGACAAGCCCAGGATGGCCGGATTAGCCCAAAAAGCTGCCTAAAAAAATATTGTGATTTATTCCTACTTTTCCGAATTTTAATTGACTTTATCGCCTAATATACTAATATTTATGAATATGAAAAGAAGAATGCTTTCAACTTCGTGCCCTTGTTGTGGGCTGGCGATGCAGACGGCGGCGATGTCGTGCACCGCGTGCGGCGTCAAGATCGAAGGCAATTTCAGCGAGACATTTTTTAACAGGCTCGCTCCGGAGGACCAGCAATTCCTGGAGCAGTATCTATTGGCAGGTTTCAGCATCAAGGCGTTGGAGCAAAGCGGCCCGTTAGGATACGCCGCGATACGGTCCAGATTGGACCGGCTGATTGCAGACTACAGGAAGCTGATGAAAATGGACGCCCAGAAAAAGGCCGTCCTGGAGCAACTGCGAAAAGACGAAATCAGCGTGGCAGAAGCCAAAGAAAAACTGGAAAAACTTTCGGGAGATTAAGAGATGGGAAACGCATCGAATATATCATCAGAAGAGGAACTGTTGCAGCTTCGCAACGAAGGCAAAATAACGCAGGACGAATATGAGGAATTACTTGCGACGCTGCGAAAAACCAGCAAGGCCGATTCCAGCCCGGTGGCTCAAGCACAATCGGAGCCGGTTCGGACCTCCAGCTTGGCCATTGCATCTCTGATTCTGGCGCTGGCTCTTGGACCTATCGGCTTTATTCCTGCGGTAGTCTGCGGCCACGTTGCTCTGAGGAGGATTGAACAGGACCCGCACCTTTCGGGCAAGGGTCTGGCCTTAGCGGGGCTGATCGCCGCATATACGATTTTCGGCCTGACGATTGTTCTGAGCGTTCCTGTTTTGCTTCCCATAATAGCCTATCGCGCGGCGGCCACGGGGCCGCCGAACGCTATTGAAACAACCGAGCTTAGACGATTTGCACTGGACAGCACAGAAGGGTTAATAACTCAGTCGGGCGTCGCAATTGATAAGACAGTTTCAAGCGACGGCCACGGCTCGCTTCGGATCGATGCAGCCGAACCAACAATAGTCCGCCTGTTTGAGACTGGCGATGTGGACATCGAATACGCGCGCTTGATTTATCAGGCTAAGATCCGAACCGAAGACGTGCGAGGTCCGGTCTATCTGGAAATGTGGTGCCATTTCCCCGGCAAGGGGGAGTTCTTCTCAAGGGGGCTTACCCAGATAAAGCAGCCTCTGACCGGCACTACAGACTGGACCACGGAAGAAATCCACTTTCTCTTGCACGATGAAGAGAATCCCGACAACATAAAGCTGAATCTGGTCATCGGCGGCAAGGGGACGGCGTGGATTGACGAAATCCGGCTGCTAAAAGGAATATTGCAATGAAGGAATGTCGCGATTGCCAGGGCGTGGTGAGCGAACAGGCTCTGGCCTGCCCGCACTGTGGCGCCCCCTACCCGGCAAAAGAGAAATGGGATGGCTGGGGCTTCGAGTATAAATCGGGGATGAAACTTGCAGGGCTGCCTCTCGTGCACATTTCTTTCAAATATGCTCCCGGGCGCGGGCCGGTTCCGGCCAGGGGCATCATCGCCATCGGCCAGTTTGCGATTGGGATTGTCACCATCTCTCAGTTTGGAATCGGTGTTGTCAGTGTCAGCCAGTTCACCATCGCCGGATTCGCACTGGCGCAATTTGCCGTAGCATACTCTTGCATCGCCCAGATGGGCCTATTCTTTGACAAAGGCTATGGGCAGCTTGTCCGGAACATTCTCGAGCTGATAGGTTGACAAGTCCAGCACAGACCCCCCTGCTGCTGCGAGCAGTTTCACAGCACGCTACTACTATATCATGATTGACTCTATGGCTTGTCATTCCCGCACCTGTTTTCGCAGGTGTAAACTTGTCCCCGCAAAAGCGGGGAGCGGGAATCCAGAACCGCTGGCATCCTGGATTCCGCATCAAGTGCGGAATGACAACCTACTGACAGACTGCTACGTGCCTCTGGCGTTGTTCCAGAGCAAAACATGCAACCGTTGGCAAAACGTAAAGCCGGTTTGCTTGCACAGACCGGCAACCATCGGTGCTTTGGCCAGGAGTTCATCTCTCGTGGCTGCCTGGGGCATCAACATCACTTTGTCCCGATTGACGTTCCCCAGCCTATCTATCGTCTCTTCTATCTCCGGCAGGTCGGCCTCGCAATCGACTACGAATTTCAACTGGTAGTTGTAATTGTCAATCAACTGCCTGAGAACGGCGATATCGAGCCTCGAATCCTCATGAATCGCCGCTGATTTCGCATCGTCCGGCACCGAATTGCTCAGTTTCGGGCTGATGCTCATTAAATCGCACGGCATATCCGGGATATATGCAATGCCCGCCGTTTCAATTGTGACGTGCTTGCCCGCCGCCTTGAGATCGCCTACCAACTGTGGCAGATCCGAATTGATCATCGGCTCGCCGCCGGTGACGACCACGAACCTGCAGGACCACCGCCGGACCTGCTCGACTATTTCAGCAACGCTGTACTGCCGCCCTGCTTCCTTGGCCCAGGCATACTTCGTATCGCACCATCGGCATCGCAGGGGACAGCCCGCCAGGCGCACAAACACGCTGGGGACACCGGCCATGAACCCTTCACCTTGCAAAGAATAGAATATTTCGATTACCCTCATCGCATGTTGTATATCGCACGGCGTATGTCGCATGTCGTACTTTATTATTCTATACTTCGATGTTCGTTATTCAATATTGGATATTCGATATTCAATAGGGTCTTTCAGCCCTGCCTGAGCAAAGCCCCTCAACCTTAGCCTGCACGAGTCGCATCGGCCGCAGCTTCTGCCCTGCCGGTCCGGGTCGTAGCAACTGTGTGTCAGGGAATAATCGACGCCGAGCCTTGTGCCGGTTAGGATAATCTGTGCTTTTGTCATATCTATAATCGGCGTATGGATGCGGTATCGGCCTTTGCTTTCAACGGCGGCTGCGGTGGCGAGGTTGGCCGTCTTCTCAAAAGCGGCGATGAACTCTGCCCGGCAGTCGGGATAGCCGCTGTAGTCGGTGGAATTGACGCCGATGAAAATGTCGAACGCACCTAACACCTCGGCCCAGGCGAGCGCGTAGCTCAAGAATATGGTGTTTCGAGCCGGCACGTATGTCGGCGGGATTTCGGTCGAGGAGTCCAAATCAGCCCTGTCTTTGGGTACCTCGACGGCCGAGTCCGTAAGGGCCGAGCCGCCGAACGCAGCCAAGTCAATGTCGATGATCCGATGTTCGGCTGCTCCGAGCGATTCGGCCACCTTCTTCGCGGCCTGGATTTCCAGCCTGTGGCGCTGGCCATAGGCGAAAGTCAAAGCATGGCACCGGAAACCCTTGCTGCGGGCTATAGCCAAAGTTGTAGTTGAGTCCATGCCCCCGCTCAGTAAGACTACTGCTTTTTTCCCGGCCACCGGCTATCCCCCGTCAAAAAATCGTTCCATGTCAACCATCGTTCGCCACAGAATTTCCCTCGAACGGTTCATTCGTTTCTCGGCCAGGGATATGCGTTCGAGCCCGCCCCATCCTCTACAGGCCCGGGAGGAAGCATCGCTTGCCATTTCAGCAGCTTCTCCGAAAGCCTGTCCACAGCATCCGGGTGCTGGACGGCAACATTGTCCAGCTCCGCCGGGTCAGCGGGAATGTCATAAAGCTCGATGCGGCCGCTGCGGCTGTACCCAAAACAGCCAGGAATTGCCGCCTGTTCAGAACCTTCGCCTCAGATTCCACCTAGTATCCTCCATATCGCGGAATTCTTGGGTTTGGCAGTAAAATCGATTCCCAAAATGCCCGGTAACATTCTAACGAACTGCCCTTGACCTGTCAAAAGGCAACAAAACGCGAATTCCCGCAGACACAGCAGGGGCATGTTTTTGCTGCATAGCGATCCTTGCCGCTTGCGTGCAGCGAGCATTTGGATTATACTTTGAACACAGGATTCACAATAGGGCCCAACCATGGGTAAACGGGTAGAAATTGAATTGTTCGATAATCCGCGTCCCGAACGGGATTATTGTATCACGATCAGATGTCCGGAGTTTACAAGTGTTTGCCCCCGAACAGGCCAGCCGGACTTCGGCGAAGTTGTCATCGAGTATTGTCCCGACAAACTGTGCATCGAGCTCAAGAGCCTGAAACTCTACATGCAAAGTTACCGTAACAAGGGGATTTTCTATGAGACCCTGACCAACGACATACTGGACGACTTGGCGGGTGTGTGCAGACCGCGATGGATGAAGGTGACCTCGCGATTCACCCCTCGCGGCGGAATAACCACCGAGGTCGTCGCTGAACAGAAAGCGGAGAAATAGACAAAGGTTTCATCAGAGGAGTGAAAAATGGCGATCACATTTCACTGCGAGCATTGCGGCAAGAAGATAGAAGCGGCTGACACTGCCGGAGGCAAGTGGGGCAAGTGTCCGGCATGTCACAACAAACTCTATGTCCCCAGTCCAGACGCCGACGAAGAGCTGAAGCTTGCGCCGCTTGATGAAAGCGACCTGGAAAGGGAAAAACGGCTCATGGCCGAAACACACAGGCTTACCCAAGATATCCTGCAGGAAAGGGATATTCCGGAGGGCCCTCCTGAGCCTGCCGCGGCGATGTACGAGATGAGCGAGAAGGAGCTGATAAAAAACATCATTCTGTACTTGCGGCAAATGGCGTACGGTGAATTGGACGAAGCCGAAAGAACAGCAGCATTGATAGCCCCTTTTCGTGCCCCGTCAGTGAAGATTATCGACAGAATAGCCCTGAGCGAAATACCCGAACCTGAATTGGCTGATATTCCTCAGCAGATGCTCTCAGGTTCGATAAGGGCCTTGCGAAACAGAATAGGCTGATTCGCAGAGCTCTTGAGAATCCGGCCAAGCACGTCCGAAAAAAAACACCCTCAGCCTGCACATCGGACCCGATTTTTTCGGGCCACGCAAAACGGAAGCCCACCGAAGCCCTTCCATTTGGCCGTGATAGAACCGTTTCTTATGCTTTACGTAGGAATAATAAGCGACAACCTGATCGAACCTCAGACCGGACTTGGAGGGAAACTTACTATGACCAGGGAGACAACAGCAGTACATGTCACCCATGAAACAGTGGGCAAAGTCGGCGGCATCGGCGCCGTCCTGCAAGGTTTCTTTACCAGCAAGCCCTATCTCGAAGCGGTCCAACGTTCGATACTCGTCGGCCCGCTGTTCACTACGGAAGGCTCCGTCCACGAACGATTAGGTGAAAACAGCGAAATACTCTACTCCTCAATTGACGGATTTGTAAACACCGGCTACGCGCAAGCCTTTCATAAGATCGAGAATTTCTACAATGCCGGTATTGTTTACGGCAGGCGGACATTCGTTGACGAACGTACGGGCATAAGAAGCTCACCCGAGGTTGTGCTGGTCGATGTGAGGCATACGGACAAGGGACCAATTAACGAATTCAAGAGGAGGTTGTTTGAGGAATTTGGCGTTCGCAGCGACGTCTTTGAGGACCTGTGGGAGTATGAGCAATATGTCCGATTGGCCCCCGTCGTAATTGAGGTGCTCAATGCCATCGGCGCTGCAGAAGACTCGACGGTCATTATTTCGCACGAATTCATGGGAATGCCCACCGCCCTGGCAGCAATCCTCGAACGAAACTGTCACTACAGGACCGTTTTCTACGCCCACGAAGTCGCCACCATGCGTCACATTGTAGAGAAACATCCAGGGCACGACACGATGTTCTACAACGTCATCAAACAAGCTCACAGCGACGGATTGTACGTCAATGAGGTCTTCGGCGACCAGAGCTCGTACTTCAAACACGCTCTCGTGGAGGCCTCAAAATACTGCGACCGGATACTGGCCGTAGGGGATTACGTCGTGGACGAATTGCGATTCCTCGCACCGGAATTCGAAACAGCCGAAATCGATATCGTCTATAACGGAATCCCGGCGTACCAGATCAGCGTCGCCGAGAAGCTCGCATCGAAGGAAAAACTGCAACGATATTGCGAGAATCTGCTGGGTTACAGGCCCGATTTCGTTTTTACGCACGTCACAAGGCTGGTCCAGAGCAAGGGCATGTGGCGTGATCTGCGCGTGCTTGAACATATAGAGAAGGAGTTCAGGACCCAGGGTAAAACAGGCGTGCTGTTTGTCCTTTCGACCGAAGTATCACAGCGCCGCAGCGCGGACGTTCACGCTATGGAGTCCGCCTATAACTGGCCCGTGGCCCATCGCGAGGGCTGGCCGGATCTATCCGGAGGCGAAGCCGGTTACTATACGGCGGTACAGGAGTTCAACGCCAAAAGCAGGAACATAAAAATCATTTTCATCAACCAGTTCGGCTTTGACCCCAAGAGATGCGGCAGCAGGATGCCGGGCGATATGGAATTCATGGACATCCGAAAGGGAACCGACGTCGAATTCGGCCAGAGCATTTATGAGCCGTTCGGGATAGCCCAGCTTGAGCCGTTGACTTTCGGCGGGATATGCGTCTTCAGCAGCGTCTGCGGATGTTCGGGTTTCCTGCGGGATGTGACCGGCGCAGAAGACGTCAGGAACGTGATCATCGCCGACTACACCAACCTGGAAACTCACACCTATGGGGACCTCGAAGACCTGCTGCAAATCGACCGAGCAACGCGAGATCGGACAGAGGCAAGTCAGAGCGAGAAGGTCGCGATGCATATATGCTCACGTTTGCCGAAAAACGAACCGGAAATCGAAAGCATGATCCGGGGCGGTTACGAGCTGGCAAGGAACATGAGCTGGGACGTGGCCGTGAGTAATTATCTGCTCACCAGCTTACGAAAAATCCCGGACAAAGTCCGTCTCTCGTGAGCCGCGCCGGCTGTCTTGCTTCTGGCCAAGATGTCCGGATCTTGCAGATAGGTGATTTCCCTATGCCCTGCTCTGCCGGACTTGCAGAGAATCCCTGCGAAGTCAACTGCCTTTTCGCTGCAATCAAACCTGCTTGGGATGTGCCGGACTGTGGCTTGACCGGTCGGCGCAGAGCCGTTAGACTGCTTGGCCGTGGGTAAGGCTGGAAGAAAACCGATTATCGGGATTTTAGGCGGCATCGCCTCTGGAAAAAGCACCGTGGCGGCGGAGTTCGCCAAGTTAGGCTGCAAGGTGATCGATGCCGACAAAATTGCCCATGAGCTGCTCGAGAAAGAAGCCGTTAAAGAGGAAATAGTGGCGGCGTTCGGCCCGTCAATTCTGGATTCCGAAGGGAAAATAGACCGCAAGAAGTTAGCCGGCGCCGCTTTTGCCGATGCGGGTCAGCTTTCATCACTTAACCGGATAATTCATCCTCTTGTCCTGGAGCATGCTGAGCAGCTAATTGAGCGGTACAGCCACCAAGATCAAGTCAGGGCAATCGTGCTGGACGTGCCGTTATTGGTGGAAGTCGGCTGGGCCAAGCGATGCGACAAGCTCATTTTTGTCGATTGCAGGCGAAAAATGAGGGCAGATAGGGCAAAAAAAATGGGTTTTGACAAAAATCAGCTCAAAATTAGAGAAAATTTTCAGATTTCTCTGGACAACAAAGCCAGCCTCGCCGATAATACGATAGAAAACAATTCTGACTTCTTGGCTTTAGTCAGACAGATCGCTGATATTTTCTCCGATGTTACGGATAATGGGTAAGCGGGGTGTTTTACAGATCACTCGCATCTATTGTTGCCCGTTTTTGAGATATAGGTTTTATTTCTACTATTCAAAGTTCAAATCTTATTGAATTCCTCCGGGAAGGTTATTCCGTGGAATTATGCCTCTTACACCTGCGTCGAGCGAGCGCGAGTTCCACAAGAGTAACGACAATGTTTTTCAAGGAAAAGGAGTAATGATGGGTAAAGCTGTAAAAGGCGCAGCCAGGAAACGCAAGAATTACAAGAGAAAAGCAGTCACCACAGGAGAACAAGCTATCGCCGAACAGGAAGAGCAGCCACAGCCGGGGAATGAGGCGGTTGCCGGTATAGCTACAGATGAGCAGACCGCTGCTCCCGAGGCCGAGCCGGAGCTCGGAACCGGAACCGAGACAGAGACCGGGGAGGCGGCCCTGGGAGCAGAGGAAACCGACGAAGAATCCACTCATGCCAAGTACGAACGGATTAAGAAAGGCAATTTGTACTTGACGGACCTGCAGAAACTGACCGTTTCGGAGCTGCATGAGCTTGCCAAGAAAGAGAACATCACGGAATACAGCGCTCTTAAGAAGCAGGATTTGATTTTCCGAATTCTCAAGGAACGCATCCGCCAGAATGGACTGATGTACGGCGAAGGCGTGCTGGAAGTGCTGCCGGACGGTTACGGATTTCTGCGGAATCCCACGTACAACTATTTGTCATCGTCGGACGACATCTATGTTTCACCGTCTCAAATCCGGCGTTTCGGCCTGCGAACGGGTAATATCGTGTCCGGCCAGATCAGGCCGCCCAAAGACTCGGAGAAGTACTTCGCCCTTCTGCGCGTTGAAGCGATCAACTTTGAAGATCCCGATAACCTTGCGGAAAAAATCGTCTTCAGCGATCTGACGCCGTTGCATCCGGAAGAGCGTTTTATACTCGAAACGACGCCGGAAGAGCTCAATATGCGAATCATCGATTTAGTCACGCCGGTGGGCAAAGGTCAGCGCGGTCTGATCGTGGCTCCGCCGAGAACCGGCAAGACGATTTTGCTGCAGAAGATGGCCAATGCCCTGAGCACGAACCATCCCGACGTGAAACTGATCGTGCTGCTGATCGACGAGCGGCCCGAGGAAGTGACGGAAATGATGCGGAAAACCGCCGCCGACGTCGAGGTCATCAGCTCGACGTTCGATGAGCCCGCCGCACGCCACTGTCAGGTGGCGGAAGTCGTGATCGAAAAAGCAAAGCGGCTTATCGAGTACGGCCAAGATGTCGTCATCCTCCTGGACTCCATCACGCGCCTTGCACGTGCATATAATACCGAGATGCCGCACTCGGGCAGAATCCTGACGGGCGGCGTTGACGCCGGCGCCATGCAAATGCCGAAGAAGTTTTTCGGTGCGGCAAGAAACATTGAAGAGGGCGGCTCGCTGACCATTTTCGCAACGGCCTTGATCGACACCGGCTCAAAGATGGACGAAGTCATCTTTGAAGAGTTCAAGGCAACCGGGAATATGGAATTGCATCTTGACAGGCGTCTTGTGGATAGAAGGACCTGGCCGGCCATTGACATCAGCCGCAGCGGAACCAGACGGGAAGAATTGCTGCTGGATCCGAAAGAGCTTCAGCTCGTCTATCGGCTCCGAAGGGTCCTGAGCGAATTGAACCCGGTCGAAGCCGTCGAACTGCTCAAGAGCAGGCTCGTCAAGACTCGAACAAATGCAGAATTCCTGATGACGATGAACCTCGATTAGGCGTAATCGCACACAGGGCGACCTGCCACAAAAGCAAAGAGTGACACCTGATTTTGTGCCAGACTGTTTGCTTTACATTATTCTTCTTTCTGATTAGGATGATATTCCGGCGACCGTGTTGTGCCGGAATTTTTTATGAGCTACTGTCAAGATCGGATACGCCATGGGTGAGCAACTCTCGAAAACGTACGAGCCTGACACAATCGAGCAGCAGGCGAACCAGATATGGTCTTCGCATCCCTACTTTCACGCCGAGGCCCATGCCAACGGCGGAAAGAGAAAAGCTTACACCATCGTCATCCCGCCTCCCAACGTGACGGCGCCGCTGCACCTGGGCCATGCGCTGAACAACACCTTGCAGGATATCCTGATTCGTTTCCGCCGGATGCAGAACTACAGCACGCTGTGGATGCCGGGCACCGACCACGCGGGCATCGCCACACAGACGGTCGTCGAGAAACGAATCCTCTCGGAAGAGGGAAAACGCCGGACCGACTTCGAGCGGGAAGCATTCGTGGCACGTGTTCAGGCCTGGAAAGACGAGTATGAAGCCTGTATCATCAATCAATTGAAGGCGATGGGCTGCTCGTGTGATTGGGCGCGAACGCGGTTCACGATGGACGAGGTATGCGCCAAAGCCGTGCGCAGCGCATTCTTCAAACTGTTTAAGGACGGGCTGATCTATCGCGGCAAACGACTGGTCAACTGGGACCCTGCCACGCAAACAGTGCTGGCTGACGACGAGGTAGAACATGAAACGGTGCAGGGACATTTCTGGTATTTGAAGTATCGACTCGAAAATCCGGTCAATATAGGGAACGAACGCATTGAATATGTAACAGTGGCCACAACACGGCCGGAAACAATGCTTGGTGATACAGCCGTGGCAATGAACCCAAACGATCCACGTGCCGGGTATCTGGTTGGTAAAAAGGTAAAGCTCCCGATTGTCGGACGTATCATTCCCATTATCGCCGATGAGCACGTTGTCCTGCCTGACCCGAACAGTGAAGATGAAAAGGCGAGATTTTCCACCGGCTTTTTGAAAGTCACGCCGGCCCACGACCCCGATGACTGGGAGATCGGACAAAGGCACAACCTGGATATCATCAACGTCATGGCGCCTGACGGCTCGATTAGCGACAAGCATGGATGGACCGATTGGGACCAGATCAAGAATACCGATGTGGAAAACCTTATTGGCATGGACCGCTTTGAGGCGCGCGAGGCCATCGTCGAATGGTTTCGGACGGAACATCTTCTCGAAGACGTTCGCGAATATACGCACGAAGTCGGACACAGCTATCGCAGCCATGTGCCTATTGAGCCCTATCTCTCGGACCAGTGGTATATCGCCGTCAAGAAGCCGATCGAGCATCTGAAGGAAAAATTCGGCGAAGGCTTCATCGAAGGTACGGACGTACCGGTGAATTCTTTAGCCGGCCTGGCCCTCAAGCCGTTACTGGATGGCCGACTGCGCTTCATCCCGGATCGTTACGCCAAAACTTACCAGACCTGGTTAGAGAACCTTCGCGACTGGCCCATCAGCCGCCAACTCTGGTGGGGACACAGAATACCTGTCTGGCATTTTACTTTAGAAGGTGGTGAGGAAA
>CAYWZW010000042.1:0-45229 GCA_964462945.1 uncultured Pirellulales bacterium
TGTTGCATCGGACAAACCACTACTCAATCTTTAGGTTTTGTTAGAGTGCCTAAGATTATGGACTATCCTCGTGACCCTATTGTCGTCTCTTTTGGGTACTTAGCGAGGCATATACGGAGGGCTGGAATTACGCGTATTCCAGCGCTTCTCTGCGGTCAGGAGGGTCAGAGCTTAGAAGAGATGCTCTTGCCTTCACGAGATAATGCCAAGATATCTGTTGCGCCGGCAGAAGCACAAAACCGATGACATCGGGCAATTCTCGGCGCACCATACTAAGGCACTCGAACAAAACTGGATAATTCATCCCCAGGGAAAATCCGGGGACATCTATGAGCAAGCCGTTGCAGAGACCGTCCGCGTTAGGTTTTCGGATTCACTACTCGGCCGAGGAACAGGATGCCGGCGGAGTGGCTGTCGCGGATCAGGAAGAGGAAGGGATGGTCGGCGCGGAAGACGGGGGTTTCGCTGGGGCCGAGAGAGGTCAGCTTCATTGTTACGCCCGTCGCGGCGGCGGCTTCGGTGCCCTCCTCGTTGACGTCAACGTAGGCCTTGTGTATGACGGCCGAGATGAACAGGTCCTTCTTGCCGTCCATGCCGGAAAAATCGGCCTTCTCCGAGAACGCATCCTTCATTCCCATCGACTCCAGCACGGACGCCAGACTGAACTGGGTCGTCGCTTTGAACTTCGGAACGCCAACGACGACCTCGCGGCGGTACAGCCTGTTTAGCCACTGTGAGAGGTTCTCCGGCGTGAGGGTCTTCTCGAACTCGCTCAGGCCGTCAAACTCCTTTGGGAGCAGGATAATCATGGACAGCTCATCCTTCACGTACGGCAATTCGAGGCCCTGGAAGGTTTCGGTCTCCAGATAGCCGAACTGGCCCGTCTGGTTCATCATCGGGGCGTCGATCTTGCGGCCGTCAGCAAGAGAAAATGGGGCGTCTTTAGTTTCGTTCTTCTTGAACTGTCTTGCCCAATCGCCCTTGAAGTAGATGGCGTTGGTCAACACCAGCCGGGTCATCGAATCCAGGACCCCCGGCGGAATAAGGTCCTTGATCTTCTCTTTGGTCTGTTTTTCCACCCAGGCATTGATGGTTTTGCGCGAGGCTTCCGTCGCTCCAACGAAATCAACCTCGCTAAGCCGGCCGCCATAATTGGCTTTGACAAGCTCCAGGAACTCATCGAGAAAACCGTGCCCCTTCTGACCCCACAGGGCATTGGCAACGCTGAGGGTGTACGCTCTTTTGCGGCCCCTTTTGTTCAGGTCATTTATGATCTCGCCGAACGTCGAGGCAAATTGCCGGCGGTCCATCACCATCGGCGACGATTTTGTTCTTTCATTCGCTCCGGCAGGAAAATGCAGCACCTTAGCCATCTGCGACTCTGTCTGGCCCCGTGCGCCGGCGTAGGTCATGGCCAGGGCCGTCGAGATGCTGTAAGGCGAGAAAAACAGATTTCCCTCCTGGCTTTGCAACTTTGCGTAGAGTTCGAGAGCAAACGTGTTGTTTCCCGCCGCGATAAGCTCTTCGTTCGCCCCAGCGCTCTTGGCGGCATTTTCCACCGCCAAACCGTTGGCGGCAGCCATCATCGTTAGCACCAGAATAAAGATCCATTGCTTGGTTTTCATTTTACTTGCCCCCTTACTGTTCTTTCAAAATGGTCTATTGCGACTCACTGACATAAGTTATGACGCCGGTCATGGCTGACAGGTTGACAGCCCGCCGGCAAAAATGGCCGACGAAGGCCAAAAAAAATCATACCCAACGGCCGCACGCCCTGTTTCCGGGCAAGACCACATTTTTTCGACCGATTTTCGTCAATCGTTGACAAAGACAGGGTTTTGTTGTATCATAACATACTGGCAGTGAACTGTGAAAAGTCCTTTTTTGCGAGAGAACGTTATGGACTCCGAAAAAGACGGTTTCTCCCGGCGGTTCAAGTGGCACGTCCTGGTCGTTTGTATCGCGTTGGCCATCGTGGCCGTGCTCACGCTTTTTACGGACATCTTTGAGAAATCCCAGACGGATTTGCTCCGCCAGCTCGTGCTGATGCTCGGCGCCTTGGTGTTTCTCAGCGCAGTTCTGGCCATGCTCTCAAGATTATTCAAGATCCTCGATGCCCTCAAGGACAACAGCGCAAAGCTCAAAGACGTGGCCGGCACGCTGGAAAAAATCAGTACAGAATTGACGCAGATCAACCACAGCACCCGCGTCAGTGAGACGGCCAAGGCCATCGCATTCCGCGATGAGGACCGGCAGTCGCTACGGGAAGCCGTCTTTGACAAGCTCCAGCAGCAGGATTTTGACGCCGCCAACGAAATCATTGACGAAATTACGCAGCGTCCCGAGTACAAGGAACTTGCCGAGCAGCTCCGAGCCCAGGCCAACCGCTACAGCAATGCAACCGACCAGGAGCGACTCCATCAGGTCATAACACATATCGAAAGGTTGCTGGACGGATGCCAGTGGACCAAGGCGAGCGCCCAGATCGAGGGGCTGATTCGGGCTCATCCGGACAATGAAAAGGCCAAAGCAATGAGGCAGGTACTGCTGGACAGGAAGCAGCAGCGTAAGAGAATCCTGCTGGCTGCATGGGACGACGCGGTAAAGGCACAGGAGACCGACCGCAGTCTGGATATTCTAAAAGAGCTCGACCTTCACCTGACTCCCAACGAAGGATTGGCCCTGCAGGAAGCGGCCAAGGACGTCTTCCGGACAAAACTTCACAACATGGGTGTGCAATTCGCCATCGCCGTCACCGAAAAACAATGGGCCGGCGCCCTCGATATTGGGCAGCAGATCGTGAAGGATTTCCCGAACACCAAAATGTCCGACGAAATTCGCACGAAACTCGACGTCTTGAGGCAAAACGTCCAATTGCAGAGTTGAGACCCCACCTTTCATATCTGGAGGCTCGCTCAAAGCCGCGGCGGCAAGATGTACGCCCGGTCCATCCGTTACCAATTCATTTGTGCAGCAGGGTCCGAGAAAAATGCACCTATTTATGCTTATGCCGCTTTTTTGTCTTGACGGGCACTCGATATTTTGATAAAGGAACAACATTATACGCACGGGTCTGACAAAGGGAATGTGCATCCGTGACGGTATGATCGCACCAGCAAGTCGAAAGACTCGGCAGTGTGGATGTGAGAGTGAAATAGGAGATTTGAGTCTGTTTTGATGGAAAGGAGTCTAAGACCATGGTCAAAGGAGTTGACAGGACAAGCATTTATGATGTGATCGGATGGACCGGGCTGGTGAATGTCGTCTGGAATTCAACACCTCATCCCCTGAGGTTATTCGCTCTGCCCTACGGCCTGTGTGTTTACAGGCATTTTCTCAAAGCCAGTTCGAATCTGCAGCAGTTGTTAGGCGTGCACTCCCGAGAATACATGTCCTCCAAGCTATTCAGACTGTTAAGACCGAGATACCGTATGGTCAAGTGCGTTCTCGAAGCTTACGGAATAGAGGGTTGACGTCGGGGCCGCCGCATCATCCTGCGAGGATGTTTCGGGGCATCCGCTCCAACGAGCATTAGCTTTGAAAAACGGCGCCGCGGGCAAAGCTGCGATGGTCTCTGTCACTGAAGGTCGAACAGCGATTGAGTCTTGATCATTGTCACCTGGTCAGGATACGCCGCAAAGGTATGGATGTGCAGTTCCGTGCGTCGGGCCTCAAAGTCAATATAGCAGAACGGCTGAAGCCGATCGACCTCTAATTCCGGGAACTTCACAAACACACCCCGGTTTCGCCCGAACCGCTCGAGGTCGGTATGGCTCTGCCGATACAGATTCGGACTCATCTTCTCGACCTGAAAGTCAGTGACGTAACTCACCCCCCGGCTCAACGTGCACTTATGAGTGCGTGGGCCGCGGAACTGAAAACGCTCCAGCAGACCTCGAGAGGGCAGCATCTGCCCGGGGGTGCTCACAACCTCCGTCAGGCAGGTGTCACCGGCAAACACACTCACGACGTGAGTGCAACCAGTCACCCAGATGATGGCCTCATATTTTTCAGTATTCAAGTGTCGGCTGGCGTAAATCTGAAAAAGCTCAGGGTGCAAGGGTCTTTGGAAAAGGCTAAACATCAGTTCTTCAACAGCAACGTTGATTTGTGGCGATTCCATCATAAAGTCCTAACACAGAATACTGGCCTTTAACTGTTGGTTATTATACCAAAATCGACGCGTTATTTCAAGGCTGATATCAGCACTGATAGGGCCGTTTCTTGCCTTTATAGGACGATTATTATGCAAGCGTCGGAGGGTAAAAGAGTAACAGGAGGATACTTTTTTTGAAAAAATTGCAAAAAACTGAAAACACCCCGGTTTTTGCTACTGAAAGAAGCGTACGGTAATGGAGACGGCAATAATGTTGTAAGAGGCGTGAGTTCCGGCTGTAATTCCAAAGCCGCGAATGGCAAAAAGGGCCGCGAAGTAAACACCCGCGACCGTTCGAAAAGCAAACCGTGTGAAATTAAACGGATCTACGGCGTTCGGCTGCCCACTGAAGAAATCTATGTGGTGATGAGCGCTGAACAACGCGGCCGAAATAACAACCGACAGCGCAATCGCACTCTTGTGACTGAACCTCATCGCATCCTGAAATAACAGCATCAAAAGACATATCAGAATCAGACGAAAGACAAGCTCTTCATAGATCCCCGCGCCGATTCCGGTAACGATGTTTGCCAGCAGCGACTGGGATGACGGACCTCCGCCGGCCTCGTCAGCGGGGGACAATACGCTGCCTCTATCCACCGAAGCGCAGGCCGGCAGCGAGGCACGCTTGCCTCCGAACGAGCCGTCGTCCCACCCACTGATGTGGCCCGGCGACGCGGAAGAGCTGCTCAGAAACAACGTCAGGACAATCAAGGGTACAGCAAGCAGAATACACTCGACGGCCATCGGTGGAATGTCACCAAACCAGAAATGCCATCGCTTGCCGGACGTGATTTGCAGCGCCATCAAAATCACCACGACCGCCAGAGGAGGTGCAACCCACGCGAGTTTGCCGCCGAAACCCAGCGATTCAAGCAGATTTTGCAGCCAGACAAAGGCAACGACCCGAATCTGTGATTGATTCAGAACATCGGTATTAATGCAGAATGTCCCCACCTCGTAGAAAACGATAAACGGCAGCAGAAAAGCAATCGCGGAGATCGGACGAGACGTCCTCTCAAGATAGGAATCGCGTGCGAAGTTGAATAGTTGACTGGTGCTGTGCTTGTTTTCAGCTCTGTTGTCTTTTCTTGCGTTTCCCATCCTAAACCTTCGACTGCGTTTCGCTGTCCCACGGCGGCATCTGCTCATTTCCACTGCTGAATTTCTACAGAGTGTACTTCAAGTAAGCCGAAAATACAATAGTGAAACACAACAAATACGAACGACGTGGGGCCCAAGTAAATGAAACCCTTTCTTTGTTTTTTGGGCGGCTGTGAGTTCGAGTACATCATTGCGGAACTGAAGGCCAATCCTCAGGAATACTTGGACTTCGACTACTTCTACAGTTTCGAGCATCGCGGAGAAACGAATCCCTATACGTTTCTGGCCGATCACGCCCGGGAGGTCTTTGACAAGAAGCCCGATGTGGTCTTCCTTTCGCAGCACGACCTGATGATGGACCCCATTGCCGACATACAGTTGAACGGCGCCGTCTCGAGAGAGCAGCAGGATCAGAAGCTCAAAGAGCTTACCGACCAGTGCGAGCTGATGATTCTGACGCTCCTACCGCTGAACGTCCCGGTCGTCATGCAGTTCTTCCCCTGGTTCAGGACGAATATGCTGAATCGGTTCAAGCAGACCGGACCGCTTTATAACGAAGATCAGCTCATGAGAAAATACGTTGCCGGGATGGAAGAGCTGGCCACCAGGTATCCCAGTTTCTATTTTCTCAATCTGACCGGCGTCTGCTCCATGTACGGTTTTCGAGAAACGCTCAAACAAGCCGATGCCCCGTGGTACAGTCACATCAAATTCCCAGCCACGCACCTGGCAGAGGAATACGCGCATTGGATCAATTACGTCCTGCGACGCGGCAAGAAAGTCAAGTGCGTCGTCGTGGACCTTGATAACACGATGTGGAAAGGGGTCATCCGGGACGCCGGCGTAGAGAACCTCGAGGTCCGAATCGACAAGGAACGATTTCACTGGAACGTCCTGGCCATCTTGTACGCCCGAGGGATCTTGATCGGCGTGATAAGTAAGAACGACCCATACCTTGAGAGCGATATCAGGAACTTCATCAAGCCGCATCTGGCCGGGATCGAATTTGTGTGCTTCACGCTCAATTGGAAGGACAAATGCGAGAATCTGCTTGAGGTCCAGCAGCAGTTGAACATCGGCCTCGACTCGATCATCTTCATAGACGACAGCCCATTCGAGAGAGAACAAATCAAAGCCGTGCTTCCCGACGTCAGAGTCTATGACCAGAACATCTTCGAACAACTGCTCTATCTGCCCGAATTCCAGCCTGAGTTTATCACGCGGGAGAGCAAGAACAGAACCAGGTTTTATCTGCAGGAAAGCCAGCGCCGAGAGGCTCAGAACGCCTCGCCATCCGCACGAGAGGATTTTCTCGGGCAGTGCCAGTTCAAAATCGACGTGCAGAGAATGCAGCCTTATGAAGTGGACCGTGTGACTGAGCTGATCCAGCGAACGAATCAGCTCAACACGTCGATCAAACGTTACACCAAAGACCAGATTATCGCTTTCAGCCGAGACCAGAGCTGCAACATTTTCGCAGTGCGCGTCTGCGACAAGTTCGGCGATTACGGCCTAGTCGGCGTCTGCATCGGTTTGCACAGAGACCGTTTCTACGAAATCGATACACTGCTTTTCAGTTGCCGCGTGATGAGCAAGGGCGTCGAGGACTACACGCTGACCTCGGTGCTCAATTATGCCCGGACGCGGAATTTCGACCGGGTGATTGTGCGATTCAAGAAAGGCCCAAAGAATGAACAGATGCAGACCATCCTGAGCAACAATCATTTTGTCGAATCGGGCTGCGAGGGTGATTCCGTGATTTATCGCTTTGACTTGAAGCAGCAGCCCATAAAGCCGTACCCCAAATGGTTCTCGCCCGTTGAGCTGGATGTCGAAAAAGTGCCCGTGCTTTCCATGTAACCCTTCTATGACGGTCCGTGAAACACTAACGGAAATGTACGAATTGCTCTACGATGCCTTCGGTCCCCAGCACTGGTGGCCCGGCGAAACGCCCTTCGAGATAATCACTGGTGCGATACTGACCCAGAACACAAGCTGGGCCAACGTCGAAAAGGCGATAGCGAATCTGAAATCTGCCGGGCACCTCACCGCCGAAGCACTCCATCATATCGGCCTGACACAGCTTGCCGAGCTCATCCGGCCGGCCGGCTATTACAACATAAAGGCAAAGCGGCTCAAGAACTTGGTGAGCTGGCTCTTCGATAATTATGAGGGCGGACTGACAAACCTTGAACGGATTGGCACCGGCCAATTGAGAGAAGAGCTTCTGGCGATCAAGGGCGTCGGACGCGAAACTGCGGATTCGATTCTGCTTTATGCCTTGGGCAGGCCCGTCTTTGTCGTCGATGCTTACACGGCCCGAATCACTGTCCGGCACGGGTTGATCGACGCCGGCGCTGATTACGAGCAACTGCGAGAGCTGTTCGAGTCGAATCTCCCCCACGAGACCCCGCTTTTCAACGAGTACCACGCACTGTTAGTACGAGCGGGCAAAGAGTTTTGCAGGCCGAAAGCCAAATGCCCTGGCTGCCCCCTCGAAAGACTACCGCACTCCCTCGAAATCGAGTATTTCTAAAGCACCTTCTGTCCGGGTTGCGCCCCTGAATCGGCGGTGAGCATAGAAATGTCCTTTCCACCGGCGCCGGCCGCCAGAATCATCCCTTCGGACAGACCAAACCTCATCTGCCTGGGTTTTAGATTGGCAAAGTACACGACGATTTTGCCGGTCAAATCCTCGGGCTTGTAGGCCGTGGCTATGGCGGCAAGAACAGTCTTTTCCAGCCCGCCCACGTCCAAACGCAATCGCAGCAGCTTGTCGGCGCCTTCGACCCGTTCAGCCCCGGCGACTTTTGCGATTCGCAGGTCGATCTTCCCGAAATCTTCAATGGTGCACTCAGGTTTGATCGGCTCGGCGGGTGCTGCCTTCGGCTGCGGACCCTGAGCTTCCTTACTCTCTTCCATCATGGCATTCACCTGTTCTTCATCGATTCTTTCGAACAACCGCTCGAAAACATTTATCTTGTGATTTTCCAGCACCTTATCGAGATCTGCGAAACTTAACTGGTCAATGTTGAGAAATCTCTCGACCTTTTCGGCGAACTTCGGCAGGATGGGTTTTAGGTAAATCGTCAGAATTCTCAGAGCGTTTAGCGCCGCTGTCAGCGTAGTGTGCGCCATTTGCGGATTGGTCTTGACGGTAGCCCACGGCTCATTCTGCTCAATGTACTGATTCACAGCGCCGGCCAGCGCACTGATCACGCGCGCGACACCGGCATAGTCGAGGCGCTCGTAACCTTCGGTGATATCTTGTCCGGATGCAGAAAGACTCGCTATTAGCAGCCGGCCCTTGTCGTCTAACCGGCCAAGCCGGCCGTCGAAGTGTTTTGTCAGCATCGGGCCCGAACGGGACGCCAGGTTTGCAAATTTGCCCACCAAATCAGAATTGGACTTGTTTATGAAATCATCGGCTCGCAGGTCTATGTCTTCGATATTGTCGGTCAGCTTGCTCGCGTAGTAATATCGCAGGTATTCCGGATCCAAGTGCTTTGCGTACGTGCTGGCCCTGATGAAGGTCCCGCGCGACTTGCTCATTTTCTCGCCATTAACGGTCAGGAAGCCGTGAACGAACAATTTGTCGGCAGTCCTGATGCCCGAACCAATCAACATGGCGGGCCAGTACAAGGCATGAAAATACATAATGTCCTTGCCGATGAAATGATACAGTTCGTATTCGCCCGCCTTGACAGTTCCGCAGCCGGCGCCCGGCCACAGTAGATCGAAATCAAGGTTGTTCTTGTCACAGTAGTTCTTGGCTGAAGCCATATATCCAATAGGCGCATCCAGCCAGACGTAGAAGAACTTGTTTTCCTCTCCCGGTATTTTGAATCCGAAATACGGCCCGTCGCGTGATATGTCCCAGTCTTTCAGCCCGGCGTTGAACCATTCGTCGAGCTTATTGGCCACCGATTTCTGGGTATATCCCCCGGCGACAAGCGCTCTGAGCTGCTGCTCGTAGCCCAGAAGCCTGAAAAAGTAGTGCTCGCTTTGCCTGCGAATCGGCTCAGTGCCGCACGTGGCACATTGAGGATTGATCAGCTCGGTGGGCCGGTATATTCCACCGCATTTGTCGCAGGAATCCCCATATTGCTTCTCCGCGTGACAGCGAGGGCAGGTGCCGCGAATATACCGGTCCGGCAGCCACATCTGGCATTTCTCGCAATAGGCCTGATCGACGCTTTTCTTGACTATTGAGCCCGCCGCGTTCAAACGGCTGAAGATCAGCTCGCTGAAATACTTGTTTTCAGGTGAGTGGGTGGAGTAATAATTGTCGAATTCGATGAAGAAGTCGTCAAAATCCCTCTTGTGCTCTTTGTGCATCCGCTCTATCAGCTCTTCAGGGCTTATGCCGGCTGCACGGGCACTGATCATCACAGGAGTGCCGTGCGTATCATCGGCACAAAAATAGAGACACTGGTTGCCGCACATCTTCTGGAACCGCACCCAGATATCGGTCTGGAGATATTCCACCAAATGCCCTATGTGTATCGGGCCGTTCGCATAAGGCAGGGCGGAGGTTACGACGATTTTGCGAGGCATTGTTCTTCCTTGATGATTGAAATCACGCGTCCGGTCTCATTATTATTGCCCGCTGTCATCCTGGCTCTGGTGATTCGCGGGCCCATCTTGTTTTTCATCTGTCGCCGCGGACGGTGAGATAATCTCAATCTCGTCGAGGCCGACGGCCGCCTTGTCCCCATTTTCATACTCGACCAGCACAAGCTGGGTCAATATCTGGCCGTCCACGACTCTGCCCCGGCCCTGCTGGGTCCTCACCAGGGTATTCTTTCTCGGCAGCCGTTTCTTCAGTTCGGTGTACGTTTCATCCTCGTATCGCAGACAGCACTTCAATCGACCGCAAAATCCCGAAATCTTGGCCGGGTCGAGGGTGGCCTTCTGCATCTTGGCCATTCGCATGTTGACCGGCTTGAGGTGTTTAAGAAATCGCTGGCAGCAGCACTGTTGTCCGCAGCTTTCCACGTCGCCGAGGAGCTTGGCTTCATCGCGAGAGCCGATCTGGCGCATCTCGATTCTTGTCTGATATTCCTGTGCCACTTTCTTGACAAGGTCGCGAAAATCGACGCGTCCGTCCGACATAAAGTAGAAAATGATGCGTTCGCCGCCGAGCACGTGCTCCGCATCGACAATTTTCATCGCCAGATCCATTTCCTTGACGAAACGCCTGCAACTTTCCATCTCTTCTCTGGCGATTTTCCGCAGGTGCCGCTCTTCGCTTATGTCCGCAGTGGTGGCGTAGCGGACAAATTTGCCGGCCTGACCTTGAGAGAAATCGAGGTCGCTATCAGCAAAATACTCCTGCAACTGCTCTTCGCTCAATCTGAATTGACCGCCGCGATAGCAGGTAAGCCGGCCCACGAGGTGGCCTAATTCAAGGCCTCGATTGGTTTTCACCACGACGTGTGTGTGCACCTTGGGAATGGCGCTCTCATGATGCTCGAAAAGCCCGAGCGCACGCATCCGGCCGTACCGAACCAGCATATATTTCTTGTTTCTTGCCTGTTTGGCCTTTATTTCCGAGTTCTTCGTCATTGAAACTACCTGGATTAGCACCGGTGTTAAGCCCTTTTATTGCCGGACCTGTATTGTATCAGAATCGGCGAGACTTAACAAGAGCTGCTCGAAAATAAGCTTCTCATTGACGCTGGACTCAATCCAGCCTAACATGCGATAGCAGTCAGCGATTTTTTCCGCGGCGTGCTCGGCGTCGAAGCGGGCAGCCAGCTTCGCTATCTGCTCTTTCTGGTCGGAGTTGACGGCCTCCTGCGTCGGCGCCGCGCTGCGCCGCATCGCATCGTGCAGCATTGATATGATCATCAGAACAATCGTCCTCAGAGCCCTCCGATTGATATCCGTTCCGCTCGTGGCCTTATCAAGGCCCGTCCAGACATCGGCAATTCTCTTACTGCCTGCCAGAAGCTCCTGCGCCAGGTCCAGAGCGTCGGCGAATTGATACCCGGCTAAAGAACACAACAGCTCCTTCTTGGTTTCGTAAAGGTTTGCATCAGCTAATTCAAGCTCCGCCCACTGACACGCCGTGCCTAAGCTGCCTTGTGCCAGACGTGCAAAGTATTGCGCGGGTTCCCGTTCAAGGCCCAGAGCTTTCAGTTTCTCGATTATCCTGAATTCATCTATAGGCCCGAACCGGATTATCTGACACCTTGACCTGGTCGTGGGCAAGAGATTCTCCAGACGGGTGCAAAGCAGCACGATGGAGCAATATGCGGGCGGCTCTTCGAGGACTTTCAGCAGGCAGTTCTGTGAGGCGGCGTTCAGCCTCTCGGCTTCACTGACGACGAAGACTTTCCTCTTCGAGAGAGTCGGCCTGGTCGATACCTTCGCGATGAGGAACTCCCGAATCACGTCTATCGCCAAATCGACCGGCGTTTTTTTCTCCTTGTTGTCCTTGGTGAATTCGAGCAGCTCCTTATAGACAGGATTGAAGTCGGGGTGTGAGCCGGCCCCGAAGAGCAGGCACGATTGGCACGAGCCGCAACTGTCGGCAAAGCCATCTTCCACGATGGGCTTCTCGCACAGAAGCAGTTTGGCCCATTCGCAGGCGGTCTTGAATTTGCCGACGCCCTCCGGGCCGGCAAAGATGTACGCGTGGGCCCATCTGTCCGACGCGTACGCCCGCTGCAACATGTCAATCGCCCGGTCCTGGCAAAAAATCTCTTTGAATGACATCTTACAGTTTCCCCGACGCTACACACTGCCTCACAGGTTGTATTTCCTTATCTTGCGGTAGAGTGTTCTTTCTCCGATGCCAAGGAGCCTTGCTGCTTTCTCACGGTTGCCTTGTGTGTTCGCCAAGGCTGCTATAATAGCTTGTTTCTCCACTTCCCTCATTGATGTAACTGGTAAATCTTCAGGACTTTTCTCAGTTATTTCCAACACGCGTTTGTGCACCGTTTCGACGTCGCCAGTGGCGTCAACTACTACAAAGTTCTTATGCTCGCTCGCCAACTTCAAGAAGCCCTCGCGGACTTTCTGGTGGTAGCCGTCTCCCTTGGCCTCCATCCTATCCAACGGCCGGTTCAAACGCTGCGAAGCGGTTTTAATATCCACGTCGAGAATGATGGTCAGGTCGGGCCAGACTCTTTCGAGGCAGTCCGCTGCTATCTTGATTACCCTGTCCATTCCAAAGCCGCCGGCGCAGCCCTGGTAGGCGCACGTGCTCGAGAGCCATCTATCCAGGACGATGCACCGATTCTCATGCAGCGCCGGGGCCATCTTTTCCGCCCAGAGCTGCGCCCGTGCCGCCATGTACAAGAGCAGTTCCGCCCTCGTGCTCATTGCCTCATGCTCGGGGCTGAGCAGGATTTCTCTTATCTTCTCGCCGATGGGCGTATCGCCAGGGTCGCGAAAGCGGCTCGTCGGCACACCCTGCTCTTGCAGCCACCGGGCCAGGAGTTTTGCCTGCGTGCTCTTGCCGCACCCGTCCGGACCGTCAAGCACAATGAATTTACCTTTTAGCTTATCTTTCAAGGACCTTTCACCTTCAATAACGAGTGATCTTGTCGGAGGAGACAATACCAGCGCCCGCGTCGTAAGACAATCTATTTATCGCTACGGCAGGCTGCGAGCCGGGTTCTATTTCGAGACATCCGACAGCAGCTTATAGGTCTGCGGCATGCGGTGACGCGGGCCGATGGACCGCCAGTGACCGACCCATTGCAGGGTTTCGCGCTTGTTCAGGTCGATCTCGGCCCAGAACACGCCTTCCTTGCCCTCATTCGAAGTTAGAATCCTGCCCATCGGATCGATGATCAGGCTGCTGCCGTCATAAACGGACGGGACCATATAGACGCCGTTGTCGCGAGCCCGGACCCTGAAGGTCGATTCGCCGTCCACACAGCCGTCTTTGTCCGGCAGCGTATTGCCCCAGGTCGGGGCGAAGATAATCTCCGCTCCCTGGAGGGCGAACATCTCCGTCGCCTCGGGGAAGAACCAGTCGTAACATATCTGGATTGCGACCTTGCCGAAATCCGTCTGAAAGACGGGGTATTCATCGCCCGGCCGGACGCCCTGCTTCCACTCCTCACGCGGCAGGTGGACTTTGCGATACTTGCCCGCAAGCCTGCCCTGCCGGTCCAGCAGTACGGCCGTATTGTAAACGACATCGCCGACCCGCTCGTTAAGGCTGGCCACAACCCATATATTATTCTTCCTGGCTGCCTCAGCCAACGCCTCGCTCGCCGGGCCTGGGATCGGCTCGGCGAGGTCGTTGATGGTAGCAGATGTACCGACGGCGGTAATCGTCTCACCTAAGCATACAATGTCGAGCCCGAGTTTTCCGGCCGCATCGACCTGCTCGCACCAGAGTTTCAGATTCTTGTCCGGCGTACTGTTTTTCGGCCGCAGATAGACCGTGCCGACCTTCACTTTCCGCTGCCCCGGCGCCGGCGCCTCGCGCATGCTCACCTCTTTCCACACTACCGAGCCGCCCTGCAGCCACTTGACCTCCAGCGACAACCGCGCGCCGTCGGCATCCTCGGGCGCGACCAGCACATCATCGAACCGTGCCGAGACACCATCAACAATCGGCCCTCGCACGAGCATGCCCGCCGGATGAGGCAATTTGCCGCCGCGCGTCCAGCTCACCCGCACCACGAGGGAATGATACGGGGCCGGAACATCACGCAACTGACAGACCGCCTTAACGGCGTATGCCTTCCCACCCTGGACGCCCTTGACGTCTTGCGTAACCCCGCCCACCGCGAATGGGTCCGCCCCATCGACCAAAAGCCCCCCGCCGGCATTGGCCCGCACCCTGCACGCTGCTTTCTCCCACACAGGCCCCCAAACAACCCACCCCTCCGGCACATCCCCCACCCCCGCCGCCTCAAACTTAGGATTCGACACGAGTTCCCTCGCCCCGGCACCAAACGCCAAACTCGCAAGAAAAACAGCCAACATCACACCAGAAAATACACATTTTCCCATTAGTCAACTCCTTAATCCTCACTGACTTGTCATTGCGAAGGAGCGCAGCGACTGCGGCAATCTCATTCTTTCCTTATCCACTTGTCCTTCAGTCCGTCAATCGCCTGTTGCGTCTTCACTATCTCCGGCTTCATGCCAATCTTCTTGAAAAGTTCCAGTGCCTTCTCCCAGTACTCTTTGGCTTTGCCAAAATCACCTCGCTCGTGATAAACCGACCCTAAATTGCCGTACTGACTTGCCATGCCCTCTAAGCGCCCGAGCTTCTCGTTAATCTCCAGCGACTTGGCAAGCATCTGCTCGCCCTTATCCAGGTCACCGCGAGTTAGATAAATCAGTCCTAAATTGCCGTACTGACTTGCCGTGCCCTCCAACCGCCCGAGCTTTTCCTCAATCTCCAGCGCCTTGGTATGCATCTGCTCGGCCTTGCCCAGGTCGCCACGCGCTCGATAAATCAGCCCTAAATTGCCGTACTGAATTGCCATGCCCTCTAACCGCCCGAGCTTTTCGTTAATCTCGAGTGACTTCTTAAGCATCTGCTCGGCCTTGGCCAGGTCGCCGCGCGTTTGATAAATCAGCCCCAAATTGCCGTAATCGCTTGCCATGCCCTCTAACCGCCCTAACTTTTCCTCAATCTCCAGCGACTTCTTATGCATCTGCTCGGCCTTGTCCAGGTCGCCGCGCTTTCGATAGATCAGCCCTAAGTTGCCGTACTGATTTGCCATGCCCTCTAACCGCCCTGACTTTTCCTCAATGGCCAGCGCCTTCCTAACCATCTGCTCGGCCTTGTCCAGGTCCCCGCGCGTCTGGTAAACCAGCCCTAAATTGCCGTAAGCACTTGCCATGCCCTCCAACCGCCCGAGTTTTTCGTTAATCTCCAGCGACTTTCGGATACTCTCCTCAGCTTTGCTTAAGTCTCCAACGGCAAAGAAAATATAGGCGAGTTCGTTAAACCAGGTTAGAACATGCCCGGCGAGCTGTGCTTTCGGCGGATCGCCCGCATCAACTATACGCTGCTCAAGCTCAACAATTCTGAAGCGCTTTTGATCTGCATCAAGCCTGCCGGCAGAAAGAATATCCCCGGAAAAACGATCCATCATTCCAGCCGAAGCAGTCGCCTGCTCAGATACAAACTCAAAGATGTGGCTTATCCACGAAGCAAAATCGAGGGCATCTCTCTGTAACATTGTGGCTGCGTATTCTGCCAGCCAAAAAACAACAGGGCAGGTGAATTTCTGACGCCATAGCTCTCTTGAAGCGTTAAGATTTCTTATAATCCTCGGCTGAACGTCATCTGACGGAAGGGCGTTTTCAATTTCGGTGATAAAAATTGCCGAAGGTTTTTTGCTCGTGAGCTTTTTTTCAGCAGACGCCAGTAGGTCGGTACAGTTCTTTTCTATTTGGATTTTCTCGATATGTGCTTTCTGCTCCTTAACTTTGCCTATCAAGTATTCTCGCAAGGCGGGGCTGTTGCAGATCGCAATGCTCAAAGAGAACGTACCTCCGGATATGCTAAGCATCCTGAGAAGAGCAGCAAGCTCTGCCTCCTGGAGGGCCGTCTGATTTGGCGAGTCTGAGAAGAGCTTATCAGGTTCCATTGGGTTAGATGTCGCGTTCCGGCAGCAACGGATTCAGGCCGTACCACTGGTCTTCATTGAGATAGTAAAGAATAGCCCTGTTAGCGAGCAGCTCCATACATAACGCATCGTTACCGGCATTTCTCTCAAGACGATTATCCTGCTTTACCTGCTCGATAATCGACCAGTGTTCTTGCCGTAACTGTCGCTCGTAAGAATGCCTGATCTTCCTTGCTATATTTTCGATATATTCTTCTTTGATGGGTACGGAACCGGCAATGATTGCTTCGCGAATAAGGATCATAAGCTGACGAGGCTGCCCTGCGCTGTATTTGATGATCTTATCTCTGATCCTATTACTTTCAAATACAGAAGTCGTCACTTTCGCTTTACTGAGGCGTTTTTGTATGATGCTGATAAACTTATCAAAACCCTTCTTATATCTTCTGCCATCTCTGCCGACGACTTTTGTCATTGGGACAACCGGCGGGGCATCCAGTTTGTATAAACTCGCAATATCCCGTTCTCTGCACGAATAAACCAAAGGCAGCGGGAGCGTATAAACGATATGGCATTGAAATCCTGTAAGTTGAGCATGCCTTTCAAGAAACAGACGTTCCGCCACAGAAGATCGTTGCTCTGCGGATTTCTCCACAGAAACCTTGTCGAGGTCATCTACGATGATTACTAAACCGTTGCGATGTTTTTTACTCAATTCAAGAACGGCCTTGCCAATAATATCATTGGCGGCGGATAGCCAGTCATTTGTCTTAGGCTCGAATATTTCCCGGATTTTTTTGCGTGTATCAGGGCTGCTTTTGATAGCCGAGGAAAGATTGAATAAACCGTTAATAAGATCCGGCAGATCTACTTTTGATTTGAACAGTTCATTGACTTCTTCGAACCTCTGTTGAAAGTAACTTGGCTTGAGTTCAATCCGACCTCTTTCTTTGATCTGGCTTGCCATCTGGCGCATCATGGATAAAAGAACATCGGGAAAATCTACGTCCCTTTCATCGATATCTTCAAGAATTTGGCAAAAGACGACAAAATACCCATCATCCTGCAATTGCTTCTGTAAAAGCCTCAACTCGGTGCTCTTGCCGCTGCCGATATGGCCGGCTAATAACTGCGTCGTCGTGCTCTCGGATAGCTTGATTGTTTCAGCCAACTTTTTGACAAGCCCGGTGCTTCCTCTGACTTCGTCCAAGTCAACGTAGAGGTCCGTGTCATCGGCCTTTAGCGGCGATGGATCGAACGCCTGATATATTTTTTTTATTTCATCTGACATAAGCTGCCCTCATTCAAACGGTTATCTATGCTTTTGTATTGTCGGCAATATGTTTTGTCAATATTTACTTTACCGTCACCGTCATTCGAAGAGCAGAGATTGCCACGGTCTTTCATGACTCGCAATGATAGCTCTGCGGGTCCTCAAGGACCTTTTTGAATTGCTCTAATTCGGCCTTTCGGCCGACAAATATTTTCCCTCCGCTCACTTGCTTAACCTTTCAGTGATAATCCCGTTTACCAGAAGACCCAGGCCGGAGGTTATGCCTGCTATCATCATGATTGGACTATATTTGAGCGCGATCCAAAATCCAACCTCGCTAACGACGCTAAATCCAAGAAACCACAAAAAGCCGTACAACAACCCGCTTTGTCCGAGTTTTGAGCCTTTGGCGAGAAAGAATATCAGGACAAAGATGAAACCTCCTAAAATTGAAGTTGGAATCATAAGGACCAAATCGAGCGTCCGAAAACCGGCCGGCGGAACCAGTCCAAAAAACCTCACGAATAGTCCATATACCGGAATAGGGAAAATAAGCCAAATAACCGATACGATCAAAACGCATGTAATGAATCTTTTCCTATTCATTTTCTGTCCCCCTCCTTACTTTGATCCTTTTCTCAATTTCAGATCGACACCGGCTTTTGTTGCATTAGCCTGGATGGCCGAGTGAACGATTTTGGCCTTCGTTTTTATGTCGCTGCCGCGGGTCTTCCCGGCGGCTATTGTCTTTTCTGCCTGCCTGACGGCCTTTTGTACCGTTGCAGGGGGCATCAGGGCAGCGGCGATGCAAAAGAAGCTACACGATTTGCCTTCGTTGTAGTCAGAAAGCAAATTCTCCAGCACCTGGCGTTTCTTGCTCTGCTCGCCCAACCATCTTCTCAGCCCGGCGGTCTTGATGCGATCCAGATTCGGCAGGCAGACCTTGTGACTGACGAAGCTGTCCCAATCGAAAAACTTATCGTATTTGTCGCAGGGGAATTGGCCGCACTCGGCGCACGTTTGAAAGCCGTTCTTCTTGACACAGCAGTTGTACCGCTTGCAGGAGATCGTCAGCGAAAGTATCTTGCAGCCCGGGCACCTGCTGGCCGCCTTTGACTGGAAGCGGGGGCACAGGCCGCAATAAATCCCGCAGCAGCCCGCCAGATTTTTTTCTTCCGCAAGTTTCATTTCGTATCTCCTTGACAGCAGAGGGCGCGATTCCTGCCAGCAGTAACTTTTCCATTATAAGTGCCGGCAGTCCCTGGGCAATCCAAATCCTGATGGACTGCCTTCGAACTCTATGTTAGAATTCGGCTGGTAGAATCATTTTTGGACTGATCGTGCTCCGTCGGGGATATTCTGATGGATTGCGATTTTTTAGAAGGTTGTCACCCCGAGCGCAGCCGAGGGGTCTATTCGAATAGATTCCTCGACTCCGTTTTACTCCGCTCGGAATGACATCTTTTATCTGAAATCTGTGACAAAGTACCGATCTGTGGGGATACTATGGCGAACAAGACTTTAACATGGGCGGAGGCACGATGGCCGGCGGTGTGTTGAAGATTGCGACGTGCCAGTTTGCCGTGGGACGCTCGATAGAGCGGAACTCGCGGGCGATCTGCGAATTCCTGCACAAGGCACACAAAGCCAAGGCGGACATCGTGCATTTTAGCGAATGCGCACTGAGCGGCTACGTCGGCACGGACTTTCCCAGCTTCGACGGCTACGACTGGGACCTGCTCAGGCAGGAAACGCAGAAGATCATGGCGATTGCGGCCAAGCTCGGTCTCTGGGTCGTTCTGGGCAGTACGCACAGGCTGACCGAGCCGAACAGGCCGTACAACAGCTTGTACCTGATCGGTCCCAGCGGCAAGATTGTTGACCGCTACGATAAGCGGTTTTGTACGCCGGGCGACCTGCGGCGACTCGCGCCGGGCAACAGATTCGTCAGCTTCACCATCAACGGCGTGAAATGCTCGCTGCTGATATGCTTCGACCTGCGATTCCCCGAACTTTACCGCGAATTGTACAAGCAGAAGGTCCACTGCATCTTCCAGTCTTTTTACAACGCCCGACAGAAAGGGCCGAGCGTGCATACGCACATCATGCGCCAGACGATGCAGTGCCACGCGGCGACGAATCACTTCTGGGTGAGCATGTCAAATTCGAGCGGGTACTACTGCCCGTATCCATCGTGTTTCATTCAGCCGGATGGAAAGATAGTCCGGCAGCTCAGGATAAACCGGCCCGGCCTGATGGTCAACACGGTCGATTTGAGCAGGAAGTTTTACGACCCGATGGCCGATTTCAGGGATATGGCCATCAGCGGCAAACTCAGCAACGGACCCCAGATCGTCGGCGACCCCCGGTCACATAAGAGAACGAGCCTTTAGAGAACGGCGGGAAAGAGCATGGGCCTTCTATCCCCACCTTCGCGGATCGCATCGTGTTGCAGGCCCATTTGGTCTCGATTTTGGCAGGAAATTCCTTGCTCGGGGACGCCTTTTTCGCTAAACTACAGGTCATTAGTTAGCCGAAAGTTACATCAAAAACTGATTTGGGAGATAGGACCATGAAAGAGAAATGTTTTGTTTGGGCAATTCTTGTTGCCACCAGCATTTTATTGCTGCAGGTTGGCTGTCAAGAGCAGGCCAAATCGGCAAGAGAGCCCGGTGGACCACTGCGAGAAGTCAAGGCCGCACCTGAGCCCACCGGCCCCTCGCCGAAGATCACGTTTGAAAAAATCGTCTGCGATTTCGGAGAGGTGGGACCGAATACAGACAACACACGCCAGATCAAGTTCACGAACACGGGTGAAGCCTTGCTAAAGATCACAAAAGTCAGCAAGTGCTGCGGCGTCGTCGCCACACTGGACAAAATGGAATATGCGCCGGGCGAAGGCGGAGCCATCAACGTGCAGTGGAAATCGGGATCTCGGCCAACGGAGTTCGAGCGGCAGATGATTGTGCACAGCAACGACAGGGCAAGCCCCGATGTCACACTCACCATTAAGGCGAGAATCGTGGAGCGAGTCGTCTGCGAGCCGCCGCGATTGAAACTCTTCCTGGACGAGGAGAACGCCGGCTGCCCGCAAATCACTCTCAGGAGTCTCGATGAGCGGCCATTTTCAATCACGGGCTTCAAATCGACCGCCGACTGCATAACGGTTGATTTCGACCCTTCGGTGGAAGCGACGAAGTTTGTCCTGCAGCCCAAGGTCAATCCCGAAAAGCTGCAGAAGAATCTCAAGGGGCGCGTCAACATTGATCTGACCCACCCGGAAGGCAGCGTCGTTTCTATTCTCTTTGACGTGCTGCCGAAATACACAATCACCCCGCCATCGATCATCGTTTTTGACGCTCAGCCCGAAACGCCGATCGTCAAGAGAATCTCCGTGCTCAACAACTATAAAAAGGACTTCGAGATAGAGTCGGTATCCTCGAAAGGCAGCGTCGTCGGTGTTCGAGTTCTCGACCAGAAGAAGATCTCCAACGGGTACCAGCTTGACTTGGAAATACTACCTCCGGCCACCGCGGAACCGACAAGATTCACCGACACGTTCACTTTAAATCTCAAAGGCGGCGAGAGCCTGCCGATTACGTTCAATGGGTACTTTGCCAAGAAAAAACCTATCCTTCAGACACAGTAGAGTTCAGTTAAAGACCTCTGCCGGAGCCAGGCAAGAGATCGCTTGCACACTGTTTCTAATGGCACTGACCGCAGGGGCCTCGTGTGTACCGACTGCGCCGAGAACAGGCCCCGCAGACCAACAGCGTGGCACGACGGCCGAGGCGCTCACGGTGTTTTTCACCGGCAACACGCTTGGCGCGTTGAAGCCCTGCGGTTGTTCCGGGGGACAGCTCGGAGGCACTGAGAGACGCCGGGCTATCCTCGATACCGTGCCCAGGCAAGAGCGATTGGTCGTCGATACCGGCTCGTTTGTCAAAAGTGACGGTGAGCAGGACCTGATCAAGTACAATATCATCGTCCAGGCCCTTCAACAGCTCGATTATGATGCAGTCGTTTTGAGCGACAAAGACATCGAAATAGGCATGGGTCTTGGGCAGTTGGACGGCGTTGAGCCGGGCCTGGCTTTGTTAGGGCCTTACGGCACGGTCGGCACAAAGCTGCCCGCGAAATTCACCAGGAAGCTGTCCCTGCAAGGCAGGACTGTCGCCGTGACAATAGCAGCCTTTGATGCCAAATCGGCGTCCATCGACCGAGTCCGAGGGCTTTTCCCCCCGCAAACCGGCGTGTACGCTCTCAATATCTTGGTCGTGAACCAATGCGATCCGGGCACAATCGAGTCTATTGCCGCGGCGGCCCCTTCTGTCGATTGTCTTGTTTGTCCTGCGGAGTCCGATGAGCCGATGGTTGTCGGCGATCCAGACAAAAAGCCCCTGGTTTTCTCAGTGGGCCGTTTCGGCAGGCACGTATGTAAACTCCAGATAGAAACCGCCGCCGGCAAAAACGCTCTGAAGCTGAGTCTTCATGTGATTCCAGTCTCGGAAGACCTGGAAAAGGATGCTTCTCTGGTGAGCTTATACAAAGACTACCAGCAGCTTGTCAGAGAGAGCAATCTCCTTGCCATTGACAAACACCCGCGATTTGCCCTGCCAAATAATCTGGAGTACGTGGGGTCGCTTTCGTGCAAGCCCTGCCACGATTACGAATATCAAAGGTGGCAAGACACAACCCACGCAAAGGCTTATGCGACGCTCGAGCAGGCCGGCTCGCAGGCCGACCCCGAATGTGTCGTATGCCACGTGGTCGGCCTGGATTACCAGAGCGGATTCATTTCCCTGGAAAAGACCGGGGATTTGAAAGATGTCGGCTGCGAAAACTGTCATGGTCCCGGCTCGGAACATGTCCGAAGCGGGGGCAGGGCCAAGTCCGCTGACCCAAAGTCCACCTGCACGGACTGTCATACCCCCGAACAGAGCGGCGAGTACGCGGGAAACGAGAGCTCTTTTTTAGAGAAAATCATTCACTGGAAGGAACCAAACGCCGCGAACCATGTCAAATAGGAAGAAGATGAGAACTCAGGAGTATTCTAAACAACAGACTGATACGTACTTTCTTTCAAGACTGACATGATAAAAACCTTGCGAATAACAAGTGCTGTGGCGGCGATTTTGGCGGGTGTTTTCTTTGTTTTCCCGGTGGTTTTCGGTGTTCGCAGCGATGAACAGATCAACGAGTTTGTGAATTCGCCGGGCGTAAGAGAGAAGTTTGAGCAAGCCGCCAGCAGCAAGGAAACCAGCAGCGAAAGCCGGGTATCGCCGCTTGTGCAGCAGGCGGAAGCCTTCGCAATGTATTTAAATCCACCCAAATCGACCCCTCCGGCGGGTCCACAGGAAGCAAAGGGAGCAAGTCTTGCACGCCCCATGCCTGCTACTACGCCAAAATTCAAGCTTTTCGGCACCAGTTATTACGAAAACAACCCGGAACTGTCGCTGGCCTTTATTGACGAGCTGGGTAAGGGACGGCATTGGATCAGGCAGTCCGGCAAAGTGGGCCATTTGCTCATCGAGCGGGTAAAAGACGGTTTTGTGGTTGTCAAGAGCAGCGAGGAGACCTTCGAGATCGCGATTGAAAAGAGTCCAGAGGCTGCCCCACTCAATGCAGCGTCCCCTGTTTCGGCACAGACAGTGAGCCAAGGTGGTTTCAGACCTGCCTTGTCGTCTGCAGCCAAGACATCTTCCGGCATCCCGGCAGTGGCCAGAACCCTCCAACCGCCGCGAAAGAACCCTGGGGACGACGCTAAACTGCAAGAACTCGCGAAGAAGCTAATAAAGAGCGCGATATCGGACAAGAGCGACCCGGGGCTCAGCGATGCTGAAAAGACCGCACGTACACTGGAACTGATTTCTCAGTACAAATCAGCAAGCAGAGCGACGCGGGTAACCCCCAACGAGGCAAAGAAGCTGGGTAATCTGGGTGAAACGCTGGAAGGCACCCAGGAAGACCCGAATCGAACTTTGCCCCCCGAGGATGAGCAGAAGGTGGAAGCCGACCCGCCGGAGCCAAACGGGACGCCGAGAAAATAGCCCCCTGCCTGATTAGAGGCAGCCCTGCGTTTCCGCAAAAAGTACAAGCCTGTGGAAAGTCGATGGATTTGGCCTTCCTCAGACTCCAGCTCATTTGGGCTCAGCGATTTCCTGGGAGTCTCGTTAAGGCTTCCAAGGTCCTATAACGTTGCACCTATGCACAGCCGGTGCGCCGCGACAAGCATAAAGAGTTATGATTTGGTCGGCCATATCAACCTGTGGTTAGAAGCTCCCATTTGGTCGAGAATAGCGGTCAAGACGCTGCAACTTTGGGCGAGAAAATCGGCGGTTTTTTACCTGAAAATGGGAACTTTTGGGCTTTTGCTGTGTCTGATTAAATGGCCGGCGAAAGCCGGATTTGCAGGGCCAGAAGAGTATCTACGTAAACGTTTGACGGCAAACGGGTTAGATTAACAGTCTATGACCCGTGTGGCCCGGCAAGTGTGAAGGGTGTATTATATACTTCTTGTTTTATCGGGTGAAGGGGTGTTCTATGATGACAAAGAGGCGCTTTTTTCGCGGGGGGTACAGCGGGATTCTGGCTTTGGCAATGACTTTTGCGTTGATGAGCAACTGTATCTTCGCTGCGGAGCAAGCGAACCCTTCCGAAGGAGCAACGTACAGAATCTTTCCTTTGAAGCACATTTCCGTCGAGCGAGGCGAGAAGTACCTTGCCGAGATAGTGAAAGGGACAGTTACGCATTTTCCAGGTTCGCCCGCACTGCTGGTGACGGCTCAGCCCTCCGAACTGGCCAAGGCAAAGGCCGTCCTCGATCTTGTCGATGGGCCGGATGAATTTGTCATAAAAGCGATTCTTCCTGTCTCCGCGGCCAGAAAGATGCCATCCAACGAACAGATTGCGGCAAAGCTCAGCCCCAGTTTAACCAGAGGCATGTCCATAGGCAGTTTCTCCGACCCGCCGGCCGCGGACGCAAGCACGAAGGTCATCATAGATATTCACAATGACAGAGTGATTGCCATTGCCCCAGCCGGCGTGCTGGAGAAGATCGTTTCGGCTCTTGGACAATTGCCGGATTCAAATGCACCCAAGGAAAAAGACAGGCCGCGAGTACAGGACAGGTCGGACGCTGCCGCCAAGCGCAAGGTCTCCGAACTGACCGAACCAAATGAGGCGAGGTTTCTCTTGGCAGCAAATGGCACGGTGAAAACCGAGCCGAACACCGTGGGCGCCAAGGCCGGACAAGAGACATCAGAGCCGCCTGCCGCCGAGCAGGCGTATGAGCCGCTGTCCGTTCCTGATGGGGAGCAAATTGTGAATCTCGCTCTGGCCGACCGCCAGAAGCTCACCGTCCCTGAACTTTTGGGTTTGGTAGGTCCCTATTTGCAACTGGACTTTATGTACGACGAGAAAGACGTCGCTCAGGAAGTAACGCTCAATCCTCACGGCAAATTTCGAGGCCCCATAAAGGTGAAGGATTTGTATCCATTGCTTGAAGAGGTGCTGAAGTTCAAGGGCCTGGCGATGACCCGCGGCAAAGGCAATCTCGTAACGATCGTTCCCGCGGCAAACGCCTTGGACATTGACCCTGCATTCCTGGAGACCGCAGAAGACAGAATTGAGCGAGGAGACGGGATCATACAACGAGTTTTCAAACTCACACACATAAACACAAACGCGGCAAGAGACCTCCTGGAGGGCATGAGACTCACAACGAGCATCACCCCGATTCCCGAAACGAAAACACTGATCGTTACCGGCTATGCACGCCGCATGCCGCGCATACAGACACTGCTGGACATCGTCGATAGGCCGGGAGAGCCCAAGAAATTCAGGTTCCGGCCGTTGCGACACACAATGGCGGGGACCCTGGCACCCAAGCTCCAAACCCTCGCCGAGCAATTGGGCACTATATCCATTACCGTCGCCGAGACGACAGAGACAGCCGCGCCGGCGGCGGTCAGTGCGAGAAGGCCGAACGAAACAGACCCCCAATATCAGGCCCGGCTCCGCGCCGAAACAGCCGCCAGAGCAAGGCAGATCGCCAGCATGAGAACCGCCACCGCGATTCAGCAGGCGGAGCCGGCCTCTCCCACGGTGTATCTCGACGCCGACGAGAGAACCAACCGCATTCTGATGATAGGGCTTGACCAGCAGTTGGACGATGTCGAGGAGCTGGTGGACATGCTTGACGTGGCCCAGCAGGACCTGCGGACCCTGGAACTGTACAAGATCGAGCATATTGACGCCGAGGAGGCCAGGAAAAAACTGGAATTGTTAGGGGTCGTCAGCCCCAGTCAGACCACAACGTCCTCAAGAATCACCGATGGTGCCCAGTCCACAGCGGCGCCCCCAAAACCTCCAATTACAACGCCTTCAACGACCAGCAGGGCTCAGGCGGGCGAAAGGTCCGAGTCTCCCTCGGAAGAGCCGCAAGTGATCGTCATTGAGCCTACGAATTCACTGCTGGCTAACGCCACGGCCGAGCAGCATGAACGGATAGCGCAGATTCTAAGCTATGTGGACAGGCAGACGAACACAGAGGAAATCCCCTACAAGCTGTATCCGCTCGAGAACCAGTCTCCGGAGCATTTGGCAGAGGTTCTGGAGAAGCTCATTCAGGAGACGGTGAAGGATAAAGAGGGCAAGATTGAGAAGGTCATCCCGAAGCAGGATGAACAAATCATTGTCGTGCCTGACCCGAACACCTTTTCATTGATCGTCTATGCGACCAAAAAGAATCAGGAATGGATCGCAAGCCTGGTGGAAAAGCTGGACCAGAGAAGGCCCCAGGTCCTTATCGACGTCACACTGGTGCAAATCTCGAAGACGGACGCCTTCGATTATGACCTGAATATCATCTCGAGCCTCCCGGACCTGACTGAGACATCCGGTCTGACCAGTGCTGTCATGCCGGGCGCCCAAGGCGCCAATTTGGTTTCGACGCTCATGGACAGTAACCGGGACCGCTTTATCGATTTTCAGACCAAGAGCGGCGCCGGAACCGGTTTTTATGGCGACAGACACATTAACGCCTTGTTGAAGGCGATGCAGCAAAAGGACTACGGCAGGATCCTGGCCAAACCCAAGATCCTTGTCAATGACAATCAAAAGGGGACGATCAAAACTACGGATACTGTGTATGTCACGAAAAAGTCCTCGATTCCCCTTCAATCAGGGGCGGCGGGGCAACCGGCCACCGTTGTCGAGACACAAATCTCCTATGAGGGATACCCCGCGGGCATAACACTTGACATTACGCCTCATATCAGCCGGGGTGATTTTCTTCGCCTCGATATTAATCTGAGCCGCTCGGATTTTGGAACGATCACCGGAGAAAAGCCGCCGGATACCACAGAGAGTAATGTCACTACAACGGTGACTGTCCCCGACCAAAGCACGATTATCCTGGGAGGCATGTTGAAACTGAACCAGAGTAAGGGCGGGACAAAAGTCCCGTTGCTCGGCGATATTCCTATCCTCGGCGGACTGTTCAGAACCGCCAGCAACAGCGACATCCAGAGAAATCTGTATGTGTTTGTCAAGGCGGAGATTATCAGGCCCGAGGACACGGGGCTGGCTCAGGACGACCTGAAACGTATCTCGGACCGAAACAGAAACTCGTTTGAAGAACACGAAACCGAATTCCAGGAGTATCACGACTGGCCCGGCATAGAGCCGAAAACAATGAAGCCATCCAAAGTCCTTGATGCACAATAGCCATGAAGAATCTCCTGATACAAGCTGCCAGGCGGACCGGTCTGGTTGATGCCGAGCAACTGGCCAAGTTCTTCGAACAAAACACCGGTCAGGAGCGAGTGGACGAGGCCCTGCTCAACTGCCCCTATTTTACAGAGGAGGCGGTGTTGAAACTGTTTGCTGAAGCGCTCGGCTGGGAGTTCTTCCCGGAAGTGTCCGCAACGGCCGTGCCCGTGCAGTTTATTGAGGCCGTCCCGGCGCTGTACGCTCAGCACCATTATCTTATCGGGGTAAAGCCGGATTCCGACAACAGTGAGCTGACGGTGGTTTTGTCCAAGCCGCTGGATGCAGACGCCCTGGACAACGTCTCGAAAATGACGGGCCTGCCGGTCCGGCCGGCCATCGCCACACGCGCCGCCATTACTTCCGTCATCGATGTGGCGTATGAGCAGAGAACAACCGTCATCGAGGAAGTAGCCGAGGAGCTTGATTCGCAGAATCTCGACCAGCTCGTTGACGAGGTCGCCGGTTCGGATGATCTGCTCGATGTCGTCAATCGACCGCCGGTTATCAGGCTGGTCAATGATATTCTTTTTCGCGCGTTGCAGTTGCGGGCCAGTGATATTCATGTTCATCCCTACGAGTCAAAGATTCAGATTCGCTACCGTATTGACGGCATTCTATATGATACGCTGAGCTTGAACCGGAATGTCTTGCCGCTGATTGTCTCTCGTATCAAGGTCATGGCCGGCATGGACATTGCGGAGCGCCGGCTTCCACAGGACGGCAGGTGCAGCGTCCGCCTGGGGCAGCGCGAAGTTGATTTGCGCATCAGCACCGTGCCGACCAGCTACGGCGAGCGCAGCGTGCTGCGGCTGCTGGACAAGAGCACGGGGCTGTTCGGACTGCACGAGCTGGGACTGTGGAAGGACGACCTGGAGAAATTCGATTCTCTGCTCAACCGCTCGCACGGCGTCATTTTCGTGACGGGCCCGACCGGCAGCGGCAAGAGCACGACGCTGTACGCCTGTCTCAATAGAATCAACTCGGCTGAGAAGAATGTCATAACCGTCGAGGACCCGATCGAGTACCAGCTTGAGGGAATCAGCCAGATTCAGGTCGCCAGCAAGAAAGGAATGACGTTCGCCACGTCACTTCGCCACGTGCTGCGACAGGATCCGGACGTCATCATGGTCGGCGAGGTCCGGGATATCGAAACGGCCCGTATGGCGATACAATCTTCGCTTACGGGCCATTTGGTTTTCAGCACCCTGCATACGAACGACTCGGCGGGGGCCGTGAGCAGGCTGTTGGACTTGGGCGTCGAGCCGTACTTGGTAAGCTCCTCGCTCATTGCCATCATCGCTCAGCGGCTGGTGCGAAAAGTATGCCCGGATTGTCAACAAGCGGCAACGCCGTCGCCTCACGAATTGAGAGAGCTTGGCCTGGGTGAAGACGCAGGCAAGGAGGGGAAATTCTTTGTCGGCCCGGGCTGCGAACGCTGTTTTCAGACCGGTTATCGCGGCCGAACGGGCATTTATGAAATGATGTTGATTAATGAACAAACACAGAACTTGATATACAAGCGGGAACCCGCCGGTACAATAAAGAGGATGGCCCTCGATGCAGGATTGCAGACCCTGCGAATGGACGGCGCCCGGAAGGCACTGGCCGGGATCACGACCATCTCTGAAGTGCTCAGAGTGACACAGGCAGACATCGTTTAATCTCGTTTGCAGACGGTTGGCATTCGACACGAATTGGTAAATCGAAAATGCCCAGATACCACTATATAGCGATAGCCGTGGGCGGCAAGAAGGTCAAAGGGGCGATTACCGCAGAAAGCCCCTACGCCGCGAGAAAACAGCTTAGGGTGCGGAGCATTCACCCTTCGTCAATTACAGAGGTCGGTTCCAGCGCCGAGGGCAAAACGGCATTATTCTCGATTTTTTCCAGGCGGAACAAAACTCAATTAATCGACTTTACCAAGCAAATGGCCACCCTGCTCACTTCGGGAATCAAGCTGACCGAGGCGCTTTCGGTCATGACACTTCAGACTTCCGATGCCCGATTCCGGCATGCCCTCGTCGATATTCGCGACCGCGTTGTGACCGGGGAGTCATTTACCGACGCCCTGAAGGATTATGGCGATTATTTTGATGTCATATACGTCAGCATGGTCCGTGTCGGGGAGGTGACCGGCACGTTGGGAGAAAGCCTTTCGACGATCTCCAATTTCATGGAAAAGCGCCGGCGAGTTGAAGCGAAGGTGAAGACGGCGATGGTCTATCCGGTTGTTCTGGTCTGCTTTTGCATCGCGGCCATTCTGGTCCTGACGACCCAGGTCATTCCGAAGATAGGCAAGGAGATCGAAAGGGCGGGACGGGAATTACCCTGGATTACGAGGCGGCTGATGGACGTCGGCCACGTGCTGACCAGCGCGTGGCTGCTGCTGGTCATTGCCGCAGGGGTCGGGATTATCTGGGGTCTCAGGCGGTTCTTGAAAACTGATCGGGGCGCCTATTTGCGCGACAAACTCATACTGTCTCTTCCGCTGTTCGGCCCTCTGATCAAGCAGCGTGTCGTGGCGCGTTTCGCATCGACTCTTTCGACGCTTCTCGGCTCCGGGCTGGCGATGGCCGAGTCTCTTCGGGTCGTCGCCGAGGTGACGGGCAACACCCTGATGAAAAGAGCCGTCCAGCAGGCGCGTGAGAGGATTCTTGCCGGCGCCGACATCGCCACCCCGCTGCGGGACAGCGGCGTGATTGATCCGGCGATCGCCCACATGGTGGCCGTCGGCGAGAAAAGCGGCGAGCTGGAGAAAATGCTCAAGAGTATCAGCGACAATCTCGAAGCCTCAACGGACATCGTCATTGAAAGGCTGAGTGCCGCGGTCGAGCCGCTTATTATCATTGTGATGGCCGCCGTGATTGGTGTCATTGCCTATGCGACAATCCTGCCGATTCTGGAGGTTTCGGCAGGCAACTTTTAGAACTCTCCGGGAGGTCAAAATGACAAACAGAACGAGAAAGAAACACAGCAGATACGGTTTTACGATGGTCGAGCTAATGGCCATGCTGATTATCATCGGCTTGCTTGCCACCCTGGTCGTCACAAAAGTGGCAACTAAAATAGATCAAGCGCGCGTTACAACGACGAAGGCCAATTTAAAGATACTGCACTCTGCGGTCAATCAGTTCAAGATGGATATGAGCCGATTCCCGACCGAAGATGCAGGACTGATGGAGCTGATTGAGCAGCCGCCCGATGGCGAAGGGAAATGGGAGCCAGGAGGCTACCTGGAAACAACGGATTTGCCCAAGGATGGCTGGGGAAACGATTTTATCTACGAGCTTTATCCGGAGAGCGGCAAGCAATTTGCCATCAGAAGCTGTGGTCCCGACGGGGAAGAGGGCACGGAGGATGACCTGCTCAGCACGGACGCAAACTGACGGCGCCGTCTGCAGCGCGTATGGCATGATGTATTCGAGGCCCGGTATGCGCAATATGCGATACGCAATACACAATACAAGACACGGCTTTACGATGGCCGAGCTGGTGGTCGTGCTCGCGGTGGTCTCGCTGTTCGTGCTTTTGGCTCAAATCCATCTTTTTGGATTGCTCAGAAAAAACACGTTCAGAGCACAGATTCAGGAGCTTGTCTCGACCATGCAAATGGCCGCCAGCGCCGCAGCCGAGAGCGACAGGCGGTATGAAGTGATTATTGATATTGCCGAACAGGGCTATCTGCTGCGCCAGATTACGACTCCCGACCTTTCGGAAGTTCTGGAAGAGGAGATCATCGTCGAGGATGATCTGAGCAGTAGTTGCCGGCTGGTTTACGTCGAGTTCGACGACGGTGAGTACACCAACGAGGGCAGAGCGAAGTTCAGGGCGGGACATGCCGGCTGGGCGTACGGCGGGAAAATCGTTCTGCTCGACGAAAAGGAGCAGCCGTACTCGCTTGTGGTCAACCGGCTCAACAGAATTGTCGCATTGGAAAAAGGTGACGTCCAGCTTTTGGAGCCGAAACTCAAAGATGAATTGCCGTTTTGACACACGTATTGCCAGAGAGAAAGCGTTCAGCCTGGTGGAGGTCTTGACCGCTCTGGCTATCCTCGCGCTGATTAGCTCAAGTGTGCTGGTCGTGATTGACCGCTGCGTGGCCTCAGCCGCCAATTCGGGGCAGCAGATGCGGGCCTTTGGAGTCGCCCGGGAGAATATGGAGAAGCTTCTGTCTTCGGCGACGGTGGAAGAGAGCGTGGAGTATGGTCAGAGTGATAAATATCCTGAGATTTCATGGCAAACGGTCGTAGAGACGTTCTATGAGCCGATTACGTCACGGATGTGGATCAGAGGTGTTTGCTCGGCCCGGTATAATGACCCGAACGGGCAAGAGCAAACCATCGAGCTGGAACACTGGCTGACCGATCTGACGAAAGAGCAGTTGCTCCAGATTATGAAACGGGACGAAGAACAACAGGATGACGCAGCCGGCGAGCTCATCGAGACATTGGAAGAGGCCGCCGAGTACGCCGGCGTCGATGCTGAAACCATCCAGCAGTGGCTTGAGAATGGGCTGCTCACAACGGAGGACGGCTCTTTCATCAAGAGTAATCTCGATCTTTATATGCGGAGCAACGGCAACCCGAGCGAAGAGGATAAGAAGCTGCAGATAAAATCAAAAGCCGAGCTGACCGATAAGCAAAGCAAGTCAGGCGAGGGAACAGCCGCCGACCAGCAGGGACAGCAGGACGAAATAGACCCCAAGACGGGCGTGACCTATAAAGAGCTTGAGCAAATGGATTTTTCCGAGATTTGGGACATGATGAAGAGCCAACGGCGGTAGGAGTTTTCGCTGCGATGAAGTCAAGAACAGTGGGGCACAATACAAGAGAGAGTTCCGGCACGCGAAGAGCAGGACAGGGCTTCTCGCTGGCTGAGGTACTTGCCGCCCTGACCATCGGGGCGATGGTTTTGGTGGCGGTGCTCGGCATTTATCATCGAGCCGAGAATTCGGCTGCCGCCGTGATACGCAGGCTGGACAGCTCCCGGCTGCCCGGCGAGGTCCTCCAGCGCATCGCCGAAGACCTTGACAGTATCATCTCCTCCAGCTCAGATGCGAAAATCACGATTGAGAACAAGTTTGAAAACGTGGCCGGCACCCAACTGGTTCCCGCCGCCAGGCTGACGATTACACGAACGATTCAGGACAGTCGGAATATAGAGCACAAATTCGAAGAAATCACTTGGCAAAGCAGCTACGACTTTGAGAATCCCGCCGGCGGCCAGGTCCTGTACCGCAGCTACAGCGGGATCACGATGGAAGACAAAGTGCTGGACAAAAGTAAGGACGACTGGGAAAGAGAGCTTTTCGTGCCGATTTGCAGCGGCGTTACTCTTTTCAAGATAGAAGCGTTCACGGGCAAGAACCCCGTGGAAAGATGGACCGGCTCGCCGCCGCCCGGTGTTATCGTAACAATCTCGTTTGCAGAGCCTTACAAAAAAGTCGATGGCACCTTCGACGTGCTGGACGATGAAAAAATCACACGAGCCATTGCCCTGGACAGAACCAGAAAAATCAGGTTTGAGGTTGCAGCAAGCCAGTCCGGTGAAGGCGACGGAGCAGCAGCGGACGCCAATGCGCCCGAGGGCAAAAGTGTAATAAAAAGTGCACCGCCGGACAGCCTGAAGAAGGCCGAGAAGCTCACAAAATGAACAAGGTTCGAGACAACTGGAATATTTCTCAAACCCGGCCGGGTGTTGTATTGCTGGTGACATTAGTGCTGTTGGTTGTGCTCGCGACGCTGGGTTATACGCTCAGCAGCCGCGTCGCGGCCCAGCGCCACCGCAACCAGTACATTATAGACTACAGCAGGGCCCGCTACGGCTGTGACTCGGCGGTGAAGTATGCCCTTGCCACGCTGGAAGAGCTTGACCCACAACTGGTGGACCGTCCGAATGAGCCGGATTTTTCCGACTTGTTCGCCCTCGACGAGACCGGATACCAGGAGCTTCTGGCCCCGTGGGGCATCCAATCTCAGCCCACCGGCTTGGACGGCGATAACACGTTCGACGATACGGGCGACAACAACGACGTCAATGACATCGGTCGCCAGAAAAGCAAGAAGACCGGCTTGAGTGATCCCAATTCCTCTCTGCTGATTCGAGGCCCCTACGGCCCGCCGTGGCCGTTCGTGACCGAGCCGGCCGAGTTCGAGATTGGCTCGACCAAAGTCCGAATTGAAATTGAAGATGAAAACGCAAAATACCCGCTTTGCTGGGCCTTGCTGGATGATATGGCCCTGAAACGAGAAGCTGAGGCAGGGCTTGAGACTTTCTGCGAGCTGATGAGGCTCGATGCCACACGGATCGGTTCGCTGAAAGAACAGCTCAAGCAAGTAGGCGAAATAAGACCGTTCGTGACCGACTTCAAACCGATCACGAAAACCGTCAAGGCGCCGACACAAGCACCAACCGGCGCCAAGAGCGGTACTACAAGAACGCCCCCGCCTGCGGTACAAAGGAAGGTTATACCCGTTTCCGAACAAATTCTCGAGCAAACGACCCATTTTGCAAAACTCTTTCACAGCTCGCTCATCGACACCGAGGCTCTTGCCAGACCGACCCTTGTCAGCAAGAACAGAAAAGAATCAGCCCTGAAATATATGGGACTGTGGGGCTCACAAGAGGTGAATATCAACACGGCACCCCGACATGTGCTGGAGGCGGCCTTTGTTTTCGGCGGCAACGAGGTCGAAATTGCAGAGGAAATCATCCTACGCAGACGAGAGAAGACCTTCGAGAATGTAGGAGATCTCAAAAGTACGCTTACTCGCTACTCCGATTCGGTGGGCAAGTGCGAAAAATATATTACGACGACGAGCAAATTGTTCACAATCAGAATAACGGCGGTCAGTGGAGCGGCAAAGGCATCGTCCGTGATAGCGATGACAAAAGAAGGCAACCAAGTGAAGAGAATCGCTGTAATCAACGGCTGAATACCCATGATCATTTAGGAGCTCATAGACAATGGAATCTCAGAACTATTTGGGGATTTACATATACAAGGACACGGCAACGGCCGTCTGCCTCAATTCGCGAGGCAAGGAGGGGAGCCTTGTGGGCTGTTTCAGCGTCTCGGCCGAGGGGCAAGACCAGGCCAAGATGCAAACGTTGGCAGGTCTTATCGCACAGGGCTGCGCCGAGAGAGAATGGAAGTTCTCCGAAGTTGCCATGGCGCTCGATTGCGCGATGTTCATGCAGCACAGAGTCCACAGTCAGTTCAAGGACCCCAGGCAAATCGGCGCAACCGTGAAATTCGATACGGAGGAGGCCCTTGCGACGGACATAACCAATGTTGCGCTGGCCTTTGAAGTAGCCTCAAGCAGCCAGGACGGATCGGAACTGACCGTTTTCACAGCCGAGCGAAAGATTCTTTCAGACATTCTGGCCGCTTTGCAGCAGTACGGTCTCGACCCCGTAAGCATGGAGCCGGACGTTACTTGTCTATCACGATTCATCTCTCGAAAAGTAACCTCGGTTGAGCCACAGCAGGCGGATGCCCTGTTTGGGATACTTTCTCGGCACAGCGGCTATTTGATTGTCCCGCCTGTCCAGACAGACGAGGGATCCCGCAAAGCATCTGCCGTCCGGACGTTCCTCGTCGGCAAGACACAGAACAGCGCTGGACTGCTTGCAAGAGAAGTGCTCGTGACTGCAGCTACGGTCGAAGACAGCAAGCCCATACGCAGCCTGCGACTCTTCGATTCCGCCGGGGCCGTGGACTGTCGGCAGCTTGGTGAAAAACTGGGTATGGAAGCCGGCGCAATTGATTTGTTGCAGGCCGCCGGAACCGAGTTGCAGACTCCGACCGATGGTCTTGACCCCGTTGATTTCGCAATCGCCTATGGCGCGGCCTTGGCTCATTCGCAAAAGGGGCACAGAGTGGATTTTCGCAGCGATTTTAGTCCCTTTCAGGGCAAGAAGCTCAGGCTGCAAAAGGCGTTGAAGTTCGCGGCCGTGTCCGTGACCGTTCTTTTGATGACCGTGGGGCTGTATTTTCAAACACAGTTGTTCAGTGTGAACAGAGACAGGAACAATTTACGCGGCAAATTTGCCAAAGACTACGCAGACGTGACCTTGGAGAAACTCTCGAATAGCGTCACCGCCAAGAAAGCTCTCACCGATCTTGAAAGACTCCTGCGACGCATCGAAGCCGAGAAGAAGGGCCTGATTGCAGATAAGACGTCGATATCGTCCAAACTGACGCTCGTGCTGGCCGCGTTCAACAAATGCGCTGCACAGACGGACTTGAATATCAGCTCGATCACTGTCACAAGTAAGGACATTCTCGTCAGCGCCGATACGTCCAGCCCGCAAAACAGGCAAAAGATTTTCGAAACCGTCAGAAGCAGCGGCCTGGAGATTTTGCAGGAACGCATCGCCGCCCCCGTAGGCGGGCGCCAGAACTTCAGTATCACGCTTGCGCCAAAGACATAGTTGGGGAAAGACGCTCATGAAAGACATATACAAGAATCCAATTCTGTATTACATAGCTGTTCCTATCATAGTCGGCCTGTGGCCGTTATTAGTCCGGGCGATATACCTGCCAGCTGCGGAACAGGACGTGCAAGAGCAGATGGCACAATACAAGCAGGCCGAACCCATCATGATGGAGATTCTGACGCTCGACCCCGGCCGGCTGGAGTTCGCAGACTCAAACGAAGCCGCGGCCGACTTTACCTACGGCGGCGCCGTTGACCGGGTCGCGAGCCTGTGCAACATACCGCCGACTGCGTGCAATCTCAGCTCATCAATGATCATAACTGCAAACAATCAGAAAAGCCAAACCGCCAACGTAGATATGAGGCAGGTTGACATAGCCAAGTTCGCCAAATTCCTCTCGATGATTCAGCTTCGCTGGGGCAATTTGCAGTGTGAGCGGGTCAAGCTGACCAAGAAGGAAGGTCTCACCGACAAGGACGTATGGGATGTGGACATGGAATTCAAATACTACTTTTGACCTGAGCACGTCACACATTACCCCCCCTGGGCCCGGGATGACCCCTTCTGCACAAAGAAATCGTACGCCCTTCGGCGGCCGTAATCCCCAAGGCTGTGCATCTGTCGCAAATAGCAGAACCTCAGAAAACCTGAAAAATCCAAGATCGCCGTTTCTAAGAATAAAATGGGGGTTTCAATCGCCTGACGGCCCCGCGGCAACGCCAGCATGGACGACTCCAAATGGTCGCAGCTAACAATGGACATCTGCCATAGCGGAACCCGGAAAACTCAGACAAATTCTTTCAGCCTCTCCGCCCTTTGGATCCGGTCGCCATCACTACATATAGTATATTTCCCATTTTACCAGGCCGGACTTGCATAGCCAGCCTCGCTTTTAAAATAGGCCCGTCAGGAGGCCGGTTTCCTAAGCTGTTAACCGCCATTTTGCCGTAAATCGACGCACCATTCTAATTTGGAAGAAGTTAGATATGGGCCGAACTTTTTTAAAGTTTTCGAGAGGTTGTTGTCGATAGCAGTATTAGTAGGTTGTTTTGAGCCTCCAAAAGGGATTTAGGGGACACACAAGATATAGTGGTTGTTTGCTTTGAGAGGAAAGAACGGAGATTTTTCCACTTGAAGCTTGTCATGCAAGGTAGTGTGAATGCCAAGTTTCAATTTAAACAGTCGTTTTAAGAGAGAAAAGCACCAGATGACCGCTGAAGGCGATAGCCTCGCTCCGGACAAGGATTTCATGATGGAGCAAATTCTTGAAAATATCCACACTACGCCCATCGGCCAAGTGTTAAGGAAGATCGCTTCCTTGCCGGAAGTCCGCAAGGAGAAAGTTCTTGATGTCCGTCGACAGCTCACCGAAGGCAGCTACGATCTGAATGAACGTTTGGACGTGGCTATCGATAAGGTGCTCGAAAACCTTACCACCTAACAGAGAGAGGGGCACGTTTACCCATTGGTCTGTGTCAGACCTGACCCCGCAGCCAGGAACCGTTTGGCTGCTGTTTGGGAGGGGACTGGTAACCGTGTTGTTTGCGGCCTTTTTCCGGGCCCGATTTTGTCGTGTGCCGCAAGAGCAGGCTCTTTACTTCCTCCTACGAGACAATTTCAGGAACATCATCGTCCGGCTCGTCCAAACTAATAGGCTTGTAGCCGGGCAGCTTGGACTTCTCCACCTCTTCCTTGAAGGCTGATATTACCTTTTCCTGGATTCTCTTGCGGCATTCAGAGTTGATCGGGTGAGCAATGTCGGCGTGCAGCTTCATTCTGCCCTTGAAATCCTTCTTTGCCCGGTTTTCGTGGAGACTGGATCCGCAATTGTTGCAGTACTTGGCTCTAAGATGGTTCTTGCCTCCGCATTTTTCGCAATGGTCACTCATTTTTCTTGAAGGCATGGCGACGAAAAATCCCGCGCCCCCCTCGATGATCTTGATGTCGCGAACAACAAATTCGTTGGCCATCGTGATCGAGCAAAAAGCTTTGAGCCTGTCATCTTTGTTGCTCACCAACTTGACTCTGACCTCGCTGATCTCCATTTTTCGCCTCGCTCAAAAGTCTACCATCTATTGTTACTCACGATAACGCCTTTGCATCCGACTTTTTCCTCAAGTGTGTGCTTATACCGTCCGGCTTTTTCCTCATCCCCGCTCTCGATGATACAAAACATCGCTGAACCACTACCGCTCAGGCAGCAAGGCCCAATATCTAACGATTCAACCTTTTCTCTCAGCTCAGCAAGCCTCTTCACTAAATCGAGGCAGCTTTCCTGAAGCATATTTGCGCACATCTTTGCCGCCAAATCAATCCTCTTTTCCTTGATAAGGCGGTTTATCTGCGCGCTGAGCCTTTCATATAGACCGTGGTCGTGCCTGTAATTGGCGTAAACCGCCTTCGTAGAGACACTTACGTCTGAAATTATTAGGAGAGCCAGAAAGTCAAAATTTTCGTCCATTTTTTTTACTTTCTCGCCTTTTCCCGTACAAAAGGCCAGCGGACCATCCAAAAAGAATGCGACGTCGCTGCCCAGCTTCGCTGCGAATTCGTGCAAGTGTTCCTTGCCGAGGCCCAGACGCAGGTAGCGGTTCAGACCGATAAGAACCGCCGCGGCGTCGCTGCTTGCCGAGCCGAGCCCTGTCCCGGCGGGGATGTTCTTTGTCAGGGTGACTCTGAGGCCAGCCGCCAAACCACAAGCGTCCAGCAGCATCTTAGCCGCCTTGCAGACAAGATTCTCTTCGCCGGCCGGGGCCCAGTGCGGGCCTTTGCAGACAAGCTCGATCCCGGCTTTCCGGCCCGGCTGGATGAGGACTTCGTCATACCAGTTGACTTTGGCCATTATCGTTTCTATTTCGTGAAAACCGTCGGGCCGTTTGCCGGATATCAGCAGGGACAGATTGATCTTGGCCGGCGCCAGTACCGATAACCCATCGCCCACAATCGTGATCTGTTCCGTGCCAATCATAATCAAACGTGAACGGCATCCTGCGAAGCCTGACTATGCATACGATGACAAGTCAGGACATTTCCGCTGGAAAACTGCTTTTCTGTTTCGGCGCTCTGCATTTTCGCTTTTTGAGTGCGTTTCTCTCCCAGAACACACCGCCCTGGTACCCCTGAATCATCGTGTTGAATTCGGCCGAGTGCAAACGTTTTGCAGCGAGGAGGCAGTATTGCCGCTGAATCTCGACCCCAAGGAACCTGCGGTTGAGCTTTTTGGCCGTCACGATGCTGCTGCCGACGCCCATAAAAGGATCAAAAACAAAGTCGTTTTCGTTCGTGCTGGCAAGAATAAGTTTTGCCAACAGCTTCTCCGGCTTTTGCGTGGAATGGTCCGTGTTCTCCGGCATCGACCAGAACGGAACGGTAATGTCACTCCATAGATTCGATGGATGCGTCAGGCGGAATTGACCGTCGGATGTATCCTGCCAATCCTTTGGTGTGCCGTTTGTGTCGGTGTATGGTGCGAGGACTCTACGCTTGAGCTTGACATTCTCGACGTTAAATACGTAGTCGTCGGAAACCGTCGCAAACCAGATGTCTTCCGAAGCGTTTTTCCAATTTCTTTTTGCCCCCCTGCCTTTTTCCCTCTCCCATGTAATTCGGTTTCGCACCGTCAGGAATTTATCCAGAACAAGATGAACAGCCGTTGACGAATACCATTCGGAGCAAACATAGACCGATGCCGTCTTTTTGAGTGTGGGCAATAACTTAACCAAAACGTCCTCAAACCATTTCGCGTATTCGGTTATGCTCTTTTTCCTGAAGGTGGTTGACGTAAAGGTCTTACTGAGATTGTAGGGCGGGTCCAATATCAGCAGGTCGGCAAAGCCGTCCGGCAGCAGAGCCAGCACTCTAAGGACATCCTCGTTTACTATCCTGTCGCAGACAAAATCAGTGGCCACGGGTCCGCAGAGATGAATCAGGTCTTTGCTGTAGCGGTCCGCTTCCGCCGGGCTAAGCGTTGTCGTCCTGTTTCTGAGTGCTCGAACCTTGTTCACATGACCGACCCCGCTGGTTCCGGCGGCTTCCGTTTCACGCCGATTCTTTCTTTATTTTTTGCTTTGCCGTCACCAACTCGGCCTTGCCTTCGACTATATCGCGGGTGATAACGTATCTCACCGGTTTGGATTCTTCGGGCAATTGATACATTAAATCGACCATCAGCTCCTCAGCAATTGCACGTAACGCCCGCGCGCCGGTGTCCCGCTTGAGGGCTTTTCGCGCCAATGCACACAACGCATCTTCCGTAAACTCAAGCTCGGCATTTTCCATCTCAAAGAAACGTTGGTATTGTTTGCACAGTGCATTCCTGGGCTTCGTCAAGATGTCTATGAGCGCCGCCTCGTCGAGAGCGCCGAGTGTGGCGACGACAGGAAGTCTTCCAACCATTTCGGGAATCATTCCAAACTCGATGATATCCTCCGCCACAACCTGTCGCAAGATGTCGCTGTACTCGGCTTTTTCATCGGTTTTGGCCGACAGCTCCGAGCCGAAACCGATCATTTTCTTGCCGAGCCGCTTCTTGATAATATTCTCCAGACCGACGAACGTGCCGCCGCAAATAAAAAGTATCTGCGTCGTATCCATTTGTATATAGGATTGCTCCGGATGCTTTCTCCCACCCTGGGGCGGGATGTTCGCTATGGTCCCTTCGAGCATTTTCAAAAGCGCCTGCTGCACGCCCTCTCCGGAGACGTCACGCGTGATCGAAACGTTCTGGTACGTTTTGCCTATCTTGTCAATTTCATCGACATAGACGATGCCTCGCTGGGCCGCTTCAATGTCGTAGTCGGCCGCTTGGAGCAATCGCAGCAGGAAATTCTCGACGTCTTCACCGACGTACCCTGCTTCCGTAACAGTGGTCGCATCGCATATCGCAAACGGCACCTCCAGCTTACGGGCAAGCGTTCGCGCGAGCAACGTTTTGCCTGAGCCGGTCGGGCCAATCAAAAGGACATTGGACTTGTCTATCTCAACGTCGCTGTCGTTGCTGTCACTGTGCAACAGCCTCTTATAGTGGTTATGCACCGCAACGGACAGATATTTTTTGGCGTGCTCCTGCCCGATGACATACTGGTCCAGGTATTCCTTTATCTCTCTGGGTCTGGGCATTTCCTCAAGACGAGCGGCCAGCTTGCCCCCTCGCTTGCGATCCTGCCGGATGATGTTGTGGCACAATCCCACACATTCGGGACAGATAAAGACTTTATTCGGGCCCTCTATGAGCGTTTCGGCCTGATTCGCCGACCGGCCACAGAAGCTGCAAATTGACCTTGGTCTATGAGTATTTGATTGCTTGGCCATTCCTGTCTTTCCATTGTCGGACACGATTCATTCTGTCGCGTACGCCTTATTATAGCCCACAGGCATTGCCCCATCAAGTCATGCAGCAATGCACAAGATTCTACGCACCGATTCACTTTACTTGCGTGTCTCCTGCATCCAAACCCGGCAATGACCCTTGGCGAATTCGCCTCCTTTGTGCAGCGCGGCGACATTAACCGGAAGCGTTTTATGGTATCGTTCGGCGAGCACGTCCGGCAGCGCTTGTGCCGCTGCATCCGGGGTGAGGTATCCCCGCTTCTGCAAATACGCACCCAGGGCCACCATATTGGCGCTCTGCTGACTGCCTAACTCAACAGCCAATTCGTCGGCAGGCACCGCGATAACCTGGACCGAATTATCAAGCTGCGGCTCGCTGTCAATCAGAGAGCTGTTCATTACAAGCAATCCGCCGGCTTTAAGGCATGGACCGAACTTGTTCAGCGATGCTTTGTTCATTACAATCAGTGAATCAGGTTTGCTGACGACGGGGCAGGCGATTTTTTTCTCTGCGATCACCACCATACAATTCGCAGTGCCGCCGCGAACCTCCGCGCCGTAGGAGGACATATAGGTGACTTCTTTGCCGGCCCTCATCGCCGTCTGGGCGAGCAGCTTGCCCGCCAGCATGATCCCCTGCCCCCCAAAGCCGGCAATAATCACCTCTTCGTAAAGACCGTCGGCAGTCATTCTCAACCCTTCAACCGCCCGAGCGGGAAAACTTTGGTCATGTGGGTGTCGATCCATTCCATCGCCTTGGCCGGACTCATTCGCCAGTACGTCGGGCAAGGTGAGAGCACCTCCACCAGCGAAAGCCCATAAGCACCGCTGATCTGCAATTCAAAGGCGTGCTTAACGGCTTTCTTGGTGTTTCGGACCTGGGCCACGCTGCTTAGTGCACAGCGCTCGATATAGATCGTTCCCGGCAGTGTCGCCAAAAGCTCGCAGACCGCAAGTGGATAGCCCTGCTCAGCAACAGTCCGGCCCTTGGGCGTCGTTGCCGTCACTTGGTCGATCAGCGTCGTCGGGGCCATTTGCCCGCCCGTCATTCCATAGACGGCGTTGTTAATAAAGATGACCGTTATTTGCTCGCCCCGATGCCCGGCATGCAAAATTTCAGCCGCTCCGATGCTGGCCAGGTCGCCATCACCTTGATAGGAAAAGATTATTCTGTCGGGATTGGTCCTTTTCATCCCCGTCGCTACCGCCGGTGCTCTGCCGTGAGCCACTTCGATCATATCGACGTCCAGGTAATCATAAGCCAGCACCGCGCAGCCTACAGGCGCTATCCCGATGGTGCGGCCGCGGATGTCCAGCTCGTCGATAGTCTCGGCGATGAGACGATGGGCGATCCCGTGCCCGCATCCGGGACAATAATGCGTCGGGCAATCCTTAAGCGTCGGCGTACGCGCGAATACCGTTTTCATGTTCGAGTTTTCGGTCTTAATATCGATTGTTTGATCTTATCGAAGATTTCGTCAACGGTCGGAACGCCGCCGCCGGGCCGACCGTAAAACACTACGGGCGCTTTTCCCGCGACCGCGAGCTTCACATCTTCGACCATTTGCCCGTTGCTCATTTCAACAACGAGAAAAATCCGGAATTCATCTGCGGCTCTGCTGACCTGCCTCATCGGAAACGGCCATAGCGTGATAGGACGAATCCAGCCGACCCTGATGCCTTCTTGTCTGGCCTTGTCCACCGCACCGCAGACGATCCTTGCCGCGATGCCGTAAGCAACCACAACAATCTCCGCATCCTCGACTTCGTACTGTTCGCAGAGCACTTCGTTTCTTTCTATCTGCTCATACCTGTCTCGCAGCTTATAGTTCAACTGTTCCAATACGCCTTCCCCAAGCCATAAGGAGCGGACGATGTTTTGCTCCCTGCCTTTGGCCCCGGTCAAGGCCCAATCTTTAGCAGGCAGTTTCCGGCGCCTTTTTTTCTCCAACACGATCGGCTCCATCATCTGGCCCAAAATGCCGTCGGCCAGAACCATCACAGGCATTCGATACTGGTCGGCCAGGTCGAAAGCCAGCGGCATACAATCGACCAGCTCCTGGACGCCTGAGGGCCCGAGCACGATTGTGCGATAATCGCCGTGCCCGCCGCCGCGTGTCGCCTGGAAATAATCCGCCTGCGACGGTGCAATATTCCCCAGCCCCGGCCCGCCTCGCATGACGTTGACCACGACCGCCGGCAGCTCCGCCCCCGCCAGATAGCTGATTCCCTCCTGCATCAGGCTGATGCCGGGGCTGGATGAGCTTGTCATCGCCCTTTTGCCGGTGGCCGAAGCTCCGAAAACCATGTTAATGGCAGCCAGCTCGCTTTCACTCTGTAGAAAGACGCGCCCCTCCTCGGGCATTCTGCGGGACATATAAGCGGAGATTTCGTTCTGCGGCGTGATGGGATAGCCGAAATACGCATCGCACCCGGCCATAATAGCCGCCTCCGCCAGCACCTCGTTTCCACACATCAGAATCCTCTCGTCGGCCCTGTTCGACGTTCGCCCTCTTTCCATTATGCTCCCGGGCCTTGTAGAATCTACGGTGGGGCTCACGGTTTCTCCTCAATGAGATTTGGCTTGTCTTCTTCGCCGGATTCGATAGTTATCTTGACTTTGCCAGAGCCGTTGCGAAGGACTTCGATGATTGCCTCGGGGCAGATAATGGCACAGGCGGCACAGCCCGTACAATTGAGGCAGTCCGTTTGAGCGGGGAAATAACCGTTCTTGTTGGATATGGCGGAGATGGCGATGCTTTTCTTCGGACATACGACTACACACAAGCCGCAGCCCTTGCATCGTTCGGCGTTGATAACAATCTTTCCAGCCATCTTATCCGTACAACATATTGTGCCGGGTCCCGAGTTTTACCGGGGCGATCCAGCACACGCACCGTATTCTATCAAAGCCGGGCACTGCTGTAAAGTGAAAAGGAATTAGTTCGCGTCTCTGCGCCAAATAATCCGGATATTTGCTCTTGGCATCCCAACACAAGTCGGGTATAGTTTCTCCTTTTAGAGATTTTGTTTCGATCGGATTATATTGGGAGGTCTAATGTAATGCAGGACGAAATCTTCGCAAGAAGGCTGGAAAGCTGGGAATCAGAAGGCAAGCTGACCGCTTTTAACCTCGCCTGTGTTGCTGAGGCGCTCGATACGGTCAAGAGGTTGAGCGACCAGAACATCGGCGGCGAAATAGTCGAAAAAAGGCTCGGCGAGTATAAAAGCTGGGACCCTGACATCCTCAAAGTGGACAAGGACGTTGAGGACGGCTATTGGAGGCGCCTCGAAGGACTACGCAGACCCCTGACGTTTCTCTCTGAAGAGGCCGGCGAGGTTGAGATAAACCCCCAGGAAAAAGCAGAAAGCCACTTTGTCGTCAGCGACCCTTTTGACGGCAGTTACCTTTTCAAACATGGAATACCTGCCTTCTGGTATAGCTCATTGGCCTTTTTTGGCGCTGATTTGAAACCTGTATGCTGCGCCGTCGGTGACTGTTTTCCGCGGGTCATAGGTTTTGCAAACGAACAGGGGGCTTTTATTGCCGAGCTTGACGGCGACCGGCTGCTTCACCGGGTGAAATTGGACAAACAGTATCGTGAGTCTATGGGGCGGCCTGACGTTACCAAAATGGCCGGCGCCAGCATCGAATCATACGCTATGAAGCCCGCGAAATTCCTTATGCCGCTGGTTGATGAGTTTCGCGATTTGTTAAAACCATTCAAGTTTATCAATCCCAACGGCGGCCCCTATGGTTTTGTCGATGTCGCCGAGGGCAAAATAGACTGCTATTTCGCTCGCCAGCAGCCCTTTGTCGATGTATTCTCGGGAATTTATATCGCCCAGCAGGCTGGTGCGGTCGTAACCGATTTCGACGGCAATGCCGTTGAATTCGTCGCCGACGAGCAGACCGTCTGGAACGTGGTCGCCACAACGAATCAGACCTTGCACGAGCAGGTCCTTTCGGCAATAGCCAACTGCAGGGGACAGAAGAGACAAGACTGAATTCAGATTTCTGACCGCTGAGTCCTGAAATCAAGATTTGAGAGGAACAACAAAATGGCAGAAGAAATAATAAAGCTGCAACGTTTAAGAAAAGAAGACGTTCCTGCCGACCTTCGGGCAGAGACGTATTTTGACTTTAATACTCATCCATTCGAGCACCAGAGGCTTCTTGAACAGACTAATTCCGTTTATGCGGCAATACTCGGTATCAACGACTACGCTGCAAAATGGCTCTCCGATACAATCGCTAAAAAGCGTTCGGCTGCACAAGTCTTCAATAACAAAGCACCGAAGCCGACCCACACTATTGGCAATTTCGAAGTGCTGCTTGAGGACGGTGTGCTTTTTGAACCGGCCCGGATTATCGGAAGGGACCCCGGGGAAAAGGACGACCTATCGTATAGCATCTACGTCAGCAAAGGCGCAAGAGTCATTGGTGCAGACCTCTACCTTGAAAAGGGCCATATATATATCGGCGCCGAGACTACCATTGAACCCGGCGTTGGCATCAAAGGCCCGGTCATCATCGGCAGAAAAACCGAAATACGCCAGGGCGCTTACCTCCGCGGCGACTGCATTATCGGCAAT
>CAYWZW010000043.1:0-44224 GCA_964462945.1 uncultured Pirellulales bacterium
GATTTTCGCTTTGCGCTACCAGCACCATTCGTTAAAAAAATTCGTCCATTTTGCCTAAATTAACAACCACAGAGAAGGGTATTTAGACACGGTTTTAGATTGGCCACGAAGGCACTAAGACACGAAGAAAAGTAGTTAGACACGGATTGATCCGCCTAACGTATGGCGGATTAACACGGACGCCGTCCTGAGCACGGTCGAAGGAGGACACAGAGAAATGCTCGTCGTTGTCATTCCGACTGGAGGTCCGGCGGAGGCGGACCGCAACGGAGGAATCTGGCCGCGAATGGAGACCAATTACCATATCCGATCAGACGCCCAACGCTTGTCCTTCCCTCGAACGGCCGAATAATCCGCATATCTTTCCGAAATTAACAACCACAAAGGACGCAAAGGACGCGGAGAATGGTATTTAGACACGGATTCACACTGATTCACACGGTGATCCGTAGGGTGGCGGCTTGCCCCACCAGAGGCTATCCCGTAAGCCGCTGGCAAAATACGCTTCACGCTTCACGAGATACGAACTTGCCACGAAGGCACTAAGACACAGAGAATAAGTCGATGCTTGATGCCCGATACTTGATACTCGTCATTCCGAGCCTCGGCGAGGAATCTATTGGAAGAGTGTCATTGCGAGGCCGGACGGCCGCGGCAATCTTCCTCGATTTTTTTCATTTGACTATTGGTTCACATCATGCTACCATCAATTTCACGAAGGCAGTACGGGGACAACCGAAAGTGAAACGGGCGAAACGAGATACATTCTCGTGCGGGATATGTAAAAGGAGGCTTTGAGTGGGCGATAGCAATTCACAAATTGGGCACGTTGGAAGCTGGATACCACAAGTCTTCTATGACCTCATCGGCAGAATTGTTCCCGGCGCAATATTACTCATTTCGGGTTTTCTACTTGTTGCCGGCTGGAAGGACAGTGTTGAGGAATTAACCAAGCTGCTCGGCAAAGAGGAAATTCCCTATTCTTTGGTTTTGCTTACTGGCGTGCTCTTTTCTTACCTGACCGGTATTCTTCTCGGTGGCTTCGGCTATTTTGCGTGGGACGTTGCTAACAAGTGTGTCAGGGAACGCTACCGGGGGAAACTGCCGGTTGAAGCAGTTAAGCCTCCAAGTAAAGACAAGCCGGGTTCCAACGTTTCGTATATCTACGATGCAATCCAACACTACGAGCCTGCGGCGGGAGCGAGACTTGCAAAACTACGGGCGGAACAGAATATGTGCCGGGTGCTCGCAATAGGTTTTGCTATATTGGCCATCATTCATCTGTGTGTGAATTGGAGAAAGCAGTATTTCTTTCTATCTGTTGGTCTTATTGTGTTGAGTGTCATATCGACAATTATGTTCAACAGACATCTGTCAATACGCGCCCACACGCTCATGTTGAACTATTGGGATTTGCTTCAAAATGACAATAAGATACGAGTGACAGAGCACAAGGAGACTGTAGAAACGAGGGATGTGGACCAGTCTACAAAGGAGAGCAGGCATGATTAAGAGCGGGCAGGGCAAGCGTCTTGTATGGATTCTGTCTTTGTCGCTCGGGCCGGTCGCATACTTTGTTGTGCTTGTGATTCTGCTTCTGAAGCCGCCCAAGATAGTGAACATCGCGGCCATAACGGAGGACCTTGCTGGTCTGTTGGAATCCCTTGCGGCCTTTTGGGCCGCCGGCTTTGTGCTTGTCTGGATTTGGTATTGGTCGGGCAAATTCATGATCAAGTACGGGCCGTTTGTGTGGTAGCGGGGAAACAACGGTCGGCATGGCCAGCCTATTGAGTAGGTTTCTAAACTGATGAGTAAGAATTCGAAAGTGTATACCGCGGTTCTGCTCCCATGGTTGAAACTTGGGTGTGACCTCCGCATTAGTAAATACTTATTTCTCAAGTGGCCACGCCAAGACGACAAATTTGGTGAGTTTACACAATCTTTGAATGGCATTTGCGGAATGTACAAATATATCGACGGGCAAGTGGAAAGCCCGCAGACAATAATGATGGATAGCTCGCTTGCTCTTTTTGAGCGAGTTGAAGGAGAGGAAAGACAGGCATTTCAAGAGGCGGTTACTATACTCACCGCAGCGCTTATCGGCGAAAACGAGTTCTTCACTGGTTTTGGAAACTACGTAAACTCTTCGCTTACGGAGCTTCACTTTCAGAATTTTAGCATTGGTGAAGATTGGGTAGCTTTCACATCTTACAAGCGAGATGGATATACCACGGACATGGGCTATGAGTTTAATGAGGTTACTATATCAACGCCGCCCGGATGTCGAACACGTACTGGATGCAAAGGAATTGATCAGGCCTGGTTAGATACACTTGGAAAAACGCTTGAAAAGAGTACTCCGCTGGATCGACTTGTTATTGAGGGAGCAGATTTATTCCGCCAATCGAGCACGGATTCGCCTAGTGTGCTTCCCGCAACTGAGATAGTAATGCTTGCAAACGCATTTGACAGGCTTTTCCCTGACGCAAACGGCAAACACAGACTCAGTAAAGCCGTGTCAAGAGAACTGGCGGATTGGCTGGACATCCAAGATAAAGACAGCCATAGACTAAGTTCAAAAGGAATTGTGCCCTCAGAAATATATTCTGACTACTCCGAGGAGGGCGATCTTGTGCGGTTCTGGATATTCGAACTATATGCTCTGAGAAACGATTATGTCCATGGGAATGATAGTATGCGCCATAAATGGGCCTGGCTACCGGCGGAGCACCTTCTCATGGGTGCTTATATCTTTCCTTTGTTGCTGAAGGTTCTGATGTCAAAAGAGAAAAGGTATGAACTTAGTCAGGAGGACGTTTACAAGCTATACGCAATAGATGATTTGCTCGATTTGAACGAGTTCTATGATAGAAAGCTTCGCCAGAGTCCGTGGAGAAAGAAGCTAAACGAGGTGCGTTTACACACTCGCCTCCGGGATGCATAAGGGGGGCAGGAGTTGTTTCTCTGTGTCGGTACCGGGAAAAGGGGGTCAGGAGCGAATGGTGGGACCTTAAGCGGTCTGTCGGGGTCTTTTCATAATTGTTGGAGGTTTCATGCCACGATTGACGAGATTACTTCTAAAGGCAGTTCTCGTCGTCTCTTATACGGCAAGAGCGGCATCTTTGAAATCGTACGCGTCCTCTTGCCGATGCGAGTAGTTTCTACGCATGAATCCCTAAAAGTCCCGCCATTCGGGTCAGGAGCCGTTTCTTTTGCGGAGATGTCACGGGCTTTGAACGGTGAGCCACTCAAAGAATATCCAATATCGAATAATGAACACCGAATATCGAAAGCCAAAATCGTGTTAATCCGTGTCTTGTATCTTTCTTCTTTGGGCGAGCTTTTAGGGGAAGCGGGTTGAATCGATGGTTAGGGGTTGCTTCGTTTGCGCCGGTTCGTGCGCGAATGCTGTTTGCCGTTGTAGTCCAGCGAGACAATAAGCAGCGGCTCGATAACCGACCATGAATCGTCCGCCTCAACCACGATGACTCGGCGTTTGCCGACGGCAACCATCTCAGGATGCGGGACGGCCAGCGACCGGCCGTCCGCCAGACGGATATTGAAAGGCTCAAACGGCTGACGCCGTAAAGCTTCTCGAATTCCTTGTAGATCCATTTGTCAGGCCCTTACACCGACAGGCTCAAAGTCCACGCTCCTAAGTATTATGGTCCGGATTGCCGGGTAAGTCAAGAAGAGATTCCGATTGAATCAAGCTTTGAGCTCGGCGAATATCCAATCCTTCGACGTTGCTCAGGACAAGCATCGAATAAAGAATATCGAAGGCCGAAACAGTGTAAATCGGTGTGAATCCGTGTCAAGAAATAGGCAGTGTCAATCCGCCATACGTTGGGCGGATAAATCTGTGTCTGTAGCGGGATTATCACGTTCAAGGCGGTTGACGGCAGGCGAGTCGGATGTAACAATACGCGGGCCGATCAGGGGTATCGGGTAGTTTGCGTATTGCAGGAGTTACGTAAGATGAAAACAGCCGGGCCACAAAGGGAATATGCATAGAGACTCTAAGAAGAAGCTTAGCCACAGAGCAAGTGTATTTGATTCATAGCCACAGACGCCGTCCTGAGCCTTGTCGAAGGAGAACACAGAGGACACAGAGAAATGAACTAAAAACGGTGTTAATCTGTGTGAATCCGTGTCAAGAAACAGGCAGTGTCAATCCGCTCCGGCACTTTTGCCGGATTGGGCGGATAAATCCGTGTCTTTTTTATTATGTTAGATGCTCATAGTTCCGTCGGTCTCAAACTCGGCAGCCTGACTCTGGACGTGCCCTTCTTCCAGGCCTCGCTGAGCGGCTACAGCGATTACGCGATGCGCACGCTCGCCCGCCGGTTCGGCTGTCCCTTTACGATGGCCGATATGATTCTGGACAAGAGTGCGACCAATCCCCGCGTCCTGCGCAAGGCCTGCTTTCGTCCCGGCGCCGATGAGCACCCCGTGGGCGCGCAGATCATCGGCCGGACGCCCGCGACGATGGCCGCGGCTGCCCGCGATCTTGTGGCCGCCGGATACGACGTCATCGATCTGAATTTTGCCTGCCCGGTCCCCAAAGTCCTGCATCGGGGACGCGGCGGGGCGTTGCTTAACGACCCGGACACGGTCATCGATATCCTGAAGGCGGTTCGCGATGCCATCGTCTGCCCCGTCCTGATGAAACTCCGCATCGGGGCTGATCATGAACCTCAGTCGCTGGACTATTTCTGGGAGATCGTGACCCGCTCGATCGAGCAGGGCGTCGATGCCCTCGTTATTCACGGCCGCACCGTCTCGGAGCGCTACCGCGGCAAGGCCGACTGGGACCTCCCGGCCGCAGTAAAGAGCCGCTTCTCGCACGCGACCATCATCGGCAGCGGCGACGTTTTCGATCCGGCCGCCACGGTCGAGCTGATGCAAAAGACCGGCCTCGACGGCTTTGTCGTCGCCCGAGGCGCGGTCGGCAATCCCTGGATATTCCGCGACCTGCGATGCGCGTGGGAGAACCGCCCCATTCCTCCTCCGCCCGATCTATCTGATCAGCGGCTGGTCATGCTCGAACATTTCGGGCGAATCCTGCAGGATTATCCTGAAAGGGATGCGGTCCGCAGGTTCCGCAAGTTCCTTGCCGGCTACGCCCGCCGTCACCCCACGCGCAAGCCGGCGCTGCTGTCCCTCGTGAAGGCCAAAACCCGCGCCGAAGTCGAGACCGCCATCGACACATGGTACACGGATTCCCATTCCAGTGCGGATTGGTGAAATCCGGAGGCGGGACGGCCAGCGACCGCCCGTCCGCCAGACGAATACTAAAAGGCTCAAACGGCTGACGCCGCAGGGCTTCTCGAATCTCCTGTAAATCCATTTGTCACTACTCTGTCCCGGAATTGTGGAATTAAATTTGATATCGCTTCGCGATAAGTTTTTTTGATAGATTCCTCGACTGCGCTTCGCTCCGCTCGGAATGACAACGCACAACAGCTTTGATCGGTGGGCCAAGGCCCACCCTACAAGATCTATTCTCTCTGCGTTCTCTGCCTACTGTGCAGTGGGAAATGAATCCGTGAAATCTGTGAAATCTGTGGCTAAATATCGTCGAGCATTTTGAGGCAGAACCTGTCGGTCATGCCGGCGATGTAGTCGCAGACCGTTCGCTGGAGGCCCTGCTGCGGTATAAACCGCTGGAAGTAGCCCGGCATCAGTTCCGGGTTTTGGCAGAGCCTTTCAAGAAGCCGCTCAAGCCAGTCTTTGACCTTTTCCGCCGTCTCAAGGAGCGATTCGTGCATGTAGAAGTTCTGCATCAGGAATTCTTCCAGCTCGGCGAGCTCAGCGTCGCTTTCGGCTGAGAGCACAATCAGGTTCTCGCTTCTGGCGTAGATGTCGTCGATGCTTGTCACATGCGCCTCTGCAAGAGTTTTCTTGCTTGCTTCGAGACAGTCGCCGACGAGCTTGTCGATAATTGCTTTTGCGGTTCTCGTTCTGCGGATCGTCCGGTCCTGGATTGCCTCGGCGTTTACTTGGTTTTGTGCTTCGGCGAAAATCTGCACGCTTCTCAATCGCTCACTGCCGATGATCCCGGCGCGCATGCCGTCTTCGAGGTCGTGGCAGTTGTACGCGATGCGGTCGGCGATGCCGGCAATCTGCCCTTCCAGCGAGCAGTTCCGCTCGGCGAACGCCTCGCCCTGCGGTTTATCGTACGTGCTCCGGTGTTTGGCTAAGCCCAGCCGCGTCTCGTACATCAGATTCAGACCCATGAAACCCGGATACGGATGTTCGAGCAAATCGACAATCCGCAGTGCCTGGCGGTTATGCTCGAATCCGCCGGATTCACTCATCAAATCGTTGAGCACTTTTTCGCCGGCGTGGCCGAAGGGCGGGTGCCCCAGATCGTGCGCCAGGCATATCGCCTCGGTGAGGCTTTCGTTCAGGCGAAGTGCTTTGGCGATGGTCCTTCCTATCTGTGCGACCTCGATACTGTGGGTCAGGCGTGTCCGGTAGTAGTCGTCCAGGCCGGGGGTGAAGACCTGGGTTTTGCCTTCGAGCCGGCGGAACGCAGAACAGTGAATGATGCGGTCGCGGTCGCGCTCGAAGTCCGAGCGGTACGGGTGTGGCTTTTCGGAGACGGCCCGGCCCCGGCTAGTGATTTCAGTCACGGCATAACGGCTCAGCTCTTCGGGCATACTCGTATCCTTCGACTGCGCTCAGGACAGATCTCGTGAAGCGTATCTCGTACCTTCCTCGGCGTTCGACGCCTGGCGCTAATGAATATCCAATAACGAATATCGAATGTCGAAGTAACAAATTAGGTCTCTCTCCTTGTGTGGCGTTTACTTCATCATTGGACATTCCTTGTTCGATATTCGATATTCATGAGATTGCACACTTCTATAAGTGGGGCAGGTGGTTTTCTGTGCTGACTTGCTTGAGCAGATCGAGCAGCTCGGTCAGGCTTTGACTGATGACATTGGTGCCATCGCATACAGCCATGAAATTCGTGTCGCCGGTCCATCGGGGGACGACGTGGATGTGCAGGTGTCCCGGCAGTCCCGCTCCGGCGCATCGACCGAAGTTCATGCCGACGTTGAAGCCGTGCGGCTTGATCGCCAGGGACAGCGCCTTCTGCGATTCCCGGACTAGCTTGATCATTTCCATAAGCTCTTCGTCGGTGGCGTCGGCAAGGTCGGGGATGTGCCGGGCCGGGGCGATCAGCAGATGGCCGTTGTTGTAGGGGAAGCGATTCAGAATCACGATGTTCTTTCCCGCCCGCCACAGCACCAGGTTCTTGTCGTCATCCTGCGGGCTCGCAAGATTATTGCAGATGAAGCAGCCGTTCTCTGCTTTCGCAGAAAGGGGGTCCTTGCTCAAGCCCTGTATGTATCCGATGCGCCACGGCGCCCACAAATTCTTGCGGTCCATCATGCCTATCTCTTTCTTATCACCTGCCTGCTAATCCTCAAGGAGCGTCATTGTCAGATTCTGGTCGATTGTTATCTTTGGACTTACACCGGCAAGAGGCAGCAGCAAAGAGGCCTTTAGCTGGAGCTGGTACTGCTGCTTGCATCGCTCTATCCTGCCGGCGTCGATATTGAACAGCTCCTCGCCCCGGCCCTGCAAATCGAGGACCTGATAGTTTCTGTAAAATCCGAAGGGGCCGGCCACCTGGAACGTTCCGGAATACGGTATCGGCCAATCGCGCGGGGCCGAGTCCGCCGGGCGGTACGAGCTGCTTATCACGGCGAGCCGGCCTTGCTCGCTCTGCCGGATTTCGTCGAGCCTGTAGGTGACGTCCCTGGCTTTTCGCATCACCATCGGAGCCGGCACCGAAAGTTTCGACCGCCAGCTTTGCCCCACCGCGATTCCTTTGGAGGGTTCTTCAATACTGGCAACCGCGTCCCACAGAAACCATTGGCTTGCGACAAAATCATTTATCATGTCGGGCTCCTTGATCCTGCCCTGATCGGTGTTTGCCCGGAACGCTTTTTTGCCGGCGTCCTTGGTTAACTCATCTAATTGAGAATAATCCTCGATTTTGCCCGTGGGTCCGACGGCGAGCGTGAAGGTTCTGCCGGCAAAGCTTTCGGCCGCATCCCGGCCCGGCCCTTTGCTGCGCGCCACTTTCACCGATTCGCAGGTCGCCTTGACGGTCGTCAATCCGTAGGGGTTTATCTCTGCGGGCGTATAGGACACGATCATTTCCATCGACTCGGAGGATTTTTCCGCAGCGCGTTTGCCCGATATGGCTGCTTCTTCAGATGTGTCCCAGCCAACCGTTATTTCGCGGCTGGAGACAAACTTGTATCGCAGGGTCCGGCCGTCCCGGAAGTCCACGGTCAAAAGCTCTTTTTCTGCGTGCGATGGCCCTCTGTCACCGGCTGTCGGCTCACACCCTGCCAGAACGGTCAGAACGACGGCCGTCATAATGATTGGCGCCGTTTTCAACTTTGTCCCTTTCAAACACGTTCATAGACGACAGCTTGTGAGCCGCGAACGATGCGGCGCTCTTAGTCAATTCTCTCGATGCTGTGGAGACGAGCAGCCATCATCTTCAGCGCAGCAGGCTGTTGCTTGTCTTGTGGATTGGGATCGACGATAAACCATTCTATCCGCAGCTCTTCACGCCATTGTTCTATTTTGCCGCTGGTCAAATCGAGCTTTAGCTCTCCCGTGTAGGTTTCGGTATTGTCAAACATGTTTGAGAAGAAAGGCGACCCCTGTTCTTTGTGCAGCTCCTTGGCATTTTCCGCCGAGGGCACGGCCTCCATCCGGGCTATCGCAACCCGGCGATTCCCGGTCTCTTGAATTTCCTTGAGCGTGTAGATTTTCTCGTACGATTTGGCCCCCATCAGATCGAAAGAAAAGCTCTCTATGCTGCTCCAGCTTTCGCCGGTGTGCAATCGGTCTTTGCCGGCGGGGGGCAGGGCGGAAACCGCGTGCATTTCCCGGATGGTGTCGGCGGAAAGCAGGTTAGCGGCCGCCTTGTGCGCCGAGGAGTCGCCCTGCACGGCGGCTCGGGCATCGTCGGCATCGATCACCTTTGAAACCTGGCCGGAAGCTGTGAGCTCTATTGTGTAACTTTGCCCGATGAGCTTGCCCAGAGGACTGCCCATGTCTTTTTCTCTCGAGCTGTCGAAGTCCAGAACGACGTTGTCTCTGACTCTTGCCAGATACTTCAACTCCTTGATCGTGATCTTTGCCACGGCATTGCCTGTGCCATTTATGCTTTGAACGTGCTGCGTGAAGGTCATCTCCATTCCGTTGCCGGTATGGCCGCCGGTGAACTGTTTCGGCTTGCTTTCAGCGGGGCCCTCCCACTCAACGCTCTTGTCGTTCTCTCTGGTTATTCTGTAGGTGGCTGAATCCCCGGCGGTGAGCTTCAACGCCAGCTTCGGAGCCGATGGTTGCTCCCGGGGCTCGACCTTGTTTTGGGGCACTTGCCTGGAAAGATTAGCGCAACCAGCCGTCAACAGCAGCACGAAAAGCACGAGACTTGCTGCGAAACCGAATATTCTGATCTGCTTCATTATATATTCTCCCGTAAGCCTTGTAGAGTTTACATACCTTACCTGGCAGGCCCAGACAGTTCAGAGCAGAGTTTCTATGGCTCCTTATAAACACAGAAAGATTCTGCCATCATATCGTGCAATGCACATTTTCTGAAGGTAAATGCAACAACAACGCAGTCGATCAAAATAAGTGCATTCACAGGATAACTAATCACACCCAGGAGACTCCCCTGTTGCGCTTGACCGAGTTCTATCCATGATGTGACTGATTGGAACTGGGGTGACGAAAATAAAATAAGTTGACCTGCCAGGGCGACGCCGGCCGACAAGAGGAACGGGAAGAAACGAATGTACGCGCTGAATAAAGAGAGCTTGTTGCCGTCATCGTCAATGACTTTGATCTTACAAGACATCTTGCCCAGTGTCGCCCCGAAAAATGATTCCATGAAAGGCTTATATATGAGCCCCGGCAGGCTTATCAAAACTAACACGGCCGTGCTTTTGAGTGAAAACACATTCCAGAAGCTCAGAATCATGATCGGGATAAATATCAGAGAATCGATAATGCTCGCACCTACCCTGATCCAGAATCCTGCCGGCCGTGAATAACCTTCCATGGGTTCTGCGCAATTGGAACAAAATTCTACCCACTTTTGAAACTCCTGTCCGCATTTTTTGCATTTTCTGGCATTCATGCTTTTTCCTTATCTTAGCTGGGATTTCCCATGTACACTTTACTGAGACACTCATGCGTATGCAGATTATGTAATGTTTTGCGGCGTTTATTATACGTTTCATCTTGCCTTAAACAACTGATTTTTCTTTATTCGGGCACCGCCGGCGGTTACAATGAGACTTTCACGTTTTTGAATGACTCTGTTCAGTACATTGGGAGATGCCGGATTATGAAAAGCGACACAGTGAAGAAGGGTTTTGAACGGGCGCCGCATCGCGGTTTGCTTCGCGCCTGCGGTCTCAGTGATGCCGACATTAATAAGCCGTTTATCGGTGTTGCCAACAGTTTCTGCGAGATCGTGCCGGGTCACGTTCACCTCAACAAGGTTGCCCAGGTGGTCAAGGCCGCCATCCGCAGGGCGGGCGGGGCCGCCTTTGAGTTCAATACCATCGCGGTGTGCGACGGGATCGCCATGGGCCATACCGGCATGAAGTATTCTCTGGCCTCGCGCGAAATCATCGCCGATTCCGTCGAGACGATGGCGCGGGCGCATTGCTTTGACGGCCTTGTCTGCATCCCCAACTGCGACAAGATCATCCCCGGCATGTTGATGGCCGCCGTCAGGCTGAATATCCCGACGATTTTCGTCTCCGGCGGGCCTATGGCCGCGGGCAGGACGGCCGACGGAAAAACCGTTGACCTGATCAGTATATTCGAAGGCGTCGCCGGATTCAACGCGGGCAAGATCGACGAAGCTCAGTTGGAGGAGCTTGAGCGCAAAGGCTGTCCCGGACAGGGAAGCTGCTCGGGAATGTTCACGGCCAATTCGATGAATTGTCTTTGCGAGGCGATTGGAATGGCCCTGCCCGGCAACGGCACGATCCTTGCCATTGACCCGAAGCGCCAGCGGCTTTACAAGGCAACGGGCAAACAGATTATGACCCTTATTGAGAAGGACATCAAGCCTCTGGACATAATCAGCCAGAAATCGCTGGATAACGCCCTTGTCCTGGATATGGCGATGGGCGGCTCGACGAATACCGTCCTGCACACGCTGGCGGTCGCCAATGAAGCTGGCGTCAAATACGACCTCGAACGCATCAACGCGATCTCGGCTAAATGCCCCAACATTTGTAAGGTGGCGCCATCGAGCAAATATCACGTCGAGGACGTTGACGCCGCCGGCGGCATCAGTGCCATCCTCAGTGAGATCAGGAGAATCCCGAACCTGCTGAACCTTGACTGCCCCACCGTGAGCGGCAAGACGCTCGGCGAGAACATCGCCGCGGCCCAGATCAAGAATACGGAGGTCATCCACCCGCTCGACAATCCGTATTCCAAGACCGGCGGCCTGGCGATTCTGAAGGGCAACCTTGCTCCCAAGGGTTGCGTCGTCAAGACCGCAGGGGTCGCCCCCGCAATGCTCACGCATACGGGCCCGGCGGTTATCTTCGAGAGCCAGGAAGAGGCCTGCGCCGGTATTTTGGCCGGAAAGGTCAAACAGGGCAATGTCGTGGTCATTCGCTGTGAAGGCCCGAAGGGCGGACCCGGCATGCAGGAGATGCTCAGCCCCACAAGCTACATCATGGGCGCCGGCTTAGGCGAATCCGTAGCCCTGATCACCGACGGCCGCTTCAGCGGCGGAACGAGAGGCGCCTGCATCGGCCACATCAGCCCCGAAGCCGCGGTCGGAGGACCCATAGGCTTATTAAAAGACGGCGACATCATTGAAATAGACATCCCGAAAAACAAAATCAGTGTGAAGCTCTCCGATAAGGAGCTTGCCGACCGCAAAAAGACCTGGACTCCGCCAAAACCGAAGATAACCCAAGGCTGCCTGGCCAAATACGCCTCCATGGCCACCAGCGCCGACACCGGCGCCGTCCTGGAATTTCGAGTCTGATGCTGCATACTGTCCTGGATTAACGGCGGCAGAATCTGAATTTTGCTGGAATGTTTTGATAAGATTTGTGTATGATTAACGGCAGGTGGTTTCCTCAGATTAGCAGGTCTGCCGAATTTTGGAGCAAACAGCATGAATGAGCGAATCATAATCGACCCAAATATCTGTCATGGACAGGCCTGCATCAAAGGCACACGCATTCCTGTTCATCAAGTCGTCGGCATGCTGGCCAATGGAGACGCAATTGAAGACCTTCTAAAGGAATATCCTTCCCTTAAGCGCGGTGATATTCTTGCAGCTCTGGCTTATGCCGCTTCTCTTGCAGAAGAACAGATTACGCCTATCGGATGACAACGAGACATGAAAATACTCGTGGACGAAAATATCCCTCTGATAAGTGTGCAACAGCTCCGCAAGATGAACCACGATGTAACCGATGTTCGCGGCACCTCAGACCAGGGAAGATCAGATGAATTTCTCTGGAATAAAGCCTGCCAAGAAAAACGATTACTGATTACGACAGACCGAGGTTTCGCACATTACCGCGACAAAGAACACTACGGTATCCTGATTGTGTCTCTGCGTAAGCCGAATAGCCGCAAGATTAACGAACGTGTGATTCAGGCGATGGGACAATTTTCTGCCGGTCAGTGGCGTGGGCTCCTGGTTGTGATGCGCGATGAGGTGATGAGTACTTGGCGGCCCGGCAAATAAAAATAGCACCGCAAGCTTCGGTAACCAACGCCCGTTTGGCCAAATGCGCCGCCATGGCCACCAGCGCCGACACGGGAGCCGTCCTGAAATGGTGAAATGAAAACGCCGTTTTGCGATTTTCTCTGTCATTCCTGCGAAAGCAGGAATCCAGATGATAAGGTCAAAAATAGCAGTAGGAAGAATTTTGGCATAGTGGTATAGAATTTTGTATGGAGTTCTATCTTACTCAAACTGACCGACTCGAATGCAAGGGTGTTCGCAAGTTCTTGTTGTACAGGCACAGGGCGAAACTTGTCATTCTGAGCGAAACGCAGTGAAGCGAAGAATCTGGCTTGCGAATAATCAGTTCGCTGCCCAGATGCTTCGCCTCCGGCTTAGCCGCCGTCCTGAGCTTGCCGAAGGAATGACAACGAAAATCGGTCAGTTTGAGTTATTAGAGAATGATAAACTCGTGACATCAGTAAATGTCAAAACTCACACGCTGCTTCGTGCCGCAGACAAGACCGATGTTTCTGTCCTGATACATGTTATTGTCAAAGCTACGATGCCGACGTGGAACACCATTGGATTGTCAGGATAATTGGCTGTTTGAACAATGTTTACTTGGCTAAGATGTGCTGTACATACCGATTGTTGTTAGAATGAATAGATTCCCGCTTTCGCAGGAATGATGATTTGACTATGTTTGGATATTTCGGGTTTCGATATTCGACTATAATGTCAAGAGATGCAATATGGAAATAGAACCTATACTTAAAAAATTCAAGCGGCAGATTGCCGGGCTTTACGGTGCTCGCCTCAAGAAGGTTGTCCTGTACGGTTCTTACGCAAGGGGCCAGGGCAATGATGAGCATTCGGACATTGATCTGGCCGTCGTGTTGGCAGGATCGGTTGATCCCTGCGAAGAGATCCGGCGAATGGCTGACATATTCACAGAGCTTAATCTTGAGCATGATGTTTTGATAATGGTCTATCCGGTCTCCGAGATGGATTTTGAGAAAGTCCAGAGTCCCATCCTTATAAACGTTCGCAAGGAAGGTCAGGCCGTATGAGCCAGATTCAAAAACTTATCGAAAAAGCCGGCAGATATTTGCGGAGCGCGGAGCTATTGATCCAGGACGCCGATTATGACTCCGCTGTTTCGAGGGCATATTATGCCATGTTCTATGCGGCGCAGGCTGCGCTGCTCAAAAAAGGAATGACTTTTTCTTCGCACAAAGCTGTTATTTCCGCTTTCGGTCGGTATTTTGTGAAAACGGGGATCTTTGAAAAAGAGATGGGCAAAGATCTGAACGTCATCTTTGATGAGAGACAATTGGGTGACTATGAGCCTATGTTTTCAATATCGCAAGATGATGCCCGCCGTGCGACTGAAGCCGCTCAAGGATTTGTCGCTCAAATTGCAGCGTGGCTGGAAAAAAACTAAGTGCACACATTTCTACATGACATGAGTTCAAAAACGAAAAGTGCATCCTGGTATGTTGCTGGCCTGCACTTTGAGTGTCAGGCGTGCGGCGGATGCTGCTCGGGGCCGGGGGAGGGGTATATCTGGGTGACCAGGCCGGAGATGGAAATCATTGCTGATTTCCTGAAGCTGACGGTAGGGTGGGTGCGGCGGGAATATCTCAGGCGCGTTGGTCTGCGAACCACGATTATCGAACATCAGACGACCAAAGACTGCATATTCCTGCAAAACAGCGCCGGCCGGAGAGAATGTATGATTTATGCCGTTCGGCCGAGCCAGTGCAGGAGCTGGCCCTTCTGGCCCGAAAATCTGTCCAGCCCCGGCGCCTGGAACAAGGCAGCGCAAAAGTGTCCCGGTATCAATCGCGGCAGGCTCTACAGCGTCGAGGAGATAGAAGAAATCAAAAGGGGCAAAGAATGGCGGCGGGATGCGGAATAAACAGCCGGCTCCTCAAGAGAGTAGCTGAAATCTATGACTGGCTGGACGTTCAGGTCCGCCGGCGCAGCGATTCAGCCGGGGCGTGCAAGTCCTGCGGCAACTGCTGCGATTTCGACGGGTTTGACCACCGCTTGTTTATTACGCCGCCGGAGCTTATCTATCTGGCTGGACGTTCAGGCTGCGAAAACATCAGACCGATGCCCGGAAGCCGGTGTCCATACAACGTGGATGGCAAATGTGACATTTACGAGCATCGTTTTGCCGGCTGCAGAATTTTCTGCTGCAATGGCGATCCGGATTTTCAAAGCGGACTGAGTGAATCGGCCCTGGAGCGGCTCAAGTCGCTTTGCACGGAATTCCAGGTTCCTTATCGCTATACGGACCTGGCGACGGCATTGAACAGTTTCACGGGAGCTTAGTATCGGTCGATGGGCAGGGGGATTTTGTCCCGCGGGTCACGCAGATTGATGTACTTTGCGCCGCCGGAGAGCGTGCCGTATTGCTTGTAATAGCCGTAAAGCTTGGCTAATTTCTGCTCGTCCGTAGATTCCAGATGCTGCTGCCATTTGCCCACTTCCGCTCCCCACGTAATTTCGGTATCGTCTTTTGCGTAAAGGACAATATGCGGATGGCGGCTGTTCTTGTTCTCCCGGCCGTTGAAATTGCCGACGTCGATGCGGTCGATTTCATAGAGCAAGGGCTTATCCGGCGTCAGGGACCTGTCCATCTGGTCGAGCCGGTTGAGTATCGCTATGGCCGCGGCCAGGTCCTCGCGCTGCCAGACTTCGCCGAGCGGCGGCGTCTTCGTCGTCGCCGGCAGCCCTCTTATCTCCACGATGGGCAAACTCGTTATCGGCACAAAATCGAGCACGACCTGCTCGCCGTCCACGTAGAACTTGGCCGGACCTGATTGGACCAGCGCCACGGGCTTTCGCCACCGTCCCTCGACGCGGAGGCAATCGGGCGTGGTCCGCACCCTGACGTTGTCCAGCCATACCACCTGCCGGACGAGGTTGCGCTGGACCGATAAAGCCGTGTCTTCGTCGAGCCTTGGACGCTCGCCCTTGCCTTGTGCGGCGGCATAGACTTTTTCTTTGAGTTGCTCGTTGACCCAGGCGGGGACGCCCGCCAGCTCCAGCTCCACCGCGGCTTCCGGGGCCGGGACAGTCCTGGACACGTATTTCTCCAGGAGGATAAGGGTGATAACTATCCCGCAGAGGACGCCGACGACTATAAACACTTTTACAACACCGGCCAAACCCGGACCGACCCAGTGCGCTCGCTGTCTTGTCCTTTTTCCCAGGGGGCCGGGCCTGAACGAGATTCTCTCAGCTTTGCCTTTTTTTCTTTTCTTGCCGGTTATCATCATGTCGCATCTTGTTCTAACACGGGCCGCCGCGCCGGCGACGAATACGTTGCCTCGACGATTTTCGCGCACAAATCGCACATGGACAGACCCATTTTTGCCGCGGCTTTGGGCAAAAGTGAGTGACTTGTAAAGCCGGGGATCGTATTAGCCTCCAGAACGTACGGGATTTGCTCACCGCTCAGGATGAAATCAATCCTTGCAAAGTGCCGGCAGCCGAGCGCGATGAAACAATCGACGGCAGCCCGGCTGACACCGGCGGCCACAGCAGGATCCGTAATCGTGTCGAAGAGGTACTCCGTTTGTTCGTCAACATATTTTGCGTGGTAGTTGTAGAAGGCGCTTCGCGTTCGGATTTCAATGATCGGCAGGGCCCGATCGCATAAGATACCTACGGTGACTTCTCTGCCCGGAACGTATTCTTCGATCATGCAGTCGCCGAACCGGCCGAATGTTTCCCGTGCGGCGGCGATCGCTTCGTGCGGCGTCGAGACCATACGGACGCCGACGCTGCTTCCCTGCCTGACGGGTTTCACGACGTATCTGTCCGCAGAAAAATGCCGCAGTTGCTCTTCAAGCTGCCGCACGTCACTTTCGGGGCTGAACTCGATGGCGCTGGGTGTGGCTATCCCCGCGCGGTCAAAGAGCTTCTTGCTTGCCAATTTGTCAAACGCCAATCTGCTCGCGGCCGGCCCGCTGCCCGTGTAGAGAAGCGATCTGTCCTCCAGTATCTGCTGGAGCTGGCCGTCTTCGCCGAATGTGCCGTGCAGCGCGGGAAAGAACACATCGACGCCGCCGTCTTCCAGTATCTCAAGGTTATCGGGTCGAATGTCGGCGGCGACCACGCGAAAGCCGGCTTCTTCCAGCGCCTCGGCGACGCACGTGCCGCTTTGAAGGCTGATGTCTCGCTCTGTACCGATGCCGCCGGAAAGGACGGCTACTTTTAGTTTTCTATTCACTATTTCCAAGTCCACTATTGTTCACGTAGGGCCGCCAATCGTTCTGAGCCGGACGGGCCGCCAGTTCAGATCTAATAAGAGTTTTGCAAAATTGAAGTTAGGCATATATTATTTCAGAAAATCGTGAAACCCGATTTTCTGAAATAATCGGGCACCGTATCGTAACATATTGTCGAGTCAAACGTTGCGCGTCGTATTTTAGAAAGAAAAAATCGAAAGAGAAGATTTTTTCTTTCCAAAAGTATGCCTAACTTCAATTTTGCAAAAGCTCAAATCTAAGCCAAAGGAGAAAAATCCATCACCCTGGGCACAGCGGTACGTCATTTCACTTTGAAGGCCGGGTTCTCGGCCGGCGATCGCGCCGGCGGCGAGCATCCAACCTCTTGTCACCAAATCTCGATTTCAAGCTCCAGCTCGACGTCGAATTGTTCTTTGACTTTCTGCTTTACGGCCTCTATCAGTTTCATCACGTCGCGGCTGGTGCACCCATCTTCGGCGATGATAAAATTGGCGTGTTTGTCGCTGACGACGGCCCCGCCAATCTGCAGCCCTTTCAGCCCGGCCCTGTCGATCAAGGCGCCGGCCGAGACCCCTCGGGGATTCTTGAATACGCAGCCCGCGTTTTTCGTTTTTAACGGCTGACTGTTCTTCTTGTAAATCCAGACTTCTTTGACCGTCCGCATGATTTGTTCCGGGTCGGCGGCGTTCAGTTTCAGCCGTGCGTTGAGGATGAATTTTGCCGTAATATTCGTTTGGCGGTAATCGAATACCAGCTCCGGCTTGCTCTTTTCAAAGACGTTGCCGGCCTTATCCATCAGCGTGACGGTCTCTACCACGGCGCCGAAATCCCCGAAGTTGCCGCCCGCATTCATCCTTACCGCTCCGCCCGTCGAGCCGGGTATGCCTGTCAGGGCCTCGACGCCTGAGAGTCCTTTTTCCACGCAGGTTAAGACCAGCTTGCTCAATTCCGCCCCCGCCCAGGCCGTGACCTCCTGGCCCTTGAACTCGACGTGCGTGAAGGGTTCGGCCTCGAGCTTTATCACGGCGCCGCGCAGGCCGTCGTCATTGATAAGCAGGTTGGAGCCGAAACCCATGACGTAAATCCGAATTCCATTCTCGTTGCACCGTTGGACAACTTTCTTGAGCTGCTCAATCGTTTTCGGCCTGATAAAATAATCAGCCGGGCCGCCAAGGCCGTACCACGTCTGCTTGGCCAGCGGATAGTTTGTCTCAACGATGCCCTCCAAGCCACAAAAGGTATCCATCTGCCACCTTCCAAATATCGCCTGCGCCCATGGTGACCACCAATTCGCCGCTGCTTACGTTGCTCTTGAGATAATCGCAAATGGCCTCGAAACTTTCGATAAACAAAGCCTGCGTTCCACGCGACCGCATTCTCTCGACCAGGATCTGGGCGTTAATCTCTGTTTTGGCCGATTCCGAATCCCGGACAAAATAAATCTCCGGCACTATTGTTACATCGGCAAGCTTAAAGCTTTCTGCAAAATCATCAAGCAAAAATCTTGTTCTGCTGTACTGGTGCGGCTGAAAAACGCACCAGAGTCGCTGGGGCCGGTACCTCTGGCGGATCGCCGCCAGCGACGCCCGGATTTCCGTCGGGTGGTGGGCGTAGTCGTCGAGAACTGTAATCTGCCCGAATTGCCCCTTCAACATCAGCCGGCGGTCCATGCCGGTAAAGTCCGGCAGCAATTCAAGTATTCGTTCGGCATCCAGCCCGAGGTGGATCGCCATGGCCACGACCGCCAGGGCGTTCATGATGTTGTGACGGCCCGGAACGGAAATTCGTGCCGGTCCCATGAATCTGCCGTCCCGATAGACCTCAAAGGCGGGAAGCCTGCCCTTCAGGGTGATGTTCTTGGCGTAGAAGCTGCAATTCTCATCAAGCCCGAAGGTCTCCCAGTGGACCAGGCTGTCCGTCTCGCGCCAGTGGGGGTCCGCCATTATTTTTGCCACATTCGCATCCTGCCCGTTGGCGATGATGACGCCGTGTGGCTTTGTGCCGAGGGCAAATTCGCCGAAGGCTTCCACGATCTCATCTTCATCCTTGTAGTAGTCCAGATGGTCCTGCTCGATATTCAGGATACAGGCGATTCTGGGCTTGAGGTTCAGAAAGCTCCTGTCGTACTCGCAGGCCTCGGCCACAAAGAGCTTGCTGTCCGCCACGCCGGAAGAGGTGCCCAACTGCCTGATGCCGGCTCCGATGATGAAGTTCGTATCGACGCCGGCCTGTTTGAGCAAATAGGCAAGCCACCCGCTCGTTGTGCTTTTGCCGTGGGTGCCGCTGACGGCAACGCCCTCATAGCGGTTCATCAGCTCGCCTAACATCTCGGCATACTTATAGACCTTAAGCCCTCGCTCTCGTGCGAGCTTCAATTCCGGGTTATCTTCTCTGATCGCCGCCGAGACGATGACCGCATCGGTCTGGGGACGGAGGTTCCCGACGCTGTGGCCGATCTTTATATCAGCCCCCATCCGGCGAAGGCTTTCGGTGGCCTCGCTGGACATCTGGTCCGATCCCGTGACCGCCGCACTGTTTTTCATCAGAAGCTGCGCCAGCCCGCTCATCCCGACACCGCCGGCGCCGATGAAGTGAAATCTTTTGTGAGCTAATCCCAATCTTTTGACGGTGCTGCCTGCTGGCCCGCGAGCATTTGCCTGCAGGCAGGAGTCCGCCTCATAGGTTTGCGTATTTGGCTGGTTCATAGCATCCTTTCTGCACCCTTTGCTCCTCAAACAAATCTTCGCACAGTGTACCACGGAAAACGGTCCGCACAAAGAAAAAACTCCTGCTCGCACAAGCAGGTGGCGGACACAGGAACGTCTGACCCATGTGTACGACGTGGCTTTGCTGCTATGCCTACATCGGCAGTTTCAGCGAAGTCTCTTGAAACTCTGCTGCCGGGAAGTGTGATATTGAGCGAGGCGAGACATCCAGCCGATGGGAGCTAAATCGCATGAGGCACCTTGGGATGGATAAGGCGGCAGGACGCCGAAAGGACTATCCGCACAAGAGCGAAATGTGACGCAGAGGGCGCGGGAGCAATATGCTGTTGACCTGCACGGGCTTGGGTGGTACTTTATCACCGGCGTAATTAAGGAAGCCTGACTATGGAATTATCCTGGGCAATGAAACTGAGAATCGCTGCTGCCGCGGGTATCGGTACGGTCTTGATAGGGATTCTGGCTTGGCCGCTGACGGCGCCGTCTGAGACGACCGGGGCCGTAAGCCAAACTGGTGCATTTATTTTATTGGTCCTGGCATTGCTCGCCGGCGTTATGGCCTATTTTGTTTCCCGGCCGTACGACCGGGAAATCGCCATCCTGGCGGCCCCATTCGGCTTGGCTGTTTGGGCGGTGCGTTCCGGCGGCATGGCTGCTCTGATGCAGGTAAATGCGACCGCCGCCGAGCGCCAGGCGATTCTCCAGTCGTTCAAGTGGCAGCCGGTTCTTTGGCTGGTCGTTGTTGCTGCCGGGTTTGCCGGGCCGCTCTTGTGCCGCAAAATCCTGTCAAGTCAGAAGGCAAGCCAGGACAAAAAGGAATCTAAAGCAGGTTCTGGAAAGTACTTAAACGCTATAATCGCGCTGGCCGCTTCAGCCCTGGTGGCGCATTTCTGTATCAAAATATTTGCCCAGGATGTCCGATTACCTGATGATCGTTTCGGCTCGGTTGTGGCCCAGCCGGCCCTCGGACAGCTCGCGTTTGCCGTGTTAGTTTCCTACGGGCTTGCCGCTTTCGCAGTCCGAAAGTTCCTCAATGTCGGATACATCTGGCCAACGATCTCCAGTGTTTTCGTAACTGCTTTTGCTATAAGTTCTTATGAGAATCAGGTGCAGTATCTTGCTCAGAACTGGCCTGCGGCTTTCTTCTCGAACGCAATTGTCTCCATATTGCCTGTTCAAATGGTGGCTTTTGGAACGCTCGGTTCCATTGCCGGCTACTGGATGGCTGCGAGGTATGACTACTGGCGAAAATACGAGGTTTGACGGCGGAATCAGCCGCGTTCGGCAAAATCGGCACATCTTTTTTTTGACCCTCTGAATTTGCATAACACCATATATTTAAGACATTTATAAGCGTAGAACAGTGAAAAACAATGTAGTTGCCCGCCCAAAAAACGGCAATTGTCTGTTTTCGGTCTGAGAATTAGCCGAAATATATTGTGTTAATGATTCGTTGGCAGGATGCTGTTTTTGAGCTAAGTATTTATGAAATAATGGCATATAGAGGCCGTTAAGGAGCGAAAAGGACGAACAGTTGGCCGGAGTTTTTCGTAAAGTATAGCATAGTAAGGCCAGCCGACAAAAGGAGTTAGCAATGTTGGTTCTGAGCAGACAAAGAGATGAGTCGATTATGATCGGCGATAATGTCGAAATCATTATCGTTGATGTTCGTGGGGACAAGGTTCGTCTCGGTATAACGGCTCCGAAGGATATACCGGTCCATCGCAGAGAAATATACGACGCGATCCAGCGTGAAAAAGCCGAGAAAAAGGCGGCCGAGAAGCAGCAGGAGAAAGAACCCAAGGCCGAGCAGGAAGAAACACCCCAGACCGATCCCGAAGAAGAGCCTAAAACACAGCCTTTCAAGAAATCCAAGTAGCGGCGGTAACTCACCTGAAACCGCGTCTTGGACTTTTTCGCTAACACCATTCGTTTCCCGATTTCGTTCAATCTTTTATTGCCCCCGGAGTACACATGTCGTATTGCGTAGCGCACGGTTCGCCAATAGAATGCCGATGTGTGGAAGGGTGAGCTTTGGATTCAATCGGAATGCTTGAGTACATTACAGACAGGGATATCTACGAGAAGGTGATTTGCGGGCGAATCGGAAAGGCCCGGAAGTTCGTTTGGATAGCGACGTCCGACTTGAAAGACCTTCATGTCGATAAGGGCCGCAGGATGGTGCCGTTCCTTGAGGTCCTGTCCGATTTGGTGGATAGACGTGTGGAGATACGACTGTTGCACGCCAAAGAGCCGGGGCCGGCCTTTCGTGAGGATTTCGACAAGTACCCAAATTTGATAAAGGGCATGGAGCGAATCCTGTGTCCGAGAGTTCATCTCAAAGCCGTGGTTATTGACGGCGATTTTGCCTACACCGGCAGCGCCAATCTGACCGGCGCCGGCATGGGGGCCAAAAGCGAGCACAAAAGAAATTTCGAGTCCGGCATTATCACCGACGACCGAACAATAGTCGGCAAAGTCATGGAGCAATTCGACGGCATCTGGCGAGGAACCCACTGCCCCCCCTGCAAACGAAAGAAATTCTGCGCCGACTACAAAGACATCTTAGCGTGAGCTAAGTCGAACTTTGCAAATGGCGGGTAAAGATCAAGCCGGATCCCCAGGCCATTTATCGGGGCCAAACGGAGGCATTCTCTTGGATTTTTGTGCCTGGGCAGTCGCTCGCGATTTCACCATCTTTAATTGCTTGTTTGATAGCCTGATTGAATTCCGAATCGGTGTACAGGCTCGGCCGAGCAATCGTGGCACTTATTCGGAGACCTGTCCAGTCTGTCCTCCCGAGTTTTCGGCAGGTTTCGACGATTATCTTCTTGATCTCCTCTGGTCTAATGACTTCCTTGTCGGGTTGATTTGAAAATAAGAAGCCTTCAATGAAGCCGGCTTGAATGAACTCTCTTCGCGCTTTGACCACAGCACGGTTCATCAGATCAACTGCGTGGTGAGATCGTGAGCCGAAAACCAAATGGTATTTAGGATACGAAGTCTCATACTTCTCACGAATTGGATAGGTAAGTACATATCTGAACCAGCGATGAAGCTGACTTGCGTAGCCATCTGCAAGACTGTCAGTGCGTTCTGTTTGTGAAAGAGAATCATCAAAAGCAATTCTCTGCCAATATGTTCCGCCAGCGATTTGGTTAAAACGAAGAACCTGTGGATGTTCTGACTTGAGTTTCTTGAGCGACATCATATGACCTACAGAACCCCAGACTCCACGTAGAAAGCCCCAACTCATAAAATTTATGAGAACTTCAACGCTTTGGCCTGTCTGCAATTGCTCATAAACAGAACGCATCTCGTCAAAAAGCAGGTGGCTGGGTTTTATTGGATCAAGATAAACAAATACTGAATGATCTCGTGCTAAATCAGAGATCTCATCAACAAACTTGCTAAAATTGCCAGAACGCGTCTCTATGGGAACGGTTGAATCACGAGTATTTTCTTCGAGCCTCGCGTAGAGTTCATTATTAGCCTCGATGAAGAAGCCAGTGACTTCATAGCCGGATTCATGAAGCCTGCGAAGTCTTTGCAGTATTATCAGGGGACTTCCTAATTCGTTATCGTCAAATGCTCCAGGGCCGGCAAAACAATCGACAATCAAAATAGGCTTTCTTAATCTTTTTACCTTTTCCAAGTATGGTTCAAGGTAGTAATCAAGAATCAGGTCCTTATATCTTGACCATGGTTTCTTCTCTCGGAAGAAGTCAAGCACATTGTCCAACTGCAATTCCCTTTTTGTGGTGAAGTGGTTTTTGTTCTGGGATACCATCCCAGGTGCGGCCGTCGAGTGTTCGACCAGCTTTTTTCTTGTTGACGCCGCCCCACTGTTTGAAGAAGAAGGGGACGCCCGCAGCAAGGCATTGATCGCGTATGTCAGCGGCCCATTGGGGCTTCATTGGCCTTGCTTTGGGGCCGGACTCACCGCCCACGATGACCCAGTCGATACCTTCGAGGTCGATGTCGGGGATCGGACCTAAGAGCGGTTCGAAGGAAATAAATTTTATGGCCGCGTCGGTTTCTCTGAGGTGGTCTATCCGGAAAGCAGAATCGGCGTTTTCGACGGTAACGCCCATCCACACGTTCTGCGGCCAGGTGAGCCTGGTGCTGAGCTTCAGCAAGCGGTCAGATCGCTTGGTTAATATTTGAAATCGGTGGCGCGGCGCCCGGTGCATAACGTCAAAAACTTGCGAGATGAAATCAAAAGGAACGTCCTTGTGAAAAAGATCGCCCATGGAATTGACGAAAATCGCTCGCGGCTGTTTCCAATGCAGAGGAAGCTCAAGGGCGTGGTGATGAAGGGTCACGCGGAAGCCGTTGGCATAGTTGGGGCTTCCCGCGGCTTTTAGTCGCAGGGCCATGCGTTCGGCGTAGCAATTCTTACAGCCCGGACTGAGCTTCGTGCAGCCGGTCACCGGGTTCCAGGTGGATTCAGTCCATTCGATCTTGGAATTCTGTGCCATTTAGCCTCCACATACAAACGTCTTTATGTAAGGAGGATAACACCCCAGGGAGAGAAATCAAGAGATTTACGGGCTCGGTTTGCTCATGCAAGCTGGTTTGACGTTTACAATTGTCACGTGAAGCGTGGGGGTTTATACTTTTGGGATGCTGAAGAAGGTATTGGGTTTCTATACGAAGTATTTCGCCGTATGGGTGGTTTTGTTTGGGGCGGCGGCGTATGTTCGGCCGGGGCCGTTTGTGGCTTTGAAACCCTACATGGACTGGTTCTTCGCGCTGAAGCACTTCGGCGAGCAGGCGGCCATGCCGGCGGCGATTTTTGTCTTTATCTGCATTATTACGGCCTCTTTAATGGCGGCCCTCCGGCAAAGAACGAACCCGGATGAGATGCGTCTGTGAACATCGAACAGCGAACGGGCACCGGCAGGCGGGCACGGCGTGAAAAATATTGCTTGGAGGCTGTTGTATTTCTGCAACAGAAGCGGTATGATGGCCCAATACTGTTTTGTGGAAGCTGAATGGGCAGTCTTACCGACTGCCCTTAAGTTTGAGTCCGGAATTCTGAGGAGCTTTAATGTATGGGTTGTAATCTTGCGATAGCAGGAGTAACCGGGGCGGTTGGGCAGGAATTTCTGAGGATCATCGAGGAGCGGGATTTCCCGTTTGACTCGCTGAAAGTGCTTGCGAGCAGCCGCTCGGCGGGCAAGAAAATCGAGTTCAAAGGCAAAGAATACGTCGTTGAAGAGCTGACGAAGAGGAGTTTCAGCCGGGTTGACATCGCGCTATTCAGTGCCGGAGCGGCACGGAGCAAAGAATTTGCGCCTGCGGCGGTCCAGGCCGGTGCGGTTGTTGTGGACAACTCCTCGGCCTATCGAATGGATGAGGATGTTCCATTGGTTGTTCCTGAGATCAACCCCCAGAAAATCAAGGAGAATAAGGGCATCATTGCGAACCCGAATTGTTCGACCATTATCGGGATTGTTCCGGTCTGGCCGCTGCACAAGGCCAATCCCGTCAAGCGAATGGTCGTGAGCACGTACCAGGCCGCCAGCGGGGCGGGTCAATTGGCGATGGTCGAGCTGGAGGAGCAATCGCGCGAAATTCTGGCCGGCAAGAAGCCGACCTGCACGGTGTTCCCATATCAGATAGCGTTCAACGTTTTCAGCCATAATTCTGCACTCGGGGCGAACGGATACAATCTGGAAGAGACGAAGATGGTCCAGGAGACGCGGAAGATCTTCGACTGTCCCGCGATCGCCATCACCTGCACGTGCATTCGCATCCCGGTGTTCCGCGCGCACTGCGAGAGTATCAATCTTCAGTTCACCGACCCGATCACGCCGGACCAGGTCAGGGATCTGTTGAGCACGGCGCCGGGCGTTTCCGTACTGGACGACCGCGCGCATAACCGTTTCCCGATGCCGATCGACGCATCCGGCAAGGATGATGTTTTTGTGGGCCGCATCCGCCAGGATGAATCCATCGCGGAGAACCGCGGCATCAATATTTGGGTCGCCGGCGACCAGTTGCGAAAAGGGGCTGCGCTGAACGCCGTCCAGATTGCGGAGAAGCTGCTCTGACCGGTTAGGAATGGCTGTCCGAAGTATAAAACTCACCCTACAGTACGACGGCAGCCGGTATCACGGCTGGCAGATACAGCCGGGCAAGAAAACGATTCAGGGCGAGCTTGTGGAGGCTCTGTCAAATCTCGTCGGGAGCCGAACGCACGTTCACGGCGCCAGCCGGACCGATGCCGGTGTCAGCGCGCTGGGGCAGGCGGCCCTGTTCGAGGTTGACTCGCCCATTCCCACGGAGAACTTTCCCCGTGCAATGAATGACCGGCTCCCGCGCGACATCGTCGTGACCTCCGCCGAGGAAGCACCGCCGAAGTTCGACCTGATGGGCGGCGTGAAGAGCAAGCTCTACCGCTATACGATTTGCACCGGCGGGCACCGGCCCGTCCTGCGCTTGAATCAGTGCTGGCACATACCGAAGAAACTCGATGCCGCCGCGATGAACCAGGCGGCGCAACGGCTCGTCGGCACGAAAGACTTCAAATCCTTTGCCACCGCAAAAGACAAACGCGAGCAGACCGTCCGCACCATTTTTCGCTGTGAGGTCGCCGCCAAAGACGGGTGGATATACGTCGATGTCGAAGGCGACGGTTTTCTGTATAATATGGTCCGAAATATCGTCGGCACGCTGGTCGAAGTCGGTGTAGGCCGATGGACGCCGGAAAAGATAAACGAAATTCTTGAAGCCAAAGCCCGCACCGCCGCCGGGCCGCTTGCCCCGGCCCAGGGATTGTGCCTGATGTGGATCAGATATTAGAACACAGGACACAGAATACAGAACACAGAATGCAGGGTACAGAAGAGAGGATGCTCGAGACAGTATCTTTCTTATCGAGGAGAATCACATGGCTAAGCAAACGGCTAAGAGATTTACGGATTTGATCGTCTGGCAAAAGGCACATCAGTTTGTGCTTTCGGTTTATCGCTTTACTTCTGGTTTTCCCAAGGAAGAAGTTTACGGCTTGACTTCTCAACTAAGGCGGGCTTCAGTTTCCATTGCGGCTAATATTGCCGAAGGTTTCAAGAAGACCGGGGCGGCGGATAAAATACGTTTCTTGAATATTTCCCAGGGATCGCTCGAAGAATGCCGGTATTACTTGATATTGGCTAATGACTTAGGTTACGGCGGTACGGACGTGCTTCAGGAGCAGATTGACGAGGTTGCCAAGCTGCTGGCGGCCTACTCGAATGCGGTCAGGAAAAACAGTTGAGACGTAAATGCCAAGTTGGTGGAATTAGGCGCCGGTCGTGCATCGCTTATTCTGTATTCTGTGTCCTGTATTCTGTATCCTCTGATTTATGAGAATTGTCCACATCATAACTCGTTTGATTTTAGGCGGCGCTCAGGAGAACACGCTGATCACCTGTAAGCTCCTGGCTCAGCGGGGGCATGATGTCACGCTCATCACCGGGCCGGCGATAGGCCCTGAAGGCGAGCTGTTCAACCAGACAAAGGGACAGCACTACAACTACAACGTCGTGGTCCTGGACGCGCTTCGCCGGGCGATCAATCCTCTGAACGACAGCGTCGGCTACTTCCAGATGAAGAAGCTGCTTGGCAAATTGCGGCCGGACATTGTTCACACTCACTCGGCGAAGGCGGGGATATTGGGTCGATTTGCCGGCTGCGCTTTGAAAGGACAATGGGCCGAGAACGTGCCGGCGGTCATCCACAGCATACACGGGCTGGCCTTTCATCCCTATCAGAGCCGGGTTCTGAACAAGCTCTACATTGCGATTGAGAGGGCCGCCGCGAAGCGAACGGACTTTTTTATCAGCGTCGCGAATGCAATGACGGCGCAGGCGATCGCGGCGGGTATCGGCAGGCCCGAGCAATACGTGACGGCTTATTCGGCCATCGAGGAAGATGATTTCCTGCAGCCGATTCCGCAGGAGCGCAAGCGGGATTTTCGCCGGAAGTATGGAATCGACGAAGAGGCGATTGTGCTTGTCACTATCGCCCGGCTCTTTATGCTCAAAGGCCATGAATACGTTATTGAGTCGGCCAAGTTGCTCGCGAAGCGGTTTGAGAATTGCATCTGGCTGTTCGTCGGAGACGGCAATCTTTCAGAGCATTTCAAAAAACAGGTCCGCGAATTGGGCCTGGCGGAGAAGGTCAAATTCACGGGATTGCTGCCGCCGAGCCAAATTCCGCTGGCCATACAGTCGTCGGATATTCTCGTCCACTGTTCGCTGCGGGAAGGTCTGGCCCGCACGCTGCCGCAAGCCATGCTCTGCGGAAAGCCGGCCATCTCCTTCGACGTCGATGGCGCGCGGGAAGTGGTCAACAAAAACACGGGCCGGCTCATCGAGCCGAAGAACGTCGCACAATTGGTCGATGCGTGCGCGGAATTGATCGGAAACGAGAGTCTAAGAAAGCGACTGGGCGAGAACGGCAGGGAGTCGGTAAAAGAGAAGTTCGCCCCGGAGCGAATGGTCGATACCATCGAAACAGTCTATCGAAAGCTACTGGAGCGGAAATAATTCGGCTCAGATCGCAGGAGAAGAGATGGACGAAGTCCTTTCTTATTGCGGATTGGTGTGCCAAGGGTGCCCCATCTATTTGGCAACAAGAGAGCAAGACCCAGGGAAGAGACGTGAAATGAGGGCCCAGATTGCACGGCAGATCAACGATCTGTACAAAGAGAATCTGAAGGCGGAGGATGTCACCGACTGCGACGGGTGTAAGACGGAAGGCGGAAGGCTATTTTCGGCAAGCAGGAAATGCGAGATTAGAAAGTGCGCCGGGCAGAAGGGCATTGAGAATTGCGCGCATTGTGACGATTATCCCTGCGAAGCACTTGAGAAACTCTTTACAACCGACGTCGGAGCCCGGAAACGGTTGGATGCGATAAGAAGTGCACTCTAATTTTTTCCGCTCAGGGAGAAGAACATTATGAGAAGCCATAGAAAAGAGCTTTGGTTCAATACGGCAAGCCGGCGGGAATTTATCAATATCACGCCGCAGGTCGAAGAAGCCTTGAGGGAAAGCGGCGTCAAAGAAGGCTTCGTGCTCTGTAATGCCATGCACATTACCGCCAGCATTTTTATCAACGACGACGAATCGGGGCTTCATCAGGATTTTGAAGTCTGGCTCGAAAAATTAGCGCCGGAGAAACCCCACTCGCAGTATCGGCACAACGGCTTTGAGGACAACGCCGACGCCCACTTGAAACGCAGCATCATGGGCCGGGAGGTAGTCGTCGCTGTAACCGCCGGCAAGCTTGACTTCGGCCCGTGGGAGCAAATCTTCTACGGCGAATTCGACGGCAAAAGAAAAAAAAGAGTCCTGGTAAAGATCATCGGTGAGTAAAATTCGTGACTCGTTGCTCGTGGTTCGTTATATTAGTATTTGACAAGAGGAATGTCTTAGGCAACAATGACAGAGATGCCAGTTGTAAAGACAGGCCACGAGTAAGTAGTTTTGAGGTCCTTGATGAATAGAGGAGACTTTCAGAAGCTAACTCAGGAAAGGCTAAAAGATGCGCAAGCTCTGCTTCAAGCACAACGATATTCTGGCGCATACTACCTGTGTGGCTACGTCATCGAATGCGCGCTGAAAGCGTGTATTGCAAAACAAACACAACGATTTGACTTTCCACCTGAGCGAAAGGCCGTCGAGGCGATTTACACCCACGATCTTACGAAGCTGATTAACTCCACAGGTCTTGAGGTGGTTTTTAGAGAAGATCGGCAGAAGGACATGAAACTAGAGCGTAATTGGGGAGAAGTGAAGGACTGGAAAGAAACAAGCCGATATGAAGAATACGACCAAAAGAAAGCTCGGGATATTTATCAAGCAATTGCAGATGAAAAGCATGGAGTTTTACAATGGGTAAAGCAACGTTGGTAGATGCCGATATGAAAGCTGGCGAAGCTCTGCTGAATAAACTAGACGAGACCAAATTCGATGTCAAGGCGGCTTTGTGGCTCTATATGCCCGATCCTGAAGAGTGGCGGTTAATCCTTGCTTCCCCGACCGTAGATGCGGAAGGACCAAAGAAAGCATACGAGAAAGTTCAATCGCAACTCCCAGGATTAGATCAGGGTTATGAGCTGTCTCTACAGAACATATCTTTGGTCAGTCCAAGCGATAACTTGATCAAGGTTCTAAAATCGGCAATCAAAACGGGCAAGAAAATATCACACATTCGGTTCACACGAAATGTGATTAACAACGTATTCATCGAGGACGCATACATATACCGGCTTACGTAGTTGGTTGCTTTATTGGGTGAGTTTGCTATTTTTCTTAGCTCAGGTGGTTTTGATCTCGTGTTCCGGGGCGATGCAGCCCGGGCCTATCACCGCGACCGTCATCACGATGGGCGCCCGCAACCGCTACGCGGGTTTGCTTCTGGCCGTCGGCCACGGCATCATCGAGTTTCCGCTGATGGTGGTGATTATCCTTGGCATGGGAAAGTACTTCAAGCTGCCCAAAGTTCAGATCGTGATCGGCCTGGCCGGCGGTGTTTTTCTGATATTGATGGCGATACAAGCCCTGGTCAGCCTGAAAACAAAATCCAGTGTTGAGCCCAAGGCCTTTAGCGGCAGGCCGATTCTGGCCGGCATTGTACTCTCGGCGGGCAACCCGTATTTCCTGATCTGGTGGGCCACGGTGGGCCTGGCGCTGGCCACGCAGGCCACCCAATGGGGAATCTGGGCCTTCGGGCTTTTCGCCCTGGCCCATTGGTTAGTGGATTTGGTTTGGCTGCAAACCCTCTCATGGGCCAGCTTCAAAGGCTCGGTCTTGCTGGGTCCGCGCGGCCAGCGAATCGTGCTGACCGTTTGCTTGGCGGCACTGTTTGGATTCGGACTGTTTTTTATCTACAACGCCGCCGGCCTTCTGCTGAGGCAATCTTAACTTTTCTCTTGCACATCGATGATCTGTCTGAGGCTGTACTGGGCCAGGGCGTTTCGTTGAGATTGGACGATCTGCTGCATGGCGGGTGGCTCGTCGGCCGCAGATTGTGCCAGGCCCGCCGCCGCTACGGCGTCGGCTATGTCGGACAACTTGATATTCGCCGGGTCTCTTGCGGGAAGGAATCCTACTCTGGGCTCGGATGTCCTGACGATCAGTCCACGGCCGACGAGATGGTTGAGGATTTTTTCTCCGAACTCGGCGGGAATATCCAATTTGCTGCATAGGACCTCGGATGCGACCGGCGCCTGGTTTGCCTGGAAAGCGGCGGCGATCTCCCTGACAACGTTGATTACGGTAAAGTCATTGGCTATGAAGTAGTCCTCGGTTTTCTTGGCGGCGGCGATCTCCGCCGCGTCGAGGCTTTTGAGGTGCTGAGTCGTAAATGTCAACTGCAGGCCGAACAGGACTATGAGCCAGGTGATAAATATCCAGAGGACGCCGAGCGGGACCAGCCCGACGACGCCGTATATCTTGCTGTAGGGGATGAACCCGGTGACATATTGGCCGAATCCCATCTTTGCGGCGGTCCAGACCAGGGCGGCGACGGCGGCGCCCCAGACGGCGGCCTTTGCCTGGACCTTCGTGTTGGGCAGGACGAAATAGAGCAGAAAGAGCACGACCGCGGCGACCACATAGGACAGCAGCAGCGGCCCGACGCGTGAGAAAGACACGATAGTCCTTTGCAGCTCGCCTACGGGCTTGTACTGCGTGCTGACGTACACGCCAAGGCCGACGAGCAGCGGCCCGAGCGTGAGTATCGCCCAGTAGTTAATGATCCGGTGCAGAAAGCTCCTGCCTCTGGTTGTGTGCCAGATATTGTTGAAGGCATTTTCGATTTTCGAGAGCAGCGCCAGCGCGGCCCAGATGACGAGCACGGCGCTAACAAGAGTCAGAGAGCCTTTATTCAATCCTTCAAAGAATTGCTGAACGATCCCGTCGAGGTGATCGGTGAGCAGAACTTCTCGTCCGTCGTTCGTTGGGTATCTTATTTCGCTTAGCTCGAGGTGGCTGTAAACGAGCGCCTTGACGTTTTGCCCGACGTCCTCGGCCGAGAGCGATTGAAAGAGCAAAAGGATGACGATGGCAAGCGGTACGATACCGAATATCGTATAATAGGACAGAGCGGCGGCCTGCTGGCCGGAGCGGTTCTTCTTCAAGAGTCTGGCGCAGTGGGACCAGAGTTTGATCTGAAAAACAACAAACCGGCCGGCCTTGCCGAGCTGCGTCGTAGGCGTGGACAAAAGCTCCTCAAGCGTCAGCATCTTTGCATGCCCTTTCAATCTCGATTCTCGATGCTGGATGCTCGATGCTCGGCGAGTATCGAGTATCGGGTATCGGGTGCTACTTGAATATCCTTTCAAGGCCCTTTTGCAACTGGTCCTCTACTTGTCCCTTCAGTTGTTCTTCGAGGAGCTTGCCCATATCGAGCTGGGGCTTGTCCACCGTGCCTTTGAGCGGCAGCGTAATCCTTCTGCCGGCGGTCTCTCGGCCGACTCTTGCCGTTCTGCCCTCGCTGGTGTAAGGCAGCGTCACGGTCATGTCCAGGCTTTTATCCAGACCGATTACTCCCTTGAAATTCACCGGGTTGTCGCCGATATCTATTTGCATATCGTCGTATCGAAGAAAACCTTTTTGCAGGACGAATCTCGTCGGATGAATGGTCATGTCCGTCCCACTGGCGCCCGCACCGGCCAGCGCAAGAATCTGTCCCAGCAAATCCGAGGCATGCAGGCGTAGCTGGCTGATCGAAATCGTGCCGATCACGACGGCGTCGTTTTTGGCCTGGGCGCTGATGGGTATGTCTAACTGCTCGCAATTGAAATTGGCAATGCCGCTGACGTTGACGGCGTTTGCGAAGATCGGGCTGACGTATTTCAGAAGCTGCCGGGTCGTGGCGTCGTTGATTTTAATGTCTTTGACGATTTGCATGGGCTTGGGGGTTTTCAACAGGGCGGGCTTTTGTTTGAAATCGGCCTGCCCACCGAAGTTGAACTGGCCCTCGTTGACGGTCGTGGAAAACGGCGCTATTTTCAGCAGGCCTTTGTCGATCTGGATGTCCATGTCGGTGGGGCCGAAATCGAGGCCCATATAGCCAGCCTGCTGAAAGCCGACTTTGGCCTTGGCGGTGAGATTGGGCAGGAGCTGGTCCGTTTGGCCGATTGGATACTCGCTCAGGAAGTTGATCGCGTCCTTTCGCTTGCCTTGGAGCGTCAGCCCCTCCGGCAGGTACGGCGCCACCGCAGCGCTGACCGCTGTCCAGTCATATTCCAGCTCGGCAGTGCCCTTGAGTTCTGATTTTTGGTTTTTCTTGTTCAGATTGGATAGGTTTATGTGCCCTTTAATCTGGTCGGACAAAAGATTAAGTTTTGCCGAATAAGTTTTTTCAATCGGATTAGTCTCAATGTCGGCAACTATCGAGGTATTCAATTGCTTAAAAGGTTTCGTTCCGGGAGAAGTAAACTCGATGTTTTTGATATTTGTTTTCTCAGTTACTATATGGAAAGTGTTATTTTGAGAGGTGACTTTCATTTCAGATTCGGCGATGCCGGCAAATTGCAGGTCCTTCGGGAGAGAGCCGAACATGACGGCAAACGGCCTGAGCTTCGCCAGGTCGAGATTGCTTGCCGAGAGAGCCAGGCGAAGAGGCTGCGTCGAGTCTTTGTTCAGCGGGATAACGCTGTCTTTTGCGCCGAGCTGGCCGAAGCTTGTTCTGGCCGTTACAGAGTTCAGCGCGAGGACGTTGTTCTTTTTGTCGAAGTCAACGGCTGTATCTATCTGCGCCTTCGGCTCCGAGACACTGTTGCCGTCCTGGGCGTCCACGCGGAGATTGCTGAGGGTCGATGAACCCGTCGTGATGATTTTGTCGTCCTTGATGGAAACCTGCCCCTTGCCCAGAAACTGGCCGGCGATTTTGTACGGGCCGAAGTCTATGAACTGCCCTAATTCCGACTGGAGCTTCGTCAGGTCGGCCTCGGCGTTGTACGTGAGCGACTCCATGCTTCCGGCGCAGTTGATTTTCGCGAACGGGGCCGAGACGTCTATCTTGTCGAAATTCATGCCGGCCTTGCCCGATGAAACTGAAGCTTCGGCCTTTATCGGCTCCGAGAGGGCGATTTTCTTTCCTTCCACGGTGCCGCCCAATCCGGCGAGTGTTGCCGAAGCTCGGATTTGTTTTTGTCCGGCCTGGGTGGCCGTCGCAACGTTGCCGGTCAGTTGGCCCGAGGTCACTTGCGTACCTTCTTTGAGCCCGAGGGTCTTGGGCATCTGGGACAAAACCGCTGCGACGTCACAGTTGAAATCGCCTTTCAAGTTGTAATTCGAATCGGCTTGAAGGAGCTCACCGACGGATTTGAATGTGGTGGGCAGCGTCCCACTGGCCGAAGCCGAGGCCCAATCGCTTTTGATCTGCAGGGTCTGAATGTTTATCGTTTCCTTTCCCTGGCTCAGGGCCATACTGATACCCAGATCAGCGGTGCGGAGCCTGTCACCTTTCAGTGCGGCTCCTGTTACGTCCAGATTCCTGGCTTTGACCTCGGCGTTCAAATTCTCAATTCGGCCGTCTTTGATTTCACTCTTCATCTGCCCCCCAACAAAACCCTTGGCCTGCACCTCAAGACCGGCCAGCGCGAAGATCGGCCCCAGGGTTTCGATGTCCAGGTCGGTGACCTCGACCGTCAAATCGCCGCTGGTGCCTTTGAGGATCCAGCCGGTCTGCTTCGCCGGGGTCACGTGACCGGCCACTCGAATCTCCGAGGGTTTGTTCGCCTGAGCGACGGCCATACGCAGATCGAAGTCCGTTTGCTGTCCCGGCGGCTGGAGATTGAGTTTTGAATTTATCTGCGAAACTTCGACCGTGCCGGATTTCGGATCGGTTACTTTCACGTTTCCGTCGTTGAGAACAAGCTCAATTCTCTGGATGGGCAACGCGACCGGCTGCAATCCTCCGCCGGCGGGGGGCTTCTTTTGAGGGGGCTGAGCTTCCGTGGCCGGCCGGTCCTTGAGATTGATCTGGACCCTCGGCTTGTCGATCAGGGTCTGGCCGAATGCGAGATTGCCCGCCAGAAGGGAGCCGTAGTGTGGTCTTGTGGCGATTTGCTCGACCTGGACGGAGATTTGGCCGGCGTTGTCGTTGAAGCTGAAGTCCGCAACCTTGATGCCTTTGAGCCAGCCCATCGACAAGTCGGCGAAGTCCGTTCGCCCGGCGACCGAGCCGTTGATCTTGGCCAGTATTATCCGGCGGCCCTTCTCGGATGAAATGAAGGCAGGCAGGAGCAGAAGCAGCAGGACAATCAGAACAACCAGAAGCGGCAGCGCCAGCTTGAGCACCCTGGTTACAGTCTTTTTTCCCGGTTTGACTTTTGAGTTTCTGTCGGTCCGCATCGCTTTGACCCCCGAAACAAAGTTAGTGAGTAACGGCACCAGAGCATAAGAGCACGCGGCGCTTGACGTGTGCTTTGTGAGCTTATGATCTGTGCGCCTTATGACAAAATCAGTCGAGCATTATTTCGTCTGATTTGCTTTTGATCAGCCCATCCACGTCGTCGATGTACTTCTTGGTAATATCGTCGATTTGCTTCTTGCCTTTTTCGAGGTCATCTTCGGTGATGAGTCCGTCTTTTTCCTGTTTTTCAAGGTTCTTGTTTGCGTCCCTTCGAATGTTGCGAATGGTGACTTTTGTCTGCTCGCCGGTCTGTTTGGCCTGCTGAGCGAGCTGCTTTCTTCTTTCCCCGCTGAGCGTCGGGACATTGAGCCTGATGATTTTACCGTCCACGACCGGTGCGATGCTCAGGTCGCTGGCCTTGATGGCCTTCTCGATTTCCTTAACCGAACTGGGATCGAACGGCTTAATCACAATCATATCTATCTGAGGCGCGGCCAGCGTGGCCATCTGTTTTAGCGGCGTGGGTGTTCCGTAAAAGTCGGCCTTTATGTTTTCGATCAGCGCCGTTGAGGCCCTGCCGCTGCGAATGGTCTTCATCTCATCCTGGAGGATTTCGACCGCCTTTTTCATTTTGGATTCCGTGTCCGAGACTGTTCCCTTGGTAGGCATCTTCAACCTCACTTCATCACTATTCTGGTGCCGACGCGCTCGCCACAAAGGGCTTTGGTTATGTTGCCCTTTTCGAAAATATTCACGACGACAATCGGGATATTGTTGTCCCGGCAGAGACTTATGGCTGCGTGATCCATGATTCGCAGCTTGCGGGCCAGCACCTCGTCATACGTTAATTCTTCGAAAAGCCGTGCATCCGGGTTCTTCTTGGGGTCGTCGCTGTAAACACCCTGGACCTTTGTGGCTTTGATAAGCAGGTCGGCGTCAAGCTCCGAAGCCCTCAGGGCCGCACACGTGTCGGTGGTAAAGAAGGGATTTCCCGTGCCGCCGGCCAGGATCGCAACCCGTCCCTGCTCGAGGTGGCGAATCGCCCTCCTGCGAATGAAGGGCTCGCACATCGCCGCAACCTCTATCGCGCTGAGGACCCGCGTCGGCTGCCCGAGCTTCTCGAGCATCTCCTGCAGCGCACAGGCGTTGATAATGGTTGCCAACATCCCCATATAGTCGGCGGTGTTCCGGGGTATATGGCTGGTCTTGGCGAAACTTTCCCCCCGCAGGAAATTGCCCGCCCCGACGACGACGGCGACCTGCGGCCCGATCTTGCAGATCTCCGCTATCCTCTCGGCGAGCGATTCGAGTGCGGCGCCGTCGATCCCGAACTGGCCCGGCCGGCAAAAACTCTCGCCCGAGAGCTTCAACAGCACACGATGATATTTGCTCTCTGCCATTGTTTCCTGCATCTCGCGAAGCGCATCTCGCATCGGGCTTCACGGTTCATCGGGAACACCTGTTATCCGACTTCAAATCGGACAAACCTCCTGATCTTTGCCTTGCCGCCCGCTTGTCTGGCGGCGTCAGCCAGGACCTGCTCGACAGATTTGCTGTCGTCCTTGACAAACGGCTGCAGCAGGAGGCAATTCTCAGTGTAGAATTTGTTCAACTTGCCTTCGACGATTTTGCTCACCATGTTCGCGGGCTTGTTCTTAACCTGTTCGGCGAAGATCGCCTTCTCCCGCTCAATCGTCTTAGGATCAATCTGGTCTTTGTTCAGCGCCAGGGGCTTGGTTGCGGTTATGTGCATGGCGATGTCGGCGGCCGTAGTCTTCATCGTGTTGCCGGCGGCAGTGGCGTCATCACTGGTCTCAATTTGGACCATGGTCCCGACCTTCTCGTTGAAGTGGATGTACGTGGTTATAAGTCCCGGGCCGTCGAGCGTGTATTTTGCATAGTCTCCCACCTGCGTTTTCTCGCCGGTCTTGCTGACTGTTTCGGTCAGAATATCATTGAATTTTTTTCCGCCGATGGGGGTCTCAAGGACATTCTCCGGGCCGTGGTCGGCCGGGCAGGCCAGGGCGAACTCCGCCAGCCTCTGCGCCGCCGTCACGAAATCTCCACTCCTGGCGACAAAATCGGTCTCGCAGCAAAGCGTTGCCATAACCGCCGTTCTGCCGTCGGGGGTGCTTTTGCCCACGACCAGGCCTTCGGAGGTTTCCCGCCCGGCACGTTTGGCCAAGGTCGCCAGACCTTTCTTTCTGAGTATGTCCATGGCTTGTTCGAGGTCACCGTTGGCTTCCTGAAGCGCCTTTTTGCAGTCCATCATTCCCTGACCGCTCATTTTCCGCAGCTCCATCACAGCCGCTGCTGAGATTTCCGACATCTTGAAAACTCCTGTTCTCTGCTGGTTCGTGGATTGTTACGTGTATCGTGCTAACCGGCGGCCAGGCCGCCGTAAGTTCTACGGATTAGTTGCCGTCGCGTCGCCGCCTGTCTCGGCGGGTTCCTCCTGCCTGCCCCGATTTTCCTGCGTGGCCGCCTCCGGGGTCTGCCCGGAGCTTTGCTCTACGACGCTCGCCATTTGGGGTTTCGCTTCGCCGGCGTGCGCCGATGAAGGTCTTTTGGAACGAACGCGTCTGGGCCGTTGGGGCTGCTCCTGGCGAGCCGCAGTCATCGTCTTGCCAATCGCCACGGCATCGGCCAGCTCGCTGAGCAGCAGGTCAATCGCCCTGATAGAGTCGTCATTTGCCGGGATCGCCACGTCCACGGTGTCAGGGTCCGAATCCGTATCGAGAAGTCCTATGGTGGCGATCTGGAGCTTCTTGGCCTCTCGCAGGGCAAGATACTCTTTCTTGGCGTCAACAACGACAACGGCGCCCGGCAGGCGAGACATATTCCGAACGCCCTGCAGATTGGCCTTTATCTTCCGCATCTCGCGTTTGAGCCGTGAAGCCTGCTTCTTGCTCTCGCTGTCGAGCGATCCATCTTCGGACATGGATTCGAGCTGTTCCAGTCTCTGCAGCCGGGAACGTATTGTCCTGAAATTGGTGAGCATGCCGCCAAGCCACCGCTGGTTGGTATAGTGCATCTGGCACTTGTTGGCGGCGGCCTCGACCGCTTTCTGGGCCTGGCGCTTTGTTCCCACGAAAACGACGTCCTTGCCGGAGGAGACCACCTCTGCGAGAAGCTTCTTGGCGATCAGCAGCCCCCTCAATGTTTTTTTGACGTCGATAATATGGATATTCCCGCGTTTTGCGAAAATAAACGGGGCCATCTTGGGGTTCCACCGGCTCACACCGTGTCCAAAATGCACCCCTGCGCTAATCAGTTTCCGTGCCAGTTCTTTAGCCACAAAAGATCTCCAAACACTATTCAAACCTTGACCTCATACGCCCTACGGGGGCAGACAAAATACGATAAATAATGTAAAACCCACGATATGTCAAGAACTTATGTTGAGAATTTTTTTTCAGCGTGCGAGTGGATTTGGCGGCCCGCGAGCGATGGAAACATGCTCACAACCGCACCCTGTGGGCTTCGGCGCCTCGTGCGTTTGGCGGTCTGCCGCAAGAGCAGCGGCCGGCGGGCGGGTCCCTAATACCAAACCGTGATTAGAATGTTGGGCTCGGTTTTTTTGTCCTGGATCTCGCCTACGGTGACATTTGTTCGTTTTATTCTCACATCCGGGTTTTCGTTCAGCCATCGGGTGATTTGCTCATCCATAAAGTTGATGGCGCCGGGGTGCAGCTTCGTGAAAAACGTCCTCACGCCCTGGATTCGGTCGGTGGGCATCATTTTTTGTGCCGGTCTGCTTGCCGCCGGAGGCGGCTCACCTGGTTTTACCGCCGGCTTCGGTACACTCATCTGCGGCGTTTGGGCCGTCCTGCCGCCGCCCAAATTAAGAGGGGCATGAGAAACACCTGTGTCGCTCGCACCGCCGTCGTTGAAGGGGATCGGCTCGTTGCGTTTCTGACTGCCGACATTAGTGCCGTCGAAATTGTCCATAGACTGTCCCTCTGTCAAGAATCAAATTACCATTATTGCCCCCAGGTATGATGCTGCCCGCGCCGAAAGAAGGCAGCAGCACGGATTTAGTCCGAGCGGTCATTTGTTCCGCGTGCCTCTTTCTTCAAGCTTTGTTAAGCTTTGCTCTCAGCCTTGGCCTCTCCAGGCTTTCCCTTTTCGGTTTCGCCGGGCTTTTGGGCCTTGGGCCTGTCTGTCTCGGATGCTGGTTTTATCGCCCCGGCTTCGGGCGGCTTGGAGTCCTCTTGCGTTCTCTCTGCGGCTTTGGCCTTGTCGGCTTCGGCCTTGGCTTTATCGGCCTCGGCCTGAGCTTCGTTGGCTTTGGCTACTGCTTTGTCGGCCGCGGTTTTGGCCTCCTCGGCGGCTTTTGTCTTTGCTGCGGCCTCGGACCTGGCTCTTTGCGAGTCACTCTTGATCTTTTCCGCTTCGGTTTTTACCCTGCCCAGCTCCTCTTCGGCTCTGCCGGCTCGTTCGGCCGCTTGTCGGACATCGACTTGGGCCTGTGCTTTTTGGGCCTCGGCCTCGAGGCGCGCTTGTTCGGCCTCATCGAGCGCCTGCTCGTGTGCCTGCTCACGGGCCTTGAATCCGAAAGGATCGGTGATCGCGTCGCCCAGACCCGCCGGAGAAGTCCGCTCGTGTTTGCGGCTGATTTCTTTCATCACCTCTTCTTTGGGTCTGCCGTTGGTGGAAATGGTGGGAGTGAGTATGAATATCGTCTCGACGGCCCGCTGCTCGGTATCTTCGCTGGAGAACAGAAAGCCAATAATAGGTATATCTTTCAATATCGGAACGCCGCGCACGACGGCGAACTCTTCGTTCTTTCTCATTCCGCCGATGATGAGGCTTTCGCCCTGCCGGATGCGGTTTTGTTTGTTGTCAATTTGCTTCTTGGTGATGATCGGTATTTGCTTGACGCCTTCGGGTGTATTCTTCGAGCCGATCAGGATGGATGTCTCCAGGCCGATGTAGCCGTCACCATACACGTGCGCGGTGACTTGAAGCGAGTCGATCACGTCTTCGTATAGAGTTGTGGTCTCCAGGTAGTCCGATATCGTGGACCGCATAGTGGTCCGGTCTATCGGTACCTTCTGAGTGTATGAGACTTTGGCCGTGCCGCCGTTGACGACCTGGAGCGTCGGGTTCATCAAAATTTTCAGATAGCCCCTCGACTCGAGCAGGTCAACCAGGAGCGTGAAAGCATGGGAGGTGCTCAAGTACCCGATGTTCAGGCCCATTCTGGCGCGCGCCACCTCTCTCATGGAGGCCCCGGGGAAGGCGGGCAGGACCTCTCCGCCTTCGTCTATTATTTGTCTGACGGCTGTTCCAAAAGGCAGGCCGCCGGGCTTCATCGCAATATTCTCACCGAGCAGGTTCTGGATTTCTATCGTGGTCTCCCGGTCAAACGTCTTGTCCGAGTAAATATCCGAGATCAGGCAATCGATCTTGACCTGAATCGGAGGGACATCCACCTGGTTGAGCGTCTCAAGCACCGCCTCGACGTCCGCTTGAGCCGGACATCGTACGATCAACTGGTTGGTCGCCGGATTGCTGCTGACGGTGTAGTCCGGCGCGACCGTGGGGGGTTTGTCCGGTTTCTCAAAGAGCTTCGTCGCAAATTGCTCGTGGATGATCTTCTTCAGTTCGTCGGAGGTGTGATACCTGCAGAAGTAGAAAAGTTTCCATTCGGACTTGCCGCCGACGATTTGCTCGGAGATTTTAGGAGGGGCCCGATAGACATCGGGCACAGCGACGTTTGGCTCGGCAGCCATATTGATTTTCAGCTCGCGGAGCGTCCTCTCTGCCTCAAGCTCGGTATCTGTTTGAGCAAAGATGGTCCCCCAGCCGCCAATCCACAACACGGCCGCTACAGCCACGATTAGCCCCCCCTTGCGCCCGGTTTTTCGGCTGCTGTTACTCATATGCCTCCTGGCCGCTACGATAATCCCACACTCTGCGAGTGACATGCTTGCATCCAGGCACTGGCGACCCGGATACAGACGGGATTCAGGTTATTATATTGTATATCTTCTTATCGTCAAGTACATTAACGTAAAATTAGCAAAAATATTTTCCTTTTTTGGCCGCCAAATCGCGTTTTTTTATTTTTTTGCGGGTTATGAAAAGAAAAAAGCAGAAAATCACCGTTGGCCTTGTCCCTTTAGGCTGTCCGAAAAATATCGTAGATAGCGAAAGAATGTTGGCTGAAATCGCCCGGGCGGGCTTTGCGATAATGACCGAGGCTGATAATGCCGACGTCGTTGTCGTCAATACGTGCGGTTTTATCGCCCCGGCCCAGGCGGAGTCACTCGAAGCCATACGACACGCGGTGGACTGTAAGCTCAAGGGCGTGGTAAAAAAAGTTGTCGTTGCGGGCTGCCTTAGTGAAAGATTGGGAGCGGACCTTCTCAGGCAGGTCGAGGGCATCGATGTTGTTATCGGCCTCAGTCAGCGGGACAATATTGCCAAAATAATTGAAAGATTTTTTTCTTCCTCGCCGGATTCGGACCAAGAGGCGCCCGATCGACCCCTCATGTCACCATCTCGCTCTGCACGGGCCGGCCGAATTCCGGATGACAGATGTCGGTTATTGATTACGCCGGGGCATTGGGCGTACCTGCGAATCAGCGAGGGCTGCACCCGCCGCTGCTCCTTCTGCACCATACCGTCGATCAGAGGCCGGTTTCGCAGCAAGCCGCAGGACGCCGTTCTCGCCGAGGCCGCAGAATTAGTCGCCGCGGGCGTCGTCGAGCTGAATGTCATCGCACAAGACACGACGCGCTACGCGCGCGATCTGAAAATCAGAAACGGGTTATCGGCTCTTGTGAAAGAGTTTGAAAAGTTTGCGGACCTCGCGTGGGTTCGGCTGATGTATCTGTATCCGGCGGGAATTGACGAACTGCTCATTCAGACTATCGCCGAAAGCACAAAGACCGTCCATTACCTGGATATCCCAATCCAGCACGTCAGCGACGCTATATTGAAGTCGATGCGCCGGCTGGACTCCAAGGACAAACTCCAATGCCTGATTGAGAGCCTGCGGTCCGCCATGCCCGATATTGTGCTGCGAACGACCATGATGGTCGGCTTTCCCGGCGAGAGCGACCGGCAATTCGAGGAGCTGATAGATTTTGTCAAGTGGGCGGAATTTGACGCTTTGGGTTGTTTCAGGTTCTATCCCGAATCCGGGACCGCTGCCGCCGCGATGCCCGGCCAAGTCCCGGATGCCGTCAAGCAGCAGCGCCTCGACGAGCTGATGTTGACCCAGCAGAAAATCGTCTTCGCCAGGAACAGATGCAGAATCAGCGGGCGCCTGACCTGTCTGGTCGATTCGGTTGATCGCGATGGTCTTGGCCGGGGACGGTTTTACGGCCAGGCGCCTGATATCGACAGCGTTTGCATAATCAGAAACTGCTCGGCGCAGCCCGGCCGGTTCATCGACACGAAGATCGTCGGGACGCAGGACTATGACTTGCTCGTTGAGCAAATTTAGTATTGAATTGTATCGCTAAAAAAGTAAACTTCAGATCATGCTAAGACTTATCCCGAATATACTGACTTTTGGCCGGCTCGTCTTGACCATTGTCTTTTTGGTGATGATTCTTTTGGCCCCGCCATGTTACGCCAACGGCGAAGTGCCGTTTCCCGGTTTTCTCGACGTCGCCTTTATTGTTTTTATCGTCGCGGGCCTGACCGATATTGTGGACGGCATCGCGGCCCGCAGGTTCAACGTGGCCAGCAAGTTCGGCCGAATGGTGGACCCGCTCGTGGACAAAATCCTCGTCTGCGGCGCATTTACCTGCTTTGCAGTAATTGGCGAGCCGAAGCTTTTCGGCCTCGGGCCCGTGGCCTTGGCGGTCATTCATTGGTCGGTGCTGGGCATTCTGGTCGCCAGAGAAGCATACGTGACGGTGCTGCGCCATGTTGCCGAGGCTCGCGGCGTCAACTTTGCCGCCACGGCTTCCGGCAAGGTCAAGATGTTTTTACAGACCTTCGCGATCGGCACGGTGGTCATCAAAATGGCCCACGTCCAGACCGCCGCGTGGGGCTATTGGTTCACGGCCGTGACGTTTGCGATGATGCTGGCGGTCACGGTGATTTCGGGCCTGCGAGCCACCCAGCGAAGCTCCTGGAAGAAAGCAACAGCACAATAATTTACTACGGGAGGAACATGAAACCTCAATTGCGAGCTCTATTAAAGTCCGTGGTCTTCTGCTCGGCGTTTTGCGCGTTTGCCGAGTCGGTGCCGCCGGCGCAGACAATCGCCAAAGCGGGTGAAATGGAAAAAGCGCAAGAGTTCCTGCCGGCGATTCCCGAAGGCCAACGCTGGACCTTGGCGTGGAGCGATGAGTTCAGCGGCACACAGATCGACCAGTCCAAGTGGGAGATCTTGGGCGACTCGAAGCGCCGCGACGGCTACTGGGTCAAGGAAGATTCCTACCTCGACGGTCAGGGCAATCTGATCCTTCGCACGAAGCAGGCTGGCGAGCGGTTCACCAGCGGCGCCGTGCGGACTCGGGGCAAGTTCGAGCACGCCTTCGGCTACTGGGTCTGCCGCTGCAAGTTCCCCACGCAGGAAGGGCACTGGCCGGCGTTCTGGCTCATGGCGGGCGGCGTAAACAAGGTCGGCGACGAGGGCCGGGACGACACGGAAATTGACATCATGGAAAAGCCGTGGCGAGAAGACAAGATTACGCAGAACCTGCACTGGGACGGCTACGGCAAAGCGCACAAAAGCGCCGGCACCGGCGAGATTACGATCCCCGGCGTCAGTGAGGGCTTCCATACGTTCGGGCTGCACTGGACACCGGAGCAATACGTTTTTTACGTTGACGGCAAAGAGACCTGGCGCACCAGCGCCGGCGGCGTCTCGCGGATCCCGGAATACGCAAAGCTCACCGAGGAAATCGGCAAATGGGGTGGTGACATCAAGAAGGCCAAGCTGCCGGATTACTTCGTGGTCGATTACGTCCGCGTCTATGACGTGGCCGAGCAGGGCGGCTCCGCCGAGCAAAAAGAGATTATTGCAAAAGCCGTGAATGTAAAGCCCTCGCCGCGGCAGCTCGCCTGGCAGGAATTGGAGTTCATCGGCTTTGTAATACTATCCATCAGAATGTTGTTTTTCGTGCGTCATTTTTATGCCGCCCGT
>CAYWZW010000044.1:0-43922 GCA_964462945.1 uncultured Pirellulales bacterium
TGGAAAAACAAAAAGCGTAGTACTTGACAGCAGGCAGCCTTTCATGAATAGGGTGCGATATTTCGCACCAGTTTAATCTTGGATTTGTCTTAGCTCATTAGTTTTTTTAGCAGCGCTCGCTGGAAGTGCAGGCGGTTTTCGGCTTGGTCGAACATGATGGAGTTAGGCGATTCGGCGACCTGGTCGGTGATTTCAAAGCCGCGATAAGCCGGCAAACAGTGCATAATCTTGACGTGCGACGGCGCGGATTTGACTAATTCGGTATTCACCTGAAAACCTGCAAAATCCGCCTGTCGCTTCTGCTTTTCATGCTCCTGACCCATGCTGACCCAGGTGTCCGTATAAATAACATCGGCCTGGAGAACGGCGGCGCCAGGGTCACTTGTCTGCCGGACGCTTTCGGCTGATATTTGGTTTGCCTTCTGAATTGTTTCGGCGTCAAGCTCGTAACCGGCCGGCGAAGCAATCACCATTTTCATGCCCAGTTTGGCGCAGGCGTAGGCCAATGAGCGAGCGACATTATTGCCGTCGCCGACGAAAGCGATTTTCACACCTTCGATTCTTTCGCAGTGCTCCTGAATAGTCAGCACGTCGGCCATCGCCTGGCATGGATGAGACCAGTCCGTCAGTGCGTTTATGACGGGCACCGTCGCATATTTGGCCAGCTCTGTAACGGTGTTGTGCTCGAAGGTTCGCGCCATGATACCGTGGACGTACCGGCTCAAGACCCTTGCGATATCTTTGACGGGCTCGCGCTTGCCGATGCCGCCGATGTCTTCCGGCTTGACGTAGATTACATTGCCGCCGAGGTCGGTCATAGCCACCTGGAAGCTGATGCGCGTTCGCAGGCTCGGCTTCTCGAAGAGCATGGCGAGCGTCTTGCCCGCCAGGCAGGAATCGCTGCCGCCGACTTTATAGAGATTCTTGAGCTCGGCGCTGAGCCGGAGCAATTCCTTCAGCATCTCCGCTGGATAATCAATTATGGAAAGAAAATCTTTCATTTGTTCTTCACTCCAAGCTAAGGCGCATCGTCTCTGTCTTTATCTTTGGCCACAGAGTATGCTTCTTTGTTTAGCCACAGAAGACACAGAGTATTTTATTGTTTAGCCACAGAGAGCACAGAGCACACAGAGAGACAATTTATAATATTCTTAAATCTTTAATGATGTGTTCTCACTCCTTTTCCTTCCATTTCATAAATTAATTGTCGCAAAACCGCAATCCATTTTCCAAATCGTCTTGATCTATTTTTCTCTGTGACCTCTGTGTCCTCTGTGGCTTAAGTAATTCTTGTCTTCTCTGTGGCTGTCACAGGGCAACGCGTTTAATGCCATCAATCAATCTCTTTTCCCCAAAGTTGACTATCAGTCCACGTTTGAGGTTTGTTGCCTTGAGATAGGAGAGGGCCTGCGCCAAGGCGACTTCGGGCATTTTGGACAGCGATTTTATTTCTACAATTACTCCATCCTCAACAACAAGGTCGATTTTCTGTCCTTTGATAATTTTACCCTTGTAAATGATATCCGCTGGCACTTGTCTTTTATACCTTATCCCCTGAAGTTCAAATTCATAGCATAGTGCTTCTTCATAAATCGACTCGAGAAGTCCGGGGCCAAGTTCTCGATGAACTTCTATGGCCGCCCCGATTATTTTCTCTGTTAACTCGTCTGGCATTTTATTTTTTTATCTCTGTGTGCTCTGTGTCCTCTGTGGCTCAAAATAAAATTGATTCCCTCTGTGGCTAAAGCGTCGCTTAAGCCGAGGCGCTCAAAACGCCGTCGAGGATATCAATCGCCTGGTCGATGTGGCTTTTCGTGGCAATCATCGCCGGCATAAATCGCAGAACGGTCTCGTTAGTGCAGTTGATTCGCAGACCTTTCTGAAGGCATTGATTGACAATCTCCTTGCCCGGGCCGGTCAATTGAACGCCGATCATCAGGCCGATGCCGCGAATACTATCGATGACGAAGTGTTTCTGCTTCAACTGTTCGAGCTTGTCTTTTGCGTACCGGCCCAGCTCGGCGGCGTTTTCCAAGAGCTTGCCTTCTTCTATCGCCTCGATAACCGCAATGCCGGCGGCGCAAGCTAAGCAGTTGCCGCCGAAGGTGGATGCGTGCTTGCCGGGCACCAGCGAGGCGGCGATTTCCGCCTTGGCCATCATGGCCCCTATTGCCACACCGCCCCCGAGCGCTTTGGCCATTGTGATTATGTCCGGCTCGACGTCAAAATGCTGGTATCCGAACCACTTGCCCGTCCGGCCCATACCGGTCTGGACTTCATCCAAAATCATGACCGCTCCTTTTTCGTCGCAGAGCCGGCGAATGGCCTGCAAATATTCGGCGGTGGCGACGTTGATTCCGCCCTCGCCCTGGATCGGCTCGACCAAAACCGCTGCAACTTCGTCGCTAAAGGCCGACTCGAGCGCGGCAATATCATTGAACGGCACATAAATAAAGCCGGGCAGCAGCGGCAGGAAGCCCTCGTGATACTTCGGCTGAGCGGTGGCCGTGACCGTGGCGAAGGTCCGCCCGTGGAAACTGCCCTCAGCGGTGATGAATTTGTATTTTTCCTGTGCCGTGTGCAATCGGGCCAGTTTCAACGCTGCCTCATTGGCCTCGGCGCCGCTGTTGCAGAAAAAGCACTTGCCGCCAAAGGCGCGCTCGCTCAGCAGCTTGGCGAGCCTGCCCTGCGGCTCGGAATAGAAAGTATTGTCGATGTGCAGAAGCTCGCCGGCCTGTCGCCGCAGCGCCTCGACGACCTTCGGATGGCAGTGGCCTAATCCACTGACCGCCCAGCCGGGGAACATGTCCAGTATCTTGTTGCCGTCGGCGTCGTACAGGTAGCAGCCCTCGCCCTTGACAATAACGCGGGGCAACCGGCCATAATTGGCGATGACATACTTGTCGAACAAATCGATTGTCTCCTGTGTCGTCATAATCCCTTTCTCGAATTCAGCATCTCGTATTTCGATGTTGTCATTTCTGCGGGGCTGAGTCCGTTCCTCCCTGATTTCTTACTATCTGCGTTCCGATTCCTTTGTCGGTATAGATTTCAAGCAGTAGCGAATGGGGGATTCGGCCGTCGATGATGTGTGCCTTCTTGACGCCTGCCTCCAGGGCTATCAGGCACGCCTCGACCTTGGGGAACATCGCATCGGTGATAATCCCGGCGTCAATCATTTGCTTGATCTGCTTTTCATCTAAGCTCGAAACCCAACTGTCCGGGTCTTCCATGTTCGTTCGTATCCCGTGTGTATCGCTGACAACGACCAGCTTCTCTGCCGCCACGTCACCCGCGACCTTGCCGGCGGCGCTGTCGGCGTTGACGTTCAACTTCCCGCCGGTCTTGTCTTTGGCGACCGATGCGATCACCGGTATCGTCCCGTCAGCACAAAGTGTCTTGATCAATTGTGCATTTATACTCACAACCTGCCCGACCAATCCGAGGTCGATTTTCCGTCCATCTTCGCCGGCCAGTCTGAGCATTTCGGCAAACAGCACGCAACTGCTGAGCGAATGGAGGCCCATAGGCTGACATCCCAGCTCGGTCAACGTTTCGCAGATGGGCGTATTGACTTTGTGTACGAGCGTATGCTCCGCTATCGTCAGGGTCCGCTCGTCCGTATATCGCCGGCCCTGCACCCAGACCGGCTCAAGCCCGGCTTCGTTCATGGCCTTGGTAATCGCCTTTCCGCCGCCGTGGACGATGATCGGCCGCATCCCGACGGTCGCCATAAACGCAATGTCGGTGAGCAGCTTTTTTTGCAGAGAAGTATCGTCCAGGACGCTTCCGCCGAGCTTGACCACCACGATTCGCCCGCGAAACCGTCGGATATACTCCATCGCTTCAATCAACGCCCCAGCTTTTGCAATAGCTTCTTCCATGGAAACTACCTTTGAAAAACGCCGCTTGAATAAACCTTGTAACGTATTGATTTTCACTCGTTTCGTCAAGCCCTATTTGCCCCAAAATCGTAGTCAAAGATTTCCCCCTGCTCATAAGCGGCCGATCCTTCGTTCCCGACGCCGGCGGCAGCAGGGCCTGTCGGCTCGATGGCGACTGACTCCTGTGATTGACCCGCTGCTTCGGCATGGAGGAAAAAACCCGCTCGCACGTCCGGTCCTTCGGCCTGAAAAAGGACGATCGCATCTTGCTCTGCACCGACGGCCTGACCGACGTGGCGAGAGATGAAACAATCGCCGCGATTCTAAAGAACGGCACCGATCCTCAAACCGCCTGCACGTCCCTCGTAAGCGCCGCCAACGATGCGGGTGGCCACGATAACGTCACCACCCTGATCATCGAATAGCTCACAAACACGTAGCATTGAAGCCTCCGGTCCGAGCACAACAATATACAGCTTCGCACGCGGTACAGTCTAACGGGCAACCTCTGTGCTAGCAGTACTTCACCTCAACAGCTTCTTGATCTCCTCTTGATGCTCTTCGGGAAAGTAGTAGCGCAACACAGATGATGTGGTACCTGTGATGGCCCTGAGCCTGCTCAGACCCGGCACCTCTGTGATTTCCAGAAAACCTGTTCCAGACCACCGCGAATCAAAAAGGACAATTGAGTTTACAGAAGTCTGTTCCTCTCCAGACGATGCGGAGCTGTAAGGTTTATATGGCGGTATCCCCGTATCCTCTTCAATAAAATAGTAATGAGGGTTTTTTCCTTTGTTCTCTAAGTATTTTCGTACATTTTCTATTTTGGCGGACATTTGGAATGGCGTACCTTCCATGATTTCTGTCCAGCCTATCCCCTTCCGCAGCAAGAGACGTTTGGATAAATCGCTTAGGATTTTGTCCCCATCGTTCTGCCATATCGTGACTTGTGCTATTAGTACGTGATCGGTCAAGTTCTGAAATTTTAGACGGTCCTTGTTTTCCTTTCCGCCCAATATGATTTTCATTGGCGTCAAGAGCGATTTGGCAAAACTCGCGTTCTGTCCTGCAATATCTTGTGCTCGCTTTAGGATTCTTTTGAGAAGACCTTCAAAACCCCTCGTCGTGTGGTGGAAGTATACACTCTGATACATATAGAAGCGCGAAAAAATGTACTCCTCCAGGGCAAATTTCGATTTCTCAGGCCAGACGACATAGATGCCTTTATGTTTTCCCTCGATTACCTTCTCTTCCAGTTGCATCGTGCGAGTAATTCTGAAACAATCGAAGTTTCCATATTCCGCTCCCGAGCACAATGCGTCCCGCCTCAGATAATCCAAGCGATCTACATCGAGCTGACTTGAAATGAGCGATTTTTGCCACAGTTGCGCCCCAGACTCTTTTGCAATCAGTGCGGCGACTTTTGCGGGAAGACCGGCGGCGCGTTTACTCAGGACCCCATGGACATTTGAGTCGGAGTTAAGAATTATCTTCTCGGCTCTTTCTGTGTGATCTCCGAAAATGTCTTCTGTTGCATGAGAAAGGGGAGCATGTCCAATATCATGCAGCAAGGCTGCTGCTAATAAGGCGTCCTCGTCCAGCCGCCTAAAGTACCTGCGATAGTCTTGTTTGAGGTGAGATATGCATTGTCCCATCAAGTGCAGCACGCCCAGGCTGTGCGAGAATCTCGAATGGTTTGAACCGGGATATGTGACATGGCTCATGCCGAGCTGGGTGATGTATCTCAGCCGTTGCAGTTCCGGGGTGTCTATCAAATCAACTAACCAGGATTGCTTCTTATCAATCGGAATGTAATCGTAAAGTGGGTCGCGAAACAGCTTGTGGGCCATGAATCCCTCCGCAGCTACCCCACCCTTACAAACGTTTTGGCAAGCTCGGTTGCTTCCGACAACTTCCTGTCGTTCTTGTGTATCTTCTTGAATACTGCTGCTTGAGCTCGCGCATTTTCCCAGTCGCCCTCGTAGTAGTATCCAAGAGTAGCCCCAAGCTCCAGCACCCACGGATCTTTTGTCATGAGACTTTTGAATGGCGATATAAAAGGTTCAATCTTATCGTGGATATTTTCCCCTGCTTCTGTCTTTTCAAACGAATTTAGCATTTTCCTGCCTTTATCTGTTATGGCAGACTTGTACCGTATGGCCCCCGTGCCCAACTGCTCTGGCGTTTCCTCAATTATCTTCGCTCCGCAAAGCTGGTCTATAAGCCCCGCCAGTTCGAATGAGTATGGTCCGTAGTAATGCAGTAGATAATCACATTTCAAGGGACAGCCTGAACGCTGCAAGAGATAGATGGATTTTTGGAGGCGTTTTCGAGAATCTACGTTGGGGACAGAAGCTATCAATTTGGCGAGCCAGTAATCTTTCATAGTCCTCACCTTCTTTAATATAGATAGCCCGTTTCAGGTTTTATCGGTACTTGCTCTGGCACTGCTTGATTCAAATAAATACCTGAACGACACATGATAGCATAAGTGCGAACATTTTTCCCAGCAAATTCTATCCGCGAATTCCCAATTATCGCAATAATAAAGGTTTCCCCCAGACGTTTACACGCTCAAATGGCGCTATGTCCTATCCGGCCCGCCATTTTTTCTTCTTGCACACCCGTGTGCCGTAGTATAAGATTTCCCAAAGCGGCTTCTTCTCTGATTCTTGCAGCTACAAATTAAGGCTCCGCGGCGCCCGCCTTGTGTGTAACGCCGACGGGAATGCGGGTCGGGTCGTGAAACATTGACTACATCGGAAAGATAGGAGAAAAGCTATGGATGAACTCATTAACGTTGAAAAGGAAAAGCAAGCCCGCCAGAAGCCGCCTCTAAGCGTCGGCAGAATCGCTGGCGAAATCTTAGCTGGTACGGCAGCAGGGTTTGTGGTGGCAGTGCTGGCCACATATGTGCTTCTCGCCGGCTCTGGTGGAGACTGCATGGGATTCGGACGCCTCGCCTTTGGCCTCTTTGTTTTCCCTATAGTGTATGGTCCTGGCAGTGGCGTTGGTGTTTATCTTGTCGGCAAGAGAGGCAGGCAAACGGGCTCGTTCCTATGGACTTTAGGCTGTGGCTTTGCAGGAGTGCTTGTCATCATGGGCATGGGAGGCGTCATCCACAGCGACTGGTTATATTGGGTTCCGAGCATGCCGTACTGGGCATTTGTGCTACTCGTATTGCTCATTCCGCCAATCTTAGCCACGCTCGGCTTCAATGCGACCCGTAGGTACAGAGAGCCTTTCAAGAGAGAATAGAAGGGGAAGACGGGACTCCGTGTGCCCAATTGGGTAGCGGCTTCGGTTCTCACTGCTGCTATCCTAGCGCTGGTTGTGCTTCTCGTCAAGTACCTTGCCGATATATTGCTCTGATGACCCTTTGTGGTGTGGGACTCTTTCCCATTGGGGCAATTAGGGGTCCGTTACTTTTTTCGACTCATCATTTATGTGTCCGGCGGATTGCTCACTTCGGACAATTCTTTAGGTCGGCAGTGCGTGAAAGACAGACTTTGCACGAGCGGGATAGACCAGTATGATGGTCGCATGACAACATACAAAACTCACAATCCCAGGGAGATAGAGCCATGAAGCAGAAAGTGTTATGCTACAGCACATCGTTGTTGGTCGTTGTATTGGGGTTAGGATGCCAAATGGCCGAGGTGATTCAAGAGAATACCGAAGGCGTCAAGACCGCCAGCCAGGCCATCAATAGAAACACGGCGGCGGTCGCCGCCGCAACGAACGCCATGGCAACCCTCGAATCGACTTTGCAGCAGGTAAATTCACTGAAGGAGCCGATGCAGGAATTGGCCGGCCTGCGCAGACCGATGGAACAGGTTGCAGACTTGAAGGAACCATTGCGGCAGGTTGCCGCTCTGGAGACGGACCTGGAAGCGGTGGCCCGGCTCGATGAGCCTCTCCGTGCCGTCGCCGAACTAAGACATGCCCTCGAGGACGTTGCCGGTCTCGATGTCCCTATGGAGAAGCTGGCCGGCCTGCGGGATTTGATGGTGCAGCTCTCGACGTTGAGAGTCTCGCTGGATCAGGTCGCAAGGCTTGAAAAGCCGATGTCGGACCTTGTCCGGCTGGAAGAGCCTCTCAAGGCGGTGGGCCAGCTCAGCCATCCCGTGTCGGTCCTGGCTGGGCTTACTCCTGTGAAGCTCGCCGCGTCAGTAATTATCGCGGCTCTTGTTTTCTTCGTGCTGCTCTTCCTAACGATCTGGGGAGCGGTGCGGCTGGGTTCGCCGCATCGTTCACCGTGAAGCCTGTAGGACGGGCAGGATTCCGCCGCAAGGCGTCCCGTGGACCGCCCAGGCGGCTCAGGTCACGAAGCACTGGCTACCGGCTGAATTGCCCCCCCACATTCGGCCAGCCATTTTTTTCTTGCACATCCGCCTGCTACAGTATAGACTCCCTTTGAACGACGAGATGCCTGGGATGTTATGCGGAAACCACATATGCATGGGTGGGCAGCAAAAGAAATATCATGCGGATATGTATTCATCGTGGTAGCAAGCAAATTGGCGGCAGTTGTGTCGAGGTCCAAAGTGGGGACAAGCGACTACTTATTGATTTTGGCCTACCACTGGACGCGGAAGAGAACTATGGTCGATATTTGCCCAATATCAGAGGGCTTGACGGCAGTGATCCATCTCTGCTGGGCATTCTCATTTCTCATCCGCACCTTGACCATTTCGGTCTATTGACATACATCTCTGCGAAAATTCCGGTCGGCATGGGAGGCGCCGCCCGCCGCATACTTGCAGCAGCCGCTCCTTTCCTTTCCGGCAACTGGCCGACTTCCACACAGGGATGGAATTACCAATCAGGGCAGAGTCTCGACATCGGCCCTTTTCGTGTAACCCCCATTCTGGTGGATCACTCGGCTTATGACGCTTATGCGCTCCTGATTGAAAGTGGCGGAAAACGCATCTTCTACACTGGTGATTTCCGTGCTCATGGCCGAAAGGCTGCACTGTTCAATCGCTTGGTAGCAAACCCACCGACGAACATTGACGCATTACTCCTTGAAGGATCTTCTATCGGGCGTCTCAGCGATGACCAAAAATTTCCTGAAGAAACCGACATCGAAGCTCAATTGGTACAAGTCTTTTGCGCCGCAGAGGGTTTAGCGCTGGTTCACACTTCAGCCCAGAATGTCGACCGCATAGTCACTATTCTGCGAGCTTCTAAGCGAACGGGTAGAAAACTTGTTATTGATCTATACACAGCGGCGATTCTGGAGGCAACCGGCAATGAGAACATCCCCAAATCCGACTGGCCGGATATAGCATTGTACGTTCCACAAGCCCAACGCATTCAGATCAAAAAGAATGCATGGTTCGACCTGCTAAAGCGCCATGCTTCTAATCGCATATACATTGAGCATTTTCAACAGGCCCCCAGAAAGTCAACCCTGCTTTTCCGTCCATTGCATCGATTTGATCTTGAACGAGGGAAATGCCTGGAAGGGGCGATCTACATCTATTCCCTTTGGCAGGGGTATTGGGAGCAGGGTGATTACGATGTCGTCAAGAACTGGTTAGAGCGGTACTCCATTCCAAAACATAATATACACACTTCGGGACACGCCAGTCTCGCGGACCTTAAGAAACTGGTAGCCGCTATCAAGCCCCGCAGAGTGGTTCCGATTCACACTTTCATGCCGGAGCGCTATTCGGAGTTCTTCTCTGATGTGGTCGCATATAATGACGGCGAATGGTGGGAGATTTAAGATGAGAGAGCTGTCTAATTCTTTTCTTGATGATCTGATGAATGGTAACGGCTTACTTCACACAATACTTGAGCGGGTAAAGGTCGACCATACACTCATGCTTGCGATTCGAGATAGATACATGAATATCTACTATCGGGGCGGCAATATTCTAAAGATTCAAGAGCAAGGCAACGGCATGTACCGGTCATTCTTTGACGAACAATACAATAAGGAAGCAAGACCCCTCGCTCCCCGGCCAGCAAGCATCAGGAGGCAAGCCGACGCACAGGAATGGGTCAAAGCACTCCCGCAGTTGAAGGAATTGATGGATTACTATTTCTCTTTGAGGAACAAGCCCGAACGCGAGTTTCAGCAGTTGGTTGCCCGTGAGAACAACTTCTCGCCAATCTCGAATGAGAGTGAGTATTTCGTCTCGGACATTGAGTTTGCGGATTCGGACCTCAGCGCGCGCTTCGACATGCTGGCCATACGGTGGCTTGCGTCTCAACGTAAGAAAGGGTGTAGATGTCGAGCTGCTTTCATTGAAATGAAATACGGAGACAGTGCGATTCAAGGTAGTGCCGGCTTGCTCAAGCATCTTGAGGACATTGACTCTTTCATTTCGGACCGTGCTCGTTACCAGAAGCTGCTGCATACAATGGAAGGTCAGTTCAATCAGCTCGATCGCCTTGGCCTGCTGAGCTTCAACCGAAGCGTTAATTGCACAAGAATCACCCTGAGTGTGAACGACAAGCCGGAAGTGATCTTTATCCTCGCCAATCACAATCCACGCAGCTCAAAACTCAAGACCATACTCAGTAGTAGCCGATTTGACGCCTATGAGCAATCATCGCGGTTCGATCTGAGGTTCTATTCAGCCAGCTTTGCCGGTTATGGATTACATGCAGCTTGCATGCTCACTCTGACTCAGTTTCGCAGATTATTGAAATGCTAAACCGCCGGAGCAACTAAAGGGGGTACGGTACATTTTTCGGTGAGTTGTGCTGGACAATGACGGTTTTTGAATAATGAATATCGAATGACGAATGTCCAATATCGAAGTGTCAAAAGAGGCGGGAACTGTCGAGCAAAAAAGTCACCGGGCCGTCGTTGATGCTGGCCACTTGCATGTGTTCGCCGAAGACACCTTTTTCGACGGGGACGTCCCCCTGGGCGACGAGAGCGATGACTTCTTCGTAAAGCTCCTGGGCCAGCGCCGGCTCAGCGGCGGCGTCGAAGCCGGGCCGGCGGCCCTTGCGGCAATCGCCATGCAGGGTGAAGTTGCTGATCAGCAAAATGGCGCCGCTGATATCCTGGACGCTTAGGTTCATCTTGCCGGCCTCGTCGGGGAAGATGCGCAGGTTGACCAGTTTATCGGCGATGAACTCGGCGTCCGTTTGCGTATCCCCTTTGCCGACGCCCAGATAGACCAAAAGCCCCCTGCCGATCTTGCCGACGCTTATGCCATTGACCTGGACTTGTGCCTCTAATACTCGCTGACAAACTATCCGCATCGCTGTTTCCCTTGACTAAACTCAGATTCTTCACTGTGCTGCGCTCCGTTCAGAATGACAGGCAGTGCTGAGAATATGCTCGCATAACCTTTTATTGCTCGGCCTGTATCCACAATCCGCGTAATCCGCGCAATCCGCGGTTTTCAGAACCACGGGGCCGCCGTCGCTCGGCGGATGTGCAGCTCATCAATGACGGCGTTTCCCTTATGCGTCACAAGGTAAAGAACCAGTTCGGCGATCTCGTCGGGTCCGATAAGGTCCTCTTTCCTAATATCAGGACGCACGTTATCTACCATGTCTGTATTCACTCCTCCCGGACACAGCAGGTGCACACGAATATTTGTACCTTTGAGCTCCTCGGCTAACGATATCGTCATGCCGCGAAGGGCGTGCTTGGAGGAAGTGTAAGCGCTCTGGAGCGGATAACCCTTGACGCCTACCACCGATGCGATGTTGATGATGTGCGCCGCCTGTGATTTTCGCAAAAGCCCGAGCGCCTCCCTGCAAAGTATAAATGGCGCACGTGCATTTACCCGGAGGCACCGTTCCCAATCTTCGGTTGAAGTTTCTTCCAGCTTCGCAGAATGAGTGACACCTGCATTATTAACCAGGATATCGAGCCGGCCAAACTTCTCGCCGGTCACCTTCACGAGGTTCTTGATGGATTCCTCTTCGGTTAGCTCGGTAACAACAATTGTTGCTTTTCCGCCCGCCTTGGCGACCTGGTCGGCGGTTCTTTGCAGTTCCGGGATCGAACGTGCCGCCAGAACGACTGCCGCAGACTCTCCGGCCAGGGCGACGCTAATCGCTCTGCCGATCCCCCTGCTGGCCCCGGTTACTATCGCGACTTTTCCGGCTAATTGCTTTGTCATCCTTATTAGCGCCGGCGACCACGCGTCCTGGGCTGGTTCTCCTGCTGAACGGCGCCGCCCGGCGACCTGCCAGTGCTTCTCCGTAGGGAGTCCCCAGGGCTGCCGGGACTTCGCGGATCCTGAGCCTGCTGCAGCATCCTCTTCTCTTCCTCCATTGTCCTGACGAACTCGTCAAACCGCTCCTGCCTGGCCAGCAGCAGTCCGTCGATAGCCGCTGTCGTCTTCTTCGCGTTTTCTTCGACGGCTAACGTTCGCACGGAACTGATCTCCGCCATGATTTGCTGGTGTACCGTCTTGGCCAAATCCTCTTTCCTATCGGTGCCGGTTTGCGTCCACAGACGCATCTCCTCTTGTGTTTCTCTGTCCAGTTGCTCCTCAGGCCTGTTTGTTCTCGGCATGGCGCCCTCACGGCCATAGGGCATTTCTGCCATGTCTGTTCCGTACGGTCCGGTCTCTAAATCGCGACCCCCGGTACTTCGCGTGGCTGTTCGACCCCGCGTGCGTCCACGGGGGGACTGGGCCACCTGAGTCTGCTTCAAATCTCTTCTCTGCTCCATGATTCCCTTGTAAACAGCGTCGGACCGTTTTTGCCTGGCCGACAGCAGAGCGTCGATAGCGTCCGTGGTCTTTTTCGCCTTTTCCTCGACGGCGGACTTTCGCACGAGAGCCATCTCATCCTCGAGCTGCTTTTGGACGGCCCTTAACAAATATGACCTGTTGTCATATCTGTTCTGCTGCCATTGCCGCATCTCACCTTGGCTTTTGTCGGCAGCCTCTTTCACAGCATTCTCAAGACCGGCAAATGTTTTGACCCTGGCTCTGATTTCGTTCGGGTCGGCAAGTACGTCCAGCGGCACCGGCGTTGGCGCAACGCTCGCGATTGCGCTCGGAGCCTGGGCCATACTTGCGTTATTCGGATATGCACTGGCCCCGTCCCCGTATAACCTGTCCCCTTCCAGGTCCGTCAGGCTCGGCTCTTTGGCGCCGTTCTTGACAAGCAGCTCAGCGATTTCTGTGTGCCCCCCCTTCTTCGCCACCGACAGCGCGTTCTCGCCCGGACCCGTGATGACATTCACATCGGCCTTCCTTGCGAGGAGCTGCTCCACGATGCCCTTCTGCCCTGCTCCCGCAGCGAGAGACAACGGTGTCTGTCCACGCTTGTCTCTTGCGTTTACGTCAGCGCCCTTGGCGATGAGCAGCTCCGCAATCGCATCCTGACGGTTCGACAGTGCGGTGTGCAGCGGCGTGCCACCCATCATATTTTTGAAATTGATGTCGGCACCCTTCGAAAGGAGTGAGCTAACCTCGTTCGCGTCACCGGCAACCACAGCATCATGCAGTGTCCTGGTCCGTTTCTCTTGAGCGACAGTGACATTGAGGCCCGACGATGCGAGTAATAGCAAGACCGACATTACGATAGTCAAACGTGCCACGGTACGTCCTCCAAAATAGAAGTAACACTACCATTAATGCAATTGTCCAAAACTCACCAGCTTTTTAAGTAGAGCATGTTGCCTGCATATAGCAAAACAAACCATTTATTTTACACCAAATCGGCCGGATTATCACGCAAAAACTGCGGGAATCGACCCTTTTTGCAGTACCACTCCCTATACGTCCTCTTCACAAACCAAACCGAGTCTTTCCATCATGCCGTCGAATTCGTCGAGAGAGTAGAACTCGATGATGATCCTGCCTCGCTGCCCATTCTTGCGGGTCTCAATACTGACCTTTGTGCCAAGCTGACCGGCCAGCTTATTCTCCAGGTCCAGGATGTGCGGCGGTTTGGATCGCACCGTTGTCTTGGCCAGGCTCGTCCCTGCGAGATACCTGCGGACGAGCCTCTCAACCTCGCGCACACTCAGCCGCCCTGCCATCGCACGATTGGCCAGTTTCCGCCGAAGCTCGTCGGTCGGCAATGCAAGGATCGCTCTCGCATGGCCCATGGTCAGTTGCCCCCCCGCAAGCATCTGTTTGATCTCCTGTGGTAAGTCAAGCAACCGCAGGTAGTTAGCGATAACCGAGCGGCCTTCGCCGAGTCTCTCAGCGCCCTCGGCCTGCGTGAGGGAGAACGTGCCGAGGTAATCCTGGTACGCCTTGGCGCGTTCAATAGGATTGAGGTCCACGCGGTGTATGTTCTCGACCAGCGCCCATTCGTGGAGTTGCTCATCGCTTGCCTGGCGAACCAGGGCGGGGATTTTCGTGAGGGAAGCGAGTTTCGCGGCTCGGAACCTGCGTTCTCCGGCTATGAGCTGATAGCCGGCACCTGCGGGTCGCACAATAATCGGCTGAATAACGCCATTGGCCCTGACGGATGCAGCTAAGTCCTGCAGCTCCTGCTCGTTCCAAACTGTTCGAGCCTGATAAGGATTCGGCGATATTGCATCGATACTGATCGCGTGGAGCGATTCGTTTAAGTCCTTGTCAGGTGGGAAGTTAGATATTTGTGAGGGACCAGATAGGACCTGTTCAGCCTCTGACGGTCCAGATATTATAGGACCTAACAGCGACTGAAGCCCCCTGCCGAGGTGTCTTGGCTTGTCCTTCTTTCTGTCGGGCATCCGAATGCTCCTTCGTGGATGATACTTGCGATTTCTTCTTTCCATCTTAGCGTTGGTGCCGAGATGGGAGCTAATCCAAAGAGTATTTCGGAATTCTTACAGAAAACTCTATAGCTTTGCCAGCCCAAAATGTCATGTTTTGAAAAAAATGTTTCACGTGAAACACGGAAGAACTCTGCAGGCGGCTTCATGTGATCCGATGCGCAGCGGGTATTCACGTCCAGAGGAAAGGCGTCTTCTGTGGACGTGTGGCGTTGCGATGCGACCGGGTTATGCGCCATGAAGCAGGCTGGGGGCGGTCTGTTTGAGCGGTCGCATTCCTTGAGTTCCGCCTGCGTACATACGAGCAACCTGATTGGCTGGGCGGCAGCAAGTACGTATGGGCTGGCCGGCGGCTTAGCGAGGTTGGCTTAAGTCTGATTGCCGCAAAAGCGTCTTCCGCTGCGAAAACCCCAAAGCTCTGGAGGGAACATTGGCATTTGCGAGGAAACGCCTATGACACGCTAAAAAATGTTTCACGTGAAACATCGACAGAAAAGAGAAACAGATCATGCGGCAAATGCACCCTTTCTGATATGTCATCCTGAAAGAAACGGGAAATGACTCCCGTGAGTGCACCGATTCAAGAGCCTGGCTGTATATGATTCAAACCAATGCTTCCGGCCGGTTGTAGGTGGCTTGACAGCCACGAGTCCGCCGGTTAGGCACAATGAGGAAATGGCAGACACTGCGACGTGGCTGCATGGTAAATGGGTAACAAACGCTTCGGTAGTTTGGGCGCAATGGTATTCATCTCAGTGTTCGAGCGATGGCTCTGTTTAGTATCTAACTGCCAGGTTGAGGACGGCTCTTGGAAAAGCAGCGAGAGCCGCGGCTTCTTGCTGATCAATAAGGGGGGTGCCAGACTTGCAGTGGTTTGCCTTGGTATAAATATAATGTCAGCGACATGTTTGTTGCATAGATACCATATTCTGTTCAATCGAACATTGATCGCTAATTTGGGACTTTCTCGACTTAGAGCGATAGTGCCGGAGAGTCTCTGGTTGTGGGTTGAAGCCCTGCATATTGGGGTGAGCATGAAACAGCAGGGGGGCGGCGTCGCCTTCGCCCGTATCAGGTTGGCGGAGTCAGGAGTTTTCGGACTATCAGTGGGGTGTCAGCGCTCGAGCGCCGTGAGCGGTGGTTCGGCCAGCTCGCGGGTAAGCCGTGCCTGGCAATAGGCGCAAGCAGCTGGCGCGTGCTCCTTGGCCTGCGGGGGAGTGGGCCGTGAAGGGCGTATGTGTCGATGCGAGGATAGTGAATCAGAAAAAAATTGACACGCTGTGTCACTCGGCGTAGATATGTTCGAGGTACCCTGGTCCCGGCCAGTGTGCGGGCAGAACCTTCGCCGGGCGTTGCCGGGGCCGTATCGACGAAGGGGCGAACGCTATGTGGCTGTTAATCCTTCTTTTGTTGGCTGTCGTTTTTATCATCGTAGCGACGGCCAAGTTTGATCTGCACCCGTTCCTTGCGCTTCTGGTCGCGGCTCTTGGATACGGCGTTCTTTGCGGGACAATGTCACTTGAGGACGTCGTTCGTTCGGTCAATGAAGGCTTCGGCGGCACGGTCGGGTACATCGGCATCGTTGTCTTGGCAGGGGTAGTCATCGGCACGTTTCTGGAGAAGTCCGGCGGGGCGTACAGGCTGGCCGAGAGCGCCCTGAAAGCGGTGGGCAGGAAGAACGTGCCCTTGGCTATGGGGATAATCGGGTACATTGTGGGCATCCCGGTGTTTTGCGACTCGGGCTTTGTAATCCTTTCGCCGCTGGCCAAAGCGCTGTCGCGCAGAGCGAAGGGGTCGCCGGCGGCGAGTGCCGTAGCGCTGAGCCTGGGTCTATATGCGACCCACACGATGGTTCCGCCGACTCCCGGGCCGGTTGCTGCAGCAGGGTTGCTGGGGGCCGACCTTGGTCTGGTCATCCTGTGGGGGGCGTTAGTCGGCATCGTCGCACTGGCAGCCAGTTGGCTGTTTGCCATCAAGTTCGCGGCCAAGGTGCAGACTCTGCCCGAATCACAGTGCGAGGAAACATCCCCGGAAGAGCTTGCTCTCGAAGCACCTTCGGCCGTCAAGTCCATCGTTCCTGTGCTCCTGCCCATCGTATTGATTGTGTTGAGGTCAGTTGGTGATCTTAAAACTCATCCATTCGGTGAAGGTAACGCGGCAGCTTTCATTGATTTTATCGGACAGCCCATTGTGGCGCTGCTGGCAGGGGTTTGCTTTGCTTTGCTGCTGCCCAAGAAGCTGACCAGAGAGATGCTTTCCGCTTCAGGCTGGGTCGGCCAGGCGGTCGTTGCGGCAGCTATGATCATTGTCGTTACCGGCTGCGGCGGCGCCTTCGGCAAAGTGCTTCAGAACTCCGGAATATCCGATGTTGTTAAGCGATACCTCGGCCAGAGCGCAGGGCTTAGCATTTGGCTGCCTTTCATCGTTGCCGCAGCGCTCAAGACGGCACAGGGTTCGTCAACCGTGGCGATCATTGCCACAGCGGGGATCATGGCGCCGCTCCTTGGAACGCTCGGCCTCGATGCGCCGACGGCCAGAGCGATTGTGGCCGTCGCAATTGGGGCCGGCTCCATGGTGGTCAGCCATGCCAACGACAGTTATTTTTGGGTGGTCACCGGCCTGTCCGGGATGACGGTCAAGCAAGGCTATAAGCTGCAAACCCTCGGAACCCTCGTGGAAGGGGTGGCAGCCGGCATTGCATTGTACGTTATCAGCCTGATAGTTCTATAGAAAAGAAGACTGCAAGATGCTTGAATCTCCTGTGTTGATTACCGGGCGGTGTATCGCCGACTGAACCGAGCTGGGGGCTCGGAGTTGCCCGCAGGGGATTTGAACGCTTCGGCAGAATTGAGCTTTATGAAAGTCGTGGTTGCGGCAGACTCGTTCAAGGGCAGTATCAGGGCGGATGATGCCTGTGAAATCATAGCAGATGCGATTCGTGGATTATTACCGGACGTTCTGGTCATAACAAAGCCAATGGCCGACGGGGGGGAGGGCACTGCCAAGGCAATGATCAAGGCAGCCAACGGCCGGTGGATTCCGCAGACGGTCGTGGGGCCTCTGCCGCAGATGCAGGTCGAAGCTGGCTTTGCCTGGTTCACGGATGAAACAGCGCTTGTCGAGATGGCCTCGGCCAGCGGGCTTGAGCTGCTCAGCGCCGAGCAGATGAACCCGCTCAACACCACTACCTATGGGACCGGCCAGCTCATCAAGGCTGCGGTGGAATACGGCGCGCACAAGATTCTTCTGGCTGTTGGCGGAAGCGCCACCGTCGATGGCGGCCTCGGTGCTGCGACGGCGTTAGGATGGAAGTTCCTCGACAACGAGGGAAATCCGGTTCCCCTTGGGGGCGGGGGGATCGAAAAGCTGGCACGAATAGTCGCACCCGATCCGGCGCCGCTGATAGGCCGCAAGGACGGACGGCCTGTCTCGGTCGAAGTCCTCTGCGATGTTGACAATCCGCTGTGCGGAGAGCACGGTGCAGCAAAGGTTTACGCCCCGCAAAAAGGCGCGACGCCCCAGATGGTGGAACAGTTAGAAAGGGGGCTCGCGCACCTGGCAGAGGTCGTCCGAAAGCAGCTTGGCCGTGAAATCGCGAACCTGCCGGGTGCGGGTGCAGCAGGGGGGCTGGCTGCCGGCGCTGTGGCCTTCATGGATGCCGAGATCGTATCCGGCATAGAGACGGTCATGGCCCGCAGCAACCTTCGCGCCGAGCTTGAATCCGCCGATTGGGTCATCACCGGCGAGGGCTCCTTCGACCGGCAATCGCTCTACGGCAAAGTGGTATCCGGAGTGCTGAAGATGGCTCGGCAATCGAACACTCGGGTGGCTGTGATCGCGGGTCAGGTCAAACTCTCAAAGGCCGAATACCGCAAGGTCGGCATAACTGCCGCGATATCCACCAAGCCGGACGACATGCCCCTCGACGACGCCCTAAAAAACAGCCGGAAGCTGCTTTTCTCGGCCGCACAACGTTTTGCAGGGCAGTACTTGTCTATGTGAGTCCGTTTTCTGTTTGTTGTTATATGCCGGCTGTGGAATACCCAGTCGGGAAAGCCCTGGCTCATATCAGATAAGGAATAAACAGATTTTTGCCGGTTGTCGGGTGATTTTCCCGAACACGACTTGGCTGGAAATGGTATAATTTAAGCGTGGAAGCCCTTTGGTCATGTTGGCATTGGGCTTGAAGGCTAATGTGAATGTTCTAATAAGGGAAGTGCTGATGAGTTTCAAGAATCAAAAGAATCTGGTCGTCGTCGGTGTTATCGTTGCGGGTTTGTTGGCGGGAACGGCTCTACTCGGCGGCTATGCGAAGTTTGTGCCTGCCAAGTCCGATGCCAGCTTAGGATCTGCGTTCGATGCTGGGGCCTGCCCGTTGGGACGCATGGGACCGTGTTGTGCTGAGCAAGCCGAGCCAAGCTGTTGCGGAGAACCTTGTCCGCCGGATTGCCCCAAGCCATGCTGTGCTAAAGAGGCCGCAGCAAGCGGTTGTGGGGCGTCAGTTGACGCTGCGGGCGGGTGTTGTCCGGTGGCAACCGAAGCCGCAACGCAATAAAGAACAGTGCCGGCAGCGGTGAAAGCCGCTGTCGGATGGCGTATCAGGAAGTCTTTTTTTTCGGGCCGGACCAGCCGCGTTGCTGGGACCGGCCCTTTTTACGCGCGCCGATAGCGGCAAGAATAGAATCCGTTCGTTAGAGGAACGGCATGGAAGCCCTCTTCTGCTCATTCGGCCACTTTTTTCAATCGCAATATCATACCCTTGTCGCCTCCGCACTTTCGGCCCTTGCTCTACCGGCGCAAGGCCGGGGGGGCTCCCGTCAGGGACACCTTACGGCGGAATCGTCCATCCTTTCTCGTCCATCGTCCTTAATTTCGGCCGAGAAAGCCACGCCGAGTTCGACTAAATTATGCAAAACAAAGCCAATTTCAGAACCCCACCTGCCCGCAAAATTGTTCGGATGAAGCAAAAATTAGACTAAAATGGGCCGGTCATTCGTTGTATCACTGAGAAACGGCCGTTTCTTTGATTGAATGAGCAGATTTGATGATCGACGAGAAGATACTGGTCTGGAGATTCAATCGCGGCAGCAAAGATGCTCTCCGACGGATCTATGAAAAGTACAAAGATGACCTGCTTGGATTGGCGGTGACCCTATTGCAGGACCGAAGCCTCGCCGAGGACGTTGTGCACGACGTCTTTGTGTCCTTCGCGGCGGCGACTGGGACGTTTCGGCTCAGCGGGACCCTGCGAGGATACTTGTCAACGTGTGTGGCAAACTGCGCCCGCGACAGAAACCGTCTGAGGGCCGGCCGGAATGTCGGGCTGGATTCCGCCGAAGCAGCGGACTGCGATTTCGCCGGGCCGCTGGAAAGTGCGGCCGGGCGCGAAGAGTCCGGCAGGATGGACAATTTGTTGGCCCGGCTTCCGTACGAGCAGCGTGAAGTGATTGTGCTGCACCTGCATCACGAAATGCGGTTCCGGCAAATAGCCGATGTGCTCGGCGTCTCCATCAACACCGTCCAGAGCCGGTATCGGTACGGTCTCGATAAGCTCCGCTCGATTTTGAATAGTATGGTGACAGAATGAAACGTATTGAAAACATTGAGGAACATGTAAGGCGAGGAAAGCCGCACGTTACGACCGGCCGGTCAATGGACAAGCGGATTCTGGGTGATTCGTACGCCGCCATGGATGAACGGCTCGCAGCTACAAAACAGGGCCCCGCTGCCGTCATCCTCCCAGGCAGAATGGTGAGACTTACCGCTGCTGCGGCGGTGATAATCATCGTGACCGCTCTCTTGCTTGTCCCGGACAGACATGCGCCGAACCCTCCAGCGCGGCCGCCACAACTGGCCGCCAAGTCACCCGCCATGATGGTGTCCATGATGTCTTTAAGGACGGCCTATCAACGCGGCGGATGGGAGGCCCTGGACCGGCAGTTTCGCGATACACTCGGTCAGTTGGGGCCGAAATTGTCCAGTTTGTCGATGCAGCAGTTGCTTGAAGGTTCAAATGGCTCTTGAAATCGAAAGGATAGAATCATGAACAACGTATGTAAAATCTCGTTTGCAGGAACATTGTTTGTCACTCTGGCCGCCGCAATCGCCGCCTCGCCGGTTCTGGCAATCCCGCCGGACCCGGACAACGCGGCCTTGCTATACTACCAGGGATTTCTGACGCTCGCGCAGCTCAGTGACGAGGCAAGAGATCGCATCGGGAAGGTGGCGCGAGGCGAGACGCCGCCGGACAATCAAGTGCGGGAAGACATCGGCAAATGCGCAGGGGCCATTGAGTTCGCTGAGGCGGCTGCAAAGGTGCCGGCGTGTAACTGGGGTGTGCGGTACTCGCAGGGATTCGACGCCCTGATGCCGCAGATGGCGCAGATGAGGTATCTGACGTTTGTCCTGATTGCCGATGCGCGCATCCTCGCCGCCGACGGCAAGTATAGGGCAGCGCTCGAACGATGTCTGATGACGGGGACATTCGCGCGTCACGTTGGGGATGATACGCTTGTTTCGTATCTTGTTTCCAGAAGTGTCCGTGGGCTTGCGTACAAATGCATTCAGGACACCGTGGGCCGCTCTGCCGGCGATGCGAAACTCCTGCAATGGCTGAAGGATGAGCTGGCAAAGTCTGACGCTGAGACGCTTTCTCCCGTCCGGCCGCTGAAGATGGAGCTCGATGTCGTGAGCGACCTGATGCGGATGGACAACGTCGAAAAGTTGGCCCAGGTTCTGGCCGGCTTCGACGGCAAAAAAAACGCGGCGGAAATCGCCAAGATGGCTGATGAAAAGACCCTCGAACGGGCCAGACGGATATATACCGAGCGCATAAGCTCGGCGCTGACTGTCATGAGCACTTCCATGCCCTACGAGCAAGCCCAGTCGCAGTTAAAGCAGCTCGCTGGCGATCTCGATCCAAACGATCCATCAGAGGCGACGGTGCAAGCTTTCATCCCAGGGCTTGACAAAATATTTGCACAGAAGATAGCAATCGAAACGCACGCCAATGCCGTCGAGGCGGCGGTTGAAATCTTGCTAAGCCGTGCCAGGACGGGACAGCTTCCCGATGCTCTGCCCTCGGGTCTGCCCAAAGACGCCTTCAGCGGCAAGGATTTTGAGTACGCCAAAACGAAGGAAGGTTTCACGCTCCGCTGTCCCGGCAAGGACCAGGACGTTTATCGTTACGAATTCAAGCTTTCAAAATAGAATTCCACACCTTGCTGCCATACAATAGCCGGCCCATGCCAGAAACAGGCAGAAGCCGGCTTTTTTTGCACCGATGTGGCGATCCGGTCCGTCAGAATCGCCGGACCGGATTGCCCTTGTTCCCTGCCGCCGGCAAGATGCTGGCGGGACGCAAGGCCGGAACCCCTGCTTTCGCAGGGGGAGCCTGCCCCCGCGCAAGCGCGGGGGCCTCGCCACTAAAGAAATTTCTTCCCAGTAAGACGTTGCGCGGGTGCGGGCTTCTTCGTCTATAATGGTAGTAGTAGGGGCAGGCCCGCGTGCCTGCCCGGGCCGTCTCGTCGGGCGGCATATCAGGAGGTTGTTTGAGCGGCCGGCACGAAGAGCTTTTAGAGTTGTTGGACAAGTCCGGAGCGGAGCTGTTCGCGCTTTTGACAAGGCTCACGCTGCGCCAGGACGTTGCCGAGGAGCTGATGCAGGAATTATTCATAAAACTCAGTCATTCGCGAGGCCCGGATAAGGCTGCTAACTGGGACGCCTACGCCCGCAGGGCGGCGGTCAATCTGGCCTTCGACTGGCGCCGAAGCAGGACTCGTTCGGCGTTCCGCGTTCAGCGTTCCGCGTTCGAGGACGCAGCACGCAGCACGAGTATCGAGCAGGACTCAGACGGCGAATCTCCTTTAGGCAAACTCATCCATTCGGAAGAACTTACGGAGACCCTCGACGCCATCGAGCGGTTGAACAAGACGTCCCGCCAGGTCCTTGTCATGCGATACATCGAGCAGAAATCTTACGACGACATCGCCGGGCAGTTGGGTAAAAGCTCTCATCACGTTCGAACCTTGTGCTCTCGCGCGATGAGCCGTCTTCGCGATATATTAGGATGCAATCATCGGCAATTATCCCAAAAGGAGATGTAAAATGTCCACAATAGATGAAAACCAGATCCGCGAGCGCCTGGAGCGTCTCTCGAAAATCGAGCCGGATCGAGAGGCGGCCGAGCGAGCCGTGAAACGGGTTCGGGAGACAATAGGTAGGGGCAGACCCACGTGTCTGCCCTGGGCGACCACACGGGGTCGCCCCTACGGTCTGTTACTTATGATGGCAAAACTGGCGGCTGCGGCGGTCGTGTTGATCTGCGCCGGGTACGTCGCCGGCCGGCTTTCCGCGCCTAAGCCGCTGGACGTGGAGGAGCTTCGGGCAGCTCTGGAAAGCTCGCTGAAATCATCGCTCGAACCGGCTATCCGGCAGGCCGTGCTCGCCGAGGCCGACAGCCGCTGGCAATCGGCCTTCAAGGCCAGTTACGATCAGCTCAAAGATGAGCTGGCCCGGCAGGTTCGCTATGACCTGACGCGGTCTTCCGCTCAGACTTTGGCCGCCGCCGGCACACAAACGGATCAGCGTCTGAAGGAGCTTATTCAACTGATCGAAGCGGCCCGAGTCCAGGACCGCCGGAGAATCGAAGAGGCCCTCGATCATATCGAGCGGCAGTTTGGAAGCGGGCTGGTGACGCTTGCCGCCCGGACGGACGAGCTGCAGCGATTGGAACATAATTAACATCGAGTATCGAGAATACGATGTGAAAGGAGCAAGAAATGAAATCTCTAACTCACACAATGATTGCGCTTTGCGTTTTCAATTTGGCGATAGGAGGCTTTGCCTTCGCCCAGGACTCCACTGGAGAAAAGACAACTACCTACACGATCTCCGGCTCAGTCCGTGTTCCCGGCGTGGTGATGAAGGGCCTGCCCGGTGATGTCATTTCCGACGAACAAGGCCGTTATAGTGTGACTGTACCGCATGATTGGACCGGGACAGTGACCCCGGCGAAGGAAGGTCATTTTTTCGAACCGCAGGGCAGAATCTATAAGAAGCTCGACGGGGATCGCATTGATGACGACTACAGAGCGCACGTGATTGCCTACACTATTTCCGGTCAGGTAGGGGTGGGCGGTGTCCTGTTGAAGGGCCTGCCGAACGATCCAATCAGCAATAACGAAGGCGTCTATAAGGCGAACGTTCCGTATGGTTGGGCGGGTGTGGTTATTCCAACAAAAGAAGGTTACGTGTTCCAGCCCCCGCGCAGGACCTATAGCAAGACCTCCGAGAACCTGCCGAATGAGGACTATGCTCCCACCGCTGTGGCGGAAGGAGCGAACAGCCCATACGACGAGATGTACGGCCCGGTCTATAGTCCCGCTCGTGGGCGAACAAGGCGTTCTACAGGCTACCCGCCGGCCATTGGACCTATCGGCAGCCGGAAGGTCCTTGTTGTCCCGGCCGAGGAGGTCAAGCCGGAAGACCTCGTCGTAATAACGGAAGATTTGCAGGTCATGTCCTACATCCTCGACGAACGGTTCAAAGAGACTCGCCGGATTCAGGGGGTATTTACCGATTTTGGCGATTTCTTCGGGCGGGATAATCGCCAGACGGAAGCGACCTGGCTCCAGGGTTACGGCGTGCTCTTTGCGATGGAGGTGAGCTTCTCATTCTCGCCTCCGCCCAAAGCGCAGCCTCAGCAGGCCGAGCCACCGGGCGAACAGGCCGATTCCACCTGGCAGCGGGCAAGGCAGCAGGTTTTTTCGCCCGGAGAATTCGACGGGCCGGAAGGCTCCGGCTCGGCGGAAGAATATAACAGCCAGGTGGTCGAGGAACTCAAACGAGACCTGATCACAACGCTCAAGCACGCAGCGAACATTCGAGGTTTACAGCCGGATGAGTGGGTCATTCTGACGCTCGTCGGAGGACGCCGCGAGTTTGGCGGGGGCTTCGGCGGCAGAGCGCCCATGATGACAGGCATGTCGTCGATGTCCAGCGGCTCGGCGTACGGGAACGTCACCTCGAGCGGCGCGGGCGGCGGTTTCGGCGGCTACAGTACGGGCGGCTTCGTTAGCGGCGGAGTTGGAGGCGGCATGGGCATGGGCGGTGGTATGATGGGCGGCATGGGTGGCGGCATGATGGGCGGCATGGGCGGCGGCATGGCCATGGGCTTTTCCTCGTCCACCGTCCTGACAATCCGTGCCAGAAAGTCGGATGTGGACGCCTTTGCCAAAGGTGAGTTGACTCTTGACCAGTTCCAGGAACAAGTGAAAATACTAATGTACTGATTGCCTTGGAAAAGCAGTTTGCTTTGTCAATCCCGACGATGATTTTTGAACAAGAGGCAAATAGATTGCAGAATAGGAGAGAATCTCACGTGAACTCCAAAATTGTCGGCAGCCAGAGCGTTTTCGAGGTTGCAATAAGCCGATGTGTCATGGCAGCAATGATGTTGGCGACCTGTGTGCTCGTCACAGGATTGTGGGCCAACGAAGCCACTCTATCAGAAAGTAGGCCGGCTCGATCCGCGGCCAAAGTCCTGCAGTTCCCCCAGGATCAGTACATCGGGAGTCTGCACGTCGAGGATCCGTGCCTCGGCACTCCATACCTCGAACTGGGTCGCGATCTGTCCTTGCCCTTCGGATTGGACCCGAAGCAAGTCTGCCTGGGCGGCGACTGGGATTTCGCGGGCCTGGCCCGGGGAGACGCGGCCGTGCCCGCAGGACGGAACATCAAGCTAATCGTCATGCTACGACTCAGGCAGGAAGATTCGGCGAGGCTGTCGGCGTTGCCGCCGCTTCAGTACAAGATGTTCGGCGCCGACCGATGTTACGTTGACCCCGACGACCTTTCGGGATTGTCGCAATTGGGGCCGGATGACCTCTATATGCTCAGTGTCAGCTCGCTTCTGAGAACCGCCGATGCGGACAAGCGCGTCCTCGAACCGATCTCTCATCTGACGGGTTTGCAGATACTCTGCCTGTATAAGACAGGGGTGACCGACAAGGGGATGGAGCTTCTCAAGGAGCTGCGTTCGCTGCGGGCTCTGGAACTCCAGGAAGAGAGGATCGGCGTCAGCGGCCTGGCTGCCCTCAAAGACCTGCCAAGCCTGGAATACCTCGATTGCGGGACAGAACCCACGGACGCGGGCCTCAAGCATCTGGGGCAACTGCCCAACCTGCGGTGGGTCAGGATACCAACGGGCAGGATGTACGGCCCCGGACTGGCCGAACTGGCAAATTGTCCGCGCCTCGAACGGCTTTGTATCTGGGGTACGAACCCAATTTCCGACCGGCACATCAAACACCTGGAGGGCTTGACGCAACTCAAGAGCCTGACCCTCTGGGGAGTCTGCGATGCCCTCACCGATGCCAGCCTTGCCTCCATAGGCAAACTCAAGAACCTTGAGGAGCTGTACTTCATCCGGACCGGCCCGAGATTCACGCCCGCAGGGCAGGCACGACTTACACAACTCAGGTATCTGCGCAAGCTTGACTTAGGATCTGTGCAAATCAGTGATGCTCGATATCTGGCGGAATTGCCCCAACTGGAGTCCGTCACGCCCGTCGTCTTGACCGTCGATAATATGAAGGCCCTCAGCGGCGTTCGTCATCTCAAGTCGCTGGGTGTCCATTTGCCGTCGCCGCCTAATGGCTCGATCGATGATCCTTTGGCTGCATCGTACCTGGGCCTCTTGAACTCTTTGGAGGAACTCAGCTTTTGCGGGTCTGCTGCGGGAAGATTTGCCTCTGATGAGGAGGTGGCCTGTCTCGAATCGTTGAGCCGATTGAAGAAACTGCTTGTCGGGAGCAACCATCTGACCGACCGAAGCCTGGCCTCTATCAGCAAGCTGCATCAATTGGAGTCATTGGATTTTTCGGTTTTTGGCGGTGCAGGTATAAGCAAGAGCGGACTGAAACGATTGAATGGTTTGACCAGCCTCCAGACCCTGGATGTCAAAGTGTACCCGGCTATGAACAGTGCGCCCGATGGAGCAATGCTGGGCATCTCAGCGCTGACGAACCTGAAGACATTAACTTTGTCCGGCTGTTCCCTGCAAGATGCCGACTTAGCGTCTCTGGCGGGGCTCGGTCGTCTGGAATGGCTCGTCCTTGACGGCGCCTTCACAGAAGAGGGGTTGTGGCACCTGAGAAACCTGTCCGAGCTGAAGCTCCTGGACATCAGGGGTATTTCCTGTACCTCCGGCGAGCATCTGGACGACCTTGCAGGCATGGCAAAACTCGGAGATTTGCACCTCCACGGCCGGGTCACGGACACCGCTCTGGGCCGTCTGAGCGGTCTGCCTTCTTTGTGGTCGCTCAGCGTGGAGACCGATGAGCCGATTCGCGCTCAGACCATCGCCCATCTCAAGCAGAGCCTGCTTGCTATCGAGTATATTCACATGGACAAACCAATACGGATAAGCCAACCGGCGATCAGGGAAAACCAAGGACGCGCACCAGTTAGTCAACCTCGTGTCAATCAGCGGACACAACAGAATCCCCGACGCCGCAGGTAGCCGGATATGGATGCATTCGCCCAAGGCGTGAAGATGATGATACTGATGTACTGATTTTGACGAAAGGGCTTTAAGATGCTCAGACATAAGATCGTTTTGGGTTCGATTGTCTGTTTGTTCGCAGCCGAATGGGTAGGCCAAACGCTTTCACAAACACAACGACCTCGACAAGCAACAAGCCGCCCTGACTCCAGACAATCGCAGCAATTGACCGCTGAACAGAGGAGAAAAGAGTTTGAAAAACGGGTGGCGGCCGAGAACAAAGAGCGCATGGCCGAGCGACGGAAGGAATTTGAGCAACAGGCGAGAGACAGAGTCAACGGAAAAGACGAACGCAGAAATGAGTCCATCAAGCAGACGCTTGAGATGACCGAGGAACAGTGGAAAGTCATCGAGCCAAAGGTCAACAAGGTCTATTTCCTCAAAGACCAGGCGGGAATCAACATCGCGATAGGCGGCACCGGCGGCTACCGAGTCGGGGGCGGAGGTGGTTCGGGCGGCAGTTCCAGCGGTGGTGCTTCTTCCACGAGCACCGGCACGGGCAGCGCGTGGAAAACGCAAAGCTCAAGCGGCGGGGGCGCCAGCTACGGGGGCGGAGCAGGAAGTGGCGCCGGCGCCACCACTGGCACTGATCCAGCCGGGGCCGGCAAGGATGGCGGTTGGAAGGTACAAAACTCGGGCGGCGGGGCAGGCGGGATCATGGCCGGCGGCTTCAACGGGCCTCTGTGGCGGCTTGCCGACCGCGAGCTGACCGAAGGTGAGAAAACCTGCGAGGAGCTCCTTGCGCTTCTGGGGGACGAGAATTCAAAGCAGGAAGACATCGAACAGAAGATAGATGCACTGCGCCGAGCCAGAGAAAATGCCGCAAAGGAGCTGGCCAAAGCCCGGCAGGAGCTGCGCGAGGTATTAACTGTCCGCCAGCAAGCGAGGTTGGTGCTTGCGGGATTGCTTGACTGATTCTGCATTGAACAGTTGATGGTTCATAGTCCGTAGTTCATCGACAACGAACAATGAAGGACGACCCAAGAAGGCCGCCCCTGCCAGTAACGAGCAGGGGCTGGCTTTTTTAGGCGCTCCGCCGTAAGGCGTCCCTTGGGGGGTGCCGTCTGGTCCGATGTTTCTCTCCCAAGCGGCTTTGCTTTGGCGGGGGGCCAATTCTGGTTGTCGTACTCTCTGAAAGTTGAATGTTTCGTCAGCGTCCGGCCCTCAACCAGAAAGGGGATACCCGCCCCTGATTCGTGCCGGCATGTCGCAGACGGCTCGGCCGAGCTGTCGCAGTTTACGTGCATCGTTGCCGCCGGCACTCACGGAACCGGCAAATGGCTCTTCTCAAACAGAAGTTGACGAGCCCCGGTCATACCGTTACAATCTGCACGCTTTCCGAACCAGACGAGAAGGTTACCTATGGTCAAGAGCAAAGGACAATTAGAGGCTGACATTAGCGAAGCCCTGATCAAGTTTGAGAAAGAATACATGGGCCGCGGGCCCGAACAAACCAGGACGCATATCATTGGCGACATGGTGGTTGTTCGACTCCAACGGGTCCTGACCCCTGCGGAACAACAGCTTGCCGGTGCGGCTGACGAGACGGAAGGGCGCAGGTTGATCAAGCGAGTCAGGATCGAGCTGCTCGAAAAAGCTCGGCCGCTCCTGGAGCAAATAATAATGGGCCTGACCGGAAAGAGAGTAAAAAGTCTTCACACAGACATTAGCACTGTTACCGGGGAACGTGTTATTATCTTTACTCTCGAAAGTCCGGTCTCGTTTTATAATGAAAAAGATTTGTAAAACGGAAAGATTCTTCTTGGCAAAACGGAGATGTTCTCGGATAATATTACCCGAATAGAAAAGGCAGATTGACAGAGGGTAGCGTCTGCTACCTGCTGAAAAATAGGCCGGCAGATGGTAAGTATGCTGAAGAGTGCTGCTGGCTCTTTTTCTGCTTGAAAAGCTGTTGAAGTACGTTGTTTGCGATCCGTTTACGGATGGCAGGACAAGATACAGGCCAGCAAACCCAGCTTTGGGGTGTGCTGGCCTTTTTGTTTGATGATGGTGGTTGTTGTACCACGTACAGAGAATAATACTATGCATCGAGTCATAAAGGACTTTATGCACAGAGGTGTGGTCACATGCAGAGTGGGTGCAACCGCGGCCGAAGTTGCAAGAATACTGCTTGATAATGATGTTTCAGCCCTTGTGGTAATCGACGAACGTCTTAATGCCTGTGGAATCATTTCAAAGACGGATTTGATTAGGTTCTATGGGAAGGACCTTTCCGTGATTACGGCAGAAGACATAATGAGTTCCAAGTTACTGACCGTCTCTGCGGATACCCTGGTCCATGAGGCGGTCCAGCTAATATTGGAACACAGAGTTCATCAGTTGGTGATTGTCACGCAGGCGGGCGCTCATCGGCGTCCCGTGGCCATATTCACGGCCGGAGATGCCCTTGCCCTGATGGCGGGCGAATCCGGTCCTCGTTCAGATGCTCAGATACGCTGCAATGCCTGCCTGCGCAAGCTGATATCCATTGATTCGGACAGAGAAGAAGTTAACGGTAAAGGTCAGTGATAGTGCATCAAAGGTGTTTTTATGGCAGAAAAGAGCTTGAGACTTGTGGATGCCGAAAGGCCTAGCCTGTATCGGGAGACCTTTCCTTACGCCGAATTCCCTCGCGTCATATTTGACGAGGTACGCGTCGCATATGATGTTCCGGAGCAGATATGGATAACCGACACGACGTTTCGTGACGGTCAACAGGCCCGTCCTCCGTACATGCCGGAGCAGATCCTTCGTATATACGATCTCCTGCATGAGATAGACGGGGATACGGGTCTTATTCGCCAGTGTGAGTTCTTCCTCTATTCGGAAAAGGACCGCAAAGCTGTGGAACTCTGCAAAGAGAGGGGTTATAGGTATCCTGAGATAACCGGCTGGATCAGGGCCGTTGCGCCTGATTTCAAGTTAGTCTCGCAGATGGGGCTCAGGGAAACCGGTATTCTGACCTCAGCGAGTGACTATCATATATTCCTGAAACTGCGAAAGACCAGGCGTCAGGCGATGCAAGGCTATCTGGATATTGTGAGAGCAGCGCTTGACGAGGGCATCATTCCTCGTTGCCACTTTGAGGATGTTACCCGGGCCGATTATGAGGGTTTCGTTTTGCCTTTTGCCAGCGGTTTACTCGGACTGGCGGTAGAGTATGACACGCGGGTCAAGATCCGCCTTTGTGATACACTCGGATTTGGCTTGCCCTGGCCGGGCGTATCCTTGCCGCGCAGCATCCCGAAGTTGCTCCACGGACTACGGCAGCTTGGTTTCGCCTCCGCATGGCTCGAGTGGCATGGTCATAACGACTTCCACAAGGTCCAAGTCAACGCGGCCACGGCCTGGCTGTATGGCTGCAGTGCTGTCAACAGCACCTTGTTCGGATTCGGTGAACGAACTGGTAACACCCCGCTTGAAGCGATGGTCGTCGAACATGCTCAGTTGAAGGGCATGACCGAAGGTGTCAATTACGCAGCAATAACTGAGCTTGCTGAGTATGCCAAGAACGAGTTGGGCTTTGATATTCCAAACAACTATCCGCTTGTGGGAAAAAACTTCAATGTTACTAGTGCAGGTATCCATGCGGACGGCTTGTTAAAGGACGAGGAAATCTATAACTGTTTCGACACCAAGAGACTGCTCAATCGCCCGGTCGGTGTGGCGATTACCGACAAGACCGGTGCGGCCGGCGTCAAACACTATATTGAAGCAAGATATCAGATCGAGATAGCCAAACACGACCGGCGTGTCTCAACGATAAAGGACAAGATTGAAGCCGAGTACAAAGCTGACCGAGTGTCAGCGATTTCCGATGAGGAAATGACAGCCTGGATCAAAGAGGCATTTGGTAACGATCTGCCCAAACCACGATGATAAAGAGAACAGAGCCCAAAACAGGTCCAAGACGGGAAAAAGTGACCATGAGGCGTAATGCAAATGCCGCGGTGTTCTTGGATAGAGACGGCACAATAATCGAGGACCGTGGCCATCTGCGGGACCCTTCCGGGGTGGTTTTCTTTCCGGACACGTTTGAAGCACTGCAAAAGCTTCACAGACACTTCCTGCTCTTCATAGTCACTAACCAGCCCGGCGTCGCAGAGGGCGTGATAACTCGAAACGATGTGGACTGCGTCAACGCTCACGTAATCGCCGCGCTTGACGACCAGGGCGTTGAAATTCGCGACCTTTATATGTGTCCACACAGGCGTTCGGAGCAATGTCGATGCATGAAGCCAAAGCCGTATTTCTTGAGAGAAGCCGCCGAGCGCTACGGCATCGATCTCAGTGCGTCTTTCACAGTGGGTGACCATCCTCACGATGTGCAGTTGGCCAGGAACGCGGGCGCGCGCGGTGTTTACGTCCTCACCGGCCACGGACGGAAACATCTTAACGAATTGCCGCAAGATACGCAGATAGTCTCCGGGATAGCCGAGGCCGCAGAGACGATTGTGTCACGCCGTACTGCTACGGTGCAAACGCGAAGGCCCAAGCCAATACAGAAGCCGTTTCTATTGAATCTCATGGTCGCCCATGACTTGTGGTGGAGACCCGATTTGGGACTCGCGCCCAGAAACGCCGAGCATGTGGCGAAAGTGCTGAGAGAAGCCGGGATAGAAGTCTATAAAATCTCAGGCGGCTGGTTAGAGTGCGAACCGCGCCCGGCCGGAATACGCGAGGCGCTAACCGGCAGGTTGGCGCCGCCGGATTGGGCGGCACAATTCGACTGTCCCCCTGAACGGCAAGGCAGCGTCTTGAGGCTTTTGGCTGCGAAGGCGATACCCGTTTGTGATTGTGAGGCTCTTGCCCTGGAAAAAGATACGCAGGCAGCCGGAGAATGAATGATGATGCTCTTGTCCGGCCCCGATTGTCGAGGTTACGCACTCGCGTTGATGCTTCCTGCATCAAGAGAAAAGAGTTGACGCTGTGGAGGTTGTGCAAGTACAATCACCCGGCTCGTTGGGACATAATTAATCTGTATTGGAGGTCATTGTTGCAAATGAGTAATGCCAAAGAACTACTGAAAAAGAAGTTGACGGCGGAAAATTACAGCCGGCTCATGGCAGTGGATAACGTGAAGATACATGAGTTCGTGGCCCATGCCATAGAGTTGACCGGCCCGGAGACGGTTTTTGTCTGCACGGATTCCGAACAAGACGTGAAGTACGTTCGCAAGATGGCGGTCGAGAGCGGGGAAGAGCGTCCGCTTGAAACGCCGGGGCATACGTACCACTTCGACGGACCCAACGACCAGGGCCGCGACCGGGAAATAACCAAGTACTTGGTGCCCAAAACGGAAACTCTCAGTAAAGCGCTGAACCAGATAGAAAGGGAAGAAGGACTGGCTGAAATACGCGGTTTGCTTAAGGATTGCATGAAGGGCAGGACCATGATTCTTCGGTTTCTGTCGTTGGGGCCGACGGGTTCGGTATTCGGCATTCCATGCGTCCAGGCGACAGACTCCTGGTATGTGGCGCACAGCGAGGATTTGCTTTATCGAAGTGCGTATAGGCAGTTCTGCAAGATAGGCAAGGACGAGAACGTTTTCTGTTTTCTACATTCAGCCGGCGAACTGGATGAGAATATGGTCAGCGTCGATGTGGAAAACAAGCGCGTCTATATGGATTACACAAAGGATACGATTTACAGCGTCAATACGCAGTACGGCGGCAATACGATGGGGCTCAAGAAACTGGCCCTGAGGCTTGCCATTCGCAAGGCGGATCGGGAGGGCTGGCTGGCCGAGCACATGTTCATCTCCGGCGTTCACGGCCCCGGCGGACGCAAGACCTACCTGGCCGGCGCCTTTCCCAGCGCTTGCGGCAAGACCTCGACGGCCATGCTGCCCGGCGAGACCATCATGGGTGATGACATCGCATATTTCAGAAGGATCAACGGCGAGTTTCGGGCCGTCAACGCCGAATCGGGAATCTTCGGAATCATTCAGAACGTTACGGCCAAGGATGACCCCGCGATATGGGACGTGCTGAACAAGCCCGGCGAGGTAATTTTCGGCAATATTCTCGTCGCCGACAAGAAACCTTACTGGCTGGGCATGGGAGCGCAGACGCCGGATAAAGGTGTGAACTTCTCCGGCGAATGGTTCAAAGGAAAGAAAGATGCCAAAGGAAGTGAGATTCCGCTGGCCCACAAGAACGCTCGATACACTGTGGCTCTGAAGGCCCTGGCCAACTGCGACCCTGAGCTGGACAACCCTGACGGCGTCGTGTTGGGTGGCGTCATGTATGGAGGCCGGGACGGCAAGGCCTCTGTGCCGGTTCAGCAGAGCTTCGACTGGGCACACGGCATCGTCCTGTACGGCGCTTCGCTTGAGACCGAAACCACCTTCGCGATTATCGGCACCGAGGGTGTGATGGAAATCAACCTGATGAGCATTCAGGACTTCCTGGCGATTCCTCTGGGCAAATATATTCAGAACAACATCGATTTTGCCAAGGGGCTTAAGAAGCCGCCCCTGGTGTTCGGCGTGAACTACTTCCTCAAAGATAAGGATGGCAAATTCGTCAACGGAATGCGGGACAAGCACGTTTGGGTCAAATGGATGGAGCTGCGCGTTCACGGCGAGGCGGATGCGATTACCTGCCCAATGGGTCAGATTCCTTGTTATGATGATCTGGTGAAGCTGTTCAAGCAGGTTCTCGGCAAGAAATATACCAAAGAGGATTACGTCAAGCAGTTCACGATCCGGGTTCCGGAGAATCTGGCCAAGATTGAGCGCGTTGAGAAATACCACAGAGAGCACGTGCCCAATAGTCCGAAGATCGTTCACGACACGCTGGAGGCGACACGAAAACGCCTCAGTGATGCCGGCGACACATACGGTGATTACATCTCGCCGTTTGATTTGGCAGGCTGAGAGCAAATGAAAACCAAGACGATTCGTACCGGCATCGTCGGTGCAGGTTTTGCCGCGACGTTTCACTTTGAGTGCCTCAAGAAAGTCCACGGCACCGACGTCGAGATCGAGGGAGTCTTCGCCACCGATACCGAGCAGGCCAGGGTCTATGCCAAGAATCGCGGGATTCGCGATTACGAGAGTCTGGAGAAGCTGCTCGATAAGGTGGACGTCGTTCACGTTTGTACGCCGCCGGTCGCCCACGAGCCGGTGGCGGTCGCGGCGCTCGAACGAGACAAATTCGCCATCGTGGAGAAACCGCTCACGGGCTATTTCGGCGACGGCTCCGATGATTTCAACGGGGATACCTTTGCCAAGACCGATGCGCTCGAACACGCTCTGGCCAGCGTTAAACGAATGTTGGCCGCCGAGAAGAAGAGCAAGGGCAAAATTCTCTACGCGGAGAACTGGGTTTACGCCCCTGCAATTCAGAAGGAGCGGGAGATTATCGAGAAAACCGGCGCCCAAATCCTCTGGATGCACGGCGAAGAAGCCCACAGCGGTTCCCACGCGGCGACGTACGCCTACTGGAAATTCTCCGGCGGCGGCGTCATGATCGGCAAGGGCTGTCACCCGCTGACCGCAGCGCTTTACCTCAAACGCGTCGAAGGCAACGCCAGGAACAACAGGCCCATCCGGCCTAAGTCCGTTTCAGCTCGAACGCATGCGATTACCCGCTTAGAGGGCTTCGAGGACAAAGGACACATCCGCTGCGACTACCACGATATCGATGATTTTTCCCTTATGCACGTGGTTTTTGAGGACGGCACAGTTGCGGACATCTTCGCCTCCGATATTATCCTGGGCGGCATCCACAACTGGCTTGAGGTCGCCGCCAACAACCACCGAACCATCTGCAATATCAATCCCAACACGGCGATGAAGACGTACAATCCGGTCGATGCGAACTTCAAGGACATATACGTCGTGGAAAAAACCGGCACCAAACAAGGCTGGTCGAATCCCTCGCCGGACGAGGACTGGTTTACGGGCTATCCGCAGGAGATGGAGGCCTTCTATCGAACCATCGCCTACGGCGATGCATTAGAGACCGACAGCCGTATCGCCGCCGACTGCATTTCGACGATCTACAGCGCATACGTTTCGGCCGAAAAGAAGGGGATCGAGGTCCCCATCAAAACCTTTTGACAGGGAGAATAAGAAATGGTTGAGATGGCATCAGGAACGACGATAGGTGCGGGCGGAAGCCCCTGGTGGAAGGAGCTGAGCCGGTATCACTATCTGGTCGTGATCATTGCCTCATGTGGCTGGCTGTTCGATTGCATGGACCAGCGTATCTTCATCCTGTCCCGCGAGCCGGCCCTGCGGGAGGTGCTGGGCGCCGGCGCGACCGATGCCGTCGTGAAATCGTGGAGCGGCTGGGCCACCATGGTGATGATGATCGCCTGGGCCACCGGCGGCATCATCTTCGGCATGATGAGCGACCGCTGGGGCCGGGTCAAAACAATGGTTGTGACGCTGTTGATCTATTCCGGGTTCACAGGTCTGTCGGGCATGGCCCACAGCGGCTACGAGTTCCTGATCTACCGCTTCCTGGTGGGCCTGGGCGTCGGCGGGATGTTTGGAGCGGCCACTACGCTGGTGGCCGAGAGCGTCCCCGGCCGGCTTCGCGCGATTGCCCTGGGCTCTCTTCAAACGCTGTCGGCCTGCGGAAATATTATCGGCTCGCTGCTCAGTACGCAAATTCGGCCGGGCCAGGCGAATTTTTGGCATGGTATGTCCGGCTGGCGGATATTGTTCTTTGTCGGAGTTCTTCCGGCGCTTCTGGTCGTACCCATGATTTTCATCCTGCGCGAACCTGAGCGTTGGAAAGAGGCCAAGCGCAGGGCCGCCGAAGGCCTGGATAAAGACAAACGCTTCGGCTCGATTCCCGACCTGCTGCGTCACCCGGTCTGGCGGCGGAACCTGCTCGTCGGGGTGTGCCTGGGATTGGCCGGCATGGCGGGGCTGTGGGGCATCGGCTTCTTCTCCCCGGAGCTTGTCTCCACCGCACTGAAAGGAGAGCCGCAGCACGTCATCGACCTCGTTCGTGGCTATGGCACAGCCTTGCAGGATGTGGGGGCCTTCCTGGGGATGATGACCTTTACCATTGTGGCTACGGTCGTGGGTCGGCGCCTGGCGTTTGGCGGCGCCTTCACTCTCTGCTTAGTCGTGACCATCTTCGTCTTCAATAGCCTGCGATCCGGCACCGATGCCTACTGGATGCTGCCCATGATGGGCTTTGCCCATCTGTCGGTGTTCGCCGGCTACTCGATCTACTTCCCGGAGATCTTCCCGACGCGACTGCGGGGCACGGGCGTGGGCTTCTGCTACAACACGGTGCGCTATTTGGCCGCCGGCTTCCCGCCGATGCTGATGCTTCTGAATCAGCAACTGATGGGGCACGGCGTCAACGAGCCCTTCCGCAAGGCGGCGACCGTGCTGTCATTCATCTTCGCACTCGGCCTGTTCGCCCTCATCTGGGCGCCCGAGACCAAGGGCCAGCCTTTGCCCGAGGATTAAAAAACAATACCGGTAGAGTACACCAATGTGAAAGAGGCAGGTGTGCGTGGAATTTTCACCTTCGGTATATGAACATGCCGCCAGGGTTATCGGCAAGAGCCCCTGGCAGGTGTCACGTGACGTTCGGCTGTTGTCCCAGGGCAACATAAAGGCGTTTCGTCTCTACAGACACCGGCCGGTGGTCGTCGGCATAGACATCTACAATCTCGAAGCCGAGGCCTACGGCGCGCCTGTTGAAAGACCGACCGGCAACGGGATTCCTGCGATCTCCAGGCACCCTTTATCAACCGCAAGGGAACTGGTAAATCTGGAACCGTTTAATCCCAAAAAAGACGGCCGGATTCCCATGATAATAGAAGCGGCGAAGCGAGTCGCCCGCGAGTGTCCGGAGGCGGACGTAAGAGTACCCTTAGCCGGCCCTTTTTCGATAGCCGCTAACTTAATGGGATTTGAGAGCCTGCTTTGCGCGGTCTTGAGCGATCCCGATTCAGTCATCGAGGCGCTGCATCATCTGGTGACCGGTCAGATCGAACTCTGCAGGGAAATTGTCCGCAACGGTTTGGATATCGCTTTTTTCGAATCGGCGGCGGCGCCGCCTTTACTGTCGCCGGCTCAGTTCAGGCAAATCGAGCTGCCGGCTCTGAAAGAGATAATGGAATGCACCGGCGCCGTCGTTGGTCATCCGGTGCCCTGCATCATCGGCGGCGATACCGCCCCTATCCTCGATCCGATACTGGAGACTGGGACCGGCTACGTTTGTTGTCCGGCGGAAACCGACCAGCAGTTGTTCATGCAAAAGATGAAGGCGCATCCAGAGGTAATGGTCCGAATCAACATGGACCCGCGAGGCATTACCTCGGGAAACCGCGCGGACGTAGAGAAGGAAGTTGACAGAGTTCTGGCCCTGGCGGAGGATAGGCAAAAAGTCTGCATCGGTACGGGGTGCCTGCCGTTTGAGGCCGACCCCGAAGTGGTCTTGTACACAAAAGAATACATCTTATCCAGGAGCGTTCAGCCAGGCGTCTAAGTAGGACAATAAATATGGCGCGCGACAAAATGCACCAGGACTCGGCGACTTCTCCGAAAGGTCGGCGGCGGCAGGTGATGCATGTCGAGCGTCGCAGTGAAGACGACCGTCAGCTTATAGAACCAACGGCGGGCCTGCCCCTTTATCTTGAGGCCGTGACTGAAAAATGCCGAAAGTTCCGGCCGGACCCGATCGTCCACCTCACGCGAAAGGCTAAGAGGCAAACAGTAGCGGCATGACGGACCAGCAATGGGAAAAACTACGGCGTGTGCTGACCGGCGAGGTGTTTGAGCCGATGCCGGTGGGGTTTATCATCGACAGCCCCTGGCTGCCCGGCTGGGCCGGCATTACCACGCTCGACTATTTCACAAGCGAGCGGATGTGGTTCGAGGCCAATCTCAAGGCCGTCCAGCGGTTCCCCGACGTCATTTTTCTGCCGGGCTTCTGGGCCGAATTCGGCATGTGCACCGAGCCGTCCGCGTTTGGGGCAAAATGCTCCTGGCAGGAAAACGAGCTGCCGTACGCCGATAAGATCATCGCCGATATTCAGGCGGTGGATTCACTGGTCAAGCCGAACCCGAAAAAGGACGGCCTGCTGCCCTTTGTCCTCAACCGCCTCAAGCGCTACCAGGGCCAAATCGAGCGGGAAGGACACGGCATAAGGTTCGCCGTCTCACGCGGGCCTCTGAACGTCGCTTCGTTCCTGGCCGGCAGCACGGAATTCCTCATGGCCATCCGAACCAACCCCGACGAGGCCCACAAATTGCTTACAATTGTAACGGATTTTATCATCGACTGGCTTGAACTCCAGGTCCACACCTTCCCGTCCATCGACGGCGTTCTGGTCCTCGATGACATCGTGGGCTTCTTGGGCGAGCAGGATTTCACGCAAACGGCGCTGCCCTATCTCAAGCGGATTTTCCAGTCTTTTGAGACAAGCGTGAAGTTCTTTCACAACGACGCCGCTGGCCTGGTGTGCGCACCGCACCTCGCTCAAATGGGCGTGAACCTCTTCAACTTCAGCTTTCAGCATACTCTGATCGAGATGAAAGAGCTTACGGACAACGCCGTCACGTTACTGGGAAACATCCCCACGCGCGATGTCCTCGCCGCAGGCACGCCCGAAGATGTGAACGACAGCATCAGAACGGCGATAGAGTCCGTCCGCGACAAGAGTCGGATTATCCTCTCGTGTGGCGGCGGCATGCCCCCCGGTGTCTCGACGCAGAACATCGAAGCTTTTCTGTCGGCGGCAGGGCAGATCTAAAATTCCGGCGCCAGTTTCGAGGGCAGGCTCTTACACATGCTCTTGATGATACGCTGGGCCCTCTTGGCCTCTTGAGGCGACAGAGGCTCTGTGCTTGCCGCGCCCAATTCGCCGCCGCCGATCCCGCCCAACAAATCGTCTTCTCTGCTGGTTTGTGAACCGCCAAGGCCGAACATGCCCGACAGCCCTCCTTCGCCTCTGCCCGAGCCATTGGCCAGCCACAGGATGCTGCCGTCCTCGACGTCAATCATGGTAGCCGTGAGGGTTATTTCTTCGCCGAAGTGCGGGATGTTGATGGTCAAAACCGCCGGGACTTTCAACATTCGCCCGACCTCCACAGCGGCCTCGTTGGTCGTCAGGTCCCTGGATCCGGCGTTCGGATCGACAGCCCCGGCCGCTTCCTGCTCGGCCAGCGACGCTCGGACCTGGGGCCGGCCGACGGGGGCGTAGCCCTGCTCCAGCAGCTCAATCGCAAAGAATTCGGCAACCTGATCTTTGGCCGTCTCACTCTGGAGCGTCCCTTGAACCGCGACGATGGCCACCTTGTTCACGCCGCTGAAATCGTAACCCACCCGAAAGGAGCTTTTCTGCGACGAGCGACAGCCGCCCAACAGCAGAACGCCCATTGCCAGAACATAACATAAGGTTTTCATGGTCTATATCTCCAATACCATAAACTGAATTAGTGAACCAAGACCACATAATCTAACATATAGATCGCAAAAGAGCAACCCGCAGAATTCGGGATTCTCAGTCGAAAATGCAGTCAGTCTTCTCTGCCATGTCCTGTCTTCTGACTTCTGTTCTGCCAGTTGCGTTTACGCCGGGTTATAGTCGGCATCGGTGTAACCGGGTTGTTTCTGCGGCCGGTTCGGCCATTTCAGCGCGTCAAACATAAACTCACTGGCTTGGCGTATCATCACGGCCGGCATGCAAGGGCACATTTCAAGCGAGCCAACCACATCAGTGTCGTATTTGTTCAGAGCGTCGAGCAGGTAATCCCAGTCTTCGCGGGGCATACCCCCCCGCAGACCGGGCGGCTCGTGGTCGTCCATTTCTCCGTAGTTGTCGGTCAGATGCAAATGGGCCACTCTCGGCCCCAATTCATCGACATATTGCCGGAAGGAGTATTCCGCGTCAAGCTGGGCATATCCGGTGTCCAGACAATACCAGAGGGATTCGAACCTCTTGCCGGCCTGTTTGAGCTTATGCAATCGGCCGGTCTCGAGACACAATTTGACATCTTCCTGCTCGGCCAGATTGACCACCTCGCCGGCAAAACCGCAGCCGTTCAGCTCCGGCTCATCCGGGACTCCCATGCTCTGCAAATCGGTCACGATATTCGCATTCAGCAGCTTGGCGCACTCGATTTGCTCAGCCCACTGTTCCAGGGTGGGGCTGTCATAGCGGGAACGCATCGCCACTACCATGCCCTGGGTGGCCGCCGCTAAGCGGGGCCAGTTATGCCTCTGATACCGGCACTCACGCTGGCCCTTTATATGCGGCCATAGCTCTATGCCGAAACCTAATGACTGTAGGAGCTGGCATTCCTGCTCGAAACTCAGAGGATGCTCGCGCCCCCAAAATACCATCGTCGAAACAACATACCTGATTCGCATTATGACAATATCGTTCAAAAACCAACACGGATTGAAGAGTTTGTTGAAAATCAGGCCATTTTTCCCCCTTTCAGGTTATTCTTGTGTACAATGAGGTTACCGGAAAAATCGGGCTTTGCCTCAGAAATTTCGTTACCGGACCGGCAATTGCAGCCTTTAGTAGATAGAGCAGAAGCCTTTGGAATCATTGCACGTCGCCGCGGCGCAAGAGCCGCTCCGGTGGCGGTGGAAGAAAGGAGATATATCATGTTGGCCCTAAAATATTCACCCAGTATCAGGACGGCTGTCACAGCGAAGAGAATCAAGACTCGAATATCAAAGATTAAGATTGCAGAATTGCCGCGTTGCAGCAGTGTTTTGCCTATTTTGACATTTTGCATCTTGATTTTTGCGCTTGCGGCCGAGCCTGTCACGGCGGCAAAAACGGAGCGGAAAAGCTCAAATTCGGGCAATGGCGGCTCAGCCGGCCGGCAAGCCGCAGCGCCTGCCCCCGCGCCAGCCCCCAGGGCTGGTGCACCCGCGAACGTCAGCCGGCCCCCCAGCGGCAGTCCTGGGGCCTCCTCGCGGAGTGTCAGCTCGCCATCGGTACGGCCTCCAAGCAGCCCGAACCTATCGAGCCGCAGCAGTCCGGGCGGGATGGTGGCCTCCAGACCGTCGGTATCATCGAGATCGAGTACGTTTACACCTCCGCCAAGCAGCGGCAGGACTACCTCCGGCCTGCCCGCCACTTCACGGGCGCCGGCCTCGATTGGTGTTCGCCCGCCTTCCTCCGGCTCCTTGAGCGCCGGAAGGCCAACGCCGCCAAGCTCCAGTCCAGGCAGACTCGGCACGAGCGCCGGGGGCCAGCCCGGAAACACTCGTCTCGGCGAAAACCCGAGCCGCAGCGCTATGAGTCCGAGCCCCCGCACAAGTGCAGGTCCAGCGCAACCGGGCTTGCGAATCGGAAGCTCGACCAGCACGCGGACCCCGTCCGCGTCCAATTCGAGGAGCGAACCGGGCGCCAGCTCAAGCGGTCGTATAAGCCCCGGCATCTCGTCGCGTATCGGCAGCTCAATCAGCGCCAGGACCCCGTCGGTGTCCGATTCGAGGAGTGAGCGGGGCGACAGTTTAAGCAATCGTCTCAGCTCGGGCATCACGTCGCCCGTCGGCGGTTCTATCACTACGGGGACTCCACCGGCGTCGCTGCCCGACAGACGGCAGGCCGGCACATCGAGGAATGAACCGAGCACAACCTCAAGCGGCGCTGCAAGTTCGAGTCGCGGCGCGCCGGGATCACGTATTGGTGATTTCATCGGTACGGGTCGTCCCGGCGAAGGTCTGGGCCGCAGAGAAACAAGGCCGTCTGCTCCCACGGCAGCGAAGTCCGGCATGGCCCATGACGGCCATGCCGGAGCTTCAAGCTCAGAGGCTCGCAGCTCGCAGCCCGAAACTCGTGTCTCGAAAGAGCAGCGAGGAGCGACGAGCGACGACACACATTCGCGCATCGGCACCTTTCTGACCAAGAGAACGCCGTCCGTCTCGGCCGCGGCCAAGCAACCAGCGACAAGCCGACGCTCGCTGCAAAGCGAGTCGAACTCGCGCATCGGCAGTTCGGTCGATACGAAGAGTCCGTCCCTCAGGGACAGCCGGATACCCTCCCAGACGCGCCAGACCGTGGCAGGCAGCCGCGATATAAGGAAGTCTGAGGGAGGCGAAGTCCGTAGTGGCCAGTCCCAGAAGCGTATCGAGAGTTTCGGCTCGCCAAGAGAGCAGAAGCAGACGGACGTGAGAGTCACCGACGGGTCCCGTCCTGCCGCCGGGCCGGACAGGTCGAGGCTGAAAAAGGTGGTGCCGGAAACGCAGACTACCATCACGGGCGGTGGGGCAACTCTCAATCGCATCCAGCGAACGGACGGCACCCGGATCCACCGCTACGCGACCGTGAGTCCTTCGTACGTGACGTACTACGACCAGCCTGGCTTGGTGAGCCACGCTTATCACTACGACTACGCATACAGGGACTACCATGGCCTGCTGTGCACCCGGCTCGTCTGGCCGAGGTATTACGTCCCGGTGTATTACAGTTACGGCCCGGGGTTCACGTTCCGGTACGTGTATCCTTACTACCACCGCAAGTATATCTTCGTCAGTCTAGGCGGTTACTGGCCATTTGATTACTACTACACCCGCTACTACTGGTACGGCTGCCATCCTTACTACTGGTACGGCTACTATCCTATCGCCCGCGAGGTGCAGGGCGACACGTACAATTACTATACCTATAATTACCACAATGGCGAGCAAGCGGTCGGGTATCAGAGCCAAGTGGCGGACCCGGCGCTTTTCGAGAACCTCGCCGAGCAGCAAGCCCCGCCGGCCGAGACGACCCTGGCCGACGTGTATTTCGAAGAAGCGGTCAAGGCGTTTGAAGTCGGCGAGTATGGCACGGCCGTTCAGAAGTTCACAAAGGCGATGGAGCTTGCACCGGAGGACATGATTCTTCCGTTCGCCCGCTCCCAGGCGCTGATGGCTGGCGGGCAATACTCGCAAGCCGCGGCGGTCCTTCGGGAGGCGCTGGCTAAAGTTCAGCCGGAAAAAGAAGGCGTGTTTTATCCTCGCGGCCTCTATCCCGACGAGGACACTCTTCTGGAGCAGATCGACCTTCTTGCCAAGCAGGCAGAGTCCTACAACTTCGACGCAGACCTGCAATTGCTCTTAGGCTATCAATTGCTCGGCATCGGCCAAACGGACCGGGCCGTCGAGCCGCTGATGCACGCCGGCAGGGATTTGGTGAACGCGGATGCATCGGCCGTGCTGCTTAAGCTCGTGGAAAAAATCAAGACCCCAAGCAGTGAAGCGGAGCCGAAAGACAAGCCGAAGAATGGCGAACCGGCCCCGGCCCCGGCTCCGTCTGGGCAAAGCCCGGCTGCGCCGGCGCACAGCCACCCAGCCAGTCAAGCGATTATTGGAGGGCGCTCCACAAGACTGACAGAGACGATGTTCCTGACGAGTCTCGGCGCCCTGGCAACAGGGGTCGGCATCCGCCGTTTCACGCACTGCTGATGGGTTCCTGCTTCGCGGGGCGCTTGCAGCTCCCGGCTCCCCCGGCTACGGCACGCTCCGCCGTGACGAGCGCCCAGGCGATGCCCGGAGGTCAGAACGATGAAATCTCTCACGTGCCTATTGGTCCTCCTGATGATGCTGATGCCAGGTTCCGCCCGGGCAAGGAGCCGGTGGCAGGGATTTGCAGTCTCGCCCACAACCGACAACCAGGAACGGCCCGACATCCACAATAATATCATCGTCTGGCAGCAGTTCGTCGCCCAGTATGGGGACTATGACGTTTACGTCGCGGATCTGGATAATCCCGGCGACCCGCTTTTTCGGCTTGGTTCAAAAACGCCTCACTTTGGGTAACAGTGGATGGGGAGTCA
>CAYWZW010000045.1:0-21587 GCA_964462945.1 uncultured Pirellulales bacterium
AGATCCCTCCGCTCGGCTTCGCCTCGGTCGGGATGACCGGGGGGAATCGTGCAGGCAGGAGCAATTATGGGGGGAGCGTCAATTTACGATCCATTCGACCTTGCTCAGGACAGGTTTACGATTTGCGATTGACGATTTCTTTCATTTTTCCGCGTAATCCTTCGACTTTGCTCCATTCGGCCCGAGTTCATGGCCGAGGGCAGGACGGCGTCCGTGAAATCCGCGGTTATTGATGATTTACTATTTGGAGGCGAAGCCTGTTTCTGATTCCCTGGTCATCTGATTTCCTAATGTCTAATTCACCAATTCACTAATTCGCCGATTGATAGCGCGACCCTGATGATCAAGCTCACATGGACATTTGAGCTTCCGTATTGGCTTTTCCGGATATTGATCCGGCCGGTATTGTGGTATCGCCGGGTCCGGTACGGATACGCCTTCTGCCGGATACGGCTGACGCAGGGTAAGTACGCGATCGTCGATCCCGACGACTACCGGCGTCTGTCGAAGTATAAGTGGCACGCGTCCAGAAGAGGTGGTGCTTTCTACGCGGTCTGCGCGGGCACGATCATAGGAGGCAAGAGACGCCGGCTGCACATGCACCGTGCGGTCCTCAACGTCCCGGACGAAATGCTCGTGGACCACATCAACCACAATCGCTCGGACAATCGAAAGGCGAATCTTCGCCCCGCCAGCCTCGCGCAGAACAATCAGAATCGGACGAAATACGGGCACGGAACCTGCAGCTCGAAATACAAAGGCGTCTGCTGGCACCGCAGTATGAGGTCATGGGAAGCACAGATCCGCGCCGACGGCAGGTCGATATCTCTCGGCTATTTCCACAATGAGGTCCGGGCGGCCAGGGCTTACGACCGGGCGGCGAAGAGACACCACCGCGAATTCGCCGCGTTGAACTTTCCAGAGTCGAAATATTCGGCATCGCGAGTTGTTCTTTTTCTGGCCGGCGTGCTTTTGGAGTACCTTGCCTGCTTTTGGACCACGCCGGACCGTCAGGCTCGCTGTCACGCAGAGCTGACGGCTAAGTACCACCGGCCCGCGACGGAGCCGCCCTTGACAGCCCCGCGCCCAACGCATACAGTGGCGGCGATGGCAAAGGAACTGTACATCATTGACGGCCACGCGCACATTTACGCCGCCTATTTCGCGCCGATGGGCGGACAGTTGAGCAGCCCGGCGGGCGAGCCGACCAAGGCCGTCTATATCTTCACGATGGCGCTGCTGGGCCTGATTCAGCGCCGCAAGCCCGACATGTTGGCCGTAGCGCTGGACAGCAAGACCAAGACATTTCGCAGTGACATTTACCGCGAATACAAGGCGCAGCGGCCGCCGATGCCTGAGGACATGCCGGGCCAGATCGGCCGGATCGAGCAGATCCTGGAGGCGATGAAGATCCCGATGCTCCGCGTCGATGGCTTTGAGGCGGACGACATCATCGGCACGTTAGCCAGGAGGGCCGCCGCGGACGGCTACGATTGCCTGATTTGCACGAAGGATAAAGACGTGCTTCAGTTGCTCGATGAGCACGTCAGCGCATTCGATATCAAGACCGACACGAAAATGGACGTCAAGGCGATGGTCGAGAAGATAGGCGTGAGGCCCGAGCAATTTATCGATGTACTCTCCTTGCAGGGTGACGCCTCGGACAATGTCCCCGGCATCCCGGACGTCGGGCCCAAGACCGCTTTGGAGTGGATTCGAAAGTACGGCTCGCTCGATAACCTTTACGCGCACGTCGATGAGATCAAAGGCAAACGCGGCGACAATCTCCGCCGGTTCAAGGACAAGGCCCTCTTGAGCAAAGAACTGGTAACGATTGATTGCAACGTCCCGCTGGAAGTCGGTTACGGCGATCTGGCGCTCAAGAGATTCGACGAGGCCCGGCTCGCGGATCTCTTCAGCGAGCTGGGTTTCAGCCGGCTTATGACGCAGTTGGGCCTGAGCACGGATTCGCCGTCCGCCGCAGGTCGCCCGCCGCTCGAATCTCAGGCCGCCAGTCACGAAGGGCCGCAACGCGATACGCAAGACGCGGCAGGCGATACGAAGGATTATCAGCTTGTCGATACGCCGGAGAAATTCGAGACGTTCCTGGCCGGGCTGAAGAAGCAGGCGCTCTTTGCCGTGGATACCGAGACGACGTCAATTAATGCGATGCGGGCGGAGCTGGTCGGCATGAGTTTTTCGTGGCGGCCGGGCCGGGCGTTTTATCTGCCCGTGAAGGCCCCGTTAGGCTCGAAGCATCTGGACGTCGAGGCGGTTCGCCCGAAACTGGCGCCGATTTTGGCCGACCCGAACGTCAGGAAAATCGGGCAGAACATCAAGTACGATATGCTCGTGCTGCGAAACGCTCAAATGCCGATAAAAGGGGTCCACTTTGATACGATGGTGGCCTCGTACTGCCTGGACCCGGAGCGCAGTCACTCGATGGACCAGATGGCGGCCGATTATCTCGATTACCAGTGCATCCCGATTTCGTCGCTCATCGGCAAGGGCAAAAACCAGCTCACATTCGATATGGTCGATACCGCGGCGGCGTGCGGGTACTCCGCCGAGGACGCGGATGTCACCTTCCGGCTGTATCTGTATCTGAAGGAGCGGCTGGAGAAAGAGCCGCAGATCCGGAAGCTGTTCGAGGAGGTCGAGATGCCGCTGGTGCCGGTGCTGGCCGAGATGGAATACAACGGGGTCTCGCTCGATACGCGCGTGCTGCGGAAGATGTCCGGCGAGATCACCGAGACGCTCAAGACCGTCACCGAGCAGATTTACCAGCAGGCGGGGGCGGTCTTCAACATGGATTCGCCCAAGCAGCTTGGCGAGGTCCTCTTCGACAGGCTGGGCCTGACGCCGGTCCACGTCGGCAAGGCGGGCCGGAGCACCGATGCTGCGGTCCTCGAGCAAATCGCCGACCAGCATCCGGTGATCGAGCGGATTCTCCAGTACCGCATGTTGAATAAATTGAAGACGACTTATGTGGACAAGCTGGGGCTGCTGATACACCCGCGAACGGGGCGCGTGCACGCTTCGTTCAACCAGACCGTCACGGCGACGGGCCGGCTCAGTTCCAGCAATCCGAACCTGCAGAATATCCCGATCCGCACAGAGCTGGGCAGCAAGGTTCGTTCAGCGTTTGTGCCGGGCAGAAAGGGCGACTGCATCCTGAGCGCGGATTATTCGCAGATCGAGCTTCGCCTGCTGGCGCATTTTTCGAAGGACGAGGCGATGAGGGCTGCGTTCGCCGCGGACCATGATATCCACCGCTTCGTCGCGTCGCAGATTTTCGGCGTGCCGGAGGCGGAGGTGACGGGCGAGATGCGCTCTCGCTCGAAGGCGGTCAACTTCGGCATCATTTACGGCCAGGGGGCCTTCGGCTTGTCGCGCTCGGTCGGGATCAGCCAGGCGGAAGCGAAAAAGTTTATCAGTGACTATTTCGCCCGCTACAGCTCGATTCGCGAATTTCTGGACCTGTGCATCTCGCGGGCCAGGCAGACCGGCTATGCCGAGACGATTCTGCACCGCCGGCGAAAAATCCAGGACCTCAGCAGCAAAAACGGCAACAAGCGCTCGCAGGCCGAGCGGCTGGCCGTGAACACCGTGATCCAGGGCTCCGCCGCCGACCTCATAAAGCTCGCGATGATCGCCATTCAGCGAAAAATCGAAGCCGAACATCTGCCCCTGGTGCTCCTGCTGCAGGTCCATGATGAGCTGGTGTTCGAGCTTCCGGCCGCCCAAGCCGACGCGCACGCCGGCTGGATCCGCGAGCAGATGGCCGGCGCGATCAAGCTCGACGTCCCGCTGAAGGTCGATACCAGCATCGGCCCGAACTGGCTGAGCGGCAAGTAGAACCGCGTTACGCTTCATTTCACCAGGAATTGGCTTGATTCTGGCTGGCCGGAGTGCTAAATTCCTGTCTTGCGAGGCCCCCGGCCCGAAGAGATATTTTTGAGGATATACCGAAATGGCGGAAAAATGGACAATAGGACCTAAGTCTTAGCGAAGTTATGAGTATGCAATTCATTACAAACCAGGAGAAGCTTCTTTCGGACGTTGTCAATAATATCCTGCCCTGCGCCGAAAGGCTATACTTCCTGGTAGGATACTTCTACTTTTCAGGGTTCCAGGAGATATACAACCAAGTTGCTGACAAAGAAGTAAAAATACTGGTTGGACTTGAGGTCGAGCGTGATCTGGCGAACCGCGTCAAGGAATTTCAAGTCATCCAGGAAGTCAACACGCCGCGAGGTAAGGCCAAGGAGAACTACTACAAGTCGCTCGTCCAACTCTTCACCGATACCGACTTCTTCGATTCGAAAGAGAAACAACAAGCGTTCAGACTTTTCCTGGAGAAGATGAAAAATGGAACGCTTGAGATAAAAAAGACGCTCCAGTCAAATCACGCCAAGCTCTATATTTTTGAGAACAAGGAGGAATTCAGCCAGGGGGGTGAATACCCTGGAACCGTCATAACAGGCTCAAGCAATTTCACGAGATCGGGGTTTAGAGGGACCTTTGAGATCAACGTCGTTTCGCGGGATGCTGCGAATTATGGGGAAGCCCGTGCGATATTTGATAGCCTTTGGAAAGATGCCGTTGTAATCGTGGACAAGGACAACATCGGCGAGTTTCTCTACAACGTAGTTGAAAAAGTCTGGATCGACAAGCTGCCGAAGCCGTTTCTGCTCTACGTCCGTGTCTTGGAGGAATATTTTCCACGATACCGAAAAGACGCTTTGAGACTGCCCGGCGAGATCACCAGGGGTAGGTATATAGACCTAAAGTACCAGGAAGATGCGATCAGGAGGGCGATTGACGTCCTACAGAGGCACAACGGCGTGATCATCGCTGACGTGGTTGGTCTGGGCAAAAGCATCATCGCTTCGGCAGTTGCGCACAACCTCAATCTCAGGGCTATCGTAATATCGCCCCCTCACCTTATCAGTCAATGGGAAGATTATCGCTACGATTTCGAGTTCAACGCCAAGATATACAGCAGCGGCAAAATAGAGCAGGCCCTTGAGGAGAATAACGCGGACGAGGAAAAGCTGCTCATCATAGACGAAGCGCACAAGTACAGAAACGAACTCACTGCCGACTATGCAAACCTGCACCAACTTTGCCAACGCAATAAAGTCATGCTGCTCTCGGCCACACCCTTCAACAATCGTCCCCAAGACGTTTTCTCAATGGTCAAATTGTTCCAGATACCGACACGGTCCACCATACAGACGGTTGACAATCTTTCATACCAGTTCATGGAGCTGGTCAAGCAGTACAGGAAGGTCAAGGAAATTCAGAGGAAAAAGGCAGAGAGCGAAAGCTCAATTGCCGCGAGAATCAGGCAAATTGCCGAGGCAATCCGTGATATTCTGACGCCTCTGGTCATAAGGCGGTCCCGTCTGGATTTGGAGGCAATTCAAGAGTATAAGGAGGACCTGAAAAGGCAGAACATATCGTTCCCCAAAGTCAATGACCCCGAATCCCTTGAATATGACCTTGGAGACCTGAGCGAACTCTACGAATCGACGCTCAAGACAATTGCACCCGAGGACGAGGAAGGTGGATTCATCGGTGCGCGATACATGCCGACGAATTACATCAAGAACTTTGAGTCTTACCGCAAGAAGATAGCGGCTGAGATGGGCATAGATGAGAACCTGCTCAAGCAAAGCCAGGTGAACTTGGCCGTCTTTATGAAACGTCTTCTTGTCCGCAGATTCGAAAGCTCAATTTCCGCCTTCCAATCCACGCTGGACTCGATCATTCACTCTTCCGAGGTCATAGTTGACTGGTATGAGCGGCTTGGCAAAGTGCCCGTGTACAAAAAAGGCAAATTGCCGGATGTCGATTCACTCATGCAGTCTTCGGGTGAGGACCTGGAGGAAGAGCTCTGGGAAGCGACTCTCGAAGATGAACTCCAAAAATACATTGAGAAGGGCTTGTGGCTGATCGACAAAAAGGAATTGAGAATAGCATTCATCGAAGATGTCAAGAAGGACATTGCCATCCTTTCGGAAGTCCGGCGGCAATGGTTCGGCGGCGGGTTCCCCGATGACCCCAAACTCCAGCACTTTGAAGCAATCGTAAAAGAGAAGCGACAGAAGGACCCTGAGAGAAAAATCGTCGTTTTCACAGAGTTTGCGGATACAGCGGATTATCTGTTTGGCAAGTTGAAGGATGATTTGAGGGTCTTCAAGTACTCTGCCAAGGATGCAAACAAAACTAACAAAAAGGCAATCAAGGAGAACTTCGACGCGGGCAGCAAGGTCCAGAAAGACGACTACGATGTCCTGATAGCCACCGATGCGATCTCCGAGGGCTTCAATCTTCACAGAGCGGGGACCGTTTTCAACTATGACATCCCGTATAATCCCACCAGGGTAATCCAACGGGTAGGCCGGATCAACCGTATCAACAAGAAAGTGTTCGATGAGCTTTTCATCTACAACTTCTTCCCTACGGCCACCGGAGAACGTGAAACCCGCGTAAAGCAAATCGCCACGCTGAAAATCGCTATGGTTCATGCCCTTTTCGGAGAGGATACAAAAGTCCTTACGAAAGATGAGGAGCTACAGTCCTGGTTCACCAAGCAGTTCAGAGAAATCCTAAGTAACCAGGAAGAGCCTTCGCCCGAAGCCAAATATGAGGATTTGATCAGAAGACTTAGAGCTTCCCAATACGACTTGGTCCAGCAGGCCCTGACAATTCCAAGAAGGTGCAGGGTCAGACGCACCGAGAAAAAGGGTAAGACGGGCGTCATCGTCTTCGGCAAGAAAGGCCAGGAGTACGCCTTCAAGTTTGGAACGAAAGCGACCGAGCCGGTTGCGCTCGGTGTCGCTCCGGCACTGGAGTTATTCGAGGCGGAAGTATCGGAGGAATCTGAACAGACAAGCGACTCATTTGAGCCGGTCTATGAAAAGGTCAAGAGCAAACTGTTCTCCAAGAGAACCGAGGTGGCACTCGATAAGGGCAAGCGTGAGACGATCCTCAAAGTCGAGGCAATAAAAGACAAGCTGCCTCAGAGGAGGGATTACTTGGATGACCTCTTGTACGTGCTCAAAGAGCTTGATGCCCTCCCTGATAGGTACAGCCGGTTGATTAGATCGATTGACTTCAAAAGCCTTGAGGAGGATGTTGATCGGTTGCAGCAGCAGTGCCCCCATAACTATCTCGTTGGCATTATTGAACGCGAGAAAAAAATCGAAGAGGGAGAGGAATCTCTGATTTTGTCTGAGGAACTTATCTAAAGCTATGGATTTTGCATCACTATATAAGCGTGAAGCCTATATCGAATTCTTTCGCAACCAGTTTCTTCCGGACGATTTCGAAGCTGGTGACGAACAAGTTCCATTGAGCTTCAGTCGTCAATATACCGAGCAAGTCACAAAAATCGGCCGGTCAGGCTCGCTGGATCTGAACGTCTATGAAGTCCAACATGGCTCAGAGAACGATCCTCGCGTTTCCCTGTCCAGGGAATCTTTCAGACTTCTGGCCGAATACGGCCAGAAGCGTGCTTTGGTCCTGTTCATATCTAAGGCGCCTGCGAATTATCGCCTGTCTCTGGTGACTATCGACCTGAAATGGGAGGAGGGCAAACGCCCGACAAAGGAATATTCCAATCCGAGGCGGTATTCGTTTTTCTTAGGGCCTGATGCAAAGATACATACGCCGCAGCAGTATCTTCTCAAACCGGGGAGAGTAAAGGACTTCGACGATCTCAAGAAACGATTCTCGATAGAAGTCGTCAACAAGGACTTCTACACCCGGATTGCTCTGCTTTTCACAAAACTCACCGGCGGCACAAGGAAAATCGGCAACAAGACCATCGAGTTCAAAAAAGGGCTGCTTGAATTTCCGTCTCCAGATGATACCAAAAGAAAAGAATTTGCCGTCCGTCTTATTGGCCGACTTGTTTTCTGCTGGTTCCTCAAGAAAAAATGCTCGAGACAGAATGTCCCTCTACTGCCAGAGGGCTTGATCTCGATAGATGCCGTCGATAAGAACAAGGGATATTACCACAACATTTTGGAAGGGCTGTTCTTTGAGGTGTTAAATACACCGGTAAATGAGCGGGGCAAACACTTTGCATCAAAACCCTGGATGGTTATTCCATTCCTCAACGGTGGCCTGTTCACACCGCACGACGATGATTATTATCCGAATCATGAGCAGCAGAGAGCGCAATTTCGCAATATGCTCTCAGTCCCCGATGATTGGCTCCGTGACCTTCTCAATGTATTTGAGACCTACAATTTCACAATCGACGAAAATACCCCCGTCGATGTCGAGCTGGCAATTGAGCCGGAGATGTTGGGCAGAATCTTTGAAAATCTCCTTGCCGAAATTAACCCGGAAACAGGTGAAACCGCCCGAAAAGCAACCGGCAGTTACTACACGCCGCGTCCTATCGTCGAATATATGGTCGATGAAAGCTTAAAACAATATCTAATAACCAAGACAAAGCTGCCGGAAGAAAAAATATCGTCGCTTCTTTCTTACAGCGATGAAGATACAGTCCTGACAGACGCCGAAAAAGACGCCGTCCTCGATGCCCTCGATACGATAAAGATTGTTGACCCCGCCTGCGGCAGCGGCGCATTTCCTATGGGTATCCTGCAAAAGGTTTTGCTTGTACTCCGAAAGATAGACCCCGACTCTCGAAAATGGCTTGGCAGGAAACTATCGAGGATAGATGATGCGATATTCAAAAAGGATTTGGAGCGTAAACTCAAACGCGAGACACTGGAATATGTCCATAAACTCGGCATTATCCGCGATGCCATTTATGGAGTTGACATCCAGCCTATCGCCGTTGAGATCTCCAAACTCCGCTGTTTTCTGTCGCTGATTGTAGATGAAACCATCGACGATATGCAGCCGAATCGCGGCGTTGAACCATTGCCCAACCTCGAATTTAAGTTTGTCTGTGCAAATACCTTGATTGGTTTACCAAAGGCAGAAGTTGCGGAAAGCAAAAAATCACAAAGTAAGTATGGGCCCGCAGAGTACAAAGGTCAAAGCCTGATGCTTGAGGCTACGGATGAGATAAGTGAGCTAAAGAAATTGCGAGATGAATATCTGCGAAGTTACGGCAATGAAAAGAAAACAATCGAAGAAAAATTCCGCAAAGTCCAGTCAAAGATGTTTGAACATTCCCTCAACTGGAACGGAAAAGAAACTCAGACATCGAAACTTTCGCAGTGGGACCCGTTCTCCCATGAATCAAATCCCTGGTTCGACCCGGAATGGATGTTTGGAGTAAAAGACGGCTTTGATATTGTGATTGCTAATCCACCGTATCAAGAAATATCTAATAAGTTAGATAAAGAATATTATCAGAAATTTTATAAAGCTGTATTAGCGGGACACTATGATTTATATATATTTTTCTTTAAGAAAGCATTCTCTTTGACGCGTGATAAAGGGATAATATCATTTATTACTTCACATACTTATACTGTTTATCCACAATTCGTTAATCTCAGGAAGTGGATATTTGAACACAGTGCTATTCTCGAAATAACCAATCGAGTTGAAGGAATATTTGAATCTGCCGTGGTGGATAACACAATTGCATTTCTTATTGTAGGCCAAGAAAAAAACAATTTTCCTGCAAGATTTGTTACGAAGGAAATAGTGAATGGAAATCTAATCGACAAGGATTTAATCGCTGTACGACCAAATGATTTTGATTTTGGAACCTTTGATCTAAATGCGATAGGGAACTTGGCAAAATTTAAGAAATTTTCTCAGAATTCGTTTCCTTTGGGAGATATTGTTGAAAGCAGTCAAGGGATAACTGTTTATGCAAAAGTTCAGGGCGAAAAGAAAGATTGGTTTAGGGACAGAATTGAAGATTGCAATTCAAAACCAGTAATAAGAGGCAAAGACATTAATAGATATCGGCTCAACTATTCTGGTAAATATATCCAATACGGTAAATGGCTGTGGTGTCCTAGAGACAAAAAGTATTTTGAAAATGAAAAAATATTTCTGAGGCAGACCTCTGATGCCTTGATAGGTACCTACGTTATGGAACCGATGTATTGCATAGACTCCGTACATTCGATAATCAAGAAAGATGGTTCTGATTATGATTTGAAATATATTTTAGCAATTTTGAATTCTTCTTTAGGGACATATTTATATAGATTGTTAATATTTGAAGAAGCAAAAGTTTTTGCGCAAGTAAAACTTACATTTCTTCGGCAAACACCCATTAAAAAATTATCCTTACAGGGACAGGCAAGATTTTCTCCTATCGTCGATAAAATTCTTGCCATCACCAAGTCCGATGATTATCAAGACAACAAATCCAAGCAAGCTGAAGTCAAAGAATTGGAGAAGCAAATCGACCAGATGGTTTACAATCTCTACGGCCTGACAGACGAAGAAATCGCTATCGTGGAAGGCCATAACGAACCAGATTGACTTAGCCATCAGCGAAACCATCAAAATCATGAAGCAAATCGACGAGACAATCACCGCCCCCGGCGGCCGTTCGACAAAGCTCACGATGTAAAACTGGCCAATAGAGTAGAAAGTAGGAAAAGTATGAAAGTAGAAATTAAAGGAAAAGAATTGATAATCACGGTTGAAATGCAAACACCTACGCCATCGGCGAGCGGTAAAACTCTGGTCATCGCCTCAAGCCACGGCAACCAGACGACTACGGCGATAATAGATGGAAAGCCTGTTATCGTTGGATTGAATGCGTATATCAAAAAATAGGTTAAAGCCGGCGGCTGGCCCGCCAGACGTAAGGCGGGCTGGCCCATCCAATAAGAAACCGCATGGGCAGCGAAGCTGCACCATCCTACAAGACGGCCAAGCCGCCGGTGGCCGCTTGAAGCGGGCCTCGTGAAGCGCGGAGCGTCTCAAGGGGCGTATCTCGCCGGCCGGAGGTCGGAAATCCGAAATACACTCAAAGGACCGATTTGACGCCAGCGGAAGAACAATAAACGCCGTCGGCGGCTGGGCAAAGGCGATGATCTCCTTTGTTCGATGCGGCGGCGGTTGATTTATTCAAAGGTCAGCCGGCGGAGTCGAGCGTGGAGCCTGGTTTGAAACAGCTTCTCTTACTCGTGCCGGAGTCATGGGCAGTTGAAATAATCTGACACCTGCTGCATCATGTATGGCATTGGCAATGACCGCACCCATGCAGATAATGGCCGGTTCGCCGCCTCCCTGGGGAGAAACATCTTGAGCTTCCACGAGCACTGTTTCGATCTTTGGCAACCAGGAAAAGCGAGGTATCTCGTACGTGTCAAAGCCCAAGTCGAGGACTTTTCCGGCCTTGAAATGGATTTCCTCGGACAGGGCATAGCCTAATCCCATCGTAATGCAGCCTTCCATTTGCAGTCTGGCTCCCTCGGGATTAATCACGATGCCCATATCCTGAGCACACACGACACGTTTGGCCTGAACATCGCCTTTCGCCCTGTCCACCTCGACTTGCGCGATAGTTGCTACATACGTGCCCGAGTCAATACCACAGGCTACGCCGAAGCCGCGACCGCTGGGCGATGGTGAAGGAGTCCAGCCGAATTTTGCCGCCGCAGCTTTGAGAACCCTTGACATCCTGTCATCGGTCAGATTCTTCAGGCGAAATTCCACGGGGTCCATACCCGCTTTCGCAGCCATGACGTCAATCTGTGATTCCCTGGCAAAAGTATTGGTGTTATTGGCCGGCGCACGCCAGGGCCCGACTCCGAAAGGATGGGCGCCGGACGACCCTCCCCATTCTCCGAATGTGGCCGTGCGATGGTGCGGCACGTTGTAGAACTGCTGTGCGCCTCTTGACCCTGCGAAGTAAACGCCATAATCCCACAGGGTAATGTTGCCTGACTTGGTAATTCCCGATTTGATTTTGACTACTGCCGCCGGCCGGAACGTATCATAAAAGAACTCCTCCGCACGGCTCCAGGCAACCTGGACGGGCTTTGCGGCCAATTTTGCCAGCCTCGCCGCTTCCACGGCCTGCGGGCCGGACGTCTTGCCGCCGAATCCTCCTCCGACGAACGGCGTGATGACCCGGACATTCTCAGAAGAAATACCCAGTGCCTGAGCGACCTGGTCTTTGACCCTGAAGGGACCCTGAGTGGATGCCCACACCGTCACTTTGTCCCCCTCCACCTTGGCCAGAGCCGTGTGGGTCTCGATGGGGGCGTGCGCGACATAGCTGTTCAAGTATGTTTGCTCAATCAGAGTGTCGGCAAGTTTTTCCCCGCTCTTGAGATCGCCCGCGCGGTCCACAACATTTTCCGCCGGGGCGTTCTTGAGCAAATGATCAAAGATGTTCTCGTCGTCCACTTGCGATTCCGGCACGTCGAACTGGGCTTCGATTTTTGCAAGGGCATTTTCCGCCTCATCGGGATTCTTGTGAAGCACGGCGACCAGATCGCCGTCCCGGACGAGCCGGACTCCCTCCATTTTCTCCGCCGCCGAAGCGTCAAGGCTTGTGAGTCTGGCGCCGTGAGCGGGGGGTCTTAGAATCCGGGCATACAGCATGTCAGGCAGGCGAATGTCTCCGGCGTACTTGGCCTGACCCGTGACTTTCTCGACAGCATCCGTGCGTGAGACCTCTTTGCCGATGACCTTGAACTGCGCGGGCGTTTTCAGGGGAGGTTTCCCTCTTGCACGTCTGGCAATCGTTTTCCCGGAAGCCAATTGGGCGTACGTGACCCGTTTTTCTTTCTGATCCCTGTCGAATACTGCTCCGTTCTCTGCGGTCAACCTTTCCGGAGGCACCTGAAGATGCTCGGCAGCCAATTCTATCAGGACGGCCCTGGCCTCTGCCGCCGCGGCTCTCAAAGCAGGGCCGAAGAAGCGGGTCGTCATGGAACCGAAAGTGCCCATATCCCACGGGCAGAGGGCGGTGTCTCCCATGACCATATCGACCGAGTCCAAACTGGCGTCGATTTCGTCGGCTAACATCTGTGCCAGTGACGTCACAATTCCCTGCCCCATCTCGATCTTGCCGGTAAAGCAGGTGATTCCACCGTCAGCTCCAATCCGAAGGTAGGCATTGAAATCGTCGGGGTAACCTCTGCCGCCCCTTTGCGCCTCCAATACCGAAGAATCCCCAATACAGAAAAAGATTACGATGCCGCCGCCCACGGCCTTGAGGAATTCCCGACGCGTTACATTGGGGTCAGCGTTAATATCGCTGAAATCAAGCTCAATGTATTCATCCTTTTTCATCTTCTCACCGCCTTGTCATTCGCAGTAGTACAGGCACCAGCCCGGCCTTTTTGTGCAACCGTATCTGGTTTCGGCACAATTAGCAAGGAAATTCCCGTCCGTCAGGCTTGGAGGCTTGCACTTTCGATGCGGGTTGGTTATTCTGGGGCGACGAAAGTAAGAGTTTGATGCAGATCAGCAGCGACATCAGGCATATAGACCTTTGAAGACGCAGCTATGCTTACGCGACGCGACTTTCTGAAATGGACCGGGTCAGCGACTGCAGGGGCGATGCTGGCGCAAGGGCGGTCTGCAGCCGCCCAGCAGGGCCAGAGGCCCAACATCATCTTCATCCTCGCCGACGATTATGGCATCGGCGGCTTGAGCTGCTACGGCAGCGACAGATTCAAAACTCCGACTCTCGACGCGCTCGCCCAGACGGGCACGCGGTTCGAGTATTGTTTCTCCATGCCCCTGTGCGCACCGTCCCGGGGCGTCTGCATGACGGGCCGGTATCCGTTCCGCACCGGCGTGGTGAATAACAATACGGGCAACCAGGCCCATCCGGACAAGGAAGTGTGCATTGCAAAGCTGCTGAAACAGGCTGGTTATGCCACGGCAGTAGCTGGAAAATGGAGACAGCTAAGCTACTTCACCAGCAAGGAAGACGCACAGCGATGGGGCTTTGATGAATTTCTGATCTGGGGCGTTGATGGGACCAAGGGCGAGCGCTATTGGGACCCCAGTTACAACAAGAACGGCCAGCCCATGCCCGACACCCAAGGCAAGTACGGCCCCGACCTGCTCCACGAGTTCGTCGTCGATTTCATCCGCCGCAATCGGGATAAGCCGTTCTTCGTTTACTATCCCTCTGTGCTCATTCACGGCCCGATCCTGCGTACGCCCGACAGCCCGGCTGAGGGTGCGGACCATTACGCCGATAACATCGCTTATCTCGACAAGCTCGTCGGGAAACTCATCGCGGAACTGGATAGCTTGAACCTTCGCGAGAAAACGCTGGTCGTTTTCACCGGCGACAACGGCTGCACGCCCCAGGCATCGGGCACGAAGGGCGGCGGCAGCGGCGGAACGCTCAGCGGGCGGGCCATCGACGGCGCCAAGGGGAGCATGAAAGAAGGAGGCAGCCGCGTCCCTCTGATTGTGAGCTGGAAAGGCACGACGCCGGCCGGACAGGTGTTGGAAGACCTGACGGATTTCAGCGATTTCTTTCCGACCTTTGTTGAGTTGGCCGGGGCAAAGCTACCGGAAGGCGTCACGATCGACGGCCACAGTCTCGCGCCACAACTGATGGGCCGGCGGGGCGATCCCCGGCAGTGGATTTTCGTGCAGTTGAGCCAGCAGTGGTATGTGCGCGACGCTCACTGGAAGCTCAATAACCAGGGCGAGCTGTTCGACATGAAGGACGCCCCATTCCGAGAGACTCTTGTTGAGGCCGATAGTGCCGAGGCACAGGCGGCGCGCGCCAAGCTGCAAGCCGCGATGGATGTCTTGCGCCCGGGCGATTCAGCGGCTGCCGCAGAAGCCAAGCAGGAAAAACCCAAAAAGGAGGCCCGTAAACGCACAAAACCCAAGGCCGCCGATGAGCCGAAACGCAAGAGCCGCAAATGAGCTGCGCCGGCCCGTCGCTCCTGGACGTTCCTTGCCGATTGTGCCGCCGGAGAACCCTGTCATCGTTGCCGGCATTTCACGGCCGATACAGCCGGACGTCGTCAATGTATATCCTTCTTGAGCTGCCGGAACTCGTCGATTTTCTCCATCGTAATCATCGAGTCGATTGAGTGACCTGTAATCTCTTCAAATGGGTCTGGGTCATCGGCGTATCTTACGTCGCTCTGCCGAGCCTTCGCTTCAATCCCTGGGGTCAGAATATCCGGGCACATACCTTCAAGAGCAGGCTTCCACTCGCTGAAGTCTTTCCAGATAAAAATACGCTTGGCTTCTGAAGATGCTATCTCATGCCCCTCTCAAAAAGGCTCCCGTTTTGCCGCACCATCTTGACAATTGCCGTTCTCAACTCACTGGACAAGTCTGCCCACCGCTCGATTATCAGCTTCAAGTCCGCGTCGATCTCAGCCTCCAAAAACAAGCCAGAAACAAGTTGCCCGTTCTCGGATCGACCACTCGTTTCGCCTCTTGCTGTAACTGCTTTGTCCTCAGTAGCCTGCGAAATACGCCCGGCGGGATTCGAACCTGCGACCTTCGGTTTAGGAAACCGACGCTCTATCCTACTGAGCTACGGGCGCTTCGATGTTTAACGCGCTGGAATTTAGCAGCTTACTGCATATACTGTCAAGCTCTTTTTCGGCCCCGAGGGGGCGCACAACAAGTGCGCAACAAAACCGCCACTCTGCGCCTCAGCATTTGCTGTCGTGATAGCTGAAGGCATGTAACCAACTGCAGGAGGCACGCCTTTTGTTTATCGTTATCCCGGTTTCCACTATAACTGCTATCCCCAAGATTGAATCTGTGGCTTGTCATTCTGAACGAAGTCAAGAATCTCGATTTCTCGTTGCCGGTAGTCACATTACAGGGCTACGTGTGGCGCCTCTGTTCTACTCTTGTTTGTTCTTTGCTTTTTGGGCTGCTATTCTCTTCTGCTGTGCAGCTTCGATCATGTCTTTGATGTCGTAGCCTAACGGTTTGCCCTGCTCATATTTCCGCCGGGCGCTGACGAGGGCTTTCTCTACGCCCGGAGGCAGGATGCGATCCTTTCCTGCTTTCTCGGGCGGCAGCCACCAGCTCATCCTTTCGCTGTAGCACCATACATACTCATCCGAGGTGGTCAGGGCATAATACACATTGTGCTCAAAGAATCTCAACTGCTGCTCGGCGGTGAGAAAATGGCCGGTGGTTTGTTCGGTGCGTTTTCCCAATGTCTGGTCTATGTACAAGGCCATGCCCGCCTGAACCTGGGCGTTGTACTTGTTCCGCAGCGATTCCGGGACCAGTGTCTGAGCACGCTGCCGGATTAGATGATAGGCGCGGAAATAATCATTCGGACTTTCGTAATAATAGGCCGACTCGTTGCCGTCGATGAAGATGGTACCAGGTGCAGCGCCCTCGAGCATGCCGATGCAAAAAGACGGCAACAGGACCATCCATTTTTTGAGCAGTTTTTCCTGGCGGACCTTCGGATCAGGCTCGTCAACGATATCGGGGAAAAGGCCAAGCTGAAAGAAGCTCAAGACCTTCAGATCGGGCTTGTGCTCCTGCAGGGCGATAATGAGCTGCCGGCCCCGGCGGCGAACCTGCTCTGCAACCTGATCGAACGGCTTGTCCGCATAGGACCCGGGATATATCCAAGGGTCTGTTCCGTAAGGCTCCGGATCGAAGCAGACCCCCACACAGCGCCCGCAATGGACTGCCAGAGAAAATAACTTCATATTCTCGATGATGACGTTCCAGTGGTCATCGTTGAACCAGTCCATATTCGACTTATTGGCGGCGTAGAGCGTCAGGAAGTTGTCTGTGAATTTCTCCCATTTGATGGCAGCAAGCGAATCCAGCTGCGGCTGCAAGTCTTCTTGTTTCCATGGCCGGGTATCAAAGGCGTGGTTGAATTCTTTCGTCCGAAAGATTATCCCGTCGAAGGGACGCTTTTCCATCTCGCGAATATTTTCCTGGACAAAGTCAGGATAGGGAACGTCCCAGCCATACTCGACGATTTTTTTGCCGAGGCGCTGCTGGGCAATCATACAGTCGCAGCAGAATAGCAATAGAAAAAGACCGGATAAAAGATGTTTTCTACACACGGCAAGTTCCTTTCAATTTCACCATATTCTATCATATTTACCATCCTGGCGTACCTTTTGTAAAGCGACGGTAGTGGGTCAGTTTGAGTTCTTTGGAAAATTAAGAACAAGAAAGGTGGTCAGCAGGAATAGTCTTTGCTGCTTTTGAGAGCAAATCTGCTCCTCTCAAGTTGTCCCCGGTCGGTTTGGCCAGAGGCCCTCTCGACTTGGGGGGCTTGGTTTGAGCACATAAGTCCCAAGTAACTCTGACAAACCACTCCAGCCTTATCCTCCGAAACGCAAGGGCCTTCTGGTGCGGGTTCACCTTCGGGCGGGGCTTGCCGTAAGGCAAAGTTATCCTTTGGCCATGCTGACCTTGAAAGGTGCACTATGTCAGATTTCCCTGAAACCCGTCAGGGAGCAAAGAATGCACGGTCTAAGCACTCTGCCGAGGGCGGTGAAATTATCATCGCGCATGGCAATGCTCCTTTCTCCGGGAGCCCTTTGTCCCGGTTGCCATTATCGTAGAGTATTTTTGTTCTTTGACAAGTAAAGATGGTCGCTAAAAAAGCGAATTTTTTGGACTTGACAGGCTCTCCCTGCCGATATACAATGGGATTATGCCTGAACGGTCAAGGAAGAAATCCAAAGATTTGAACCAGCTTGCTAAGTCTATTGTAGATGAGGCGACAATGGAAGAACTACAGACTAAGACGATCGCAGCAGGTAAGAATCCTGCTGCGGTTATGCTCGGGCGCTTAGGTGGTCTAAAGGGTGGGAAGGCCAGAGCCATTAAGTTATCTGCTGTGCAGCGTTCAGAAATAGCTAAGAAGGCAGCTAACGCACGTTGGAAAAAACAGTAAGCGAAGAACTGTTGCAAGTGGGACGGAGTAACAATGGTAAAGAAGAAACGGAAAGTCTCTCCACGCATTAAAAAGAAAGATTACAAACGCTCTTTTGTTCAAGCAAGTCCCTGGTTTCACGTTTCACAAGAAGTGTCGCAAGGCTGGGAACTTCGCAAAGGACTTATCGGTAGAATTCAACAGAGATTGAGAGGCACGGTTCTTGTGTACTTTTCGTCTTTCTATGATGAAGATGTAATGATGTCGGACATGGATGCCGAAATGATTGAAGGTATTTTGGCTGAGGAACATAATGGCGGCAAGATCATCTTGATTCTAAATTCGGCAGGTGGTTCCGGTTTGGCAGCCGAGCGAATTGTCAATGTGTGTCGGTCATATTCAGGAGGACAATTTGAAGTAATAGTACCTCATATGGCCAAATCGGCTGCTACGTTGATTTGTTTTGGGGCTTCGCGCATTCATATGAGTGTCACTGCTGAACTTGGACCAGTTGACCCATAAGTTAAGTATAAAAACGATGCCACAGGAAAAGAAGAATGGATTTCTGCCCAAGAGTACATTAGGTCCTATGAAGAATTGATGGCGAAGGCTGTATCAGGAGAAGCTAAACGGATTGAAACGCTTGTGCAGCAACTGGCACGATATGATGCACGCTATATGGAGCAATTAAAGTCTGCACAGGCTTTGTCAGAGAGTATATCTGTCAAATTGCTGCAATCTGGAAGGCTGTCTCGCTTTGATGAGGATACTATCAGGGAGAAAATAAAGCCGTTTTTGTTACAGGAACAAACAAAATCTCACAGTCGTATGATTAGTATGGCTGAGGCCAGACAATGTGGCCTAAAGATTAACGAAATAGAATTACAGTCCCAGTTGTGGCATTGGCTTTGGGAACTGTATGTTAGAGCAAACTGGGCTGTTTCAATGCGTCGGAAAATTGTAGAATCGGCTCGTTCTGGTATAGCCACTTAGAAGTGAGGTGTTTTTTATGGCAGAGCGGAAGAACAAAAAGATTGAACAGGCATTTGAGTCTTTAGAAGAGATACTAAAACGCATTGGCCCATATATGCCCAAGATGCCAAAAGCAGAGCATAAGGAAGAACGGCAATGGAAACTGGGAAAAGATGCCACTTTTCCCCTGCCTTGTCTGCCCAAACACAACCAAGTAACGTCACCATTTTAGAGGGCAAAAGTTTTTTTGAAAATTCTTGAAAAAACCTCTTGACGTTGCTTAACCGCTCAAGCATAATGGTCAGTATGAATAAGCTGACCATACAAAAACGAGTTCAAGTCTTAGCTTCCCTCATCGAGGGTAACTCCATCCGTTCTACCGTCCGCATGACCGGTGCAGCCAAAAACACCGTTGTCAAGTTGTTGCGGGACGTGGGCAAAGTCTGCGAACAATATCACGATAGAATCATGGTCAATTTGCCATGCAAGCGAATACAGGTCGATGAGATTTGGTCGTTCTGCTATGCCAAGCAGAAGAATGTGCCTTCAGAGTTACAAGGGCAATTTGGTTATGGTGACGTGTGGACGTGGGTGGCTCTCGATGCAGACACTAAGTTAGTTGCTGCATGGCTTGTTGGCAAGCGGGATGCTGAATGGGCAGAAATGTTCATGTATGATTTGTCCAAGCGATTACGCCATCGCGTTCAACTAACCAGTGACGGCCACAAGGCATATCTGTCTGTTGTTGAGAATGCTTTTGGTGGTGATATTGATTACGCGACTTTAATCAAGCTGTATGGGGCAGACAAGAAAGAAACTGAGGCCCGTTATAGCCCCAGCAAGATAGTTGGCTGTCAGTTAGCTGTGGTCCAGGGCAATCCCGATCCTTGGCACATATCGACATCCTATGTCGAAAGACAAAACTTGACGATGAGAATGCAAATGAGGCGGTTTACACGCTTGACTAATGCGTTCAGTAAGAAAGTCGAGAAGCTGCATTGTGCTATAGCATTGGACTTTATGCACTATAACTTCTGCCGGATTCGCCAAACACTAAGAATCACTCCTACAATGGCAGCAGGCGTAAGCGACCGTCTTTGGGAGTTAGAGGACATTCTTGACTTACTTGAAAATAAGGAGAATTCAAATTGACCCACTACCAAAGCGACCGGTTGAATGGCCATGCTCCGATGAGCTTGGGGTCCATCTTCCTTTGCCGGTACAACCGAGCTTTCTAAGCCTGCAAGTCTTCATGGTTTCCCGACGTTCTTCTATTCTATGGCTTAATCTACTACGAGCCAAACCTGAAAAATGTAAAACCCGCTTGATAAAGCCCCGATGCTTACTACAATTAAGTCAAGAAGCCATAGAGAAATCTATTCTCAGGAAAATTGAGATTCGGTGCAATACTGATCTTCTGAAGGGCGCATGACCATGGAAGGTGAAAGGAGCCAACTGAAGGTGAGCGGCCTGCTCTCGGCCTTTCGGTAGCCGGTGATGGTGATATTGCCGTCGGGATGGACTTCGGCGATTGCGTAGGAATTGTTCGCAAGCCCCGTGCCCTCGACGAGCGCCTTGAGCGTGTAGTAGTGAATCCCTGCGATGTTGCTATAGCTGCCCGGATGGTGATGGCCCTGAAAGACGGCAAGCACTTTGCCGCAAGATTGCAGAACCTGCCGGACATCGCCTGCATTTCTTACATAGACTGAACCGACCCCATCCAGCAGTTGATGAATGAAAACGATGACAGGGCCGGGGGCCTCATCGAGACGCCGTTCGAGCCAGGCCAGCTCGTCGGAGGGAATGTTCGCATCGGTCCAGTCAAAATTGCCGTGGTCGTAGCCGGCCCCGTCGGTCCTGTAGTTGGCATCCAGCACGACAAAACGCAGGCCGTTCACATCGAATGAGTAATAACTTCGGCCTGGCCCCACGTTCGTGCTCTTGACCCGGCTGAGAAACTGCCGCTTCGAGATGCTGTCCATGTCGTGATTACCCAGGACGTGATACCTCGGGCCGGCAAAGCCCCGGAACACGCGCTCCACGGCCTCAAGATAACAGAGGGTCTTTTGCTCGACCGGCGTCCTATCCTGATCCTTGAAGTCACCGAGCTCGACGAGGAAGTCCACCTTTTGGGCGTTCATCAGCGCCACGCACTCGGACAGTTTGTCGAGGGACTCGCGGTAGAATCGCGTGCCTGCGGCGTCGGCATCCGCATAATGGCAATCCGCCACAATGCCGAAACGTGCCGTACCGGGCCTCGCTCTCAATCTGGGCTGGGGAGCACAGGAGAGCGGCAGGGCGGTCAGACCGGCCAGGGCCGTCACCGACGATTTCAAGAACGCCCGCCGGGTGATTACCCGGTTTTGGCGGCCCGGCTTAGTCCGGCAGAAGCCATCCCCGGAAGTATTCGTGTCCATCATGTTGTCCCCCTGGAGACAAGAGGAAACCGGCGTCTCCCTCGCCGCTCAGTAATTCCCGGCCGGTTTGGCGTCGGAATCGGCAAAAAACGACGCTCGACGGTTGCAATTCAAGCGAGATTGTATTATCATAGTTGCCCTGACATGTATAGAGGTATTTCTGAATCGAGTTGATAATGATCGTGAACCATAAGATGAGGAGGATGAAAATGTTGCGTTACATCATACGTCTGAGTGTCCTGATAATAGTGGGCGCGTGGGCTGCCGCCCCTGTCAGATCGGCGTCGATTCTGATTGAGAACGCCTCATTCGAGCTGCCGGCAGTGGACCCCAACGGCTTCCCGGCGGTGCCTCTGGTGGAGGGCTGGACGGAGATCGACCTCGATACCCTCGCCAGCACGAACACGGGC
>CAYWZW010000045.1:21687-43659 GCA_964462945.1 uncultured Pirellulales bacterium
GTATTCGCCAATACGCCGCAGGACAGCCCGGACCACGTGAGCAACGCCGACGGGCATCAACTGGCGTTCCTGGGGTCCGGCCAAGGCAACGGCCTGGAGCAGGACTTAGCGGCCACGTACAAGGTGGGCTGCGATTACCGCCTGACCGTGGGCGTGGGCGTCTCGATGAGATTTCCGCCCGCCACGCAGGCGCCGGCCGATAGCATTGAGCTGATTCTGTACTATCGCCAGGGCACCGAATCGGTGGACATCGCGCGAGAAGTGGTTGAGGCAGGGGGGCTATCCACGACGCTCTTGCAGGACTTCTCGGTCTATCTGCCGACGGTGGGACCTGACGATACGTGGGCGGGCAAGGCTGTCGGAGTGGCGATACGTGCAGCCGGGATGCCCGGTGGGTTCTGGGACCTCGACAATGTCCGCCTCATGGAATTGCTGCCGGTATCCATTCTGATTGAGAACGCATCCTTCGAGCTGCCGGCGGTGGACCCTAACGGCTTTCCGGCGGTGCCCTTGGTGGAGGGGTGGACGGAGATCGACCTGGACACGGTAGCCAGCACAAACACGGGCGTATTCGCCAATACGCCGCAGGACAGCCCGGACCACGTGAGCAACGCCGACGGGCGTCAACTGGCGTTCCTGGGGTCTGGCCGAGGCAACGGCCTGGAGCAGGACTTGGCAACCACATACAAGGTGGGCTGTGATTACCGGCTGACCGTGGGCGTGGGCGTCTCGATGCGATTCCCGCCGTCCGCTCAGGCGCCAGCCGATAGCATCGAACTGGTTCTCTACTATCGCAACGGCACCGAATCGGTGGACATTGCGCGAGAAGTGGTTGAGGCAGGGGGGCTATCCTCGACGCAATTGCAGGACTTCTCGGTCTATCTGCCGACGGTGGGACCCGACGATGCGTGGGCGGGCAAGAGTATCGGCGTAGCGATACGCGCAGCCGGGATGCCCGGTGGGTTCTGGGACCTCGACAACGTCCGCCTAACCGAATCGCTGCCTGTAGCAATTGCGATCGAGAACGCTTCATTTGAGTCGCCGGTGGTGGATCCCAACGGCTTCGGGGCTGTGCCCTTTGTGGAAAGCTGGACGGAGATCGATCTGGACACGATGGCCAGCGCCAACACTGGCGTGTTCGCCAACACTGCGGCGGGCAGTCCCGACCGTGTGGTCAACGCCGATGGGCTTCAACTGGCCTTCTTAGGGTCCCAGCAGGGCAATGCCCTGGAGCAGGACCTGGAAGCAACGTACAAGGTCGGCTCTGCGTACCGGCTGACCGTGGGCGTGGGCGTCTCGATGCGATTTCCGCCGGCCGCTCAGGCGCCAGCCGATAGCATCGAGCTGGTTCTCTACTACCGCCAAGGCGCCGAATCCGTGGACATTGCGCGAGAAGTGGTCGAGGCAGCAGGTCTATCCACGACGCTCTTGCAGGATTTCTCGGTGTACCTGCCGACGGTGGACTCCAACGATGCCTGGGCGGGTAAGGGCATCGGGGTGGCGATCCGCGCCGCCGGGCAGGCGGGCGGCTTCTGGGACCTGGACAACGTCCGGTTAGCCGAATCGCTGCCGGCTGAGGGTTTCACGCCGCCGGACAAGGGGTAAATATCTTGTACTCAAGGATCAACAGCGGACATAAATGGCGGTCAGCCTGCCAGCGTCGGAAATCAGACCTGGCAAGTCGGACGCCGGACTTCTCTCCTCTGTCTTCTGTCCCCCGGCCAGGGCGGGATGGTTTCAGCCTTATCGAGCTGCTTGTGGTGATGGCCACGCTGTCTCTGCTGATAGCGATCCTGTTGCCGGCATTATCTGCGGCCCGGCATCAGGCCCGGCGCGCCGCCTGCGCCGGCAACCTCCGCCAGGTCGGCATGGCGATCCATCTTTACGCCGAGGACTTCGCCGATACGATCCCCTTCGGCCCATCCGGCCGTCCGGTCACAGGCTCGAACTTCTACACGGTGACCGGCAGCGTGACCAGCCTGCTGTCTCTGGAAGACGGTGCGCCGGTGGGACTGGGGTTGCTGCTGAAGGACTATCTTTCTCATCAGCCTACGGTCTTGTTCTGCCCGGGCGCGGACCAGCCCTCGGAAGCGAAGGAGCAACTGGCCCGAGTCGGATGGGCCCAGTCCCAGAGCGACTTTTACTACCGCCATGCTTCGGTGGACTTGCTGACCGGCACACCCAAGGCGTTTCACATCCGGCTGAGCGACCTGGGCCGCAACAGCGAGGGGCGTCCCATCGCTGCTCTGGTCGCCGACGTGCAGTTTCTGGCGCACCCATCGCTGGCGGCGTTCCAGGTGAAGACCCGGACGAGTCATCTGCGGGCGGCCAGCAACATCTTGTTCGCCGCCGGACATGTCAAGACCGTTTCCAACAGGGACGACAGCTTGACGGTGGACATCGGGTATGCTCCATACGATGCACTCGTGCGGATTCTCGACATGTTCGAGCTGGCTGACGAGCACCGTTGAAAGTCGGCGGCTGAATCCGGCAATATCTCTGAGGACCCCGGCCGACCGGCATAGATGCAGGAACTCAAGCAGAGCGCTCCGGCAGGGAGTTACGCAAATAAGGAAAGCAGATGGAAGAAGAACGCACCGATGCCCAGCAAGATCCGTGTTATCCCCTTCCTGCCCGTACGTACACAAGCAGGGAAGCCTTTTTGCACAATCTGCCCTACATCCTGATGACGGTCCTCGGTGCGGCGGTCTTGTTCCAGTCGTTCAGCGGGTCGGCGTGGGCGCACCTCACGGCCGCCGGGTATGTGCTTTACGGCCTGGCCGGTGCCTTGTGGATCATGGTTTTCGTGTGTCCTTTCTGCCGGTTCTGGGATACGGACTCCTGTCCCTGCGGATACGGCAAGGTCGCGGCGAGGATTCGTGACCGACAACCCGAAAACCGATTCAACGAGAAGTTCAAGAAGCACATCCCCGTGATCGTACCTCTGTGGTTTCTGCCGTTGGTTGCCGCTGTGCCGGCCCTGGTCCGAGGATTCACCTGGGGGCTTGTGATCCTGGTGACGGCGTTTGCCGTGGATGCGTTTGTGGTCCTGCCTCGGCTCTCCACCCAGCACGGCTGCCGCGACTGCCCCCAACGCCAGACCTGCCCCTGGATGAAAGGGAAGGGCCCGCTTTAGGAGGCGCCTGGCAATCTTCTTACGAGCCGGCCGAACGCTATAACTCAAGGGACCTGTTCAGCGCCCGAGTCTGCGGGCTCCGGCGTCACCGGTTCCGGCACCGGCTCGCTGGCCGGCCAGCCGGATGCGATGAGCGAGGCCCTGGACTCCCAGCTTAAATTCACCGAGAGCGGGGGTCAAGGCTGGTGGATTGCGTCCGGTACAGACGATGAGTACTACTACGAGGCCGACGCGGCCCAGAGCGATTATGATCTGCCGGACAGCGGAGGAGAAACCTGCCTGCAGGCGATTGTCGATTCGGCCAATTCGGAAACGGTCAAGTTCTACTGGAAGGTTTCATCCGAGCAGAACCACGATTATCTGCAGTTCTACATCGACGGGACGCTTAAGGACCAGATCAGCGGCGAGGTGGCCTGGCAGCAGAAGTCCTATGCCGTCACCTCGGGCATTCACATCCTCAAGTGGCGCTACGTCAAGGACGGCAGCGGCCAGTCCGGCTCCGACTGCGGCTGGGTGGACTTCGTCCAGTGGACCGGGCCTTCGCCCGCCCAGGACCCCGCCAACTGGCAGGAAATCGCCTATAAGCAGGACGTGAAGGGCCGGCGCGTGGAAAAGAAGGTGGACGGATACTCAACGCGGTACTGCTATGATATGGGTGGTGTAATTGCCGAGTACGATGGAAATAACAACCTGCTGCGCAAATACATCTACGGACCGGGCGTCGATAAGCCGGTGTGCATGATCGAGGTCGCCGACGCCAACGCGACCTACTATTATCACTTCGACGGTTTAGGCAGCGTCGTGGCGCTGAGCGATTCGGCCGGCGATACCGTCCAGACTTACGAGTACTCGGTCTATGGCGAAGTGGCGGTCGAGGATGCAAATCATCCCAACCCATACATGTTCGCCGGCGTACGTTATGACATCGAAATAGGTCTTTATTATAACCGCGAAAGGTACTATAATCCATTTATGGGAAGATTCCTACAGACTGATCCTGTCGGCTATGAAGACGGCATGAATATCTATGCATACTGTAACAACAATCCACTGGTTTTTGTGGATCCTTCGGGAACCTCTTTTGATCCCGCCAATTTGGTTATTCCGGGTGGCTATTGGGCTAATAAGCTAAAAAAGCCAGCCTATCCTGGAAATTGGACGTCGTGGGTGGACTTCTTTGCATGGTATGCACATGGAGAAGGAAAAACAGTAGATCTCCGAGATGTAGGCTTACTTGATGATCTCAGGGCAAACGAAGAAGTAGAAGGCTGGGAGAAAGGTCTCCGAGAACACTGGGATGATATGGCCAAGGAACTTGCAAAAATGATATTAAGGACCGGAAGAGATAAGGCCCAACATAGTGAAAAAGCAAGTAAAGACGTTGATTTCGGGGACAATGTTAAATGGGACGTTGTTGCGGGACTATTCGCACCATCATGTTCGGATCCACTCGTTGTACTTGGAAATTGCACAATAAAAGCAGAAATAACGATAAAAGCAGAGCGTGACCCAGTTCAGGCAGACAAGGCTTGGTGGAGCCGCACAATCGAGTATTCACTGAACGACTCGTTTAAGGATCCGGGCGATATTTATGATCAGTACCTCGGGGAATTAGAATGGATGGACTGCACTCCGTATTCCATCCGTGCAAGTTGGTCGAGTGTGAATGGGGGGTATGTTATTGGAGGCACCGCCCCATAGTGAGCGGGATTCGTATAGTGGAGGTAAAAAGTACTTCCGCGAAGGAATTCAAGGATCGGTGAAGGAGCAAGAATATGATGAAACACGACAATGTCTCAAGGCCCACGCCATTCGTGTTTGTGTTCTGTTGTATGGGTGGACTTCTGGCACTTTGTGGATGCAGGGCGCGAAGGATGTCAGAGGCAGAAGCAACCGCAGCATTCAAGAAATACGTCTTAAGCCCCATCCCAGCGTCTGTGACAAACATAAGAGCCGATCAGCCGAAAAAATTCAGAGGTTATAGATATACATTCCGTTTCAACATAAATAGGGAGGACTTGGTCCTGATCATTAATTCTGGACCTTTTGTGAAAGTTTGGCATACAAAATATGAAAATGGAGCACTTCGATGGAAATGGGATCGCGGTACTGGCCTCTTGGGGTTGAGTAAATACAGCAGTGAAATACCATGCTATGATCATACAGTTGAACCTCCATGGTTTAAACTGGGACAATGGGATGAACCTGAGGCATATGCTTTCCGGAAGAAAGGATATTTGTTGAATATCGAAACGATTGAGAAGGAATCAAGTGGACCGATGAATATTAAAGTCCTGCTATACAATGAGAATGACGCCGAAGCCTATTTTATTGTAACTTATTGGGAGAAATAGGGGAAACTAAGGGACCGTCCCGAATGGCGGTTCCTTAAGCAGGAGGAAATACGGGGTCACATCTTGAATTATACATTATTCTGTCGAGAACGATTGCGGCTGGGTGGATGGGCTGACGGTCGGGACCACCTCGTTCGCCGGCCAGCCGGATGCGATGAGCGAGGCCCTGGACTCCCACCTTAAATTCACCGAGAGCGGGACGGGAAACTGGTACAGTGTATCCGGCGAAACCCATGAATATTACTATGAGGCCGATTCGGCCGAGAGTGATGCCGCGGACGACGAAGAAGCCTGCTTGCAGGCGATTGTCGATTCGGCCAGTTCCCAGACTGTGAAGTTCTACTGGAAGGTGTCCTCCGAGCAGAGCCACGATTATTTGCAATTCTACATCGACAGCACGCTCAAGGACCAGATCAGCGGCGAGGTGGGCTGGCAGCAGAAGTCCTACCCCGTCGACTCCGGCATTCACATCCTCAAGTGGCGCTACGTCAAGGACGGCAGCGGCTATTCCGGCGACGATTGCGGCTGGGTGGACTTCGTACAGTGGACCGGGCCTTCCTTCGACTTACGCTCAGGATGGTGAGCCTGTCGAACCATCGCCGGACCGTTTACTTCGTCATTGGACATTCCTTGTTCGGCGTTCGATATTCAATGGACACCCCCTCGTGAATAATGAATACCCAATAACCAATATCGAATGTCGAAGGAACGAGGTCGCACGCAAATACATCTACGGCGTTACGGGTTCCGGCACGGGCGCATGCTCAGCCAGGAATCTGTCGATGAAGAACACGCACCGATTGAACACGATCTCGGCAAGGTCCATGACGTGCGGCCATCCCTCCAGTCTGTCATAGACGCAAGGGACACCCACCTGCTTGAGACGTTCGGCCAGTCTGTCCGACTGGCTGATGGGGACGAGCGAGTCCAACGTCCCGTGCAATATCAGGGTCGGCGGATCGTCTTTGGTCAGATGAAACAAGGGCGATGCCTTCTCGTACAGGTCCGGCGATTCATCGTATTTCTTTTCCGCGAGGAATTGTCGCACGGAGTCCGCATCGCGTATCCCCGGCGCCGTCAGGTCGCACGGCCCGTAGATATTCACGACGGCCTGGACTTCGCTGCTGACACCCGCGCAGCCGCCGGAACCCTCCAGCTCTTTCTCATCCGAGGAGTATCCCACCATCATCGCAAGATGGCCGCCCGCGGAGCCTCCTAAGACGCATATATGGTTCGGATCCACTTTGTACTTGTCGGCGTTGGCGCGCATCCAACGGACGGCACATTTGGCATCCTCCACCGCAGCCGGAAATGGGGCTTCTGGGCTCAGCCTGTACGAAATGCTCGCTACCACATAGCCCCGCTGCGCGTACCGCACCGCGTAGGGCCGGTACATATCCTTGTTGCCTCCCTTCCAGGCTCCGCCGTGGATGAATATCAGCCCCGGCGCCGGTTTGCTCCGTTTGGCGGGCGCGTATAAATCCAGCCTGAGAGCACGGTCGCCGGCCTTGCCGAATTCAACGTCCGTCAGGAGCTGGACGCCCGGCGGCATCTCTTTGGGCGATTCAATCGTCTTTATCTTGCCCAGGGCAATGGCCGCCACGATCTGAGCCTCGGACTCATACCCAGGTGCTTCAGGAGGAGACTCGACCTTCGCTTGTCCCGGCGAAACAGCCGCTGTGTCTTGGATTGAACACAGAAGGGCCAGACAGCTAAGTCCACCTGCTAACGCCACCTTAGAATACCAACATAATGACATATTGCACCTGCCTGTTCTTGCAGCTACCAGAGCGTTCAGGAACCAAGTCCTACCCGTCAGCCATCGAGCCGCGGATAGTCTTTTCCTGTTTTCTGTAGCCTGTGTTGCTTTTTCAGAGAGTCGTCCTCTATCGGGAGATCTGGCCCCGCAGCCATTCGAGGCTCTGTTCGACTTTGCCGGGCGCTGCTTCACATTCAATCGACATGACGCCGTCCCAATCCATCCCTTTGAGCAGCTCGATACAACCGGCAATGTTCTCGGCGTTGACGCCCTCGCCGATGGCGACCACGGACGAGGCGATTCCCGTCTGTCCGCCCCGGACGGCTTCGGCAAGCTCTTTGCTGACGTCCTTAATGTGGCAGTGTGAGACCTTGTGCCGAAACCTTCGCAGGAACTCCACCGGATCCTGCCCGGCGATAAATGTATTGCCCGTGTCGAAATTCATCCGCAGATAGGGCGAGTCGAAGAAGCTCAGGATTTGCTCCATCGTATCCGGGTTGGTCGTGTACGGGCCGTGCGGCTCGACGTTGATAATGATGTCGTACCGCTCCGCCCACTCCAGGACCACGCGATAATACTGTTTCATCAGGGCCATCACTTCTTTGTCCGTGTATCCCTGTGGCTTGCGGCCGCCGTCCGTGGTGTCCACGCACGGGCACCCGAGCTGCCTGGCGAACTGAATGGCTCGAATCGTGTAACCGACGCCGCGGTGCTGACCTTCAGGGCTCGACATCGGATAGGCCGCATCAAGCTGCGAAACCTTCAGGCCCATCGAGTCGAGGTATTGCCTGAGCTTGAGCGGGTCGGAATGAAGCGGTATGTGCGGATTATAGCCAAGCGCCTGCACAAAGTAGTCTCCGTCAATCGTGCCGAACTCCACGTACTCCATATCGTGGTCCCGAGCGAACTGGCATGGGACTTCGTACGAGACGTCGAAGTGCCGCCAATTGTCCACGTGCATGCCGAGCTTTATCATTTTCCTGCTCCTTTCAGATTATGGCCGGTTTCATTTTTCGATCTTCAGGCGATCATATCTAACATAAAGAGAGGGCGGCTGCAAGCCGCTTTGCACGCTATCCTCAGGGCGGATATGGTCCTATAAGTGAAATACAAGCCTTTCAGCGTCAAATTATGCCTCGATGAAACAGGCCATATCGGGTCGCCCCACGGAAGAGCTTACGGAAAATATGTTACCAATTTGCGGCCAAATGCACTATAATATAATGATAGTGTTCTGCCTTTAGCCATCGACACGTGAGGAAATTGATTATGAAAAGGGGAATAAACACAGCAAGAACTGAGCACGTGAGCAAGATTTGTTATCTGGCTTTGGCGCTCGTGATAGCCGGCCTGGGCGGCCAGACCGCTCTTGCCCTGGACCCGATGGGTCCGCCGGGTTCCGCGCTGCAGGCAGGAGAGTACAAGGCAACGCTTGACTACTCCTTTAGCGAGATGGATTTCGCTCTGACCGATGGCAAGTGGACCGATCTCCTCGACGGCGTGTTCAACGACTCAGGAGCGGCAATCTCCCTAACGATCAAAGACTTCGAGACCCACAGGGCCTACGCCGGCCTTGGATACGGCATCTTCGACAACTGGGAAGTATTCTTGCGTGTGGGCGGGGCCAAGGCCACATTCGGCGATTCGCTATGGGAAGGCGGAGAAGACTTCGATGGCAATATTGACTTTGCCGCCGGCGCCGGTATCAGGGCAACCTTCTTCGAGGTGGGCGATCTGCTGCTGGGTGGATTGCTCCAGGCCAGTTATGCCGAATTCGATGGGGAGCTGGACGGGCCGGGATGGCCGTCGTCCGACTTTGTTGAGGTCAAGATTACGGAGGCTCAACTGGCGTTGGGTGCCACCTACCGCTGGACAGCCTGGCTGTCGGTTTACGGCGGTCCTTTCGCGTACGTCGTTATGGGCGATTTCGACGACACGTTCACTTTCCATGACGACGACTTGGGTGGTCTTGTCCAGTCGAGATACTACTGGTACATCGATGAAGGCCCAAACTACGGCGCTTATCTTGGTGCCCTGATGGCGCTTGGCCGAAACTCCGCTTTCAATGTCGAGCTCCAGCTCGCGGGGGACGCCAATGCCATTGGCCTGGGTCTGATGTGGAGAATATAGTCCCGGCCGTTGACCGTGCTACGCAGCAGGCAAAGACTTTCGAAGACTCTAACATGAGCCAGTCCAAGCTCAGACGAACATGGATGCTGCCGATCTTTGCGGCGGCTGTGCTTCTGGCGTCTGTATCGACAGCCCGGGAGAATCGCAAGCAGTCGGCGCCTGCATCGGCGCCCAAGAGTTCCGCCGGCGCGCCGAAATCGGGGACAAGCTCTCCGCGAATGGCTTCTCCTTCGCGCTCAAATGGGCCTTCGGGATCGACCCCCAGGCTGAGCATCAGCGAGCCGCGAGCGATAACCAGAAGGTCCCGCAAGGCATCGCCGGAACGCGGAGCGGCTGCCGACCGAGACGGGGCGGCACAAGTCTATACACGGCGTCCGCTACAGTCTGGAGCCGGCGATGCCACCGGCGCCAATACAGGCTCGACGGGCCGAATCTCACGAAAACTCGAAACCCCGCCTCCCGTCCAGAGCTCAACCGTGGATAGCGGCCGCATCAACAGAAAAGCAAGCGACGGTTACGCAAGTCCGTTACCACAAAGGAGCGTCTATCACTATCATAGCGACTATTACCCTTCGCACAGGATATTCAACTGGATCACGTGGCCGAATTGCTGTCGTCCCATCTGCTACACGTGGGGGCCTCGCTATACGTTCGGCTTTTTCTGGCCGTATTATCACCGCAGATTCATCTTCATCAGCATTGGCGGCTACTGGCCCTCCTACGCGTACCGGCGATACTACTGGTATGGATGCCATCCTTACGCCTGGTATGGGGACTATCCTCCCGAATACGTGATCGCCGGTGACACTTACAACTACTATTACTACAGCGATAAGCCGCCGCAGTCGCAGGCTGTGGCCGAGGCCCAGGAGAAGCTCGAAGAAAAGCCGCCCGCCGAGCCGGCGCAGGAGACTCAGGCGGATCGCTATTTCGACCAGGCGGTCAAAGCGTTTGGGGCGGGGGATTACACGGCTGCCACGGCCAAATTCCACGATGCGCAGCAGCTTTCACCCGACGATATCGTCCTGCCCTTCGCTCATGCCCAGGCCCTCTTTGCAGGCGGCGAATATACGAAGGCCGCCGAGGTTCTGCGGGGGGCCTTAGCCAAATCCTCGCCGGACAAGGAAGGCGTCTTTTATCCTCGCGGCCTGTACTCCAACGAGACTCTTCTGCAACAGCAGATTGAGCAGCTTGCTGAAAAGATGAAGCAAGGCGAACTCGACGCGGACCTGGAGCTTCTGTTAGGTTACCAGTTGCTCGGCAGCGGCAAGCACGACGAGGCCGCAAGCCACCTGCAAAGCGCCCGGCTGAACGCAAATAACACCCAGGCCGCAACCACCCTTATCAACCTGCTCGAAAAGCTCCAAAAACCAGAGAGCGGCAGCGAATCCTCCGGCGAACAGCAAGAAAACCCCTCCGCCGACCCGCAACCTCAGAGCACAGAAATGAAGTAGAAACATCCGACCGCGAAATGCCCAACACAGGTACTTCATTGATTGCCTTTGAGAAGTTTTCTATTCTCCGGCTGTTGGAGATAATTTTGTCTCGAAACAATTCTCTTGCCGGTCTTTGATTCGAGGTCTTTTCTGGCTTTCCCTGCAACTTCGCCGCCTTCGCGAGCGGCGTGTTTGCTTTCGGGGAAACCCTGAGCATCTTTGGTTCGGGTGATTTCAGTCGTAGCGGCCTCGCCTAACATCGAGAATATCTGCTCAAGGTCGTTCAAATGGTCGCGGAGATTCTCGCGTTTCAATCCCTTGAGTTTTTTGTATTGGCTGGGCGTCAGGCCGAATGTAGCCTTTGATATTTCAGCCGTCAGTATCGCGTATTCCGTGTCTTCCTTGACGCCGCGTTTCCTCCATTCGTCGGTTAATTCTTCACGTATGGCGATACCGCGCATACGTTTTTCAATCCAGCCGTCCGAGTAGCCTTTGGCCTTGTACAGGGCGCGGGTTCTTTTCGTGCCGAGTTCGGGGTCCTCGATTTCCTGGATGCGTTCGTAGCCGACCCTGGCTAACCAGCGTTTGAAGGGTTCGGCCTTGGGGGACGGGATGGACTGGATGATACGGAAGGCGTTTTCGGTATTAACCATATCTGTAAGGTATTTCTTGCCGTCAGACGCAGGTATTTTCAGTTGTCGACAAAGTGTCGACAACTCAACGCCGGACGATTCCTTTTCTCGCCTTTTCATCCTGTACCAGTAGTCTCTGGGCTTATCGCTGTCCGTCAGCGCGGCGACGATGTCCACGACGGAGAACATCCATTCATTCGCTTCAAGAACACGCCGAATCTCTTTGCCTCGAAAGACCACAAGCTTATTGTCCATAAATTGCCTCCCGTATTTTTTATGATACCGCGATTTTTGTTGTTTCCATATCAGTATCAATCAATCTCGAATTCTTTAGTTCTTATTGCTTCGCCGCCGAGCCGGCCCTGAACCCATTCGGCTACCCCTTCGACTCCGCTCAGGGCTTCGGCTAATTCAGGGTAAACCTTGTTGAAGGGGCGGCGTCTGAGGCAAAGCCGAAGAACCTCATCTTCAACGGAAGCCGCAGGTGCCACATTTCGCGCCGCTTGCCTATTTGTCCCGCGTGTGCAAAATAGATTTTGCACGCCCTGCCCGGCTTTCACCTTTTGTGACGACCGCTTGCCAGATATCGAACCTTCCGATGCCACCGGGGCGAGTGGAAACGAAGTAGATAATACAGCCATCGACCCACATGCTCGGGTCGGTGTCGATATACGGGGTGTTCATAGGCGGCCCGAGACTCACCGCTTGGGCCCAATCGTCGTCTGCGCTCTTGCGAGTCGTCATCCACAGATCGCGGTCGGTTATACGGCTGTCCAAAAAGAGTATCAGGCCGTTACGCAGGATGTTCGGAGAATACTCAATATTACCAGTGTTGATCATCGGCCCAAGATTCGCAGGGATGCCCCAGGCGTCGGCAAGCGAGGTCCGCTTGGTGACATAAAGGTCGTTATTACCCAAACTTCCTGACGCGTTCGGCTTGCGGGAGTCGAAGTAAAGTGAAAGGCCGTCTGCCGAGATACTCGGATGGTTATCGTAAGCCCAACTGTTGACAGCCGGCCCAAGATTCACCGGCTCTTCCCAGAGATCTTCCGTGGTCTTCCGCGTAGTGACCCATATATCATAATTGCCCTGCCCGCCCGGACGGTCGGAGGCGAAGTAAAGCGCCAATCCGTCCGCCGAAATACAGGGCCCCGATTCGCCATATCTGCTGTTGATAGGAGGCCCAAGCGACTCCGGACTACCCCACTCGGAACCGACAGTTTCGCGTCGCGTGACCCATATATCCCAACTGCCGGCACCATCCGGCCGCAGGGAATCGAAGTAGAGCAACAGACCATCCGCTGAAATGTCGGGTGAACCATCGTCATACGCGCTGTTCACGACCGGCCCCAGATTAGTAGGAGCTTCGAACATCAACTCCGGCTGTTCACACTCGCTCACGCCAATTGCGGGAGTTTCGGGACTGAGTTCAGGCTTTGCGCATCCACCTGCACCGGCTGCAAGCAATACAATACACCGGATAATTGTCTTTCTCATAATCTCGATCCTTTCCGATAATACCAACAGTCCTATAGGGTGGGCTTTAGCCCACCGATCAAAGCGCGTGACATTGCTGAAGGTGGGGCAAGCCCCACCCTACGCTACTGCAAGATTTGCAGGATATTTTTCAGCGTATCCGCGTCACTGGTCGTGTGAAACTCATGGCCTGCAATATACATCATGTTGCTTATGTAGTCGCCGGTTTGTGCTGTCTTGCCGCATCCAGGGCACGATTCCCGAGTGTTTTTTACAGTTGTCTCTGGAGCTATACTACCAAAAATGTTTGACAGGAAAATCTTTTTACAGTGGGGGCAGTATGCTAACAGTTTCATTGTTTTCAGTGCTCCTTTCAATTCTTCTACATTAATTTTTCAGAGTTTTGGGCTCCTCCTTCTTCTCCGCGTGTCCTGCTGGTCATGAACAAAGCCCAAAATTGGCAGAAATCCCGAATTATTCTCCTGATTTGGAAACACTTCAGCGAATCTCAAGAAGTTCACACAGTACAATTCGTACCCAGTCTCTAACACGCAGTACCTCGTTGCGATCTGTCGGCGTGTGGGTCGACACGCTAGACCGATTGTACACCGACCTAACGAAGGAACCAATCGTTGCCTCGACTGAATCAACGGCATTTTCAGGGGTTTCAGAGAGCGTTCTTGTTAAACCGCGCTTGCGGAGAACAAACCTAACCTTTTGCTTCATGGTCGGATACTTCATGTCTCGCTCAAGTTTGAATCCAGGCTGGGACGTAACATCTTTGTCTGGAGCCAAGTGGTCAAGAGTTTCTCTAAGAGCTTCACGAAGATCAGTAGCCGGACCGCGATAAGACCTCCTTTTAGGCCCCGCGACGTCCAAGATAGCCTGTTCGTAGGAAAACGAGGCAGAAGGGACCAAACGCTGGAGGATTTCTACTATTCTCCTATCCACTGAATTGGCTGTTGTGTCCGAATCTGTGCTCCCCAAAACAAGGCTGTAGCTATCCAATTGAATCAGCTTCTTCTTAATGCTGGACAGCTTCTTCTTAAGCAGGCTTCTCAACGTTCGTTTGTGTGAGCACAAGAGCAAGTCTTGCATCTCATCATCGATTTCATTTACGAAATCTGAGCTTGCTGCATGTGATAGAATCGATGGTCGAACATCCCTGAAGTAGCAATCAACAAGCCGTTGCAGCGTTTCCCTCTGTATCTGGGAAGTGACCTGGATAGATCGTGCTTTTGATACTTGCTTCCGCTCATCTTCTACCTTCACAATTAAGTTTCTGAGTCCTTGAGCCATATATCAAGACTCCGACTTCTTGCGCGGAAGTGTGTGTACAGCGAGATTGTAACCCACAGCATTGAGTTTGTATGAACCGCTTCCGGCAGAATCGAAGTAGCCTGAGCTCTTAGCGTTCGGTAGAACTTGCGGAATTACTTTTGGAAGCTTAAAGCTCGCTTGTTTAAAGTACTTGTCGATATCTGCTGTCGTAATTGTGTCTTTCCGTTCATTTGGTTGAGCGAGTTCCTGAAGATAATATGCCACAAGACAAGCCATTTCAGACGTACTTCGGGGCTTTTTTTCCTCCTTCAAGGTCTTTATATCGCTAACCTTAGGTGGAGGTGGAGGCGGAGGCTGCGATACCAATACATTAGGTTGTACTGTACCGCTCGATGGGGCTTTATCCATTGGAATCCCAAGATGGGCACAAGCTGCAGTAACCGCTGTTGTACGCACATCAGGCTCGAGTCCTTCCAGAGCAATTACAATCTCATCTATTGCCGTTCCAAGTGTCTTTTTTTCTTTCTTTGCCATAATGTCCTCAAGATTATTCAGGACAGCGGCCGTTTCCTATGCCGTTTTCGGTCCACTGTCCCGAAGCCATTATTAAGAAGCTCGAATCCAAGATGCCGCGCTTCGTTGTTCCCTGGTCACAAATCTACACTGCTCCGGTGGGATTTTCAATCACGAATCCCGAAGTCCGGCTTCTCGGGGCCTATCCGGCCCTTCCACTTTATAAAGCGATTGTCAGGGGGTTCAGCCCATGAGATAACTTCAGCCGCTTCCACTATTAGTAAAAGCGTATCTCACGGGATTCACCCCATGAGATAATTCAAAGCGCTTCTACTATTAAGAGCGTATCTCACGGGGTAAATGTAGATGATAATTTTCAAAAAATCTTAAAAAAAGTCAAAAAGACAGAATATGGGACATAGGACACAGGATACAGAAGCGGAGATAAAGCAAGCAGCGGAAAGGGGTTATGAATATCCAATATCGAATGTCGAATGACCAACGCCGAAGGCAGGGGCTGTAAATATCCAATATCGAATGTCGAATGGCCAACGCCGAAGGAGAGGGGTGGGAATCAGGGTATTAGAGGATCAGCGAATGAGAGAACTGGTTGATTAGCCGGGAAAAGACGGTATGGAAGATTGCCGCGGCCCTCCGGGCCTCGCAATGACTGTTTTCAAATAGATTCCTCGGCCGAGCTCGGAATGACGCGGCGCGGCCGGGAAAGAAACAGTCTGAGCCCTCTGCGCTCTGGGATCGCTCTGCGGTGAAAAGCCGCCGCGGCTGTTGTTACGAGCCGCTGACGGCGAATTCCTTCTTGCGGGTGGTCATCTGGGCTTTCAGACGAGCGATGATGGAGGAGTGCATCTGCGAGACGCGGGACTCGGACAAATCGAGCGTCGCGCCGATTTCCTTCATCGTCATCTCTTCGTAGTAGTAGAGGACGACGATCAGCCGCTCTGCGCGTGTCAGGCCCTTGGTCAGCAGGTTCTTGAGGTCGCGCTTTTGGGCCTCAATCACGGGGTTCTTGCTTCGCTCGTCTTTGATGATGTCGATTTCGCGGATGTCCTTTTCGCCCTCGCCGTCGCTGTACTTGTTGCTCAGCGAGACTAAGCTGGCGGCGTTCGCATCGCGCTGGAGCCTGGTGAACTCCTCCATGTCCATGTCCAGCTCTTCGGCGATCTCCCTTTCAGTGGGCTTGCGTCCGAGGTGGGTTTCGAGCGAATGGGTGGCCTTTGACAATTGGTGCGCCCGGGCCCGGACCAGCCGGGGGACCCAGTCCATGCTCCGCAGCTCATCAAGGATGGACCCCCGGATACGAGGCGAGCAATACGTCTCGAACTTCACCCCGATGGAAGGGTCAAACTTGTCGATCGCATCCATTAAACCGAAGATACCGGCGCTGATCAGGTCGTCCAGCTCGACCTTGTCCGGCAATTTGCTGTGCAGCCGTTCGGCGCAATACCTCACTAGGCTCCGATAATGTTCCATAAGCAGGTTGCGGAAATACTCGTCGCGGTTCTTGTGGAACTGCTCCCATACTTCATCGATAGTGAGTTCTTGCTCGGTCTTCACAGGTTTCCTCCATGAAAAGGACCCCGCTTGCGGGAAGCCCAGGTTCGATGATTCCAAGTAATAACCTGTCAACACCACCTCTCCTTGCCTTCGGGCTTTGCCGCGATAGCCAGACTCGCGGCAGCCGCCTTAATTTCTTATCGACTTTTTGGCCGATGACTTTAAAAGAACCGGCCGGCCACTTTCCTGAAAGCCCCTCGTCGCAGGTTGGAGCAAAAGCGTTTGCCGGCGGTTTACGGCGTTTCATCCCGTTTTGTAAGCACGGCGATTCTCCGCCTATCTGCTTTTTCCGATCTCTTCGAATGTCGTGGTCCATAGTCAGTCAATAATCGAGTGGAATCGCCCCTTGTTTTTGCCTGAGCAGTTCGGCAGCGACTTTTTGGTTGAGCGAATTCTCCCAGAGCTTGCCTATCTGCCGCTTGAGATAACCCTCCGGATCGTCCTCAAGAAGTTCTTTGCCGGGTTCGTCCATGACCGGCTTCACTTCGAAGCTGCCGCTTATGCCGAACTTGATATTCTCCGTGTCGCGCAGAACCAGCCGCCGATTTCGGACATGCTCGTCGATCGCATAGTTCACCAGGCTGGAAAACTCATTCACTTCCAGCTCTTTGGGCACAAATCCGGGGCGGTGCATGTTGATGATGTTCTGAATGAGGACTCTTTGGCGAGTTTGCGTAAACTTGATTATTGTGGCCAATACTTCAGTAACGTTGTCCGTTGCCAGTGCCGTCAGATTCATACGCGATCCTTCCTAATGGATAGAGAAAGAAGCCATTCTTACTCTTGCTGTCCCGCTGGGAACCAATCTGTCCCTTCGTGCGTCATATTCCCGGACCGTGACGGCGGCCTTCCTTATTTGCTTAGGATCGCTCTTATTTGCGAGAGCGTCTTGGTTTTCCTAAGCCGCATGATTTCTGATAATCTCTCAAACACAGACTCGTCGTATAGTCGATGTCCCCCCTCGGTCCATTTCGCTTCACGAATGAGGCCCATAATCGTGTAGTTGTGAATGGTTTGTCGCGAGAAGGGGGTATAGTCCACTAACTCTCCGATTCGATAAAGCTTGGCAGGTACGTGTAAAGTGTCATTCTTAAACTCCGGCTGCATCGCTAAAACTCTCTCGAAAACTTACGTTGTCACGCCCTGCTGATAATGCGCACGGCCACCGCCGGCGGCAGGCGAAATACCCAACCCGATATTACAGTGAAGCTGTTGGTCGGTCTTAGCCAAGATTGTTCACTCCCGTTTCAACTTCAACTCACCAATCTGCGTCACGACCTGTGAGCAATAACATCCCTTTACGAAGCCACAATATATTTTATGTTTTGTAAAATGTAAAACATATTTTCTCTCAGATGTCAATTTTTTTGAAAAAAATTTAAAGAAAAATCGGAGACATCTTTTCTTGTTATCGGTCGTATCTTTGGAAGTGCCGATAGCTCAAGCCGTTACGTCAGGCGGGTCCTTCGGTCTGCCTCAGCCGGGCGAAATCAGAAGCTTTGCACGCAATCCGACGCCATGGAAGGCATGTTCCGGGCCTTTGAGGCAACCGGCTTCTGAGCCTGTTGAAACGGCTGCTCTCGGACACTGGCCTCTCGAAGCACCGCCCCCCTTAACCCTGAGGGGCGTTCGGCATCGGCCGGGGCTGTTCCTGCATATAACCTCATTTGCCCCACACAGAAGGGCCCGGACTCTTCGGCCTTGTGGGCGTTGACGGCATCCGCGCCACGAAGAGACTTGCTGATTCGGGATTCCACCAACGGTTTTTGCCAAATACCCCCCTGAAAATATCCGATAGAAAAGGAGAGAAACTGACTGTACTACGCGGAATCATAAAGATTGGGCCAGAAGGGTATCGCCTTTGACCGATGAACGAAACCAATGAAAGTCCAATAAGAACGCCTGGCAATCCCGAAGCCGGAATCTCCGTGCTCGAGCAGGTGACTCCTCTGGCGAGGCAGATAAACTGTCTCGACATAGACCGAATAGCTGACATTTGCATCAAGAGCGTTCCGAAGCTGGTTCACGTAAGATTTGCCTCCCTCTACATCCTTGACGAAACGAACAACATGCTGCATCTGTACAAGCACAACCATCCCTTTCCCATAAACAAGATCGTCTCGCTCAATCAAACGCCCACGCCTCTTATGGTCATGGCGGCAAGAAGCAAAGAGCTTATATTGGTTGGGAACATAGACACCCATAGCAAGCCGGTCATTCGAAAGTCACAAAGGGCCTTCGCTGAGAATTACCAGACCAACAACTGCGCTATCGTGCCTCTTGTTTGCCAGGATAGAGTGGTCGGAGTGCTCAATCTGGCCGACAAAGTGGACGGCGACCGGTTTGAGTCCGCCGACATCGCCCTGATCGAACTGTTTAGTCAGTTGGTCGGCGCATCCATCGGCAACATAAAGCTGTTCGAGAAAATCCAACGTCAGGCCACCATGGACGGCCTGACCGGCCTGGCGAACCACAAGACGTTCTATGAAATCCTCGAAAAGGAGCTGTGGCGTGCACGGCGATACGGCGGGCGAATCTCGCTGATTATGATCGACGTGGACAACCTCAAAAAGATCAACGATGCCTACGGTCACAGAGCCGGCGACAAGGTCATTCGCGACATCAGCAGACGAATAAAGGAGTGTATCCGCCAGATCGACACCGCAGCGCGGTACGGCGGTGATGAGTTTGCGGTCATTCTGCTCAATACCTCGCTCAGCGACGCCACGGTGGTTGCCCAGCGTATGGTCGATGCGGTGGCCGGCTCTCCGACAATATGGAACAAGGAGGACATACCGCTGTCCATCAGCGTGGGCCTCGGGCAGTACGACGCCGATACCACGCCCGAAGATATCACGAGCCGATCCGACCAGGCACTCTACACGGCCAAGCAAGCCGGAAAGAACACCGTGAGGATCTTCGAATCCGCCGGGAACGATCGATAGTTTCCCTTTAAGTCACGCCCCATTCGGAGCTTAGCCGTACCCTGCCTCGAATTCTCTCGGCGCCGAATGTCTGCTGAGCGGATTGCGAGGGAATCGCCTGCATTTGTCGATTCCTCGAAAAGCCAGGTACAGTCTCCCCCTCGCAGCCGGAGCATTTCTCTTGACGGTAGGATGACTAATATGGTATAAGAAAGAAACGGTGGAAATACCAGGATTGTATGTTTTGGCTTTACAGTCTTGACTTTTCAGTTGGGAGTTCACACGGGGATCCTGAAGGAAGGAGGCAATAGCGGACAGCGGAGAAGAATGTCGAATGTTGACGGGGACAGAGTCTTAACACGGACAGTTGTTATCGGTCTTTTTTTGCTAACCTTTCTTGAGGAGAATGATTATGTCTCGGAAACTGATTTGTCTGTATCTTGTCGGCTTGGTGCTGGGCGTGGTTCTGACCAGCACACTTCAGGCAGAGCTTGTCGGTTGGTGGAGGTTTGACGAGGGCTCCGGGACTATAGCCCATGACGCAAGCGGTAACGGCAACGACGGCACCTTCAACGGCGCCCCTGCGTGGGTGGTCGGCCATTTCGGTGGCGCCTTGGAGTTTGATGGTTCTGATGATTGTCTTGATTGCGGGAATGATCCGAGTTTGGACCTTACCAGGTGGACAATAACATTTTGGCTCAATGCAAATGAAAACAAGAACTATAACGGATTTGTCATCAAAGGCTTGGATGCTGCTGAGAACTACGAGGTCTTAGGATTCGCAGACGGAAGCTTCCATTTTCCAGTTTCGCACACAGATGGCTCAAGAACATACGTTAATACTTCTCCTGGAGTAATTGTTCCAGGTGAATGGGCGCATTTTACCTACAGCTATGACTCGACTGAAGGTCGAAGATTTTACAAGAACGGTAGCTTAATTTTTGGGGACACGGAATCCAAAACTCCTCGAGCCTCGACTGCATCACTTACTATTGGCAATGAACAGCCTATGAGCAGGTATGTCAACGGCGTCATGGATGACATTCGTATCTACAACCACGTGCTGACCGAGCCGGAGATTCTGGCTGCTATGGCAGGTAGCAAAGGGTATCCGTACGCCTTGGGACCCAAGCCGGCGGACGGCGCCCTGCATGCTGATACGTGGGTGACCCTTTCCTGGAAGCCGGGAGACTTTGCGGTCTCGCACGATGTCTATTTAGGCGATAATTTTGACGATGTGAACGCCGGCACCGGTGAGACGTTCCGGGGCAATCAGGCTTCGACGTTTTACGTTGCCGGCTTTCCGGGATTTGCCTATCCGGACGGCCTTGTTCCGGGCACGACCTACTATTGGCGAATCGACGAGGTCAATAACGCGGACCCGAACAGTCCGTGGAAAGGCGCAGTCTGGAGCTTCTCGATTCCCCCCAAAAAAGCCTATAGTCCCGTCCCGGGCGATGGTGCAGAATCCATTGATCTGGATGTCAAGCTTAGCTGGACGCCGGGCTTCAGAGCTAAACTGCACACGGTGTATTTCGGCAGCAGTTTTGACACCGTCGCGAATGCCGCCGGGGGGCTTCCTCAGGGCCCTGCGACCTACAGTCCCACTGGACTGAAGCGGGCGAAGACCTATTACTGGCGTGTGGATGAGTTTGACGGCACGGCCACCTACAAAGGCGACGTCTGGAGCTTCACCACCCAAGGTGCCGTCGGCAACCCGAGTCCCTCTAATGGCGCTGTGGACGTGAAGCAGACACCGGTTCTAAGCTGGACTCCGGGAGCCTACGCGGCGTCGCACGAGGTGTACTTGGGAATAGATGCAAATGCGGTGGGGAATGCGACCAAGGCATCGCCGGAGTACAAGGCGACCCAGGCGCTTGGCGACGAGAGCTACGCCCCCGCTAAACTGGCCTGGACGACGACGTACTACTGGCGGATTGATGAGGTCAATAACGTCAATCCCGACAGTCCATGGGTGGGCAAGGTTTGGAGCTTCACGACCGCCGGCTTCGCCGCCGTCGATGATTTTGAAGCTTACGACGCCGGCGCCAATCAGATTTGGTACTCGTGGCACGATGGTCTTGGTTACGGCGCGCCTGGTGCACCGCCTTACTTTGCCGGGAACGGCACCGGTGCGGCGGTAGGCGATGAGAATACCGCTTCCTTTACCGAGCAAACCATCGTTCACGGCGGCCGGCAGTCCATGCCGCTGTCATACGACAACAGTAAGCAGGGCTTTGCGAAGTATTCTGAGGCCGAGTTGACTCTAACAGCCCCACGTGACTGGACCGAGGAAGGCGTTGGGGAGTTGTCGCTGTGGTTCAGAGGGCTACCAGGTTCCGTCGGCAGCTTTGCAGAGGCGCCGGCCGGGACCTACACAATGACCGCCTCCGGTACGGACATCTGGGATGTCGGCACCCCAGGCAATTATCACGACGAGTTCCACTTTGCCTACAAGACGCTCACCGGCGCCGGCTCGATTGTGGCGCGGGTCCAGAGCGTGCAGAACACCAACGCCTGGGCGAAGGCCGGCGTGATGATCCGCGAGACGCTGGACGGCAGCTCGCGGCACATGTTTGCAGCCATTACGCCGAGCAACGGCGTGGCCGCCCAGGGCCGTCCCGATATGGGCGCTGCCAGCTTCAACGCCAATCAGACCGGGGTCACCGCCCCGCGTTGGCTGAAGCTGGAGCGTGATGCAGCCGGGAACTTTACGGTTTCCCATTCGGCCAACGGGACCGCGTGGCAGCCGGTCA
>CAYWZW010000046.1:0-12729 GCA_964462945.1 uncultured Pirellulales bacterium
CAAAGGAAGACAGAAAAATACTGGTCAGATCAATTACTCAGACAGGCTCCTAGGCTGTTAATGTTCGTTTCCCTGATTTCTCTTCTTATCTCATTGTATAGACCCTTGGTCTTGATATCTTCGTGATATGCAATCCAGTAGGTGCGTAGGAATGACTTGAGTACGGTGTCATCTCCCATTTGCAGGATGTCGTTCCAAAGACGGGCCACTTCTTTCCTATTCGTTTCACTACATCGCGATATCATAAGACTGCTAAGGAGATCAGCCGTGGATAAGCCAATTCCGCGGTCGTTGAGGGTTTCGAAGATGAGCGGTGCATTTTCGCTATCTGTCGAAAGAACCTCTATGATAGTAAAGTTGCTGAGCAGTACATCGATTAATCTGAGAGCCCACTTGTACGAAGAATCAGAATCCATCTCTTTATATTTTTCGGCAAACTGTTTGTCAAAAAAAGCTCTTGCTTCTCTAATGAGTTTGTGTGATCTGAACTTGGGTATCATCGGTGTAGCCTTGGAAAAACTACTTACTTCCGTATTGAAAAACGCTTGGTCGTTCGTATTTAGAAGTAGCTTTCTGAAAGAATCCGCTCGAAAAGAACCGCCAACAACATAGCGGTCAATCAGCATATTAGCTCGAAGCTCGTCGTCGCGTTGAAGATACTTAGCCGCAACCGAAAAAAGAATCACGCATGTGGCCAACCGCTGCTGTCCATCGAGCAGAGTATATGTGCCATCTTTTTCAATTAGCATTACCATTGGGCCAAAGAAGTACGCGTCGGTCACATTACCTATTTTTGGACACTGCCTTTCGAATCGTATTAGGTCTTCCCACATCGCTTCCACTTGCAACCTCGTCCAACAGTAACTACGTTGATACGGCGGCACAACAATCTGCGGCGGGCGTGTTTCTAGAATATTGGCAACCATTATCTCCTGAGTTGTATATATGCGAGACATACTCATTCGGCTCCGACTTGGGTCTGTGGGTGGCCTCAAAGCAGCTTTGCTTGGGATGCACACCCATTATTACTTATTTGTTAGCGGCAGTATCTTATTCTTTTTTACCTATATCGGATTATCAAACGACGACCCGACAATTTCCGCCAAATAGTTTTACATCCCGCATGAAATCGTTTCTCCTATTTCACCTTCAGATGTCCCCACTGCTCCTTCGAGGAGTGAAGAGTAGCATAAGAGACGGGAAAAGGCAAGAGAAAAAGGAAAAAAGAATACAGGACACAGAAGACAGGACGCCGAGCAGATTAGAGAATCAGCGAATTAGAGATTCGGGTATCAGGTCATCAGGGGATCGGGTAGTCCGGCAGACCTGCCGAATGAGGAAAGCAGGGAAACAGGGGACCGTTGGGATTTACGATTTTCGATCCATTCGACCTTGCTCAGGACAGGTTTGCGATTTTTTCGTTTTTTCCGCGTGATCCTTCGACGTAGCTCAGGACGGCGTCTGCGTTCATCCGTCTATGCCCGAAGGGGCTACGCCGGACAGGTCTGCGGTTAAATTTCTGACAGGATTACAGGATAATGCACGATTCAATCCGTAATACAATCCTTCATCTTCTCGTTTTTTGTGCATGTTTTTCGAAAGGCTGTTTCCTAACTTGTTATGAAAGAATATCTTACACGAAATATTTGATCTGCGAAAATCCGCGTTAATCTGCGGTTTCAATTTCGTGTTTGTTCGTGTTAATTCGTGGTTTCAGTTTTTTGGTTGCGGCCAAAGGCCGCGCTGGGTTTATTCGTGGCTAATCTCAAGCCGTGTCAGTTTGTGTGGATACAAAAATTGGTAGGGCAGGACGAGCCCACCCTACCGTTTACCGGTTAACCGCTGTCCGCCGTGCGCCTAAACGCACGCAGCGGCTCTCCCCAATAGTCAACGACATACGAATCACGAGTGACGAATCGGGCTTCACCCATCATTGATCAATCGTAAATCGTCAATAGTAAATCGCAAATCGTCAATTATCTCAGCGCAGCTTGTGCCGCGGCTAATCTTGCGATCGGCACTCGGAACGGCGAACACGAGACGTAATCCATCCCGACGCGATGGCAGAACTCGATACTGGCCGGCTCGCCGCCATGCTCGCCGCAAATCCCGATTTCCAGGCCCTTGTTCGCTTTGCGCCCGCGCTGGATGCCCATCTTGATCAATTCGCCTATGCCCGCCTGGTCGATGCTCTGGAACGGGTCCTGCGCCAGAATCCCTTTCTGCAGATAGTCCGGCAGGAATCCGCCTATATCGTCGCGCGAGAATCCAAAGCCCATCTGCGTCAGGTCATTGGTGCCGAACGAGAAGAACTCGGCGTGCTCGGCTATCTTGTCGGCCATCAGCGCCGCACGCGGAATTTCAATCATCGTGCCAAGCTTATGCCGGATCTTCTTCAGGTTATATTTCGCCAGGACTTCCTTGTAAACCTCTCTGGCAAGGTCAAGCTGAGCGCTCAATTCTTTTGCTTCACAGACGACGGGCACCATGATCTCCGGGTAGGGCTTTTTGCCTTCCTTGATCAGCTCTGCGGCGGCCTCGAAAATCGCCTGTATCTGCATCCTGCTGACCTCGGGATAGGTAATGCCCAATCGCACGCCGCGATGCCCCATCATCGGGTTCGATTCGTGCAACTGCTCGGCCCGTTTTGCAAGCTCCTCGACCGTGATGTTCAAGTCCTTCGCCAGCGCCTCGAGCTTGGCGGGATCCTTCGGCACGAACTCGTGCAAAGGCGGGTCCAGCAGTCGAATCACGACGGGCAGGTTATCCATCGCCGCAAGCGTCCCTTTGATGTCCTTCTTGACAAACGGGAACAGCTCGTCGATGGCTATTTTCCTCTCCGCGGTATCCTTGGAGACGATCATCTTGCGGAGAATAAACAGAGGCTGATCGCTGCCCTTGCCGTAGAACATGTGTTCCGTTCTGAAAAGCCCGATGCCCTCCGCGCCGAGCTGCCGGGCCTTGCGTGCGTCTTCGGGGGTCTCGCCGTTCGTCCTGACGCCGAGCTTCTTGACCGAATCGCATACCTTCAGGAAACTGTTTAGAAGCTCGTTTTCCGCTGTGGCGTCGAGCATAGGCAGCTCGCCTTCATAGACGGCTCCCTTTGTTCCGTTCAGCGTCAGCCAGTCGCCTTCCTTGAACAGCTTCCCGTCGAGACTGACTTCTTTCCTGGCGGAGCTCACCTCGAGGGCTCCGCAGCCGACGATGCAGCACTTGCCCCAGCCCCGTGCCACGAGCGCCGCGTGGGAGGTCATGCCGCCCCGAGCGGTCAGGATGCCCTGGGCCGCCCTCATGCCTTCAACGTCCTCGGGGTTCGTTTCCTCGCGCACCAAGATCACCTTTTTGCCCTGCTTGGCCCACTCGACCGCCGCCTGCGAATTGAGGACGATCTGCCCTGCGGCACCGCCCGGACCGGCGGGCAAGCCCTTGGCCAGCGGTTTGCTGCGATGCTCGGCGCTCGGGTCGATGATCGGGTGCAGCAGCTCATCGAGCTGGCCGGGTGTCACTCGCATGACCGCCTCTTTCTTGGTAATGAGCTTTTCTTTGAGCATATCAATCGCCATTCGGACCGCCGCCGGACCGTTGCGCTTGCCCACCCTGGTCTGAAGCATGAACAGCCGGTCGTTTTCGATTGTGAATTCGATGTCTTGCATGTCGTGGTAATGCTTCTCGAGTCTCTTCTGAATGGCGAAAAGCTGCTTGTATATCTTCGGCATCCCCTGCTCGAGCGAGACGAAATGCTTGTTATGCTCGGACTTTGAGTATTCGTTGACGGGCGCGGGCGTTCTTATGCCGGCCACGACATCTTCGCCCTGGGCGTTAACCAGGTACTCGCCGTAGAATTTGTTCTCGCCGTTGCCGGGGTTGCGAGTGAATCCCACGCCTGTTGCGGACCTGGCGCCCATGTTGCCGAAGACCATCGTTTGAACGTTGACCGCCGTGCCCCACTCGTCGGGGATCCCTTCGATGCGGCGATAGCTGACGGCCCGCTTGCCGTTCCAGGAGGCGAAGACGGCGTCGATGCCGCCCCACAACTGAGCGATGGGGTCGTCGGGGAAGTCCTTGCCTAACACCTCTTTTATCCTGACCTTGAAAGTCGAGCAGAGGTTCTTGAGGTCGTCCGGCGTCAAATCCGTATCGGACGCGCAGCCCTTTTTCTTTTTCAGCTCACCCATTATTTCTTCCAACTGCCTGCGGATGCCTTGGTCGTCTTTGGGTTCGATGCCGGCCGCTTTTTCCATCACGACGTCAGCATACATCATGATCAGCCGTCGATACGCATCGTAAACAAACCGCTCGTCGCCGCTTTGCCTGACAAGCCCCGGTATTGTTTTCGACGTCAGGCCGATGTTTAACACGGTCTCCATCATTCCAGGCATCGATTTTCTCGCCCCGGAACGCACCGAGACCAGGAGCGGATCTTCGGGGTCGCCGAATTTTTTGCCCATAATCCTCTCCACTTTTTTCATCGTCTCGGCGACCTTTTCCTTAAGCCCGGCTGGATATTTCTTTTTGTGCTCATAAAAATAGACACATACGTCTGTGGTAAGGGTAAAACCAGGCGGAACCGGCACACCCAAACTGGCCATCTCCGCAAGATTCGCACCCTTGCCGCCCAAACGCTCCTTCATCTTTGCGTTGCCTTCGGCCTTCCCACCGCCGAAAAAGTACACCCATTTCGCTGCCATTCTAAAAATCTCCTTCTGCGTAAAGTTTCATACTGACCAGGTCCCAGGAATCGCCGGAGGCATATACGAACTTATTGCACCTATCCAGCGAAAAACTCCTCAAGGAAACAAAAAGCGCATATATACTACACCCGCGCCGACGTGTCAACAGCTAAAACGAAGCAAAAACAAGCGTCCATCGCACCTGCCGCCGCTACGGCCAGTCCGTGCCTTTTATCCCCCGGATGGTTAGGTTCGCATCCGGCAGCTCGTCCCGCGCCGGGCGAATCTGCCGGGCCTTCAGGAAACTGACCTGCCCATCGGCGAACAGGTAGTTCCGCGCGCCCTCCCAGCACCACCATGCTTTGTCCTCCTTGATGGGCACATGATTGCTCTGCCATTCGCCGATGAGAATCTTGCCCGACGGCCTGGCCACGTCCGCGCTTCGCTGCGGCACAGACGGCTGCGGATTCGAGTACGTATCGGCCGGAGTGCTCATCGCGTCGATCTGCTGCGGGCTGTGGTAGAACGCCATCGAGTAGGCATAGCTGGTGGACTCATATTTGTCCTTCGCAATGCGGTCCTGCGGGCAGTACAGCACGGACGGGTTGTTCACGTCAATATGTCCGCCCAGGTAAGGCTCGACGAACGACCGCCAGCCGCGTCCCATCCACAGCCAGTAGGCCGGCTGCGTCGAGACCGGGTCCTCGGCGCACGGGTACGTGTTCTCGTTGCCGGCAAGGTACATGTCCATCGCCAGGCCGATCTGCTTGAGTCCGTGCGCGCAGCCGACCCTGGCCGCGATGGCCCGCGCCTTTCGCAATGACGGCATCAAGATCGAAAGCAGCAAGGCGATAATCGCAATCACCACCAGCAGCTCCACCAGGGTGAAACCCCTGCGAAGCCGCCGCTTGACCACCTGCGAACAAAAGCAATTCTGACGAAAGCTCATACACATCTTTGTGCCCAACCTTAGCCGAAGCACTCATTTCCTGGGATTAGGGTAGTGCCGCAACCGGCGACTGTCAAGCGTGCCACGAATTCTTACAGACGCGGACCTGTCCGGCGTAGTCCCATAGGACATAGACGGATTAACACGGATTCACACCGTCATTCCGAGCACAGCCCGGAGGGCACAGTCGAGGAATCTATTGAGACCGGTCATTGCGAGGCCCGAAGGGCCGTGGCAATCTTCCACAACGGCTTTTGGGGGCAATTAATCGATTAACTAATTCGCTATTTCGCCAAATTTTTGTTGCCTTTTCCCCTTCTTCATGCTATTTTTCACTTCTCGAAGGAGCAGCGGGGACTGCTAAAAGCGAAATGGCAAGTGCGACCGACGAATCTATGCGACGTGCGAAATTGGCTGGCGGGAATCGCAGGTTTGGAGAAATGCCTTGATATGGAAATAAGTAAGGTGTCCCCGGGAATTCTTTTAAACAAATGCGTAATAGAATGTATAGAAGTATAAAAGAATTGGTGTTTGATTTAATCCACCGAACGAGCGGTAAAATTGATTACAAAACCGTAACTGATGAAGTTAATGCAACGTAGCCAGAACCGCATGGGCAGTCCACAGGGCGCCTTGCGGCGGAAACCTGCACATCCTACGAGATTGCACCTTGGGCCAGACATACAGGTATTATTATGTTAGGCTAAATTATGACACTGCTTGTTTCATGGATAGGCGTTGACACTCATGGCACTGCATCGGCATATATTGCTGCTGACAGTCGTGTGAGTTGGGGTGATGTAGCGAATTTCGACCACGGAAGGAAAGTCTTCGCATTTCGTCGTTCCGCCGATATTCTTGGATACTGTGGAGATGTGCTTTTCCCTTCAATGGTACTGTCTCAGATCGCGGAAATGGCTGACCATGGTTTACTACTCTCAGACAAGATGTCTTGCAAAGAACGATTCGAGGCCATTAAGGAAAAGCTCGTACAGGAGTTCCTTCAATATCCCAAAATGGTTGCCAGCATTACGGCAGCCACATTACAGGTGCTGCACATTTCAAGAGACCCGATTGACAACTTCAAGTTTGCTTGTTGGCTCATCGAATGGAACCGAGCAAAAGGCTGGGCAGGAAAAACCATATCCTTACCTTCTTCCTCTGGTGTTCTTTTTTCTCTTGGTTCCGGAGCAAGGGAGTTCAACGATAATCTTGAACGTTACAAAGAAGGTCCAGATAAAGGCACAAGTCGCAGTGTGTTTCACTGTTTTTGTGACACGTTGTCAAATATCAAAGATAAGCATTGCGGCGGTGCTCCCCAATTAGTCGGAATCTATCGGAAACCTAATTCTCCTGGCATCGCATATGGCATAATAAAAAACAAGAAACGATATTTTCTTGGTGCACCAATTGATGATGAAGTCGACTTTGAAGGAGTAGAATGGCGGAATGACTTTTTTGAGCTTTGTGATGGACAGACAATGAAAAGATTTGAGCAGGCGCAAGCTCAACCTGACCGCTTGAGAAGAAAATGAAATAGGCAACTCCCTGGCCCCCCACCATACTGAAAGAAAGACTTTCTTTTGATATAGTGGGGGTAGCGAGGTGCTGTAGGAGCTCGGCGCTTTTGCGCCGAGTCTCCTATCCAGGGTCGAAGACACCCTGAGGAAGCACCAACAGGATAAAACATAATGGCAGAACATCTCGCTGAGAGCGCAGGGCGCGATGAATCGCACCAATTCTCGGAGAATAGGCCGTTATAACTAAAGTGGTCATAAGAACCTACCTCGCTGAGATCGAAACGAACAGATACGATACGCTGATAACAAGGGGTGACAACAATGAAGAATCATAGAATAACAAGAAGAACGTTCCTCACGAGTACGGCGGCGGTAGCGTTGCCTTATGTGATAGCCTCGTCGGCAATCGGCGCGGGCGCTCGTCCGGCGTCGAGTGAGAGAATTGTCATGGGCGCCATCGGCGTAGGAGGCCAGGGCACGCGGCACGTCGGCGGCGGGATATGGGTGCAAGGCGGAGGCTTCCTGAGCAAGCCGCAGGTGCAGTTCGCAGCGGTCTGCGACGTGAACGCCCGGAACCGCGACAACGCCCGCGACATCGTCAACAAGCATTACGGCAACAACGACTGCGCCGAGTACAAAGACTTCCGCGAGCTTTTGGCGAGAGAGGACATCGACGCGGTGCTGGTGGCTACGCCCGACCACTGGCACGCCCTGCCGTGCATCGCCGCGGCCAAGTCCGGCAAGGACATGTACTGCGAAAAGCCCATGACGCTGACCATCGAAGAGGCCAGAGTCGTGGCCGATACGATGAAGCGTTACGGGCGCATCTACCAGGTCGGCACGCAGCAGCGTTCGTGGCATGAGTTTCGCTTCACCTGCGAGCTGGTCCGCAACGGGTACATCGGCCAGGTCAAATCCATCACGGTCAACGTCGGCGGCCCGCCGGCCTGGTCGTGTGATGCCCTGGCCGAGCCGGAGCCCGACTGGCTCGACTGGAATATGTGGCTGGGACCGGCCCCGTGGAGACCGTACACCTCGAAGATCGCGCCGGGCGGGTGGATGGCCTACCGTGACTACTCAGGCGGCGAGATGACCAACTGGGGGGCGCACATGTTCGACGTCGCCCAGTGGGCGATGGGTATGGACGAAAGCGGGCCGGTCGAAATCATTCCGCCCGACGGCAAAGACTATCCGGTGCTGACCTACAAATACGCCAACGGCACGATCATGACGCGCGACAAGATCGGCAAAGACGTGCCGGGCGTGCTGTTCACCGGGACCGAAGGCAAAATCGAAGTCAGCCGCGATCATCTGGTCACGTGGCCCCAGACGCTGCTCCGGCAGAAAATCGGACCCAACGAAATCCATCTCTACGAAAGCACGAACCACCCCGATAATTTCCTGGAGTGCATCCGGACGCGCAACAGACCGGCCAGTGACGCCGAGGTCGGCTGCCGGTCCGTGACGGTGTGTCACTTGGGCAATATCGCCTACTGGCTGGAACGGCCGCTCAAGTGGGACCCGAAAGAAGAGAAATTCCCGAGCGACCCGGAAGCCGATAGGATGAAAAGCCGGCCCATGCGCGCCCCCTGGCGGCTGTAGGCGGCAACACCGGATGTACGAGGAAGGTTCGCGAGTCAACAAGCATCTCTATGCGATATTCAATTAACCGTAACATCTTTACGCATAATGCTTTACGTTGACCTGCCATAGTCAAAGGGGCGTATCAGTCCAGCGGTTTGAGAATAAATCTCTTGCCTTATCTGTAGATTTGTTATAATCTATACTCGGATTTGACGATGATATATCATTTGCACAAGTTTCTGCGAATGTTGATCTTGGGAGGATCCGAACATGAAAAGAGCATGTCCAATTACACTGATGGCGTTAGCGAGCTTTGCGCTCTTGGCTTTGACCGAGGGGAATTTCGCGCAGCAAAGGGGTCCCGCAAGAAGGGTCCTCATCGGGTTCAAGGATGGGACAGGCCGGCAGGCTATCGAAGGGCGCAGGGCTCTGATACGTGGACGCGGCGGCGAGGTGCGCCGCTCCTACCGATTTTTGCCCACGGTGTCGGCGGAGCTTCCTGAGGCCCAGATTTCCAGTTTGAGAGCCGACCCCAGAGTCGCCTACATTGAAGAGGATGGCCTTGTGCACGCCCTTGACGCAGAGCTCGACAATTCGTGGGGCGTTAAGCGCATAGGGGCGGGCAACGTCCATCCCTCCAACAAAGGCACGGGGGTCAAAGTGGCCATCATCGATACGGGAATCGATTACACCCACCCTGATTTAAACGGCAATTACGTGGGCGGACATGATTTTGTCAATGATGATGCTGACCCGAAGGACGACGAAGGGCATGGAACACATGTCGCAGGTATCATCGCTGCTGAAGACAATGACAACGGTGTTGTTGGTGTTGCCCCGCAAGCGTCCCTCTACGCGGTCAAAGTGTTGGACAGCGGCGGAAGTGGATATATCAGCGACGTGGTGGCTGGAATCGAGTGGGCGATTGAGGAGGGGGCGCATATTATCTCCATGAGCCTGGGCACCAATTCCAATTACCAGACGCTGCGGGACGCCTGTGACCAGGCCAGTGCGGCCGGCATACTCGTGGTCGCCGCCGCGGGCAACGACTACGCGAAACGCAGGGGCACAGAGCAGGATACAGTAGACTATCCCGCCAGGTACAACTCCGTCATCGCCGTAGGCGCGACAGACACAACAAACGCAAGAGCAAGCTGGTCAAGCACCGGCCCAGCTTTAGAGCTCGCAGCGCCCGGTGTCGCTGTGTACTCGACCTACATGGGCGGTGGCTACGCTACCATGAGCGGCACGTCGATGGCCTGTCCACACGTGGCGGGAACCGCCGCTCTGATCCTGGCGGCCAATCCCGGTGCGAATGTGCGCAGCGTACTACAAGAGACGGCCGATGATCTGGGCGCCTCCGGGCGGGATAAATGGTATGGATTTGGCCTGGTCGATGCCGACGAAGCGGCCGGCACGCCAGCAGGAAATCAGGTGCCGGTGGCCGATGCAGGGCCGGACCAGATCGTGAACGATAGCGACGACAATGGCAGCGAAATGGTCACTCTGACCGGTTCCGGCTCTGACGCTGACGGTACTATCGAAACTTATGAGTGGACCGAAGGCACCACTGTTTTGGGCGACACTGGGAGCATTACGCGCGATTTCATCGTTGGCGTACACACGGTAACCCTGACCGTAACCGACAATGAAGGTGCCAGCGGCAGCGACCAGGTGGTTATCACCGTCAAAGCCAATCAGCCTCCTACAGCTAATGCCGGGCCGGACCAGATCGTGAACGATAGCGACGACAATGGCAGCGAAATGGTCACTCTGACCGGTTCCGGCTCTGACGCTGACGGTACTATCGAAACTTATGAGTGGACCGAAGGCACCACTGTTTTGGGCGACACTGCGAGCATTATGCGCGAATTCAGCGTTGGCGAACACACGGTAACTTTGACCGTAACCGACAATGGTGGAGCCACAGCCAGTGATACGGTGACCATAACTGTTAGCCCACCGTCAGAGCTTTCTGAGACGGAATTCGCTTTTAGCGGGACGGTTGCGCCCCGAGGCGAGTCGAGACACGTCGTCTCGGTCTCAGGACCGGCTACGATGTCCGTAAGGCTAACCTGGCTCGGCTGGGGCGATTTGAGATTGAGGATATACAATCCTTCCGACAAAATGGTCGCGCAAGTCGATCGCAGCACGTTTATGAACAACGTCGAGGAAATAACGATTGAAATCGCTCAACAGGGCGACTGGCAAGTGGCCGCACGATCAGACGATGCATGGCGTTCAACCTCATATACGATAGAAGGACTGGTTGAATATTAACCTGCCAAGATGGCCTGTTGAAAAAGTCCCACAGTGACGGTTGAGATTGCCGCGCGATTCTCCGAATCGCTCGCAATGACACGGAAATGCACTTCTTGTCATTGCGAGTCTCTGCGCCGCTTTGCGGCTGGTATCGGGAAGAAAACAGGCTTCCAGAGCATCTTGTCTACAAGTCCTTATAATTGCGATACTTAGAGCCATTTGTGCTGTTCGTGCAGAATCTATTTTCTTAGGAGGAGCGTAACGACGAAGTAATCTCGTCTTTGGCCACAGGCCCAAGAGCAGGCGGATGCCCGACGGGTCACGCTGAAGGTGGACGAGACTTCTACGGGCGGCGAAAAATGGGGAAACACGGGCGACGCGGGGCTGCGCCCGGACGGCCGGTTGGGTGCGGTCGGAATACGGTGGGAGGGTTCATGCGGCGTTGGCAAGGCCCTCAGGCGCGCGTTCTGTCATGTCGAGCGGAGCGCAGCGGAGTCGAGACATCTGGCGGCGGATAAGGCGTGTCTGTCCTCGGCGGCCAGATTTCTCCACTCCGGCCTTCGGCCTCCGGTCGAAATGACAAGCGTCGAGAATGAATCGCAATCCGCCACCGAATGCCGACCGCACGGGGCCAGTTTGGCAGTCGCCTCTAAGATGGCTTGATTACTGCTGTTGCGGATAAGATATGGAATCCTCAGCCACTAACTCAACGTCCTTGTAAACTTTTAGATCTATCTGGTAGCGGTCTTGTGCGGAAACGCTTAGGTCGAGCCGGGAAAGACGCTTTTGTTGCCCGCCGGCAACTTCAACGGAACCTGACTGAGACGTCTGGGCTTTGCCGGCTTTGCCGGTCTTTTTCGCCTTCAGCTCATACCTCAAGACGGCGTCCTGCGAAGTCTCATTAAAGCAATAGGCATCTACTTTGATCCCGGAAGCGTCAGTCTCGATGGCTATCCACGCCCGGTAATCGTTACTACTTTCTTGCCGCGAGGCCGAACAACCCAAAATGCAGATTCCTCCGACAGCAATTAGGAGCATCGTCCGTGTCTTGTGGCCCTCGTTTGCGTTCATTAAGGTCTCTGGTTCCCGGTCATAAGAAAGAGGGGCAACCTGTACAGGTTGCCCCCTCCTTTTATCCCGCGATCGTTTGTGAAACATCCCTTCCCTCGAGACCCAGACAAAGAACAGGTCCTTTGAGGGGCGTTAATCCTGCAGGCCAGTTCGCCGCCTGCAGCGGTTAACTGCTCCGTGTTTACATCAAACAACTAACTAACTAACTCAAACTCACGGCTGTACGACAGTAGCAACGTTGCCATTTCCAAGCTGGGTGACGGTGCTGGTCTGAGCAATGAAACCGCTTTGGGTAACAGAAGCATAGTTGGTGTTGCCGGTCTGCGTAATCAAGGAGCTATGGCCGCCACCGGTTTGCATCTGTAGAGCTATGTTACGGTTGCCCGTCTGGACTGCAGAAGCGGAATTACCAAAGCCCATCTGCATTTGCGTGGCATGGTTCTTGTTGCCCTCTTGAACGATCGAGGCGTCGTTGAACCAACCCCACTGCGTTTGCGTGGCATGGTTCTTTTTGCCATCTTGATCGATCGTGGCGTCGTTGCCTAAACCAGTCTGCTCTTGCTTGGCTTTGTTCTTATTGCCATCTTGATCGATCTTGGCGTCGTTGCCTACACCAGTCTGCTCTTGCTTGGCTTTGTTCTTATTGCCATCTTGATCGATCTTGGCGTCGTTG
>CAYWZW010000046.1:12829-43274 GCA_964462945.1 uncultured Pirellulales bacterium
CTGCTCTTGCTTGGCTTTGTTCTTATTGCCATCTTGATCGATCTTGGCGTCGTTGTTCCTGCCAATCTGCTCTTGCTTGGCTTTGTTCTTATTGCCATCTTGCTCGATCTTGGCGTCGTTAAACCAGCCGGCTTGCTTCTGTTCAGCGTCGTTATTGTTGCCGACCTGCTTGATCTTAGCCTTGTTGTCTAAAGCCATGCCGTACAGGAAACCCTGATTCTGCAGAGCCGTATTGCCGTTGCCATCCTGCTTGATCTTGGCCGTGTTGTCCCAGCCACCTTGTATTTGTGTGGCGATATTGAAATCGCCAATCTGCTTGATCTTGGCCTTGTTATCGTCGCCGATCTGAGTCTGGCTGGCCTGATTCAGGTTACCAATCTGTTTGATCTTGGCTTTGTTATCGTCGCCGGTCTGAGTCTGGTAGGCAATATTAAGGTTACCATCCTGCTTGACCTTCGCCGTGTTGTCATCGCCGGTCACTTGGGTATTTGCGTAATTGCCGCCTAAGACCGGGCTCTGCAGGTGCGTATCGGAATTGCCCGATCCGACGGCGTTAATGATACTGACATTGGGTTGAGCCAACACGGCCGTGCCGAGCACAAATGCCAAAACTACCGTTAGCGCTAAAACTTTCTTACTCATGATTTTATCTCCGTTACTTTTCTGTTGAAATCGTCAACTTCGTAAAACACCTTATCTTCTCGTTACGTTTTGCTATGGCTGTACGAGCCAAAGCACGTTGTTGTTTTCGACAGAATCGCAACATTCGTCGCGCCTGGCTCAAACAACTTCCGACAATGAGGAACTCCACGGACACTGACTCAGCCGTGTACCCTCCTAACACCGCGCGGGGCCCTTTGCTCACGTTTCCTCACCTCCTTTCATCAAAGAAAGACCCCGACTCAATCAATTGACATTCCTCGCGAGCTGGTCTGTCAGACCTCATACTCGCGTGTTCACATTACACTAATAATCAGCAGCGCACGAGCGCACGTCTCAGCTTGCGCTGCCTAAGGTCCGGCTTTGTCCAGGATGCCGACAGCAGACTCTTGCGGGGGTGGCATGAAATTCGTTTCGAATGCTATGCCATCCCTACTCCGCGCCATAATTCCTATCTAAGCGATACATGACGCCCCAGAGCCGCCATCCAAGGTCTTACGCCCTGCTCTGCATCCCTTAGCATCACAACCCTAACCTTAACTAAACTAACCAAAAAGCCCTGCCACCTTAAAATTACAGGGCCACATCTTCCATATCGACCCAATTCTACCCTTTTCCCCATATTCCTGTCAACAGCAAACTCATATTGCCTCGAAATCTTCTCATTTTGACTTTAGGCAAAAGCGCCTAAGTTCCGTATTTGAAAGCTTTTAGCAATATTGTGCGGACAACGAAAATTCTTTTAGGAGAAAGAATTTTTTTGAAGCGTCTTTCCACACAGTTTTACCCAACCAAGGTCAAGCAGAAAACCATAAGGCCTCAACGGGACCTCGCATCACTTTCACGAACTTGTGCGGCAGGTGCTTTTGCCTGCCTAACAAGCCCAGCTTCTCTTTGTTATCATACATGTTTCTTCCCAGGCTGCAAGCTCGTAAAATTACGGGGTTTTTTCAGAAGAATTACGAGCCTTCAGACTCAGATTCTTCGCCGCTCTTAGATCCAGACTCCTCGACACCTTCGGACTCGGATTTCTCGGCGCCCTCAGATTCCGGCTTAGGCTCTTCGATCGTCTGCGGGGCGGATTCCTCTACGCCCTTGGACCCGGGCTCGCCGATAACATCCTTAAGAAAATCGGACACCGGCTTGGATGGCTTTGGCTCGGGAGCTTTAGGTTCAAGATCCGGCGGTCCAGCCTCCTTAATCAGGCGGCCTCTTCGACCCGGTGTCGTTACTTCCCCGGTCCGTCCCGTCTCCTCCAGGTAACTCTGAATGGATGGAGAATTAATATCCTCCGGATTCTTCAACGCCCAAAGGCCGTCCATTATCCCCTCTGCAATTAGGTCATGGACCCCTTTTTCTATGGCTTCGAGCACGCACATCGTTGTGGGCTCGTTGGTGGATAAACCCGTTTCCACCTCGAGCAGCTTCTTGATACTGACATACCTGTAAATCCCGAAGCTCACCTCTTTGGAGAGAATGGACTTGGTCGTTGCGACAGACTTAAGAATCTCTCCATTCTGGACGGAAACGATCCTCAAATAGATGTCCACGCGGTCCTTTCGCAGCTTGCCGGAACCGCCGACACCAAAGTATCTGACTCCCGAAGCACTCGTAATATAATCGGTGTCGTAGCCGATGATACCCCCCTCGACGAGCACGCCGGCATAGAGCAACGGCGGCACGTCGGGTAATTTTTCACCCGTCTCACTTTGATACTGCATCCTGCTGGAACGAATGATTTGCCTCTCATTCAACAGGTTGGCAAGTGATTCTCTTTCGATGGGGACAAACCAGCCGGAATCCTCGAGTGCCTTATTCAGCATCGCGGTGGCTCCTTGAGTGACCGCCGTTGAGAAGGTAGTCGCGACACCGGCCGAAGGCTTGTACTGTCCGGTCTGGTCTCTGAACCTGTAGGTGGCCACCACTATTTTCTCTTGCGGCTCAGGCAGAGAAATCAAGTCATTGTGGGACGCGGTAGAAGAACCTATCGTTGCTGGAGTGGTCTCGATAGCAAGGTCCAGCTTCTCGCAGCCGCAAAGAAAAACCACGCCGACAGCCAGAACAGTTGGGAGCACGACAGCGCACACAGTCCTCGACCCCATCACAGAAGTTCGTACGATTCTCATCCCTCCCCCCTACTTAGTAATACGGCACTGAAACCGTAGTCGTATTTCCAGTTAGTATGTCCTTGATATTAACCGTTATGGCTCCATTGGTCACAATATCAATAGTGTAATCGCCAACAACGTACTGCCCGGCCTTCAACGGCGACGAGGTAGTTTCGCCAAACGCTTCATCGAGTATTTTGGTTGTCAATCTCGACAGCAGCGCCCGATTCAGGCTGTTCTTGAAGTCATCCATGGGATTGGTCGCCGTGTAGCCCGCGGCTCTTTCTATGTGTTTGTTCTGGGCGTCAGCGGAAGCCAGCAGCCACTGCGCATTAAAGGTGTCGCCGCCAAAAAACGGATTCAACGGCTTATAAACCAATGGTGAGGCCACAGCCACACCCGCCGGCATCAAGAGCAAACCACAAACAATACCGCACACAACATACCTCGATAACGTCTTCATCTTTGTCTCCTTTCGCGAACTTACCGACCACTTTCCGCATCCCGGCAACCGGGAAACGCAAAACACTATACGCTGATTCTTATATACCTGTTCCCACCAAATCCGGCGTTTTCATCTGGTATTTCTCATAGTTAATCAGATATTCCTTCGTTACCTCCATGGCCTGCTGAGCCGCTTCTTCGATCTCTTCAGATCTTGGTCTAAGCATGCTGTTCCAGATTGTCCTCTCGTTCACATCGACCTGGACCCAGCTTCCCCACATTGGGCTGGCTCTCTCGGCGATCACAATATTGTAGTCCTTCACGGCGATCCCCTGTGGGGCTTCCCAGCGAAGAAAGAAATATTCGTAAAAATCATAGCCGACCTTCGTCATGGTCTCTTGCATTATGAGTCCGGTTATCTCCCGCATCAATCCTTCCTCTGCCGCCACCTGTTGTTTTCCCGCCGCCGTTTTTGCTTCCTCGGCCGCCGCTGCCACTAGTTGACTGAGCCTTTCCGCGGTCGAAGCTCTCTGGGCGTCGGCTTCCTGCTGCTTGGCGGCAACCTCCCGGGCGGGTCTTGCTCCTGCCGCTGGAGTTTTCTCGTCGGGTTTTGCCTCTTTTTCCTTCGCTGTTGCGGCTTTCACAGCACCGGAAGGTTTCTTTGTTGCCTCGGCCGTTTCTTTTGGCCCTGTTTTTTCCTGCTTCACTCCGATAGCTGGACCCGTCTGCGTACACGCCAGGGTAAACGTGAACATGGCCAAAACGATCCAAAGGCTTCGCATTTATTCTCCTTGCGCTAACTGACACCCAAAAACCTTGCCTTATTGCCCTTGCAAACCTCCTCTGAGGATGGCCAGCAAGTCAGCTTTACCGAAAAATCCACTACTTTTCTTTGTTAGCAGCGTAGCGCCAGAGCACAAGGACACACACCGTCCTTCTCATTGCTCATTAACAAGCAGTTTAGCATGTTAGGATTGGAAAGTCAAGTAAAATCGGAAGGTTTTTTTCGAGTTTCCCTCATATTCTTTGTTTCCTTATTTAACGAGTTCAGCCCCTGTTTACCATCATATATGAACAACGTTGATCCCGGCGAGCTGGCAGTACGCCTTGAACGGAAGCTCCAGGTCGCCGTATATGAAGAGCTGATGGAAGCCTTTCGTGTCGCGGGCGTCGGCCACGTCGTCCAGCTCCAGCTCGACCGAGGTCCGGCAGCCGCCCGCGGGCGGGGTCTCGATATTGGCAAGCACCTTTCCCGTGCCTAAGATAATGGATTCCGGGCCCTGGAATTTCATGATGGTCACCTTCTGGCCTTCCTTCCAGAGCACTTGTGGTGCGACGCCGGTTTTGGACTCCGAGTGACTTCGCAGAATGAAAGGCTCCGGCGGCTTGTCGAAGCCGGCGAGCTTAGTCGGGCAGGAGCAATGGGCGCCCATCAGCGTATTGTTGACGGTATTCGGTGCCGGGTCCTGCATGAAGCCGGGCCTGTCAAACAAGAGACTCGTCAGCCGCAGCGAGATCGCGGAGTTCCATTCCGCCTCGCAGGCGCCGACCGAGCCTTCATCGTTCAGCCGCAGCCAGGCCATGCACGGGGGAGCGGGAATCAGCCGATTCTCAACCAAGGGCAGGCAATCAACCGAGATGCCCTGGCAGTTGTCCGCGGCCATGATCCGCCGGGCCAGCACGTAATTCTTCACGGAGTTGATGATGTCCTGCTTTGTCGGCTCGACGATTTTCCTGGCGTTTTTGCTGTAGTAGTCAGCCAGCTCTTGCACCTCGTCGCTTTGTTCGACCTTTCTATATTCCTCCGGGTAGCGCGAGCGGGGCACGTAGTGGAGCGTCGTACCGATGACGTTCAGCGTGCGGTCCTGCTCCTTGTCGCCCTGGACGATGCACAGGCGGGTATTCTTCATGTCCCATATCGTTCGGAGCATTCGTACCCCGAAAGCGAGCCAGTCGAGGTCCTGCGTGGCGGCGACATAGACGCCGGGGATGTCCCGCGTGCCCTGGAGGTGCTGGGTGAAGGAGGTCCCCATCGGGCTAAAGACAACCGTCGGGACCTCGCCGCGGTTCTTGGCGATATTGTCAATGTGGGGCCAGGATTGATTGAGGCTCATACTGACAACCACAAGGCCGTTCGGGGGCTGCGTTTTGAGCTGATCGAGACAGGTCTTGACAGCGTTCTCGTCCACGAGCGGTTCGGGCTTGACGTCAAGCTGAACACCGTACTTCTCGGCGGCGGAGGTGAGTATTCTCGTATAGTCGCGCTGGCGGGCGTCGATGTCATACGCCGCACCGGGCCAGCCCATCCAATAGCCCTTGACGTCCGGCCGCACGAACACAGCGCGAACCAGCGGCTTTCCGGCGGACTTCGTCTCCGCGGCAAAAAGCGACGAGGCGAAATCGAACAGGCCCGTCTGCGCAGCCACCGCCAGGGCGCCGGCGCTTGTTAAGAAACGACGACGATTCAGCAACAAAGGACAGCACGATTGGGCACAGGTCTTCTCGGTTTTCATCATTATTGCTCCTGAAAATATGAGGTCTAAATCCTACGCATCGTCATTTGAGCCGTCACGGTCCCCTGCTCTGCGGGCAGCGGCCAATGCTCCGAAGGCGTATGGGCAGCTTTCATACACTCTTCGATCTTCGCTACCACTTCCGGATGCCGGTCGGCTACGTTCTTCGTTTCACCCATGTCATCTTTCAGGTTGTACAGCTCTATCGGCCCATCGGGATTCTTGGCCACATCAAGCCGAACGCCCTTCCAGCCGCCCATCCGCACAGCCTGCTTCTTGCCCTGCTCGTGAAACTCCCAGTAAAGAAACTCATGCCGGCCCTGTCTGCGAGCCTGGCCCAGAAGGGCCGGGACGATGGAGATGCCGTCAATGCCTTCCGGCGCTTGGGCGCCGGTTAGCTCGCAGCAGGTCGGCACAAAGTCCCAGAACGCCAAGACGTGGCCGCTGACCGCGCCGGCGGCGACGTGGCCCGGCCAGCGGGCGATCAGCGGCACGCGAATGCCGCCCTCATAGACGGCTCGCTTGTAGCCTCGCAGCGGGCCGGAGCTGTTGAAGAACGCCGGGTCGCCCCCGCCTTCTTTGTGCGGGCCGTTGTCGCTGGAAAACATCACCAATGTCTTGGCGTCCAGGCCAAGCTCTTTGAGCCTCGCCATCAGCCTGCCGATGTCGCGGTCCATGCGCGTGATCATGGCGGCGTGTCCCTTCTGCGGCTCGGGCCAGTCCTTGTCGGCGTATGGTTCGAGCGAAGGCACTTCCATGCCTTTATCTTTCGCCTCGTTATTGGCGTGCGGAATGGTGTAGGCCAAATAGAGGAAGAAGGGCCTGTCCTTGTTTCGCTCGACGAAGGCCAGGGCCTCCTGCGTAAACAAATCATGTGAATACTGCACGCGCTTGGTCGCGACGCCGCCGGGCGGATTGACGTCCTGGACCTCGTTCTCCAGCCGGACTTTTTCTTCATTGCGCCAGAGGTACGTCGGATAGTAGTTGTGCGCGTGTCTCTGGTTGAGATAGCCGAACCAGTAATCGAAGCCCTGCCTGTTCGGGATGCCCGTGCTGCCCTCCTCGCCCAGCCCCCACTTGCCGATGATGCCGGTGGCGTATCCGGCCTGCTTGAGCAGCTCGGCGACGGTCACATCCGACGGCCGCAATGGAACGTTGGCGTTGCCCCGGACAAGTGCGTGGCCGGTGTGCAGGCCGGTCATCAGGCAGCACCGCGAAGGCGCGCAAACCGTGCTGCCTGCGTAATGGTCGGTGAAACGCATCCCCTCGGCGGCTAATTCGTCGACATTCGGCGTCTGGATGACCTTCTGCCCGTAGCAGCCTAAGTCCCCATAGCCCAAATCGTCGGCCAGAATGAAAATGATGTTGGGCTTGTCCGCCTTTGCAGCCTCCCTTCCGCGTCCTTCGCTCTGACAACCCGCAACGAGCGAGGACACCGCCCCAAGCCCCATCATCGTCAAGAATTCCCGTCTGGTTTGTTCTCTCATGATCGCTCCTGTCAATCAAGATTAGATACCGAAGTATATGAAGCGCGTCAAATGGTGTCAACCGTGAAAAACCCGGTTTGATCTGAGCAAGCTGAGTGCGGCGGACCCTCCGACAGAGACAAAAATAGGGTACGTCCTTCTCTACTGGCTCTCACTCTTGGTGATTTGTAGTGCTTTTCGCTGACTTTCCTGGCTCACGATCTCGATCACTTCGCGGACATTAGGCGTACCCGTCTGACGGTTTCTCCCAACCAGTCTCGCGTTGAGTTGACGCACGAGTTCTGCAACCTCTGTGCGTTCTTCGCCATAGTTCAGGAAGAATAACGCACCCTGGGCCTTGTAAGTATCGTTTCTCGCGAAGTTACGGAGCCACGCGGGAGAAGGATCAGATACAATTGCAGCATCGGCTAAAGCTAGCTCGATTAAGGATGCCTTTCCAGCACCTCCACGGAACCATTTTTGAGTCGGCTTTGCCGCAGATATAATCGTCACCCGCGACTCATCCCAGATATCCTGCAGGTCCCTGCGAACACTGAATTGCAATATGCCCTCCGCCAGACAGATAATAACATGGGCACCTTGTTCCAGTGCAATGCGAATCACCGGTCGCTCAACCTGTGCTGAGTACCCGACGAGCACCGAGACAGATGGACGTGCAATCTCGCGAACACATGCGAGTACGGCTTGTATCTCACGGTCGGATGGCTTGATTGAGGGCAAGAAACCTACGACCGCCGCATCTATCGCTCTGGGATCTCCCTTCACGTAGATTGTCGCATCAGACCTACCGCGTAAACGCTGCGGATAGTACACGTCGCCTGGGCGGAGTCGCACGATGCCAAGGTTGTCAAGCTCTCTCAATGCCTGCTCATCAATGCGCTCACCCGCAGCACGCGAAGAAGATGGTCCAAAGACCATAATTTGCGCATCAAGATCGCCCAGAGCATCCTCCATCATCGGCCGGACGCGAGACCACTCCAGACCACCATGACCACACCCCAAGGCAGGAACTGCAACACGGACCCTTCCACGCTTGGCCACGAAATCATGCAGCCAACGCAGCCCTTTTTCGACATACTCATACTTAGACGGCTGCCGCCAATGGTCCTTGGTCGGCAAGTTCACTACAGTCACACGCTCGTCAAAATCGTTCTTCTCCCATACGTGCGGCCGCCCTGGTCGAACCTCGCCAGCTTTGCAGGCTTTGACGTAATCTTTGAACATCTCAGGGTACTGGGCCTTGAAGGCGAGGGCGACCCCAGCGCCCATAACACCCACACAGTTGACACTGTTGACCCGGATGTCCGCAGGCGTTACGAGGATGTCCCCATTTGCATAACAAATCATAAGGCTACGCTCCAGCTACAAATCCCATTCGCTCACACACGCGCTTCTGAAGTGCAGATATCTCACGTCCATACATGGTGATCCACAGAGGGTTTATGGCCGCCATATCCGCCTTCCCAAGGGCTGTGAGCATCGTGAGCACCCGGATATTCTTGCAGATCTTGTCAAGCTGTTTCTCATCACGTCCTTTGGCCACTATATCTCCGACCAAGTCATGATAGCATACCAGTCTTAGCAATGTTTTGGCGTCTGCAAGGCTGAGTCCACCAATCTCCTCAGAGAGGATCCTCGTTAACATCTCCGCCGATCTGATTGCATGATCTGGGTCGCCCTTCTGTTTTCCGGCGTTCTTGATCCAACGGGACTTCGGTCCCTTCCCAATATCATGAAAGAAAGCCGCCAGTTCAATGAGCTCCTTATCCGAAGCCCCAAGCTGCCTGTACTCCTCGCTCTGGCGCACATGTTTAACGACCTTCAGTGTATGTGTTCCGACATCGTCCTTGTGGACTGTGTTATCCGTTGCTAATCCGATCAGCTCCTCGACTTCTGGAATGCAAGACATGTCTTCACGCAGCGCCGTCAAAGCGCCGGTGGGAGAGTTAAACCTGTGTTGCGGTTGCGCAGCGAGCGCCTCCTTAACCGCCTTCACAGCCCGTTTGTATGCCTTCATTGTGAAGAATGGCCCGGTGACTAAGGACTCCAAATTCGCTTCGGGCCACTTCGTGTAGTAGAAGTGAGGATCATAAACAATCTCGGGTACGCTCAACGCAGCATTCTTGTATGCCTCGACTACTTGCTCTCGAATCCACTCGTTCCAAACAACAATATATGAGGGATTACGTGCGCTAAGACACTTGTGAATGAGCACTTCCGCCATGCGGGCCTGCTTTTCAGCATCAGAAGACATCTTCCACTTCAGAGAATCGATAGCCTTCCACTTGAGGCGAGCCAGGTCCACCGGATCGCTGTAAAAGTTCGGTGGATCAACTGTATTTGCCGAGGCATCTGTGAATACAACATCGGGGCGCTCGATGATCTCAATGGGGTATGCGAAATATATCAGGTGCTGTTGATCCACATTTTTTGCATTGACCACGGCCAGAAGCATCGACGATCGCTTACAGAAGTAAAAGGGTACGTAGTCATGGACGACCCCATCCGGCCCACAGGTTACTCGCATTTTGGCTCGGCGCTCTTGAATGCTTTTCTCTGCAATCGAGACGTGTTGAATCCCGAGCCGGTCCTTCTCGTTGCAGGACAGAAGACCGTATTTCAGGATACTCGAGAGATTTCTCAGGTGGGTGAACTGATAGACGAAGCGTCCCTTATGTTCTGCCGGTATCGCCATGAAGTTATCCCCTATCAGTCTGGAAAAACTTGCATGGATGCACGCCTTCGACCGCGACCTCTACCTGAGCTTCCCCACGAGACCTGCTGCCGATTGCCACTGGATTTGTCCTGTGCTTCACCTGCTTGCCCTGTTCATTCAGCTCCGTACCTGATGCTTAGTCTGACGCCATGTACTCTTCATACATGGGTAGCGTCGGACATCGTGGCCTCTGTCCACCTCGCCCCGTCGTTGCTCATCTCACCGCCCTCGGACTTCCCCGGCCATCCCGTTCATTTCGACCTTGCCATATCTCGGCGGCCCATATAAGGCTCCAAATGATTTGTCTCAGTTTTACCAGGGGTGTTTCTCTGGGCCGTATTATCGCCGATGCGGGCGAAGGAAGCAAGGAAAAAAGTGGGAAGTAACAAGTAACACCAAGTGTACATAACAAATGCGATTGTTTGGGTCATTTCGAGCCCTTCGACCCTGCTCAAGGGCAGGCTCCGCAAAGCGGAGTCGAGAAATCTGTTTTTAGTAGATTTCTCCACTTCGGGCCACTTCATGGCCCTCCGGTCGAAATGACAAAATCGCAAATCTTAGTTGCAAGTGGTGCGATAGGCGACAAGATGCAACGTCGTGGGCTCTGACCAGCCGTTCGGGCAGTTAGGCCGTCGTCAACGCCCGCTCGACCTCCGCCGGGAACTCGACCAGGATGAACTGGCTGCGATGGTAAAGGTAGTCTTCTCCGCTCTCGTCAACCACCCGAAGCATCTCATCCTTGGCCGCCTCCTCATCGAGCAGAACTTCGTAGATCTTCCGCACAATCAGCGAGGCCTCGTAATCGGTATTGTCAACACATACGGCAAATTGTCGCTTCTGAGTGTTCATGCTTCACAGTTATAGCCTACCAGATACCTGGAACGGGAACAAGCTTTTCTCGTGTCGTGCGGCGGCTATTGTCGCAGGAGGGACGTGAGGTTCTGGCGCGTCAGCAGCGTGCTGTCGGCGGGGTGCTCCAGGAAAGGCTCCACGTCGGCCACGACCTGCTTGAAGTCGAGCGTTTCCACTCGCCGGGCGACGAGCTGCCGCCAGTTTTCGGCCGTGACCTGCGGCCCGCGCAAGCCCGTCTGCACAAGGGCGTTGTTCAGCATGTCCAAGTTCGGCGCCGGCCAGGTCCGGTCCGACAGATACCAGACCAAGTCGTAGATATCCCGGCCTTTGACGTACCGGCGCGCAAGGAACGCATGCAGCTTGCCGGCCAGCAAGGACGCCTTGTCGTGATGCCGCAGATTGAGAATCACATGACGTCTGACGATGGTAGAAGCGGTCTTACCTCCGGCCGGCGGATTCGAATCCACCTCCACCTTGACCGAGAGCGTCTCGGACGGATGGGCTGACAGGCCAAGCTCGAACAGCAGACCTTTGAGATTCACGAACGCCGACTTGACGGTTCGCTTGTCGCTGATCCGCATGCCCACGTTGTAACCTTCAGCCTCGAAGACCCTGCCGGCGGCTGCCATAGTGTCGCGGAAGTCGAGCGGCGATCCCAGCTCGACCAGGGCGAAATCGAGGTCCTCGGAAAATCGCGGCATGGAGTACAGAAACCGCAGGGCCGTGCCGCCCTGAAACGTCCAGCTATTGAAAACTCCACGGTCCTGCAGAGATTGCAACACCCGGGCCTGCAAATACTCACGAGCCAGACAGCGCGCCAGGATTGGATTGTCGATGCCACTTAGAATCTGGCGGAGGTAGTCCTTCACAGCTCCTGGCCTCCTCCTTCTTCTTTCATCAATCTCTCCAAGAGCCTGGCCGCCCGCTGGAGTTTCGGGCTTCTGCTGGTCCGGGCCAGTCTGACAAGTGCATCACGGTCCAGGGCCGCAAGATTCTGGACTCGAAGCTCTGCCAGAAATTCGTAGTTGTCCGCTCCCGGCGTCAAGTACACCAGGTCCAGCAGGGCTTTTTCCGGGGTGGCGACAAACGCCTTCTGGCCGGACCCGAGGTCCACCTGCGTGTAGCCGCTGAACCAGTCCTTCTTGATATGGCGAAACAGGAAACGGCCTAACGGCGTCTCCACCCGCGCAGGTCTTTGCGTCGTCACGCTTGTCACGGTCGGAACATGTTCAGGGATCATCCCGAAGTACGCGAGCGCCGATTGGAGACTCACGTATGAGGCCTTTTTCATTGCATTGGCAAGGACGAATGGATGGGGAGCCCGCTTCCTGTACGGCTCGGCCAGCGTATATAATCCCCTGGTGAGCTGGATCAGCTTGCCAGCCTTGACCCAACGGCTCAACTGCAGCCGTAGGGCCGAAAGGCTCTCGCCGCCACCAGCCAGGAAGCCCGCACGAAAGACCGGCTCATCCGCCACCTGCCTCAACAACTCTTGCCATTTCATTGCAGTATATTGTCATATCTGTATAAATACTGCAATACAAATAGCCAGCGCGCGAGTCCTCGGTTTTTAGTACGATCAGCTATGCCCCGTAATCGGTATTGCCAACACACACGGTGAATTGACTCTTGCGAGTATTCATTGCTACTTCGGCGGCGGGATCGTGATGTTGATTTCGTTCACGGCTCCGAATACCGAGAGCGGCTCATCGAAGTCATCGGGCCGGCCGACGGCTAAGATTTGCACGGTATCAGGCTTGAGGTGCTTTCGGGCAACCCGCAGAACGTCCGCCTTGGTCACTTTCTCGACATTCTCCTTCGTCTTTTGCAGGAAGTCCGCCGGGTAGCCGTAGTAGGCATAGGTCACCAGACGATTGACGATCTGGCCTTCGCTTTGAAAGTTGAATACGAACGAATTCAGGAAACTATCCTTCGCCAGCGTCAGCTCCTCGTCCGTCACCTCTTCCTGCGTCATTTTGCGCACCTCCTCGACCATCGCGTTGATGGCGTGGACGGTGCTCTTGAGCTTCGTCTGGCAACTGACGACGAACAGCCCCGGATGATCGAAGTCCGCGCTGTAGGCCCCGCCGACCGAGTAGGCCAGGCCCTGCCGCGACCGCACGTTCTTGAACAGCCGGCTGGTAAAACCGCTGCCCAGAATCTCGTTCATCACCATAAGCGCGAAATAATCCGGGTCGTTCATCAGGCCGCCGATGTGACCCAGACGAATGACGCTCTGGTTCATGTCCGCCTTGACAATGGCGTTCACAGTCGGCCGAAAGTCGTATCGGACTTCCGGGACCGGCGGCACGTCAACGTCCGCCCGGGCCCAGTCTTTGAAGGCTTCCGTAATCTTCGCGACCATCTGCTTGGTTTCGAAGTCGCCCCAGACCGCCAGCATCACGTTATTGGGATGATAGAACTTGCGATGAAACGCCACGAGGTCGTCGCGCGTGATGTTGTCGATGGTCGCGTACTCCACATGCCTGGCATAGACACTCTCGGGACCGTAGATCAGCTTGGTATATTCCCGCGAAGCGATGCCGGAGGGATTGTCGTTGCGCCGGGCGATCCCGGTGCGCGCCTGGATTTTGGCCAGGTCGATCTTGTCCTGCCGGAACGCCGGGTTCATCAGCACGTCGGCCAGGACGGATAGTCCCGTATCGACGTCATCCTTCAGCACCGACATGAAGGCACTGCCGGAGCCGCGGCCGATGCCGGTCTCGACGGTCGCGGCAATCTGCTCCAACTGCTCGTCGATCTCGTCGCCGGTTTTGCTGGTCGTGCCGCCGGTGCGCATGACGGAGCCCGTGATCGAGGCCAGGCCGATCTTGTCGGCGGGCTCATAAATCGAGCCCGTCCGAATCGTGGCCGACACCTGAACCAGGGGCAGCTCGTGGTCTTCCAGCAGGAACAATTGCATCCCGTTCGGCAAAGTCATCCGCTCGACTTGCGGCACCTGGATATCGCGCAGCTTCGGGTACTTCAACTGTTTGTAGTCGGCCGCCTGCGTCTGGGCCGCACCCGATCCCGCCGTACCTTTCAGGGTGGTGCCGGCCGCGGCCTTGTCATGCCGAGACGCCGCGGGGCCGGAACACCCGGCGACAAAAGCTGCCAACGTCAGCACCACAGCGATTCGTTTCGTCGATGCATCTCTCATAGGTCTGCTCCTGTTATCAGCTCTCGCTGGCGGTCGTCTCGATGACGCCGACTGTGCGATTCTTGCTCGTGAAATAGGTCTTGGCCACACGCTGAATGTCCTCGGCGGTCACCTGCTCAATCTTGTCCAACTGCTTGAACAGGTTCCGCCAGTCGCTGGTGACCACCTCGTAGAAAGTCAGCTGGGCGCCAAGTCCCGAATTGGAGTCGAGCTGCCGGATCAGGTCGGCCCGGCTGCGGGTCTTCGCCTTAGCCAGCTCCTGGGGCAGAACCGGCTCGGTCTTCAATTTCTCGATCTCCGCGTAAATGGCCTCTTCGCACTCGCGATTCGTATGGCCTTTGGCCGGCACCGCCATGAACATGAACAGACTCGGATACTTGTTCAACATCGGCCCCGCACCGGCGGACACGGCGATCTTCTTTTCCTTCACCAGGCTCTTGTGCAGCCTCGACGTTCGCCCGTAGCCGACGATGTCGGAGACGACCTGAAGGACCGTGCTATCCGGATGGTTCACGCTCGGCTCGTGGTAGCCGATCAGAATCTGCGGCTGGGCGGCATCCTCGACCGTCACCCGCCGCTCGCCGCGCTGGGGCGGCTCCTCCGTCTCGACCGGCTCCGGCTTCGGGCCGCTGGGGATGCTCGCAAAGTACTTCTGGGCCAACCGCTTGATATTCGCCGGATCGACGTCGCCCACAATCGCGATCGTCAGATTGCTCGGGCAGTAGTGCTTTTTGAAAAATTCTTCGGCCTCGCCCCGGGTGAGGGTCTGCAGGTCGCTCATGTGGCCAATGACGCCCTCGCCATACGGATGCGCCAGGAAGGCGATGCCCTGAAACTCCTCGTACAGGCGCCCCATCGGCGAGTTCTCCATCATCCGCCGCTCTTCCATCACGACATCTTTCTCTTTGTAAAACTCCCGCAGCACCGGATTCGCGAAGCGGCCGGCCTCCAGCATCATCCAGAGCTCGATCTTGTTCGACGGCAGGCTGACGATATATTGCGTCGCATCTTCACTCGTGTAGGCATTGAAACCTTCCGCACCCTGCCGCGTGAGGGTCTCTTCGTATTCATCGTTGACGATATGCTTCTGGGCTTCCTCTCCGGCCTGCTCGAATTGCGCCTGGAGCTTCTTCAAGACTTCCGGGTCGGCTCGATCTCCCTTGCGTTTTTCGGCTTTGATCGCCAGGAAACATTCATCCATACGCGCCATGGCGGCAGCTTCGGCCCCATAGTCTTTCGTGCCGATGGTTCGGGTGCCCTTGAACGCCATGTGCTCAAAGAGGTGCGCCATGCCGGTGATGCCTTTGACCTCATCGACCGCGCCCACGTCGGCATAGGTGTGGAAGGAGACAATCGGCACCTCGTGCCGCTCCAGGACTAAGAATTTCAGACCGTTGTCCAGCGTGAATTTGGTCATCCGCTTTTCAAAGGCCGCCAAATCCTGAGCGCCCGTAAAGCTCGGAAAAACCGCCGCCAGAGCACAAAACAAGATCGCCACGTGCACCACGACGGCCCCTGGTCTTCGCATTGCGTGTCTCATATCTCATACTCCTCTGCCATTCCATGCTTCCACATTTTCACCTGAAACGTAGATAAAGAATAGAGCACCTTCCGATGATATTCTCAATAACACATCTTGAGGTCTGACGTCAACCCTTTTTTGACAAGCCGAGAAAAACAAGACGCAAACTGAAAGCAAGAACCTCCGACTTTAGTTGTATATGAAGTACACCGTCGCGGTGCAATCGCGATCCACACTGACGCGCACCCAGTGCGCCGAGAAGCCGTCCGGAAACTCGTGATGCACGTATCCTTTGGCCGGCACCCTGAGTGATGCGTATTCCTTCCACGTTCCGTTGCCCAGGAAATCAACCTCGACCTTAAACCGCGTTTCCTCGTTCGAGTCGTGGGCAAGATGCACAACCTTCTTGTCGAACCCGGTCATCAGGAAGGGATCCGACACGACACTGGCCTTGACGGGCGTCTCCCACCACGGCCCGCCCCACCCGGCCGGTTTGCCCATCCGCCAGAGGTCGTCGATATTGCCGAACCACAGGCCCGACTGAGGCTGGCCCTGGTCGTGGTCGATCTGATCGCTGGCCATCACAAACAACCCGCGCCAGTAACAGAAATCGGGAATCACCCGAAGGTGGCTGCAAATCGGACGGATGCCCCAGATTTTGCCGCCGTATGAGAACTCCGGCAGCTCGTAGAACATGCCGTGCACGTCCATCAGCAAACGCTCCGTCACGGCGTGGCGGATGCGCATCCATTCGGTGTTCCAGGCGTGGTCCCAGGTGTGACTGGCCTCGGGAAGCAGGTAGCGCTGCCATTGCCCTTTGACGAGCACGCGAAGCACCACGGACGATTTTGTCCAGCCGGTCGCGTAGATGATGTGGCCGCCGTAGGAGTCGCCCGAGGCGCTGCCGCCGACGCCGACGAAGGGATTGCGCTCGATGATGGTCCAGCTCTTGCCGTCCCATTCGGCTAATCGCCCGGCGTCCCGCTGGCCCAGGAATTCCTTCTCGTCGTATGTATTATTTGCTACGACGACGCGGCCCTGGGCGGTGTAGGCGTCCTTGAAATGTGCCGTGGCGTTTTTGATCTCAAGCTCTTTGACCAGGTCGAACAGCAGTTTCGATTCGAGACTCTTAACGTCCACCTCCCAGAACCGCCCTTCCATACCGAGGAAATAGACCTTATTCTGCGGGTCGGTCAGATGAGCAACCGTGGCGGCCAGGCGGAATTTTTTGAGCGATTCGATGGTTCGGACGTTGCCCTCGGCGTCAATCGCGTGTGGCCCGATGAACGCCTGGCCGGAGGGCCAGTGCACCATGCGGTTGGCAAACGTGCCGGTCACCGACGACGGATGCCGCCGCATCGTCATATCTTCGCTGATCTCGTAAAGTCCCAGCCCCTCGCCCCGGATGTGCGCGACGTATCCGACGGCCCACAGTTTCTCCGCCCAGGGAACCAGTGCACCGATCCCCGCCTCCGAATCGCTGCCGACGCCTTTGGCCATGACGGTCAGGTGCGGAAACACGCCGTTCACCTGAATCGCAGACTTCTGAGTTCCTGTATCACTGGGGACGGCTGCCTTGCCGCCAGGCTCCTGAGCCTGCCCGGCACCGCCGGCCGCGAACGCCCAGAGCATGCCCAGAGCAAACAAGCATCGATGCTTTGGCGCGATACCTGTCGATCTGCGTTCGTGAGTCATCCGCCGATTGTCGTATCGATGCTGTCCCATGCTTATTTCCTTCCACAATAGCTGAGGCACTCAGCATAGAATTCCTTCAGGAAGACCTGCGCATGCAATATACGGGGCGCAGCGGAACTTGTCAACCACAGGACATACGGCGGCGGGCCGGGTCGAAGGTTCTGCCGGGGCTCAATGTCTTGGACAGCCGACGAAGCGGGCTTGCGCGGTCAGACAGATTGCAAGCAACTCTGGTAAGGAAAGATGCAGGCGAGATGGTAAAAGATTCGATAGAGAAAGCTCGAAGGCTAATTTTCCTCTGCGGCATTGACCTCTGCCTTGTGTCCGGCGCTCCGGCAGCTCTCACAACGGCACACGCCGACCTGCTGGAGGTGCGATATGCCGGCGAGCTTCCTGGTCTCAATCAATCTGGCGCCTTTGGTCTCCATCTTGCGAAGCGTCAGGTTGGCTTCTTTTTTGTTGTGCGTCCCCACCGCATCGACGACAACGGTGACCCTTTTGCCTCGCTGGAGCAATCCCAGCGCCGTCATCTTCACGGCCCCTTCGAGGCTGGTCCCCACCAGGATAAACTCACCGGCGCGCAGCTCGCTCAGCAGCCTGTCGATTCGCGGCTCATCAAAGGGGTCCACGCAGCGCTTGTGGAGAATGACCTGCCGGTGCCGCCGGAGCATGTCCCGGGGCAAATCCGTGTTGCCGTCCGCGGCAAAACTCACCCTGTCGCCGAGCAGCGTGTAACGGACCTTCTTCTGGCCCTCGGTGCCGTCGATGCAGTGACCGGCCGCGTCGTCACCGTTATTGCTGGGGTACACCTCGGCCGTCGAGATAATCGGGATATGTTGAGACCGGGCCCACGCCATCACCCTGCGGATATGCGCCAGAACCCTCCTGTGGTTCCTTATACAGGCCTTGCCGTCCGCCAGCAGAAAGTCTTTCTGCGTGTCAATATCGACGAGAATCGGCTTGCGACGTGTTCTGACCAATCGTAGAATCATCTTCAGTTCCTTACCTGGCTCCTGCGATTCTATACCTGTGACAAATACGCATCAGCCGACAGTAGAGTTCACAACCTGTTATCGAACACCTGCAATGCCCACTTTAGCTGCGCTGGGCCGGAAAATCGTTTCCATATCTCGCTTGTACGCCCAGTGCGCTTTATAATACCATCTGCAAATGCTCGTTATTGTCTCAAGGTGCGGTTTTTGGACCTGATTGTGCAAATGGCCCGAATCTTAGAGGACTATCCCGGCGTTTCGTTGAGGCCCGAGGACCTGGACGGCACAATCGACGTTGTTCAGGTTTTCGGACGTCCCGGACCAGTCCACGTCGAGGTCGGCGCCGGCAAAGGCGCTTTCCTGCTCGGCCAGGCGAAGGCCCGGCCGGACGACAACTTCCTCGGTATCGAACGGGCGCGCAAATATTACCGCTACACCGTCGATCGCATCGGCCGATGGGGCCTGACGAACGTGCGGATCATTCGCACCGACGCCGCCGGTTTCATAGCCGGCTTCGTGCCGGACGACTCGGTCGATTATTTTCACGTCTATTTCCCCGACCCCTGGCCGAAGAAGCGTCACCACAAGAGGCGCTTTCTGTGCCCCGCCAATCTGGAGCACCTGATCCGCTGCCTGAAAACCGGGGGACAGTTGCGAATCGCCACCGACCATGCCGATTACTTTGAACAGATAAAAGCGGTCATCGCCGCCCGAAGTGACAAGCTTGAGGAAATTGATTTTCTCAAACCCGCCGGCGCCGAAACAGGCGAATGGGTCGGCACAAACTTCGAACGAAAATACCTCAAAGACCAAAGACCCATCTACACCCTCGCCGCCAGAAAAACATGAACGCCCTTCACAAACTTGCAGGAGTAACTGAATCCGGCGACGCAATGACTCTGGAATTTTAGTTACCTTGCGATAAGAGACCCTGAATTGACTCTCTCAGGTGTTCAGCTATAGCCACACATTGCCTACAGGTCTGCATATCCGGTTCGAAATCCGGCAGGACACCACCGACCGGATACTTTGACGGCAAATAGATCGAATCGATTAAGTCACGCCCGTCCTCTTCGATATTGACCCTTACACCGTTTTCAGCAAGAATCGTCACCAGCTCGTTGATACTATGGGTCTTTCTTATTTTGATCGCCGACTCGGCCAAGAGCGCCTTGAGCATCTTCTCGACCGCTTGTTGCACGTTTTGCAGACAGGGATTGTAAAGGTCGCTCTCCAAAAGAATTTTGGCCGACCGCAGGTTCTCATCGGCATATTCAAGCCACGTTTTCGTCTGCTCTTTCATAGATGACCTCGCCGCGCTCAATTTCGTCCAGGAAAGTTTCACCCTGTACGCCGGCCCTTAAAGGCAAGATGTCCATAGGAATCATGCGAGCAATATCGCGGGTTTTTCTGCGATATTTCAGAGCCAGTGGAAGGTATTTCTCGTCGCTGTCCTGAAATACGGCAACATCCAGATCATGGGGATTGTCCGAGGTAACAAACGAACCAAAAACAACAATCCGGCACACCTCCCTTTCGGTCTTCAGAGAGCCGACCAACCGCTGCTTCAGTAACTCTTTTTCTTGTTCCGTAAACATAATCTCACACAAATCGCAATGGGCATTAGTAACCGGAATTACTTCCAGCAACAGAAGCTATTATCATACCATCTTAAAACATCATCAAGAACAAGAAACCGGCCTTAAGATTCTTCTTTCCAGTCTCTATCGCTCAATTCCTGAGAATCGTAACTATAAGTGCGATAGCGCTGATTGCCACTCCTAAAACTATCCAAAACCACATATGTTCGGTAAACCAGACTCCCATAGTACCGATAGTGGAGCTATATTTTCTCCCAAGATTTATTACTTCACTACTCAGCTTGACTTCTATCTGGCCGGTCTCGCGCACTTTTTTAACACCTTGGACAAGAGCGTGCTTCTGCAAAGCTCTGAGTACATTCATAACGAATGTTTCGTCGATATGTTTTCCCTTCTGCTTCTTCTTTTCGCGCAATTCCTTTATTATCGTATCGGGATCTCGCTGGCAAATATTATCCGCTCTACCCTGCGAATAATAGTAACGGAGTAATATTCTTTCATCCTTTGGCAGCCACATAATCAAGTTTCAAGAATCCTATTTTACTAACTGGAAGTTTTCTTCGCCGACTAATTGCCGCATTTTCCGGCAGAAGTCTATATCGGGGTTGACGCTCAATTCCTTGTCGGCGGCGGCATAGACCTTGCCTTTGTGGGTTCGCACCGCGACATAGACGGGGCTCCTGCCCTTGTGATGCTGGCAGATGCTCTTGATCATCGCCACCTTCTCTTTGCTCACGTCCTCGGCGTTCAGCTTGATTTTGACTTTCGCGGCCAAATGCTCGCGCACCCCTTCGAGACTGATCAGCTCCTCGGCGATGACGTTGGGTTTTTCTCTGCGGTAATCGGCTTTGCCTTTGACAAACACCACGGTATCCGCGGCCAGCATGTCACCATACCGGTTCAGCACCTCGGGAAACAGCACCACCTCGACCTGGCCCTGCAAATCCTGAAGCGTGAAGACGGCCATCTTCGAGCCCGCGTTCCGCCCCGTCTTGGTCAGGTTGAATCGTATCTTGGTGATCATGCCGCCGATGACGATCTGTTTCTCGCCGTTGGCCTCCGTCAGTTCTGCGCTGTTGTGGGTGGAATAGATGCTGATCGTCTCGGCGTGATGGCTGAGCGGGTTGCTGGTGACATAGAAGCCGAGAACCTCCTTCTCATAAGCCAGCATCTGCGGCTCGGGCCAGGGGGCGACAACGGGCAGGCGCTTATGGTCCTGTGAATAATCGCTCTGGTCGGCCATCTGGCCGAAGAAGCTCATTTGCCCCTTTTGCTTGTCGGCCTGCAAGCTCGCGCCATTCTCCATGGCCCCTTCGAGCCCGGCCATCATCTGCGCCCGGCCCCCGCCCAGCTTGTCGAACGCCCCGGCCTTGATGAGGGCCTCGAGCACCTGCTTATTGGCCGCCCGCAGGTCCACGTTCTCGCAGAAATGGAACAGGCTGCGGAACCTGCCGACCTGCTGCCGGGCGACAATGATTTGCTCGACGGCCTTTTCGCCCACGCCCTTGACGGCGGCCAGCCCGAAGCGGATGACGCCCTTGTTCTTTTGCCCCTCCTGCCCCTGCTGCTCATAGAGCGGCGTAAAATCGACGCCGCTTTGGTTGATGTCGGGCGCCAGCACCTCGATCCCCATCTGGCTGCACTCGGCGATATAATCGACGATCTTGTCGGTGTTGTCCATTTCGTAAGTCAGCAGGGCCGCCATGAACTCGACGGGCCAGTGCGCCTTCATGTAGGCCGTCTGATACGCGATGAACGCGTAGCGGGTCGAGTGGCTCTTGTTGAAGCCGTAGCCGGCGAACCGCTCGATCAGCTCGAAAATCTGCTCGGCCTGCTGGCTGCTCAAGCCTTTATTCACACAGCCGGCGATAAATCGCTCCCGCTCCTTGGCAATGACCTTGGCCTTCTTCTTGCTGATGGCCTTGATCAGGGCGTATGCCTCGCGCAGCGGGATGTCCCCCAGGCGGTTGCAGATTCGCATAACTTGTTCTTGATACGTCATTACCCCGTACGTTTCTTCGAGCACTTCGGTCATGATCGGGTGCGGCAGGCTCCACTTGGCCCCGTGCTTGCGCTCGATATAGTCGGGAATCAGGATCATCGGGCCGGGCCGGTACAGCGCGTTGGCGGCGATCAAATCTTCGATCCGGTCGGGCTTCATCTTCATCAGCAGGTTCTGCATACCGCCCGATTCGAACTGGAAAACGCCTTTCGTTCGGCCTTCCGAAAAAAGCTCGAAGACCTTCGCGTCGGCCAGATCGAGCTTTTCCAGGTCGATGTCTGTTCCGTGGACGTCCTTGACCAACTGGCGGGCGCGTTCCAGGACGCTGAGCGTGGTCAGGCCCAAAAAGTCCATCTTCAGCAGGCCGACTTTCTCGACCGTCGGCCCTTCAAACTGTGTCACGATGTCGTCGGAGCCGGGCGCCTTGTACAACGGCACGAAATTGGTCAAAGGCTCGTCCGCAATGACCACGCCCGCCGCGTGGACCGAGGCGTGCCGGGCAAGGCCCTCGAGCTTCTGGCCGATGTCGATGACCTTTCTGGTCACTTCGCTCTGATCGTACGCGGCCTTCAATTCAGGCTCGGTCTTGAGCGCCTTGTCAAGCGTCATATCGAGCGAGAACGGCACGAGCTTGGCCAGCTTGTCCGCTTCGCTCAACGGCACGCCGAGCACCCGGCAGATGTCGCGAATGACCGCCTTCGCCTTCATCGTTCCAAACGTGATGATCTGCGCGACGTGGCCGTACTTCTGCCGCACGTAGTCGATGATTTTCGCCCGGTGCACCTGGCAGATGTCGATGTCGATATCGGGCATCTCGTTGCGGTGCGGGTCCATGAAGCGCTCGAAGAGCAAATCGTATCGAATGGGGTCCACGTCGCACAGCCCGAGACAGTATCCGGCCAGCGTCCCCACGCCGCTGCCCCTGGCCCCGATGGGGATGCCGTGTTGATGGGCATACTCGCAGAAATCCCACACGATGAGGAAGTAGCTGGCAAAGCCTTTCGACTCGATCACGTCCAGCTCCCTGTCGAGTCTGGCCCTGATTTGCTCGGTGACTTCGCCGTATCTTCTCTTTGCCCCCTCGTGGCACAACTTAGTGAGAAATTGTTCGGGGGTCGAGCCGTCCGGCGGCTCGAAACGCGGCGCGTGCCGGGTCTTCAAGTCGATCTCGACGTTGCAGCGCTCGGCAATCGCCTGCGTATTGTCGCAGGCCTCGCTTGTTTCGGCAAAAAGCTGACGCATCTCGCGCGGACTCTTGAGATAGACGTCCGGCGGATAAATCATCCGGTCGGGGTCGTCGGAGTGCTTGCCCGTGCTGATGGCGCAAAGGCAATTGTGGGCCTCGTGGTCGCTCTGCTCTAAGAAGTGCACGTCGTTTGTCGCCACCAGGCCCAGCCCCATCTTTTTCGCAAGATCAATTAGTCCCTGACGAGCGTTCGGGTCGTCGCCTTCGTGGCTTTGTATCTCGATGAAGAATCGTTCCGGCCCGAAAATCTTCAGATAACTTTCCGCCGCCCGGTGTGCCGCTTTCTCGTCGCCGCCGGCAACTGCCGCCGCGACCTCCCCTTTCAGGCAGGCGGTGGCGCAGATAAGGCCCTCGTTCAGCTCGGCTAAGATTTCCTTGTCAATCCTCGGGCGATAGTAGAACCCGTCCAGATAGCCGGTGCTCGCCAGCTTCAGCAGGTTTTGATAGCCGGCGTTGTTCTGAGCCAACAGTATCAGATGATAGGCCGCATCGGCGATGCTGGTCTTTGTCCGATCGAGCCGGCTGCCGGGCGCAACGTAGGCCTCGATCCCGATGATCGGCTTGATATGTGCGGCCAAGGCCTTCGTATAGAACTCGACAGCGCCGAACATGTTGCCGTGGTCGGTGACGGCCACAGCCTCCATGTTGAGCTTCTTGCATTGCTTCAGTAGATTATCGAGCGAAATCGCGCCATCCAGCAGCGAATACTGACTGTGCAAATGAAGATGCGTAAATCCTTTACCTGACATAGCTTACGTCGTCCTCCCTAAAAGTACGGCTTACATCGAAATGATATGCTCATCCGCTCCCGTTGTCAATCAAAATACACACAAACGTTACTCAAGGGTGCATGTCATGATCGTTAGGTAGCGAGGTCGAGTCATCTCGAGCGCAGCGAAGCGAAGTCGAGAGATCTGGCTGCGAACAGGACACACTACCGATGTGCAAGCAGATTTCTCCGTTCCGGCCCGCCTCCGGCGGACCTCCAGTCGAAATGACAGCAGGCACCGGCCTTTGGGAGAATGTACCTACAATCTCGAACTGCACCCGCAGGCTGCAGGCAAGAAAAACTTGTGGAGAACGGCGGGGGGTGTTATAAGATACACATGATCGAGACTGAAATTTCCAGGGCAATCCTCGAAGAATATAACATGCGGTTGCTGGAACATCTTGAAAATGACGTGGTCATCGTCGGGGCCGGGCCCGCGGGATTGACCGGAGGGTATTATCTGGCCAAGGCGGGCGTCAAGACCGTCATTATCGAAAGGAAGCTGTCCATCGGCGGAGGCATCTGGGGCGGGGCTGCGGGCTACAACGTCATCGCCGTCCAGGATAAAGACATTCTCGACGAATTCGGCATCGCGGCGAAAAGGCAAAAAGGCCTGTATGTCACCGATGCAATCGAGTTCGCCACGGCGCTGGCCTACAAGGCGAAAAAGGCGGGCGCGGAAATCTTCAACCTGATGGAGGCCGAGGATATCATCCTCAAAACCGAGCGAATCGAGGGCATCGTGGTGAACGGTACGGCGATAAAGATCGCCGGCCTGCACGTGGACCCGTTCTGCATCGCTGCCAAGTACGTGGTCGATACGACGGGTCACCCTGCGGAAGTAGTCAACATGCTGACCAAAAGAAGGCCGCAGCTTTGCCCGAAGGGGATACAGGAGAGCTTCATGGACGTCGAGAAGGCCGAGGCCGGCGTCGTGGAAAAGACCGGCGAGATCTTCCCCGGCCTTTACGTAGCCGGCATGTCCGTCTGCGCCGTTTACAACCTGCCCCGAATGGGCCCCATCTTCGGCGGCATGCTCAAGTCCGGCCAAAAAGCCGCAGAGCTGATTATCAAGAAACTAAAATCTTCCAAAAAATAGTCCGTATCTCTTGCCACAGACGTCGTCCTGAGCCCAATCGAAGGAGAGCACCGAGGACACAGAGTTTTTCTACTATGGAGTCCTCAGAAATTCCTCCGCAGAAACGAGGCACGTTGGCAGGCAGCCACCCACTGTCATTCCGAGCCCATTCGACTGCGCTCAGAGTAAACTCCGTCGAGGAATCTATTTTGAACAGATCTCTCCGTTCCGCCTTCGGCTTCAGTCGAGATGACAAAAAGCGTTCAGAAGACGGCACGCCCCTTTGGACAACCGCAACTCCAAACAATTGCCTTTATTCACACAAAATTTCCCTTGCAAGCCCACCGCTCATGTCATATCATCCAACCACAAATGCGAAAAAGCACAGCCTCGCTGAAGGGAAGGCATTGTCGGATACAGATATGATTCAACTACGAAATTCAGAATCTGCTGTGGCTTCTGGAGCAGAACCCATGTGGTTAAACTACGAAGTCGTTAGTGTGTTCTTGAATAAGTAGTCCCAAAACTCACGGGAATATGTTATGAATATCTTTATTAGCTGGTCTGGGGAGGAAAGTAAAGAATTGGCGGAAGCCCTTCGCCGATGGCTTCCAAATGTAATTCAAGCTATAAATCCATTCTATTCACCAGTAGACATTAAAGCCGGAACAAGATGGAGTAGCGAAATTGCAGAAAAACTGCAATCAACAAAGATCGGTATTATATGTCTCACGCGTGACAATTTGAATGCTCCGTGGCTCATGTTTGAAGCAGGTGCTTTGTCAAAACAGCTCGAAGCTAGAGTATGCCCCATCTTATTCGGTCTTAAACCAACTGATGTCCAAGGTCCTTTGACACAATTCCAGTTGAACCAGTTCAGCCCCGAAGGTATCTATAATGTTTTGGCTTCGATTAATGAGCAGCTTGAGCCCGACAGTCTGTCCGTCGAAACATTGAGGAGTGCCTTTGAAAAATGGTGGCCCGAGCTTGATGCGACAACAAAAAAGATATTATCAAAAAATAGTAGCTCACCAACTATCAAGTCCAATCGCACAGAAAGAGACCTCATCGAAGAGATACTCATCCGGATTAGAAACAGTACCGTAGAATATCCTATTAATGCGGACATGATTGAGTTGCTCATTCATTGCTACAGGAGTCTGACAGATACCATAAGATACATTGTAGATCACAAGAAGAGAGATTCCGCAGCACAAGCCTTGTATAACCTGCAATTCCCTACGCAGCATTTCATCACACGAATCAGCGATACAAATAAGCGCCAGGAGCTTGCAAAATCATATGCCGATGTAGTGAGTATACTATATCGGGACGTCGGGGATGTTGATAAAGATAAGCTGATTAGAAATCTAATACACCCGTCGCATGGACTGATCGTCACCGCACCAGTTATTCCCAAGGCAAGCCAGCGGTGACATTCGCAGGGAAGAATTATGAGGGTGCCGTTTTGTAGGATGAGCAAGATTTTCGGCCAAGCTCAGTCGTAGCCCTGTATTGCCTCACCATAAGTCCCATTTGGGATGCCTAACGGTGGCGTCCCCAAGGGAATGCTGTCAATGTCACGGGGCCTGAACCGCATGGGCAGCGAAGCTGCACCATCCTACGGGCTATCTGTCAGGCCAATATCGAAGTGCAAATTCGTGTCCCTTCGGCGGAGTTTACCATGAGCGTAGTCGAACTGGCTCAGGGCATGCTTAGTGCCTTCGTGGCTAATTCGGGATTCTACTGAATCGGGAGAATCGGGGGACGCCTTGCATATTTTTCAGGTGCGGCAAATCGTGCGAGAGCACTCAGACCTGTTCAAACCACGCGCTGTCGGATGGAAGGAACCTTCACCAAGATCCTACCGCCGGGCCAGGCGGTTGGCCATGTTCACGAGGTCCTTGTGTGCTTCCTGGAAGGCGTCCGAGTTGACCTTGTCCATGGCGTCAGGCGAGAGTTCTTCAATGAGCTGGATGCGGTACTTAATCACCGGCAGATCATCTCTGGTGGGATTTCGCGGGTCTGACAACCCATCCTCGTTCAAATCTTCAATCAGGTTCTGGCGTGCGTTCGCCGAGAGGCTCGGATCGTTGATAATCTGGATCCAGACCTCGTCGGCTTCGGGATTGTGGCCGATCAAACCCAAAGCGGCGCGTCCGCGCTGTTCCTTGATCGCCGGGTCGTTGAAGCGAGGATCCTGGTCGAGCGGGGCTGCCGCCGGCTCCGCTTGAACTGCGGTATTACTCTGACCATCGGCATCCGCCAGTGATGTCGGCGGACTGGCGGGTTCAGGCGCGAGCGGCTCTGGCTCGACGGAAACCTCTTCAATGGGTAACTGCTCTTGGATATTTTGAATTTCCGGCCCTTTCGGTGCCTGCTTGGTTTTGGGTATATCGGCCGGTTGAGCTGCTTTTGGAGCCTGTGCCAGGTGCTTTTCCCAAGACCTAAAACGAAATTCCCTGATAACCATCCCGATTCCGACCGCTGCCAGAAGAACAAGCACTGCACCAGCCAGGTTCTTGATTGATATTGGTTTTTGTACGGTATCAGACCGGGATTTCCCATTTAACTTCATAGTCGGTGCTCCTGTACGCCACACTGTCTATAGTACCACAACAGGGGTTCAATTTCAACATGTCTGGCCATAAACCCGGCCAATACGCTTGCCAGAAGGGCCCCAAGACACGCCAATTCGCTGAAAATCCAACATTTTGCCACTCTTTGATGCACCGCAACCAGCAATTTCTCCTCAGCGATCCGGGTTCTCGCTCCGTTGTCGGTGGGAAAATCGGGGGACGCCTTGGGAAAATCGGGGGACGCCTTGCATATTTTTCAGGTGCGGCAAATCGTGTGAGAGGATTCTGTTGGGGGCGTACACCTGTTTCTGCCGAGCAATAATAAGTTCTTTTACCACGAAGCTCCCGCCCGTCCTGAGCCTGTCGAATGGAAAGGACCACGAAGTTTTAATCAAGATTGGCTATGTCATATTATCTTTCCCGTTCGGCTTCGCTCAGAGCCTGTTTTGTGGTAAATCGAAAACCGTGTAAATCGGTGTTAATCCGTTTTCGCCCTGTGGGGCTACGCCGGACGGGTCTGTGTCTAAGTTTGGGCAGGATTCCCAGGATTAAAATTGATTGATATTTTGTGCCCATTCAGTTATACTGTTGGTTATGAAATCACTAAAGCAAAACGTGGAACAAATGATCCGAAGCCTTCCGGATGATAGCACGGTGGAAGACATCCAATACCACCTCTATGTCTTAGATAAAATCCAGAAGGGCCAGCAAGCTATACGTGACGGCAAAGGGATCTCTCACGAAGAGGCTAAAGCCAGGTTATCCAAATGGATTACAAACTGATCTGGTCGCCTCAGGCAATCGAAGATATTGAAGCAATCGCAGAGTACATTGCCCGCGACTCAACGATTTATGCGGAATCAACCGTCGAGCGGATATTTCAGGCCCCGGAGAGGCTAATGCAATTCCCTAAACTCGGCCGTGTCGTGCCGGAGAAGAAGGACGAATCCATTCGCGAAGTATTCGTATTCCAGTATCGAATTATTTACGAGATTCTCGCGTCTGAAATACATATCCTTACTGTTGTGCACGGCAAAAGAATCATTGAAGATCTGCTCTGAGATTTCGATTAATAGAATGAAGAAGGCGTCGTCAAGGTATTTGAGGTTGGCTATAGTCATCGTCCTGATTGCTGTTTGGGCCGCGGTGTCGTGGTACGCCTGGTCCGACGTCGGATCAAGGAGGATGAAACGCTGTCCCGCCGTTCAAAGAGCGGCTTTGCCCGTACTGATTATGTCCTGGCCCGCGCACGAGGTATGTCTTGGCATTTCTGGTGTCGGTTTCGGTGCTAATGCGCGCTCGGCCGCGACGGTCTGGACGTTCGTGGTATTCCTAATACAGGCGGTCTTGACGTGGAGCCTGCTGCTTATTGCGGTAATCGTTCGAAAGAGATTTATATTCTGGCTTTGCGCCCAGTTGGGCCTGCTACTGCTGCTTTTTGCCACATTCTGGTATTTCGGGAATGGATAAATGGTGCGAAATATCGCACCCTGCCTTGCTGCCAGGTCAATATCGAAGTGCAAATTCGTGCCTTAGTGCCTTCGTGGCTGATTCTGGATTCTATGGGATCGGCGGGGCAAGGAAGAGGCCGAAGGTCGCGATGGTGGGGCAGACGCGGGAGTCCAGGATTCTGATTCGGACCTTGTCGGTAGTGACATCGGGCGTGCGGCAGATTCGCTTGTAGCCGACGGTCTGGCCCTCGGCGATTTGCTGCCATTGACCGTTCACCTGTGCATCGACGGCGAATTTGGCGATGCGCTGGCCGTAGTCGCGGATTTGCTCCTGGAACATCACGACATTGAAGGTCTTCGGGCCGGGCAGCGTAATCACAAGCTCCGCCTGCGTCGTCCAATCGGGCGGCATCCAGCAGGTCGTCGTATCGCCGTCGAGCGCGCCGGCCGGTTCGAAGCCGGGGCCGCGGCTGGCTGAGGCCGTCGCCGTGGCGCCGGCGGCCAGGTTAGTCTTGAATGTCTCGCGGAGGACTTGGCCGACTTCCGTGAGCGCCTTGGTGTCACGCTCGGCAAGCAGCCCGTCCCTGTTGGGCGGGACATTCAGCAAGAGCACGCTGTTGCCGCCGACGCAGCGGAACCAGATATCGAGGATTTGCTCGGTCGTCTTGACGCGCTGCTCTTCGTCGCGCCAGAACCAGCCCTGCCGGATGGAGGTGTCGGTCTCGGCCGGATACCAGTGCAGGTATCCGCCGCGATTGAGAGTCTCCTGGAGTTTGTCGAGGCTGCCCAAATCCTGCCCCGTCATGTCCGGCCAGTCGAATTTGTCCGCCGGCGCACTTATGGGAATGACGCTCCACTCGGCTCCCCTCGTGTCGCCGGCCTCGTTGCCGCACCAGCGCACGTCCGGGCCTTTGCCGAATATCACCGCCTCCGGGGCCAATTCGCGGATCATCGCGTACCACTGCGCGTAGGTGTATTTCTGGTCGCCTTTGCGCTTGGGGTGCGCGCCGTCGAACCAGACCTCGTGGATAGGCCCGTACTCGGTCAGCAGCTCGAAAAGCTGGTTCAGGAAATATTCGTTGTAATCATCCACGATGTATTTGAAGGTTCGCTCATCGCGGAACGGACGCCCCGGCACAGGGCGAGGAATCGTCCGCTCAGAATACTGGCTCAGGTTGCCGTACAGGCCGTCGGGGCTTTCGATCTGATACAAATCCGCAGGGGACAAATAGACGCCGAGTTTCAGGCCGTGCTTGCGGCACGAATCAGCCAGGTCGCGCAGCACGTCGCCTTTGCCGCCGCGCCACGTGCTCGACGCGACCGAGTGCGTGGTGTATCGCGTCTGCCACAGGCAGAATCCGTCGTGATGTTTGGCGGTCAGAATCACCTGGGTCATGCCTGCCGCCTTCATCATCCGGCACCACTGGTCGGTGTCCAGCTTTTCGGGATTGAAGATTTTCGGGTCCTCCATTCCGGTGCCCCACTCGCGGCCGGTGAACGTATTGACCCCGAAGTGCCCAGCGCGGCTTCGCTTCGCTCAGCCGCAACCAAAAAGGATAGAGCTTCAGCC